>JBBATZ010000032.1:0-46926 GCA_040398425.1 Hyphomonadaceae bacterium
GTGGCTGCGAAGCCGACGGAGGGGGCTGGCCGCGCAGCGGCCGGATCTGTCCTAAGACCCCATCTTCGTGATCATCACCGGCTTCTCGACATAAAGGTCCGGCCACACGCGCTTGAAGTTCGCGACCTTCGGCAGGTCGTTGACGACGATGTAGCCGTGCGTCGGGTTATGGATCAGGAAATCCTGGTGATAATCCTCGGCCGGGTAGAAGGCCTTTAGCGCCTCCACCTTGGTGACGATCGGGCCCGAGAACAGTTTCGCCTCGCCCAGTTGCTTAATGTACGCCGTCGCGATCTCCTGCTGTTTCGGCGTCGCGTAGAAGATTTCCGAACGATAGCTGGGCCCAAAGTCCGGCCCCTGCCGGTTCAGCTGCGTCGGATCATGCGCCACTGAAAAGAAGATGCGCAGCAGGTCTCCCGCCGACACGACGCGCGGATCGAAGGTGATCTCCACCGCTTCGGCGTGGCCCGTCTTTTCCGTTGTCACCTGCGGATAGGTCGCGGTTTCCTTCGTGCCGCCGGAATAGCCCGCGACGACCTTGGTCACGCCCTTCACATGCTGGAACACGCCTTGCTGGCCCCAGAAGCATCCGCCCGCCAGCACAAGTGTTTCGCTGGTTGCGGCCTTGGCCTTCGCCGCGTCGATGATGGCGGCCGGGATCGGCTTGTTGAGATCGGCAGCGCTGGCGAGGTTGAGGCCGCAGGCGCCAAACATCAGGGCGAGGGCGGCGGCGGCGCCTGCAAGTCGCATGGGGGCAAGGCGGGCTGAGAGGGTCATATCGGTCTCCCTGTGGCGGACAGGCGCCCAAAGTCGGATATGGGGCCAGTTCCACGCTGGTTGAGCAGAATCACAAGCTGATACGTACCGGGCAGGCCAGAGGATACATGAACTCCTGGCTTTTGCAGGGCATGGAACTTCATACGTGTGCGTCGTCCTGCCGGTTTGACGGCGAGTCACGAATGAATCAGCGTGCACGCTTCAGGTTGGGAGCATCACCGTGATCGAGAACGTCGGAACGCTGGGCTTCGGCCTCATGCTGTTCATCCCGTGCTTCGCGCTCACGGCAGGCGCCCTCTGGCTTGCCGCCCGCATGGCGCCCTGGTTCCTCCAGCAACGCTTCGAGCCGCCCACCGTCCGCAGCTTCTTCATCGACTTCGTTGCGGAAGCGGAACTCACGCAGGCGCGCATGACCACGATGGTGCTGGCGGCCGCGATCGTCCTCGCCGTCCTCACCCCCGTGATCTGCGTCATCCGATTCGGCGGTTTCGCCGTCTAGGCCGGCAACGCCCACCCCTGGCGATACGTCCGCCCGAGCAGCGCGTTGGCGCTCTCGATATTCGTCACGCGACCAGTTGCGCCATCATACTCGATCGGCGCTTCCGCCTGCATCGCCACAATGCCCAGCAACATCGTCTCGGTCAGCTGAGCCGCATGTTCGAACGGGCAGGAGATCGTCTCCTCGCCACGGATCGCCCGCGCCCAGTTCTGCTCGTGACCCTTCATGCCGCCCTGGATGCGTGGGATGGACTGCGCGATCTTCGCCGCACGCGCCGGCGCATCGCCGCCAAACACGGTCGGCTTCTCGCCATAGGTCTCGTGCAGCAGCGAGCCCTGATCGCCCACGAACAGCACGCCGCCTTCCTCGCTCAGCTTCACGCCTGCCGGCAGGCCATGCGGCGTCGGCGGCGCGAGACCGCTGTCATACCATTTCAGCGTCACTGGACCGCCCTTGGCTTTGCCGAACTCATACTGCGTGATCGTGCCGAGCGGGAAGCTCGTCAGCACCTCAGGGCGCTTGTAGTCCCACGGATCGGTGTCGCCGCCCCACAGCGTGTGCCGCGTCTCGACGCGCGTCGGCAGACCGGGGTCCAGCGCCCAGATCGGGAAGTCGATCAGGTGCGCGCCCATATCTCCAAGAGCTCCGGAGCCAAACGGCAACCAGCCGCGCCAGTTGAAGTGCGCGTAATCCGGATTGTAACCCCAATCCACATCCGCCGGTCCCAGCCACTTGTCCCAGTCCAGCGTTGCGGGCACGGGCTTGGCCTCAGGCTTGCCCACGCCCTGCGGCCACACCGGCCGGTTGGTCCAGACGTGAACCTCCTTCACCTTGCCGATCGCGCCGCCACGCACCAGCTCCACCACGCGCCGGCCATCGTCACCCGAGTGCCCCTGGTTGCCCATCTGCGTCACCAGCTTCGGATTGGCCCGCGCGAGCTTGAGAAGCTGACGCGCCTCGTTGACGGAGTAGGTGAGGGGCTTCTGCACGAACACGTGCAGCCCGCGCTCCATCGCCATGCACGCGGCCAGCGCGTGATGATGGTCTGGCGTCGCGATCACGACCGCATCAATGTCCTTCCGCTTGTCGAGCATCTCGCGGTAGTCGACAAAGTGCTGCGCCTTCTCGTAGGCCGCGTTCAGCGCCACCCGCTCCGGCCTCACCACGCCATCCTTGTCACGCAGCGACCGTGAAACACGCCCGAGATCGACATCGGCGTAAGCGACGATGTTCTCGCCCGTCAGCGCCGACATGTTGGACGAGCCCTGACCGCCCGCACCTATCGCCGCCACATTGATCTTCTGTCCGGGGCTGATCCGGCGTCCCTGCGCCATGGCGCAGCCGGGCATCGCCATCACCCCGGCAATCGCCGCGCCGCCACGCAATAGCCCGCGCCGCGACCAACCCGTGCGCAATGCCTCACGCCCCGAAGACGTTTTCCTGTCGGTCATGATGTCCCGTCCCTGCCGTTTCTCGTTTTCCGCAGTCTCACCGCGCAATGCGACGCTTGGCAAGCTCGGAGCATCGGCGGCGGTCCAGAGTTACGCCCCCTTTTGTTGGAAGGCGGGTGTCCAGATTCCGCGGATAGCCAGAAAACTTCCGCAACACTCTCAACAACTTGCCCGCAAAAACAAGCGGGAAACCACACCGCAAACCGGCCGGGCTCGCGGCCGGTTTAAACTCATGCCCATGAAACGTCGGAGCTTCCCTCTGTGGCTGCTGCGTGACGTCCCAGCCCTGATGGGAGTCATGCTCAGCTTCTGGACGCTGATCATCTTCGCGATGACCAGCGCACGCAAAGCTGCGTCCGCGTCCCAGGCCAGCCAGAGCATCCGCGACCGCTTCGCCTTGCTCCTCGCGCTCGCCGAAGCTCGCCTCGACTATGCGCTCTGGCGCCAGGCCTACCGCCGTATCGGCTGGCATCCCCGCGGCGTTGCGCTCGAAGTCTTCCCGCCCTCAACAGACTGGGCCTACACGCAGAAGCGCCTGCGCGACTTCGCACACGCCTTCCGCAACATGAACGCGATCATCGACTCTTATGTCGACCACATCCGCGAACGCTTCGGCATCAGCCAGCGTGAGCTACTGACCGTGCGCAGCTTCCCCCTCCGACGTGCTGCGCACGCCACCTCCCCCGGCTTCGCCGGTGGAGGCAAAGTGTACCGCTCTCTTGCCTCCCTCGCCGCCAGGCGGGGGAGGTGGATCGCGACGTCGTCGTCGCGAGACGGAGGGGGCAGCCTCAACTGCCGCGGCCCGCCCCTGCATCTCAACCAAAATCGCAAAACACTCACCTCGCTGACCCTATCAGCGAGATCGCATCCGCATGCGTCTACTTCAACGTCGGCGACCCAAGCTTCAGCTTCTCGATGTTGATGCGCTCCATGCCCCCGCGTTTCGCTTTCACATCATCCCAGAACTTCGCCGCATCGCCCACGACAACCAGAGTGGCCTTCGCCGGATCGAAGTAATTGCGCGCCGCCGCTCCCGCCTGTTCCGCCGTCACCGCCGCGATATCCGACGAATAGGTCTGCAGTTTTTCCAGCGGCAGGCCGAACTGTGCGAGAGCAGAGTACTGCCCAGCGACGCCCGACGTCGTCTCCACCGAACGACCGAAGCCGCCGATGATGTAAGCCTTGCGCGCCGCCAATTCCTTGTCCCCGATCGGCTCGTTACCGAGCCGCGTGAACTCCGAGATCATCAGGTCGATCACCTGCGGCACCGCGTCGTTCCGCGTCTGTGCACTCGCCACGATCGGCCCGCTCGACTTGCGCGCCGCGAGTCCCGACCGCGCCCCATACGACAGGCCGCGCTTGATGCGGATTTCCGAGTTGAGGCGCGAGGAATAGCCATCGCCCAGCACGGCATTCGCCACCGCCGTCTGCACATAGTCCGTCGATAGCCGCGACGGCCCGACACGTCCGAGCAGCACAGCCGCCTGGCCAACCTGCGGAATGTCGACCACAACCGACTTCGGCGCCGGCGTCTTGGCAGCCGTTGCCGTCGTCGCAGCGGCTCCGCCCGTGGCGCCAGCCCAGCCGCCAAACGCCGTCTCGGCCAGCTTGAAGCCAGCCTCCGGCGTGATGTCGCCTGCGATCACCAGCACCGACGATCCCGGCTTCCATGCCGACCTGTGAAACGCCAGCAGGTCTTTCGTGTTCAGCGCCTTCAGCGTCTCCGGCGTCATCACATTGCCATAGGGCGCGGCGCCAAACAGGGCGCGCGTCATCGCCATCGATCCGACACTCGACGGCTGCCGCAGTTGGAGCATCAGCCCGTCCAGCGTTTCCTGTCGCGCCCGTTTCAGCTCTTCGCCAGCGAAGGCCGGATTCTGCACCACGTCCGCCATGATCGCGAATGCTGCACTGACCTTGTCCGAGCGCGTCGAGATCGACACGTCGGACGCATCCGGTCCCGCGCTCGCCCCGATCGATGCGCCAAGACTTTCGATCTGGCTCGCGATCTCGGTCGCCGAACGTGACTTGGTGCCGCGCGTCATCAGCTCAGCCGTCATCGAGGCAAGCCCAAGCTTCTTCGCCGGATCGAGCGATGCGCCCGCGCCAACGCGCAGGCTGGCGCTGATCAGCGGCAGGCCGGGTTTCGGCGCAATCACCACGCGCAATCCATTGGCCAGCGTCTTTTCGACAGAGGGCGGCACTTTCGCGGCAACCGCTGCGCCGGCTTCCGGCGCCGACACGCGCGAGGCCTCAGGCGCCAGCGTGAAAACCGGAATATCCGCCGTCGCAATGTTGATCGCGGACGTCACGATTGTCGGCGCATCGGCAAACGCGGCTTCCGCCGCGCCCTTCTGCGTCTCTTCCGGCAGGTAATTGATCGTCACCGATTTCGTATCCTGCATGATCGATTTCGCAACACGCTGGATGTCCTGCGCCGTCACGGTCTGCAGCTTCGCGAGTTGTTCGTCGGAGGCGCGCGGGTTCTTGAACAGGATGATCGATCGCGCCAGATCGTCCGCGCGTCCGTCCGATGTCTCACGTCCTTGCAGCGCACCCGTGATGATCTCGTTGCGCGCCTCGTCGAGCTCGGCCTGCGTCACCAGTCCGTCGCGCATCTTGTTGATCTCGCCCTGCAGGGCCGCAACGCCTTGCTCGGCCGTCTTGCCTTCGGAGAGGATCGAGTAGAGCGCATAGACGCCCGGCTGCGCATTGATCTCGAAATTTGAGCCAACGTCGGAGGCGATCTGCTGGTCATAGACTAGCGACTGGTACAGCCGCGAGGATTGTCCGCTGGTCAGGATCGCATCCATCAGGATCAGGGCAGGGTTGTCGGGGCTTGCCGCATCCGGCGTCGGCCACGAGACCACCACCGCGGGAAGCGGCGTGTTCGGCTCATAGACGGTATAGCTCTTTGCTTCCTTGCGCTCGGGCTCAACTGCGGTCACGCGCGGGATCGGACGCGCCGGCGTTTTGATGCCGGCGAAGTATTTTTCGACATAGGCATCCAGCTGCTTCTGATCGAAATTGCCTGACACAACCATGACTGCATTGTCAGGCCGATAGTACGCCGCATGGAAGGCGCGCACATCGCCGACCGTCGCCGCATCGAGATCCTCGATTGAGCCGATACCCGGCCGGCCGTAAGGGTGAACCGAATACGACGCCTGCGGCATGTAGAGCGAGAACAGCTTGCCATAAGGGCGGCTCAGCACGGACTGGCGCAGCTCCTCCTTCACCACCTCGCGCTCGCTTGCAAAATTGGCGTCGTCGATCACCAGCGAGCCCATGCGCTCGGCCTCGCCCCACAGCACGCGCTCGAGGTGATTGGCCGGCACGGTCTCGTAGTAGTTCGTGAAATCATTCCACGTCGATGCGTTGTTGAACCCGCCCGCATCTTCCGTCAGCCGGTCGAATCCTTCCGGCGGCAGGTTGGTGGTCGACTTGAACATCAGGTGTTCGAACAGGTGCGCAAAGCCCGAACGTCCCTTGGGGTCATCCTTCGATCCGACGTCGTACCAGACCGCCACTGACACACTCGCCGTGTCCTTGTCCGGCATCGCGTAGATCCGCAGTCCGTTCGCCAGTTCTTTGCACGTGAAGTCCAGCGGCTTGATCGAAAGTCCGCCGCCCGCCGCCGCGTTCGACTTGAACGGCGTCTCGTTGGGTCCACATGAGGAGAGCACCGGCTGTGGCGCAGGCGGCGTCGGCGCCGGCGTGGCGATCACGGGCGGCGTCGCGATCTGGCTTCCGCTATCCACAGGCGGCGCCGTCGTGCAGCTGGCCAGCGCAGTGCTGGCCATGAGAATGGCGAGGGCAGGGAAACGCGGGAGTCGGATCATCGATCAGGCCTCTGGCTGTTGAGGGACCCGACCCCTTACCAAGCCAGAATTCGCATTGCGAGCGAATTTATCGATAATCGAGAAACGACTGGGTTTCCCAAGGCATGTAGTCGTTTGGACGACCAACTAGTTTGGCTTCGCCACCGGCGAAGAAATTTCGAAGCTTTCATCGAGGACTTCGTTCACACGCTTCATCATTCTTGGCAGCGCCATTTGCATAGCTACCGCCATTTCCTTCGAGGCTTGTGCGATAAGTTCAGGTTGTTTCTGCACAATAGAGCGGCCTTCCGGCGAGGAGTAGAAGTCCTTCATTTTTGCTAGCTCCCCGTCGGTGTATAGGCTTACCAGCGCGCTCGCTGTCTGTTCGAGTAACATGTTGCCATTCACAAAAGACGGGTCCAGCGCCTCCCAGAATACGGCTGTGAGTTCGGGACGAAGTTTGACAACTCGCGCATCGCAATCGGAGACAAACCTTTCTTCAACTCCGGCGCAAAGTAGAGAGCTGTTTGGGATCATGTCGTGGCTGAGCGCTTGCACCGCTGCCATCGCCGCCTTGGGAGTATACATCAACGCAGCTACTTCGGACGCCAACGCGGCTTTTTCGGCGGCTGATCGCGGAGGCATTGTCCGCGCTTCGTATGTTGCGCATCCGCAAGCGAAGAATAGTGCAAGAGCGGTCACGACGATTCTCTGAATCACGGCTGTCCCCGACCAATTTCAAATCTAGAAAATCGAGTACCCGCCATCGACCACGAACGAATCTCCCGAGTGGTAGCTCGACGCATCCGAGGTCAGATAGACCGCGACACCGCCGAAATCCTTGGGCTCGCCCCAGCGCCGCATCGGCACGCGCGGGATTACCTTGTCGGCAAAAGCCGGATTGTCCTGCGCGCCCTGGGTCATGTCTGTCGCGATCCAGCCCGGCAGGATCGAGTTCGCCCGCACGCCATACCGCGCATGCTCGACCGCGATCGATTTCATCATCGAGATCACGGCGCCCTTGGTCGCCGCATACGCCTCGTTGCGCGCCGCGCCCTCGATAGCCGCCAGCGAAGCGATGCCCACCAGAGACCCGCCCGGATCGCCGCCCTTGGCCCGCTCGACCATGTGTTTTGCGGCCTCGCGCAGCGTGAAGAAAACGCCATCAAGGTTCACTGACAGCACGCGGCGATAAACGTCGGTCGGGAACTCCGAGAATGATTTTGCGCCGCCGCCAATGCCCGCATTTGCAAACACCGAGTCGATCCGGCCGAAATGCTTCGCCACATCAACCATGGCGTCGGCCACCTGCGTCTCGTCCGCCACGTTGACCGTCCAGGCCCGGGTGGCGCCGCCCAGCTTTTTCACAGCCTCGGCATTGTTCTTCTCGCTGGATCCCCAGATCGCCACCGATGCGCCAGCCTGGGACAGCGCCTCCGCAAAACCCAGCCCGATGCCCCTGTTTCCGCCTGTCACCAGCGCGACTTTTCCGGTGAGGTTGAACGGGGCGTAGGCCATCACATTTCTCCTTGATCTTAAGGCTTTTTGGACGCTTCCGGTGCATATCCGTCAAGCCGCCGTCAGCGAACTGTTATGAGGCCTTGTGCTAGGCTGCCTTAACGTGAAGAGGGAGGCAGGGAAGGGATGAACGGATGAGATTTGCGGCGCTCCTCGCGACTATGGCAGGCCTCTGGATGTCCGCGCCCGCAAGTGCGCAGGACGCCGGCTCGTCGCCGCAATCCGCGCCGATTGTCGCCCCTGCCGATGATGCTGCGACTGTAACGCCGGCGGCTGAACCGACGCTCCCGATAGACCGCCCCGCCGACGATATCCTCGTGACCTCCATCGCAATCCCTGACGTTCCGCCTGCGACCGATGCGCCAGCGACAGCCGCCATCACCGAGCCATTGGTCAGCCTTCAGGAACCCGCGCCTGTGATCGATCCGGTCGCACTGGTCGTTGATGCGCCAGCTTCTGCGCCGGTCGTGCCGGATGCAGTCACCCCTCCGCCTGCGCCTGAAGCTGTGACGGCGCCCGCAGTCGCTGAGGCCCCAGCTGCAACGCTCGCGGTTCCCGCGACCGATCCTGCCGCGCCGCCTGTTCCTGCAGTAACTCTGGCGATGTCGCTCCAGCACGAACAACTACCGGGCATGTGCGTGTCGCTGAGCGGACGTGGAGGCGAGAGTGAAAGCCGCCCCTGCGATGGCTCCGCCATTCAGACCTTTGTGCTTCCCGCGGGCGCCCCGGGGCCGATCCGAAATGGCGATCTCTGCCTCGCACCGCACGGCAAGGGCTCCTACCCGCAGCTGTCTGCAGTTACGTGCAACGGCGCGCTCGAACAGACATGGACCGTCACGCCCGAAGGCGAAATCCGCAGCGCCGTTGGCCGCTGCCTGTCCCTGCTCGGAAACTCGAGCCGCAGCGGCGAACGGGTCTACGCGGGCGAATGTCCTGTCGGGCTTCCCGCTCACCGCTGGCGCGCGGTCGCAAACGACCCCGCCTATCTGCATCCGATCACCGGCATGCTCGAAGCAGTGTCGCGTCCCGGCAAGTGCCTCGGCACGGATGGCTCGCTTGGCCTCGTCGCGTGCGATGCTCGGCTTGGCCGCGTCTTTTCGTTCGACTCCAGCGCGCCCAGCCAGTTCCGCATGATGAGCAGCTGCCTCGCCAGCGGCTATGCCTTCAACTCGCTGGCGCTCGGCCAATGCTGGAATATGCCCGCGCAGAAATGGTCGCTGACCGCCTCCGCCAACCTCGTCAATCTCGAAGGCAAGTGCATCGTCGTGACGATCGAGGAAGGCCGTGACGTGCTGCGAATGGGCGCATGCTTGCCGCTTCCCGAACAGCAATGGACGCTCAAGGAAATCGCCCCCTGATCGCCACAGATAGGCGCGCCGAAAGGGTAGTGGATGATCGGACGCCTGATATTGCTTGTAGCGCTGGCCCTCCCAGCGTGTGGCCTCGCGGAAGCGCAGACGCCGCCCCGGAATCAACGTCCCCCGGCCATGAAGGCGCAGGAACTCAAGTCGGCGCTTTTCGGTATCCGCATGGAAGGCGTCGCGGATGGAACCGATTTCCGCTGGCGCGAATGCATCGATCCGAGGGGCGAAACGCTTTACGAGACGGGGCAGGGCGATATGCACGGCCGGCTCACCATCACGCCCAAAGGCAAGGCCTGCTTTGCGTATGAAGACGACAATTACGCCAGCCTCAGCTGTTTTGTGATGCGCCGCACGCCCAAGGGTTTCCGTTTCGAAGGCGACTTCGGCGCCAACTTCACCACAACCAAGGTTGAGACCGGCGTGCGAACCTGCGAAAAGCAGGACCTTATCGGCTAGGACATTCGCCATGGCGGACGATCTCGGAGACCGCATCTCCACCTTCATCGCACGGCTCACCGACGCGTTAGGCCCTAAAGGCGTCTCCACCGACGCTCATGAAATAGCGCCCCATATCCAGGACTGGCGCGGCCGCTGGCATGGCTCGACGCCTGTGCTGGTGAAGCCGTCCTCGACCGAGGAAGTCGCGAAGGCGATAACGCTGTGCGCTGAGTATGGTTTTGCGGTGAACCCGCAGGGCGGCAATTCCGGCATGGTCAACGGCTCGGTGCCCGATGGCGAGGTCCTGATCTCGCTGAAGCGCATGAGCCGCGTGCGCGAAGTCGATGTCCTGAACGACGCGATGACGCTGGAGGCCGGCGTCGTGCTGACGCGTGCGCAGGAAATCGCAGACGAGAACGGCCGGCTATTCCCACTATCGCTTGGCGCGCAGGGCGTCGCGATGATTGGCGGCCTGATCTCCACCAATGCAGGCGGCGTCGGCGTGCTGCGCTATGGCATGATGCGCGACCTCGTGCTCGGCATCGAAGCCGTGCTGCCGGATGGCCGCGTGTGGAATGGCTTGCGCGGCCTGCGCAAGGACAACACCGGCTACGATCTCAAACACCTCTTCATCGGCGCAGAGGGCACACTTGGCGTCGTCACGGCAGCGACGCTGAAACTCTTTCCGAAGCCCGCCGTCAAGGAGACCGCCTGGGTCACGGTCCAGTCACCCGCCAAGGCCGTCGAACTTCTGCAGTTGGCTAAGCAGGCCAGTGGCGGCTCCGTCACCGGTTTCGAGATCGTGCCGCAGCTCGGCCTGCAGCTTGTGCTGACACACATCCCCGACACGCGCGACCCACTGCCCTCGGCTCTGCCGTGGCGTGTTCTGGTCGAGCTATCGCTGCCCCGCGTCGAAGGCGCCCGCGACATGATCGAGACGATGCTGGGCGACGCGATCGAGCAGGGCATCGCTGCCGACGCCGTCATCTGCGAAAGCGAAGCGCAGAAGGCCATGGTCTGGAAGATCCGCGAGAACATCGCCGTTGCCGAACGCGCGCACGGCAAGGCGCTGAAGCACGATGTCTCCGTGCCCGTCTCGCGCGTGGCCGAATTCATGGAGCGCGGCGCGGCGTTGGCGCATCAGATGCAGCCCGGCGCGGATGTCATTGCTTTCGGTCATGTCGGCGACGGTAACATTCACTTCAACATCACGCCTCCGCCGGGCGCCGATCAGGATCGCTTTGTCGAGCAGGATGGCCTGCCGCTGTCCAAGGCGGTGCACGATCTGATCGCCAGTCTCAATGGCTCGATCTCCGCCGAGCACGGCATCGGCCGTCTCAAGCGCGAGGAACTTGCCTGGCGAAAATCTGCAGTCGAGATGGATATGATGCGCGCTGTCAAAGCCGCACTTGATCCGCAGGGCCGGATGAATCCGGGGCGAGTGCTATAAGCCGTCAGATCAGGTCGCAAGCGTCGTGATCACCGATCCGTTTTTCGTCGCGACCATCGTGTGCTCAAACTGCACCGTCGGGGCTGGCGTGTCGGCAAAGAGCGTCCAGCCATCCGTGCCATCCACCGCCCAGCTTGCGCCGCGCGACAGGAAGGGCTCGAGCGTGAACACCAGACCTTCGTGGATGCGGCGCCGCTCCGACATGTCGCGACAGGTCGGAATCTCGCCCGGTTCTTCATGCAGTGCGCCGCCCACGTCACGGCTCGCGAGATTGCGGATCAGCATGTAGCGGTTCTTGCGCGCGAACTCTTCGATCGCGATGCCCGGCGCATTCAGCGCGCCGCCGGTCTTCACGGCGCGGATCCCAGTCCACAGCGCGCGCTTGCCATAGCGGCACAGCGCATCCAGCGCCGCGTCCTTGGCATGCAGCACAAAGCTCGCGCCGATATCGGCACAATAGCCGTCCTTCTCGGCGGACACATCGATGTTCACAAGCTGGCCTGCGCGCAGCACCCGGCTGCCGGGAGTGCCATGGGAGATGGCGGGAAACACGCTGTTGCAGGTGGTGCCGGGGAAGTTGTCGGCCAGCTACGGGGCCGAGTGTGCGCCTTCCAGTTCCAGCAGCTTCGCGCCAATGGCGTCCAGCTCAGCGGTAGTCATGCCGGGCTGCGCGGCGCCACGCATGGCTTCAAGCGTACGGCCCACGATCAGGCCGATCCGTTTCAGTCTGTCCAGTTGGTCTTCGCGATCGATGGCCACGCCGCCGGATAACCCGGGTCAGGCGTCCTTGGAAGGCGTCGGTTCAGCAGCCTTCTGTCCCTTCGGTGCGCCGAGGCCGTAGTAGGCGGTGGCCGGATCGACCGGCTTGGCGACCGCGGTTTCTGTCGTGACCGGAGTTGCGGCAGGGGCAGTGACCGCGACTGGCGGCGGGGTCATGTCCTTCATGATGTTGGCACCCCAGTGTGCACGCTCGACCGTGCGCTCCGACAGACCAAGCTCCTGCGCAGTGAAGGCAACAAGGCCGCCGGACTTGCACAGCATCTGCACGATGTTCTGACGGGTCTGCAGTTCGAGCATGCGCATCAGAACTTCGACCGTCTTCGGATCGGCTTTCTCAAGCATGTCGACCAGGTCGTCGAGATGTTCGTTGTCATAGGCCATCGGACCATTGGCGAGATCGCGGTTGATCGGCTTCTGCGGTCGCTCGAACGAGAACATCGCTTCGTAGACCGTGATGCCCAGTGGCATGCCAAGCGCCTGGCTTTCGTCGGCGGGGAACTCCATCTCGCGGAGATCCCTCAGTACGCGATGCTCGATCTCGCGCTGATGCTTGAAGACGTCCTGGTCCTCGTACTCGCTCACGGCGTTGTCGAACAGGTTCTCGATGCGCGCCGCCAGGGTCGTGCCGAACGACTCCATCTGAGTCGGAATCTGGATGCGTTCGATGTCGAGCGCGAAGGCTACTTTCGTCTTGATCAGCAGCATGCGCTTGTCGGTGGTGGTCGACATGAAGGGGCGCGGCGCGCAGGTATGAACCCGCAGCGAGATCTCGCCATTGCCGCGGTTGACCAGCGACTTCTCATAGAAGGCGCCGGTGGCGTCCGTTGTCATGATCCTGAGGTCAGGCGCGTGCTTCTCGCGCAGCACCTTGATGGTGGGATCCCAGATCGTCATCGGCGCGCGAAGGGCGCCATAGAAATTTCCGCCCTTGGTAGTGATGAAAGTCGCGTGCGCCCCGGCGTCGTAGGTGCGGGCCGCCCGGTAGACCAGGAAGATCAGAAGCAGTCCAAGCAGGACGGCCCCGACAATCGCTACGATCTCAAGCATTTTCCACGTCCCACGCCACAGGCCACCCCTAGTCCCGGCCACAGACTAACCGCGATGGAAGGCGGCCACAATTGCCAAACACCGGGATTTGGACAGGTGAGGCGTCATGAATTCTAGCGGAAGCAGAACGACAACTGCGCAATACCCGCAATCGGATGGCCTTTAACTATGGGACTATTCCGGCACTCGCCCATCAGGGAGCCGCCGCACGGGTGAAATAGAGCGGGTTGCCGAGGAGCAGGAGCTTGCCGGCGGCGTCGCGGATTTCAGGACGCAGATAGCCGCTCAGCGCGCCGGGGACGAGCCGCGCGCTCGAGACTTCGAAACGCGCGTTTGGGCGGCTGGGAGGGGGGCTTATCGCGGTCCGGCCATCGACGGTGAGGTTATGCGTCACCACGTGGAGCTGCGCAGTCGCGGGCAGGTCTGACGAGATGATCATGACCATGGCGTCCTGACCAGGCTCCAGCTCAAGCTCGCCTCCCATAGCGATTGATTTGCCCGCCCGGGCGTTCGCATCCAGCGAGGCTGTGGGAAGACCCGCAACGTCGATGAAGACGCGGCCGGACCTCACGCCGGCGATGATGCCCTGCGTCGAGAGCTCATCGGCGTAGACGACGGTGGCGGGCGCGCCGACGGGCGATTGCTTTGCCCCTGTCGTGTCGGTCGCATCATGATTGTCGCTGCCGCCGATGGCGGTGATGCGGTGGCCTTGCTTCAGCAGCTTGTCCCAGAACGCAATGCCGCCCTCGTCCGAACCGCTCGTACGCAGCATGCCGCCATTGATCACCTCTATGGCAGTCACGCGCGACCAGTCCGTATCCTTCGCGACCCAGCCGCACCCCATGCAGATCTCGCCGGAGGGCAGGCCCGGATGATTGACCGAAACGAACGCGCCTTGCGCTGTAGCCTCGTCGAACAGGTTCGACAGCGTCGGCAAGCGCGGACTTCCTAACTGGAAGTCCATAAAGTCGGCATTGCCGACGACATTTGCGTGCCCGAAGAAAGTCGTCACCTCGGTGCCGGGGATCAGCAGTGTCTTTGGATAGCTGGCCTGCATCGCCCGAATGTCGGCCAACTGCGTGATCGTGTTGTGATCCGTAATCGCCACGAAATCGAGACCAGCATCGCGGGCGGCATTTGCGGTGTGGAGCGCCGGGCAGGGCGCGCGCATGCCGTCGACATCGCATGATCCATCCGAGTGCGCCGTGTGCGTGTGGAAGTCGCCGCGATACCATCCAGATTCCGTAGGTATCGCTTTCGAGACGTCGGCCAGCGTCGCTGCCTCCTGCATGCCGCTCCCCGCCGCAAATGTGATCGTGGCCTTGTAGGCCGCTGTCTGCCCCTCCCGAATATTGGGAATGCCGAGAACCAGCTTCCATTTGCCCGGCTGGATGGCGCCCGGCCGGTAGGATGGCGTGGCGTCGGTTTCACCAATCTCGATGTGCGACTTGTTCCCGCCGCTCCACCCGCGCTGTCCCCCCGGATCCCGCACGCCGATATCGATGACGGTCTTCTGATCCCTGCCGGTATAGCTGAAGTCGATGCTGATCCGTCCCGTGCCCGGCGGCGGGCTGAACGAAATCTCGCGATATGTCTGATGATCCGCTCGCGTGAGCTCGCCTGTCAGCACAAGCGGCGGCGTCGCCGGATCGAATGCAGGCTGAGACGCGCACGCAGCGAGCGCCAGAACAACTATCGCAATCAGGACACGCAACATGATCTCTCCGTCTGTGGAAACCCTAGTCGCGCTCCATGACAGAACCAACTGGCCTCTCACGAACAAAAACGCCGCCCCGTTTCCGAGGCGGCGCTCTGCCAATCGCTCTCAGTCAAACCTTACCAGCCGCAGGTCTGGCCCTTGTTCTGTTCCTTCAGCCACGTCTGCAGCGGCGCGAAGAAGGAAACCAGCGCTGAGCCATCCATCTCGCGCGTACCCGTGAACGCTTCGAGCGCGTCCGGCCATGGCTTGCTCGCTCCCATCTCCAGCATCTTGGTGAACTTCGCGCCCACCTCCTTATTGCCGTAGATCGAGCAGCGATGCAGCGGTCCGGTCCAGCCGGCCTGATCGCACGCGGCCTTCTGGAACTGGAACTGCAGAATGAACGACAGGAAGTAGCGCAGGTAAGGCGTGTTACCCGGCACGTGGAATTTCGCGCCGGGGTCAAACGCGTCAGCCGGGCGCGGCCCCGGAGGCGTGATGCCCTGATACTTCAGGCCAAGGTCGACCCAGGCCTGATTGTATTGCACAGGCGTCGTCTCGCCGCGGAAAACCTGCCAGCGCCATTTGTCGACCTTCAGGCCGAACGGCAGGAAGGCGACCTTCTCGAGCGCGCGGTCCATCAAGAGGCCGATGTCGGCGTCTGCCGATGGCACTTTTGAGATCAGGCCGATCTCTTTCAGATATTCCGGCGTGATCGACAGCGCGATGAAGTCGCCGATGGCTTCATGGAAGCCATCGTTGGCGCCGTTGCGGAACAGGAAGTCCTGACCCTTGTAGGCGCGCTGATAGAAGTTGTGGCCCAGCTCGTGGTGGACGGTCGAGAAGTCTTCCGCGTTCACCTGCGTGCACATCTTGATCCGGATGTCTTCGAGGTTATCGAGGTTCCAGGCCGAAGCATGGCACACCACTTCACGATCATCGGGGCGCGTAATCAGCGAGCGCTTCCAGAATGTATCGGGCAGGGGCGGCAGGCCGAGCGACGTGTAGAAGGCCTCGCCGGTCTTCACCATCTTGATCGGATCGTAGTTCTTCGCGACCAGCGCTTTGTTGAGGTCGAAGCCTGGATCGGAGGCGGGCGGCGCTACGATGTCGTAGATGCCGTTCCATTGCTGCGCCCACATGTTGCCGAGCAGGTCAGCGCGGATCGGGCCGGTCTTCGGTTGCACCGCGTCGCCATACTTCTGGTTGAGCTTCGTGCGTGTGTAGCAATGCAGGTCGTTGTACAGCGGCTGAACCTGGCTCCACAGCTTCTCGACGGTCGCTTCCATGTCCTTGGACGGCATGTCGTAGTTCGACAGCCACATGTCGGCGATGTCTGAGAAGCCCAGCTCCTTGGCGCCGGCATTGCCGATCTCGACCATGCGGGCATAGTCCTTGGCCATCGGCACAGCGATGGTCTGCCAGCCTTCCCACGCCTGCTGCAGCTTCTTAGGATCGCGCGAATCCGACAGGATGCCCGACAGTTCTTCGAGATTCAGCTCCTTGCCATCGATCGTGAACTTGCCCTTGCCGTAGGTCGACTGCAGGTTCGTCGTGATGGTATTGAGCTCGTCGGAAATCTTCTTCTGCTCTTCCGGCGTGCCGGTCGAGGGTGCCGGAATGACCATGCCCGCGAGCAGGATCGACATCTTGCGCGTCTGGTCGGGCGTCAGCGTGGCGTTGGCGTAGTCCTTCGTCGCATTGGCCAGGCGGACGCCGATCAGCGTGCCCTCCGAACCCGCTCGGGCGGCCAGCCAGTCCGTGTCATCGGTGATGAAGTTGGAGTTCACCCAGGCGATGCGGCTGGCGTAATCGGAGAACTCAGAAAGCTCTTTCTCTGAATTGGCCAGGAATGTCGCCGCATCCGGCTTGGCGGCGGTCGTCGCCGTGCCGCCATTGCAGCCCGCCAGCGCCATGGCAAAGGCGGCGACGCCGCCCAGCAGAAACTTTCTCATTTTGTACGTCCTGTTGGAAGGCCCGGTCCCCCGGGCGTCGGCGCGGAGACTAGTTCGGCGCCGGAAAGCGTCAACAGGGGTTAATTCGGACGGTCAACCGCGTTTCGGGCCCGGATAGCGCGTATTCGGTCCCAGCGTCGGCGCGGCTTGCTCAAGCTCCCGGAAACTCTCCTCGGCCGCGGCGAGCGCGAAGTCGATATTCTCGTCCGTCATCGCAGCCGAGAGGAACATGTTGTGCCAAGGGTGCACGTAGACCCCGTGCGCCACCATGCGCGAGCACCAGTGATAGCCCAGCCGCATGTCTGCATCATTTTCGAACAGGATCAGCGGCATCTGCGCCGGTCCGGTCTGGCGCAGCGTGAAGCCATGCCTGCGCGCATGCTTGTCGAACCCCGAGCGCAACCGCTCGCCCATAAGGATGATGCGCTCCAGGTAGTCGGTTGAATGAATCTGCTCCAGCGTTGCAAGGCTCGCCGCCATCGCTGCAGCCGCAAACCAGAACGAGCCTGTGGCGTAGATTTTCTCAGCCGCTCCGCGCGCCTTGTCCGCTCCGACCAGCGCCGAGATCGGATGTCCGTTGGCGATTGCCTTGCCCCAGCACGACAGGTCAGGTTGGACGCCGACCAAAGACCAGCTGCAATCCCGCGCCATGCGGAAGCCCGCACGCACATCATCCACGATCAACAATGCGCCGGTCTCATCCGCCAGCTCCCGCGCACGTCGCGCATAGGCGGCGTCGGGCTGCGTCTGATCCACGAACACGTCGTGGCGATAGGGCGCTGCAAAGATTGCAGCGAGATTCTTGCCCGCGGTCGCAACCGCCGCCTCGAGGCTCGCGATATCATTGTAGTCGCAGAAATGTTGCTCGGCCTTATCGCCCGGCGCAATGCCACGCGGGCGCGGATTTGCCCAGGGTTGCGAGCCGTGATAAGCGCCCCGCGCGCGCACCACGCCATTCTTGCCCGTATGCGCGCGCGCCGTCATCAGCGCCATCGTCGTCGCATCCGATCCGTTCTTGCAGAACATCGCCCAGTCCGCATGGCGCATCGTGCTGACCATTTTCTCGGCCAGATCGACCATTAGCGGCGACGGCCCAGTCATCGCATCACCCGTCGCCATCTGGTCGACATAGGCGCGATCGATCTTCGCATTGCCATAGCCGAACAGCTGCGGGCCATAGGCGCACATCAGGTCAAGCAGCAGATTGCCGTCGGCGTCCCACAGCCAGGCGCCTTCAGCACGTGCGAAAAACTGCGGATAGCCTTCCGGCAGCGCGCCCACGGCCTGGTGGCCATACATGCCGCCGGGAATGACGCGGGCCGCGCGTTCACGCAGGCCCTTCTCCATCGGATACGTCATTCCTCTAGCCCTCGATGTTTCAATCCACGAGTTACAGCGTTGCGCGGCGCCGATGTCCAGCGCAGGATTCGTCAGCTAGATGACCATACGCCGTGGCGCTGCAGGTGACCGATGAGCAACAGACTGCATGATCTATTCATACAGGCGTTCCCTGCCGACAGATCACGGCCATGCTTCATCACGGCGGATGGATATAATGTAACTTACGGGGAGCTGGAGTCAGGCACCTCCGCAGTCGCGGGCAGGCTCGTGGCGCAAGGCGTGTCGCCCGGCGATCGCGTTGCCCTGCAGGCCGAGAAGAGCATCGAGAGCGTGATGATATATCTCGGCGCGCTGAAGGCGGGCGCTGTCTTCCTGCCTCTCAACGCCGCCTACACGCCGACCGAGATTGCTTACTTTCTCAGCGATGCCGAACCCCGTATCTTCATCACGGACCCGCGCACGTTTCTGGAGGAATGCCGATCATTCTCTGAATTGATCGAGCCCGTTCCGCGCGCCGACAACGACTTGGCCGCGATCATCTACACCAGCGGCACAACAGGCCGATCCAAGGGCGCGATGCTCACGCATGGCAATCTCGCCGCCAACGCCATCGCGCTGTACAAGGCCTGGGCCTTCACGCCTGACGATGTTCTGTTGCACGCGCTGCCGATCTTTCACGTGCACGGCCTCTTCGTCGCGATGCACTGCGCACTTCTCTCGGGCTGTCCGATGATCTGGCTCGCGAAGTTCTCGGATGCGGACGTGCTGGCGGGGCTAAAGCGCGCGACCGTGATGATGGGCGTGCCGACCTTCTACACGCGCCTCCTCGCGAATGCCGCTTTCACGCGTGAAGCTTCCAGCAACGTACGGCTTTTCATCTCCGGCTCCGCGCCGCTGCTGCCAACAACCTTCGCAGAGTTCGAACAGCGCACAGGCCAGCGCATCCTCGAGCGCTATGGCATGAGCGAGGCTGTGATCATCACCTCCAACCCGCTGGACGGCGAACGCCTCGCCGGTTCTGTCGGTTATCCGCTCCCCGGTGTCGATCTCCGCATCGGTGGGGGAGAGGAGACGGCCGTCATCGAGATCCGCGGTCCCAGCGTCTTCTCCGCCTACTGGCGCATGCCGGAGAAGACGGCTGAGGAATTCACCAAGGACGGCTACTTCATCACCGGCGATGTCGGGCGCCAGGACGCCGATGGCCGTGTCTGGATCTCCGGTCGCGCCAAGGACCTGATCATCTCAGGCGGCTACAACGTCTACCCGAAAGAGATCGAACTGATCCTCGACGAACTCCCCGGCGTCACCGAGAGCGCCGTGATCGGCCTGCCACATCCCGACTTTGGCGAAGGCGTCGCCGCCATTGTCATCGGGCAAGGCGACGAGCCTGCCATGATCGCTGAATGCCGCAAACGCCTCGCGGCCTTCAAGACGCCAAAGCGGATCGTGTTCGTCGACGAGCTTCCGCGCAACGCCATGGGCAAGGTGCAGAAGAACGTTCTGCGGGATGTATACAAGGCGATGTTCGCGTAGACCGCTTCTCCAAAACAAAACGGCCGCCGCTGTGAAGCGACGGCCGCATGCTTTTGATAGGATAAAGTCTACGGCTTCCCGTTCGCTGTATTGGCCACCGTCGGCAGCGGTTGCGCCTTGGTCGGATCGCCGCCCAGCGCCGTGTGCAGCACGATCCACTGTTCAAGACGCGCGCGGCGGTTGGCGATGAGGTTGGACTCGGCCTGCTCGGCGCTGTCACGCACAGTGAACAGGTTGAGCAGGCTTTCCGAACCTTCCTGATACTTCAGCTCGCCGAGGCGAAGCACTTCCGCCGCCGCGCTCGAAGCTTTCGTCAGCGCGACGTTGCGCGAACCCAGCGTGTTGAACGTGTCGACCGCCGCGACGATGTCGCCATAGGCGTTGATAATCGTCTGGCCGTAGCGCTCCAGCGCCGCACGCTCCTGTGATGTCGCGATCTTCACGCGTGCGTCGATCGCGCCGCCATCGAAGATCGTCTGCGCCAGCGACGCACCAATCGACAGGGCGAGGTTATCGAAGCTGAAAAGGCTCGACGTCGTGTTGGTCGTCGTGTTTGCGAGGCTGACTGCGAGGTTCGCGTCCAGCTGCGGCCACGGACCCATCTGGGCAATGCGCGTGTTGGCGAAGGTCTGGATCATGTTGAGTTCGGCCGACACAACATCGGGACGCGAGCGGATCGTCAGTTCCGGCAGCCCCAAAGGCGGCGAGGTGGGCGGCTCGGGCAGGGCGCCCTGCATGCTCAGCTTGTTCTGGGGGAAGCGGCCGAGGGCGAGTTCAAGCGCCCGCACGGCGGCGCGCGCCGAGGCCTCGCTGGCCAGGATCGAGTCTTCGGCCTGCGCCAGGCGGGATTCGCCAAGCACGAGTTCGTCGCGCGCGATCGAGCCGGCATCGAACCGGGTCTGCGTGATGCGGAACGTCTGGCGCTGGCGCTCGAGTGATTTGCGATCGAGGTCGAGCTGCTGGCCCTGCTCTATCACGGTGAAGTAGGAGCGAGCGACCTGGGCGGCGATCTGGCGGCGGGTCTGTTCGTAAACTGCTTCCGTCGAACGCAGGCCGGCGGCCGAAGCCTGGATCGAGGCGCTGAGGTCGCCCATGATGTCGGCATTGTAGCGCGCGCTAAGGGCGAACGAATACTGGTCGAAATTGTTGTTGAGGTTGTCTGTCGGCGCTGACGTATTGGCGCCCACTGAACCTCTCACCTGCGGGAATAAGCCCGAGCGGGTCTGTTGCAGGGCGGCTTCCGACTGGCGAACGGATTCGATCGCAGTGCGCAGCGTGCGGTTGTTCTCGAGCGCTTCCTGCACGTAGGCGACCAGCTGAGCGTCCTGGAAGACGCTGTAGTCCGAAATCACGGCGGCCGGGTCGCCGGTCATCGGCGCAACGGTCCAGTCGGTGGGCATGCCGGCGCGCTTGGCCGACAACGCCTCGAAGGCTGGCTCTGCGATTGGCAGGTGTCCGCAAGCGGAGAGGAGGGCGAGAGCGCCCACGGACAGGCCGCGGGTCATTGTTTTGTCAATCATGTCTCAATGCCTGGATTGGGTCGAGCTGGGCTGCCCTGCGGGCGGGGAAGAAGCCAAAGATCAGACCGACGGAGGCCGCAGCCCCCAATGCTGTTGCGATGATGATGGGGGAGACCACCATCGGCGAGTTAGCGATCTGCGCGTAAACAAACACGCCGACCCATCCTATTGCCATGCCGATCAGCCCGCCCAGGGTGCAGAGCGCGATCGCTTCGAACAGGAATTGCAGAAGAATGTCGCCGCCACGTGCGCCGATCGCCATGCGCAACCCGATCTCCCGGGTACGCTCGGTAACTGACACAAGCATGATATTCATCACACCGACACCGCCGACAATCAGCGAAACCGCCGCCGTGAACGCAAGCAACATGCTCATCGTCTCGGTCGCGGCCGCACGCTGCTTTATCATGTCTGCAAAGTTAACAACCGCAAAATTGTCCTGTTCGCCCGGTTGTATTTTTCTGCGCTCCCGCATCAGCGTCGTGATGTCTTCCTGGGCGTCCAGCACCTCATAGCCGTCCTGCACCAGCACCTGGATTCGCGAGACATGGCGGGAAACCTGCCGATTGCCGCCGGTAATCCGGTTACGGACCATTCCCAGCGGGCCGACCATCGTGTCGTCGCGATCCATACCCATGCCGCCGCCGCCAGATTGTCCTTTGGATTCAGGGATGCCAATCACTTCAAGGGGAACACTGTTAACGCGAATGCGTTGCCCGATCGCGCGCCCGTCAGGAAACAGATTGGCGGCCGCCGTCTTGCCCAGCACCGCCACCGCAGCCCCCCTTGAACCTCCTGCGCCGTAAACTCCCGACCCTCTGTCACATGCCAGTTGTTAACTTCGAAAAAGGAAGCGTCCCCACCCTGAATGTTGGTAATCCAGTTCGCCTCTTCGGAGACTGCGTTCGCCGATTGGGAGAGTATGCCAGTCGCTCCCCTCACAAATGGCAGTTCTGCGACAGCGGCCACATCCGCTTCGGCGAAGGGCCTTCCCGAGCCCCCGCCCTGGTTGCGACCGCCGCGATTCATGTTGCCCGGCTGCAAGGTCAGCACGTTGGTGCCGACGCTGCTGATCTGCTTGTCAATCTGCGCTTTTGCGCCTTCTCCGATCGACATCATCACCATCACTGAAGCAACACCGATTATGATGCCGAGCATGGTCAGCAGGCTTCGCAGTGGGTTGGAGAAAAGGGCCTCTGCGGCCGAGGAGGTGGCGACGCCGATTTTCATTGATTGGCTCCGCTGGCCCGCCTGAGTTCGGGATGCGCGCTGTCGGATTCAATTCGGCCATCACGGAAATGGATCTGGCGGCTCGCATAGGCAGCCACTTCGTCCTCGTGCGTGATCACCACCACCGTGATGCCCTGACGGTTCAGGTCCTGCATTAAGTGCATGATCTCGTTTGTCGTCTTGGTGTCGAGCGCGCCGGTCGGCTCGTCCGCAAGCAGGATGCGCGGACGGTTGGCGAGTGCGCGCGCGATCGCCACCCGTTGCTGTTGACCGCCGGACAGCTGCATAGGTCGGTGATCCATCCGGTCGCCCAGTCCGACCAGTTCCAGGCATTCCTTCGCGCGCGCATCGTGGTCGCCCGTATCCTTGCGCGCATAGCGAAGGGGCAGGCGAACGTTCTGAAATGCGTCCTGCCGCGCGAGAAGGTTGAACTGCTGGAACACGAAGCCCAGCGTCTCGTTGCGCAGGTCCGCCAGATCGTCGCGCGACATGTCCGACAGCGCGCGACCATTGATCCACATCTCGCCCGATGTCGGACGATCGAGCGCGCCGATCAGGTTCATCAGCGACGACTTGCCCGATCCCGACGGGCCCATGACCGCAACGAACTCGCCCTCGGCAATGTCGAGATCGACGCCATCCAGCGCACGCACTTCCTGGTCGCCCATCATGTAGATCTTCGACAGGTTGCGGCACGAGATGATCGGCCTGCTCTTCGGCGGTGGTTCACTCGCCATGCTGGTCTCGTGCGTGCTCACGACGCGGACGCGGGCTTGCTGGTCGAGGTCGAGCGAACCACGAACACATCGCCTTCCTTCGCGCCCTGGATGATCTGCGCGTTCTCGCCATCCGACAGGCCGATGGTCAGCTGGGCTTTCTCCAGCTCGCCCTTCGCGTCCAGCTTGTAGAGCGTCACCCGCTTCTGCGATTGCATCTCCGAGCGCGCTTTTGCGACCGCGTCATATTCGGTCGCGTTCAGGTTTCTCCGAAACACCGACTCCTGGATCTGCTGCACCTTGGCGAACCGCTCTGAACTCTGCGCTGCTGCTGAATGCTGGGGGGAGGGCCGCCAAAACCAGCCCCGCCGACAATCCCGCCGCCCTGTCCCTGCGGCTGGCGCGGGCCCATGGCTTGCATCGCGGCCTGCATTTCCGTGCGCAGCTCCGCCATGATTTTCTCGGCGCGCGCATCATCCACGCCGGCGGTCTTCAGGATCTCGCCGAACTGCTGGCCGCCGCCAAATCCGCGACCGCCACCCGGTCCACCGCCGCCGCGCGGACCACCTTGTCCGCCCTGACCACCAGCGCCCTGACCCCCGGTGCCTTGTGCGCCTTCGCCCGTGGCCGGCGCAGCTGCGTTCATCGCCGCCAGAACTTCCTTGGGCGGCTGGAAGCGCGTCGCGTCATAATCGATCCGCAACACATCGCTCACCTTGTCTGCCGTGATTTCCACGTTCGCCGTCATGCCCGGCAGCAGTCGCCCGTTCGGGTTCCGCGCGTTGATCACGACCGTGTAGGTGACGACGTTCGCGGTCTCTGTGCCGAGCTGGCGCACCTGCACGACGCTGCCCTGGAAGCGCTCGCCAGCGAACGCATCAACGGTGAAGGTCACCGGGTCGCCGATATCGATGCCGCCGATATCGGATTCGACGACGTTCGCCTCGATCTCGATCTGCGACAGGTCGGCCGCCACCGTGAAGAACTTGGCGACGGATTGCGACGACTGCACCGTCTGGCCCACTTCAACGTCGCGGCTCAGGATCACGCCATTGATCGGCGAACGGATCTTGGTGCGCTCCAGCTTTGTGATGGAATCTTGAACCGTCGCCCGCGCGGTCTCGAGACCGGCAAGGGCTGACTTCAGCGACACTTCCTGCGTGGTCACTTCAAGCTGGGCGTTCTTGTAGGCCTGCTCTGCCTGTTCCCAGTCGGCCTTTGAGGTCGCGCCTTCGTTGAACAGCACCTTGGTCCGCTCATACGTCTTGCCCTGCGTCTCGAGGTCGAGCTTGGCGCGAGAGATCGAGGCCCGCGTTGAATCGACCGACGCCTGGGCTTGCTGCAAACGGGCGCGGTTCTGGTCGAGCGTGTTCTGGAATGTCTCCGGATCGACCTGGGCCAGTACCTGGTTCTTCTTCACCACATCGTTGAAGTCGACAAAGATCGCCGTAACCTTGCCCGAGACCTCGGAGCCGACCACGACCTTCTCGCGTGGGTTCACAGCGCCCGAGGCGGTCACCACGCGGGCGACGTCGCCCTTGTCGATCTTCACGGTATCGTAGGTATATTTCTCGGGCGTTGCGTTGCCCGTGCCGCCAAACAGAAGGGCACCCGCAGCAATCGCCACGATCACCGCTCCCGCAATCCCAACCAGAAGTTTCTTGTTCATCTGCGTATTCCGATCGCTCGCTTCCCGGGTCCCTGACGTGTGGTCCCGGCCGGTCTTGCCAATGATATGTGCGCTAATCTTAGCCTTGGCTTCTAAAGCCTGCGTGTCTCACGCAGATTTCAAAGCCGTAACAGGTTGTCGCAAGAAGGGTTTTTCCAGTACCGCGGGTGATAATGCCTCAGGCTTCGCCGTTTGACGGACCTGCCGGTCCAGCCATAATGCCCCACAGGCGAGCGTAGAGTGGGGTAACAGGTATCTGTATGACGGGACGGGGATCAGTCCGGTGCACGTCATGCTGTCGCTGAGCAACCTGTCCTGCTCGGAAAAGGGCGAGCGCGTGCTCGCCAACGTCAGTCTCGACGCGTCCGCTGGCCAGGCCACCGCAATCGTCGGCTTGTCGCGCGCGGGGCGCGAAGCCGTGGCGCGCCTGCTCGCCGGCATCGACAAACCCAACGGCGGAGCAATCAAGCTTGGCGGCGAAGACATTGCGCGGGCCCGCCGCAGCAAGGGACGCATACTTCGCGTTGGCCCCGCGATTCCCGCCCCCTCCAGCCACTAGGTGTCGAAATTCATCGGCACTGACGTAGCGGCATGCGCGGGTTTGTCAGCTCACCTCAATACGAAAGTCCGGGACCTGCCGCCGGACCATCGCATGCGCCTCGCCATCGCGCAGGCGGTCGCCGCCCGTCCCGCCCTTTTGATTCTCGACGCCCCCGCCAGCGAACTCCCTGCCGCCCTCTGCGACGATTTCGCAGAACAGCTTGGCGAACTCGTAACCGGCGCCAACATGGTCGTCGTCCTGCTGGCCTCCGCCGCTCACGAGGCGCTTGGCCTTCGCGGCGACATCGTCGTCATTGATGGCGGGGCCGTCCTGCAAGCGGGCGCCGCGCATGATGTCAGCGCTCACCCCGCAAACCTCGCCAGTGCGGTCGCTACCTCCTGGCCCACGCTCAACACACTGCCCATGACAGTGCGTGATGGCCGCTGCATGCTGGCGGATGGCTCGCGCCTTCAACTGCCCGATGGCATGCCCACGCCGCAGGATGGCGTCTGTACGCTCGCTTTCCACCCCGAGGACTCAACTCTCGAACGCGCCAGTCCCGGCTGTGTTCGATTTGTAGTGCGCGCTGGCGCCGAGGAGGCAAGGGGAGACTATCGCTTCCTCAATGTCACCTTCGCGAACAGGCAATGGATGTGCCCTATCGACAAAAGCGCGCCACATCCCGGTGCATTGTTGAATGCATTCGTTGACCGCTCGCACCTGCTGGTTTTTGATGCTGACGGTCGCGCGACCGGCTGAGGGGAACGACACGCATGCTGGCTGGGGCGCTGGTAATCTATCTGATCCTGCAATTCGGTATTGCATGGGTCGCTTCACGTACCATTAAGGTCGAGGCTGACTACTTCCTCGCCGGCCGCAAGCTGGGCGTCTTCGCCATCGCCATGTCGGTGTTTGCAACCTGGTTCGGCGCCGAATCCGTCATGGGCTCGTCCGGCGCTGTCGCTGCCGAAGGCCTCGCGGGTGGACGCGCCGACCCCATTGGCTACACACTCTGCCTGCTCGCGATGGCCACCTTCATCGCCTACAAGATGCGCGAAGCTGGCGTCGTCACCTTCGTCGACTTCTTCCGCGAGCGTTTCGGCGAAACCGCAAACTGGCTTGCGGCGCTTCTGACGATCCCCACCTCGGTCGTCTGGGCCTCGGCCCAGCTGCTAGCCATGGGCCAGATCATTGCCGACGTGACGGGCCTCGAATTCCAATTTGGACTCGCGCTCGGGGCCATGGTCATCATCGCCTACACCACCGTTGGCGGTCTGCTCGGCGACGTCATCACGGACATCGTGCAGGGCCTGATCCTGATCGTCAGCCTGGCCATTCTGCTTGTCGTCGTGCTCGTCTCGCACGACTTCCCGATCAGCAGCATTCGCCCCGAACAGCTCAGCCTGATTGCGCTGGGCGAGGACGGCGCGCCGCAAAGCCTGCTCGCCACGGCCGACGCCTGGATGGTGCCGATCCTTGGCTCGCTTGTGGCGCAGGAGGCGATCTCCCGTTTTCTCGGCGCCCGCTCGCCGTCGGTCGCGCGCATCGGCTGCTATTGCGCTGCAGGCCTCTATCTGATCGTTGGCTCTGTTCCCGTGATCCTCGGCCTGCTCGGAACCGCGGTCGGATTCCAGGCCAGCGACCAGGACGCCTTCCTGCCAGAACTTGCACGCCAGTATCTAAGCCCGGTGATGTACGTCATCCTGATGGGCGCGATCGTCTCCGCGATCCTCTCCACCGTCGACACCACGCTACTCGCCGTCTCGGCCATCGCCACGCGCAACGTCGCCGAGCGTATCCTGCCCAACCTCACTGAAACGCAAAAAGTCCGCCTCGGTCGCGCCCTGACCGCCACCGCCGGCGTCGTTGCCCTGATCATCGCGGCCACCGGCGAGAGCATCAAGGCGCTGGTCGAGATCGCGTCTTCATTCGGATCTGCGGGCATACTCGTCGCGCTGCTGTTCGGCCTTCACACGAAATTCGGCGACCAGCGTGCAGCCGTCGCGGCCCTCATCACCGGCGGCCTGATCAGCATCTTCAAGGACGGCCTCGCCGCCACTATCGCGTCGCTGTTTATCGGCGAGGAAGCCGCGTCCGGCTTGCCCTGGTACTTCCAGGAAATCGAAGGCGGCTTCGTCCTCTCCGTGATCGGCGCCTTCGTCGCCTACGTCACCGTAGCGCTCCTGACAGCCCCACGCCGCGAGACCGTTTCCGCGAGCTAGCGTCTACTTTCCTGCATACGGATCAGGTCCGCCATCGGCGATCCACCTGTCGATCCGGGCCGACAGTACGGGCAGGGGAACGGACCCCAGCTGAAGCACCGTGTCGTGGAAATATCGCAGGTCAAACTTTGCGCCCAACGCCGCTTCGGCCTTCGCACGCGCCTCGATGATCGCCATCTTGCCGAGATAATAGCTCAGCGCCTGTCCGGGCCACGAAATGTAGCGGTCGACCTCGGTCGCGATCTCATGATCGGCCAGCGCCGTGTTCTCGTGGAAGAACGCCAGACCCTGTTCCCGTGTCCAGCCCTTGGCATGTATGCCCGTATCCACCACCAGCCTTGCCGCGCGCCACATCTGGTAGCTCAACATGCCGAATTTTTCGTAGGGCGTCTCATACATGCCCATCTCGACGCCCAGCTTCTCGCAATAGAGCGCCCAGCCCTCGCCGAACGCCGAGATGTAGGTCTTCCGTCGGAACTCAGGCATGTCCTCCTGTTCGTCCGCCAGCGGCATCTGGAACGCGTGCCCAGGCGCACTCTCGTGCAGCGTCAGCGCCGGCAAGCTGTAGAGCGCGCGAGAGGGCAGGTTGTACGTGTTCACCAGATAGACGCCGGTGCCGCCACGCCCCACCGTGTAGAATGGCGCGATATCGTCCGGCACTGGGATCACCGCAAAGCGCGAGCGAGGCAGTCGGCCGAAATAGTACTTCGCTTTGCCGTCGAACTTCTTGGAAATCCACGCCGCCCGCCACAACAGCTCCTCAGACGTCTTCGCGTAGAACTGAGGATCGCTGCGCAGGAAGGCGAGGAAAGCCTGCAGGTTGCCCTTGAAGCCGACATCCTTCATCACCTCGGCCATCTCGCCCCGGATCTTGGCGACCTCCGCCAGACCGATCTGATGGATCTCCTCCGGCGTCTTGCTCAGCGTCGTGTATTCGCGGATCTGCGCCGCATAGTACGCCTTGCCATCCGGTAACTTCGTAGCAGCCAGCTCAGTCGTCGTTTGCGGATAATACTCATCCCGAAAATACGGCAGAAGCTCGCGATAAGCCGGAAACACGCGTCTTTCGATCGCCGCCTTCGCCTCAGCCTGCAAGGCAACGCGCGTCTCAGCCGAAATGCTCAGCGGCAACGCGCTGAACGGCTCATAGAAAGCCGATTGCTCCGCCGTCTTTCCTTCATAGACAGCCGAGATCGACTCCGCGCGCCCCTGCAGCGTTACGCGCGGCGGCGTGAAACCCCGCGCAAGGCCCAGCTTCATGTTGGCGACCTGGTCCGCAAAATAGCGCGGCGTGTCGTTCAGTCGCGAGATATACGCCCGCGCCTGCGCCTCCGACCGGAACGCCTTCGGCGCGGAACTCGCCACACCTGTCCAGAATGTCGAATCCGCATTCAGCGGCTTCTCGTATTCGCGGAATTCGATCGCTGACATCCGCACCGCGATCTGCTCGCGATAGATCGACTGGTCGATCTGCGCCTCCTGCGACAACGCCCCCGCGTCCAGCGCATCCAGCTTCACCATGACGCCTTTCATGTAGGCTAGCCGCTCCGCCTGCGTGGCGGGATCAACGCGTCCCCACGTCTCGGGCACCTTGTCTTCGTCGACCGTATCCTCGTCGTCTTCCGGGTCTAGGCTCTGCCGCCATGCCCATTCGGTTTCATAGATTGCGCGAAATTTCGCGTCGGCTGCTGTTTCCATCGACGCGCCTCCGATCGTTGTGCACGCCGCAAAGGCCAACGCTGCGAGACCGACCGCCACGAATTTCATGCAAGCTCCCGCCCACGTGTGAGACCAGATCTCAGCGGAGCGTAACGGCGATCAGGCCGACCACAAGACCGAACCGGCGTCCTGAAGAGCCTGCGCCCCTGTCGTGATCGACGCCACGGCGCTCGGCGCTCGCGACAGACGGTCTTCCGCGAAGTAGGCCGCGAGCCCCAGCGTGCGCGCCGCATCTGCGCTTGATTGCTCGTCCAGCGCGCCACGCGTCAGTAGGCAACCGCCCACCACATCACCCGCCAGCGTCAGATAAGCCGTCGCCCCCGACAATCCCGTCTCCCGCGCCGACTTCATCGCGTTCAGCATCCACTGCGTCGCTTCATCCAGCGCATCGGCGCCAGCCTCCAGACGGTCTGCGATACCCACGAACTTCGGCTGGTTGGTGGCTCGCGCCTCACGCGCCGTCGCCCGCACTTCTGCCAGCATCGCGCCCATCGCCGCCCCGCCATCCATCGACAATTTGCGCCCGACGAGGTCGACGGCCTGGATGCCGTTGGTACCCTCGTATATCGGCGTAATGCGCGCATCGAGATAGAACTGCGCCGCCGCCGTCTCCGACATGAAGCCCATGCCGCCATGAATCTGCACGCCGAGATTCGTCGCCTCAATCGCGCGGTCGGTCGACCACGCCTTGGCCAGAGGAGTCAGCAAGTCCTCCCGCGCCTTCTTGACCTTGCGCACATCCGCATCCGGATGATGCTCCGCCATGTCCGCTGCTGCGCCACACGCGTAGCAGATCGCCCGCGCCGCCTGCACGCCGGAGGCCATGGTGGCGAGCATGCGCTGCACGTCCGGGTGATGAATGATAGGAGCGGAGCCCTGCACGCCTGGCGCCGAACCCTGCTTACGGTCCTGCGCATAAGCAACGCCCGCCTGCAGCGCAGCTTCGCCGACCGCCACGCCTTCAAGCCCCACATTCAGCCGCGCCGAATTCATCATCGTGAACATCGCCGCGAGGCCCTTGTTCGGCTCACCCACCAGCCAGCCCTTGGCGCCGGAATACTCCATTACGCAGGTGGGCGACGCATGGATGCCCATCTTGTGCTCGAGCCCGATGCACTTGAATGAATTGCGCTCGCCCAGCGAACCATCCTCATTCACGAAGAATTTCGGCGCCACGAACAGCGAGATGCCCTTCGACCCCGCCGGCGCATCCGGCAGGCGCGCAAGTACTAGCTGGATGATATTCGGCGTCATGTCGTGGTCGCCCCACGTGATATAGATTTTCTGCCCGCTGATCGCGTAGGACCCATCGCCGTTCGGCACGGCCTTGGTCACCAGAGCGCCGACATCCGATCCGGCCTGTGGCTCGGTCAGGTTCATCGCGCCCGTCCACTCGCCCGAGATAAGTTTCGACAGGTAGGTCTGCTGCAGCTCTTCCGATCCATGCGCCAGCAACGCCTCGATCGCGCCGAACGACAGGAGAGGGCACAGTCCAAACGCCATGTTGGCACCGTGGATCATTTCGAACACCGCGAGCGCCAGCGGCTTGGGCAATCCCTGTCCGCCGAACGCTTCCGGGAACGCCAGTCCCATCCAGCCGCCTTCGACGAACTGCCGATAGGCATCGCTCAGCCCCGGCGCCGCAACCACGCCAGTGTCCGTCAGCTTTGCGCCCGTCTTGTGCCCGATCGGATTCAGCGGCGCGAGAACATCCCGCGCCAGCTTGTTCGCTTCATCCAGGATAGGTCCGACAAGGTCGGGATCATAGTTCGGAAAGGCCCCGGTCGCGGCGAGGTCATCAAGCCGCGCGATCCGGGCAAGCGTGTGGGTGATCTGGGAGATAGGCGCTGTGTAGGACATGGTCGCTTCCTTACTTCGGCCCGATCATCTTCTCGGGACGCACCAGCTTCGTGAACTCGGCGTCGGTCAGGTAGCCGCCGCCGACAGCCTCTTCGCGCAGCGTTGTGCCGTTCTTGTGCGCCGTCTTCGCGATCTTGGCGCAGGCGTCATAGCCGAGGCGCTCGTTCAGCGCAGTCACCAGCATCAGCGAGTTCTCGACACCCTTGGCGATGTTGTCGATGCGCGGCTCGATGCCGACGACGCAGTTGTCGGTGAACGAAATCGCCGCATCCGCCAGCAGCCGAACTGACTGCAGGAAGTTGTACGCCATCATCGGATTGAACACGTTCAACTCGAAATGACCTTGCGACCCGGCAAAGGCGATCGCGGCGTTGTTGCCCATGATGTGCGCGCAGACCTGCGTCAGCGCTTCGCACTGCGTCGGGTTCACCTTGCCCGGCATGATCGACGAGCCTGGCTCGTTCTCCGGCAGCGCCAGCTCGCCGAGGCCAGCGCGCGGCCCCGACCCGAGGAAGCGAATGTCGTTGGCAATCTTGAAGCAGGAGGCGGCCACCGTCGTGATCGCGCCATGGCTCATCACCATCGCGTCGTGCGCCGCGAGCGCCTCGAACTTGTTCGGCGCGGTCTTGAATCCAAGCCCGGTGATGTCTGCGATCTTCGCCGCCACCAGCTTGTCAAAACCCTTCGGCGCATTGAGGCCCGTACCAACCGCCGTGCCGCCCTGCGCCAGTTCCATCAGCGACGGCAGCGTTGATTTAATGCGCGCGATTCCATTCTCGATCTGCTTGGCGTAGCCTGAGAATTCCTGGCCCAGCGTCAGCGGCGTCGCATCCTGCGTGTGCGTGCGGCCGATCTTGATGATCTTCTTCCAGTCGTTTGATTTGGCTTTCAGCGCCGCGTGCAGATGCTCGAGGGCAGGGAGCAGGTCGGTCGAAATCTGTTCGGCGCAGGCGATGTGCATCGCGGTCGGGAAGGTGTCGTTCGACGACTGGCTCATGTTGACGTGATCGTTCGGGTGAACCGGCTTCTTCGAGCCCATCACGCCCCCCATCATCTCGATGGCGCGGTTCGAGATCACTTCGTTGGCGTTCATGTTCGACTGCGTGCCGGAGCCTGTCTGCCACACCACGAGCGGGAAGTGTTCGTTCAGCTTGCCGTCGATCACTTCCTGTGCAGCGGCGATGATGGTCTTCGCCAGCTTCGGCTCAAGCTTGCCCAGTTCGAGGTTCGCTTCGGCTGCCGCGCGCTTGACGATGCCGAGCGCACGCACGATCGGGGCGGGCTGCTTCTCCCAGCCGATCTTGAAATTGCCCAGCGACCTCTGCGCCTGCGCGCCCCAGTACCGGTCGGCCGCCACATCAATCGGGCCAAAGGTATCGGTCTCGGTGCGGGTCTTCCCGGCCATGGGGTAGCTCCTGAAGGGTCCAGAACTGGCCCCGGGACTAGCCCCTCAAAACGCGCGGATCAATGGATTGCGGTCGCGATTCCCAACGTGTCGCGCCGTGTCATCCCTGTTTCAGCGGAATGGCGTCCGAGCGCCGGAACAGCAATCCCAGCGCTTTCACGCGCGCGCCTGCGGTCCCGAGCCCATCAAGCGCGGCTGCGAGCGGTTTGCGCACCACAGGTTCCGCGTAAACGGCCACCAGCGTCGCGATTCCCAGAACCAACGCAATCGACACCACCAAGGCGAGATAGGGCGGCAGACCTGAGATGATAAGCCACCGCATCATGGTCGCGCCCGCCGCGCTGTGCACCAGGTACAGCGGATACGTCACTTTGCCGGCAAGTTTCAGCCGTTCGCGGCCAGCCTCAGTCCGCGGCGCAAATATCTCCGGTCGGCGTGTGCAGGCAATGATGACGCCGACCGCGATCAGCCAGACGATCACCGGCACGATCAGCGGCTGGGTCATGGCGATCGTTGCTTCGAAGTTTTGCAGCTCCATTGCGCGCATCTCGATCTCAAGAACGCCGAAGGCGAAGGCTAGCCCCAATCCCACCCATGCAGTCCGCGGTAGGGACCTGTTGGACAACATCCAGAGCCAGATGCCGACGGCGAAGTAAGCGCCGTGGCGCAGCGGCAAAAATTCCGCATATCTGGCCAGCACATCAAACCAGCCGCCCGGCGCCGCAACCCCCAGCTGTTTCAGCATCGCGATCGAGAGGTAGGCGCTGCTCACCAGCGTCAGCCCCCACGCCATCAGCGACAGCCGCCGGAAGTTCGCCGTCAGCAGCAGGCAGAATACCAGCGCGTAAAAGCCGATCTCAACCGCAAGCGACCAGTAGGCGCCGTCGATCCACGTTCCGCGCGGCCACAGCGCCAGCGAACGAACATACTCGATATCCAGCACCGGCAGGAAACTCTCGCCCGCCATCAGCCGCAAGATTAGCGTGACGGTCGCGCAGATCCAGGCCGCTGGCCACAAGCGGATCAGGCGGCTGCGCAGGAAGGAAAACGGCGTCGCGCCGTTCGCCGAATTAGCGATCACGAAACCTGAAATCACAAAGAAGATCTGCACACCGATCCAGCCCATCCAGGCGACGGGAGTCAGCGCTTCGAACTTCGCCGCTCCGGCGAAGATGATCGAAATTGAAGAATATTCGGAAGCCCAGACATAGAAGCCGAGGTGAAAGACGACCACCGCGAATGCCGAAAAGAACCGGATTCCATCCAGTCCGTAGTAGTAGCGGTGCATGACCGGGCTCTCCCCTCGGCGATGTCGTGCAACAGTCGAGCCATGGCGCGCAATGCGCTTAACCATCGCGGAAGCGTGCTCTATACGCTTCTCTTGCAACACCCTGCGAGGCTACCTTGGACGCTAATGATCCCGGCCCGGCGAACCGATGGACTCGCCACGGCAAGGTCCGCGCCCGCCTTGAAAAGGAAGGTGCGCTTGAGGTCGAAGTCGAAGGGCTGACGACACAGGCGAAGTATTACAAACCACTGCTGAAGGACTTCTTCCGGCTACATTTCCCGGTCCGGCCGCGCTGGGGCGACTGGTCGGCCCACATCGCGATGGAATTCGCCGGCGACCCACCACACATGGACCTGGACAACCTCGCCAAGGCGCTCCTCGACAGCGCCATCGGCGCGGCTTTCCACGATGACAGCCAGGTCGCCCGTCTGCTGGTCGAACGTCGGCGCGCCGATCGCGAAGGCATCTGGATGAAGCTGTCGCCGATGCTCTGACCTATCCACGCGGATCGCGGGACGCCTTCCCGGCTCTTCGTTCCGATGGAAGCTACGGGTCAACTGCTTCAGGCGTCTGCGATAAGATAGCGGAAGCCTGATGGTCGGCGACCTGACGCGCTTCCGTATAGATTGCGATGCTGATGCAGGCGCCAATTATTGCTTCAAGCGATAGCAGCACAAGCGTCGGCGCGATTAGCAATGGGAGTGATGGGGCGAAGCCGACGGCCACCGCGGAAGTGAAGAAGTACTCAGTCGCCTGCCCGAGCATGCTGATCGCAAGAAGCCAGCCTCCTCCGGCCAGTATGATGGTCCGGCGATTGCCTTTTGCGATTGCCGCAGATTCGGCGAGCGCAGCCCGTAGCCCTTGCTTGCGCACGACGCAGGATGCTGGTGCGGGCATCATGAGCGGGACGATGGCGATGGCCGGTACAAGCAGCATTGGCAAAGACAGCGCAAGTGTGAGGCCAATCGCAAATGCGGACAGGGTCATCGCCGGCAGGTGAACGATGGCGCTGCGCAAAGCGGGCAGTATCCGGACTGGTTTGCCCGCCATGGCGTCGTCGGCCTGTCCTGCGATGGCGCCGACCAGCAGATAGCTGGGCAGCAGGTGGCCTATGGTGAGGCTGACGACGAATAACACTGGCAGCCACCACTCGATCGGCAGTGGAGATTGCCGGAGGGCGGGCAGCGCAGGCAGTGCGAGAAGCCAGATGCCGAGTCTTGGCGCAGCTGAGACCAGGGCGCCGATTACAACAAGCGAACCCAGGTTTTCAAATGCCAGTGCTCTCGCATACGCAAACGTGCGAGAGAGGCTGAACTTTCTGGGGTCGTGATACCGAGGAAGGTGGCGACCATCCGGGCCAAGCATTCTACTTCCGCAGGCCCTTCAGGAAGATGCTCACCGCGCGTCGCGCCCGCACCTCGATGACGTGGACGGGCAGGGTAGCGTTGCTGTCGACCATCAGGCGGAAACCAGAATCCTGCATCACCATGCCAAACAGCATTGCGGCAGCGTCGTCTGCGTCCTCAATCGCAAAGCGGGCGTGGACGACAGACGAGTCGAGCCAGTTGGCCAGCAGCTCACGCGGAAAGCCCTTTGGCTTTGAGGCGTTGATCAGCTCCGGATAGCGGCGCACCTCAGACATCAGCAGGCGCGCGAGCGCCATCGAGCGCGGGCTGGTGAAGTGGGTCACCATGCGCACGAGCATGCCGTAAAGCTCGAGCTCGATATCGTCGCTGGGTTGCGGCGCGGGGAAAGCCCCCATGTCGGCGACATTCTCCAGCAATAGCGCGCCTAGCAGTTCCACCTGGCTCTTGAACTCGCGATAGATGGTCTTCTTCGACATCCCCGCCTGCTGCGCCACGGCATCCATGGTCGCGTGCTCCGGCAGGCCATCGAGAAATATCTTCCGCGCGGCCGCCAGTATTCGCTCGCGGGGCGAGACAATTTCCACGGGTTCCTGAGGCGCCTGCATGCGGGGTCCGGAATACTCGAAACGTGATCGACTTAACGCGATCAGCACGTTTGCAGTCTATAACAGGATGCGATAAGGAAACGCCAGAGTTTCCGAGTTGGGCAAATGGACCTCCCCGATAAGTCCCCAGCCGGCGGCCTCATTGCGTCTGTTTCGACAGGCGAAGGCTCTGCCGTGAGCGATTTTTCGCCTAAAACCCCTGTCGCCGGGGGCGCTGAGGCCGTGCAAAATCCGCCAGGCGACATAACTCGTACAATCAGTGCGTGGACGCGTCGGAAGCATGCCGCGCCGCACGTCATCTGGTCGATACCAATGAACCGTAAACTCCCGATAGCTGTGCATGACAACGCAGCGCCCCAAACCACCGCGCAAGGACAAGAAACGATGAAATCGCGCAAGCAACTGGCCTCCGTCGCTGCTTTTGCCGGCGTCGGTATGCTGTCGCTGGGCCTTTTCGCCTGCGGCCAGAAGCCAGCACCGGCCGAAGAGGCTTCGGTAAGCGCTTCCGGTTCAGCCCTCGCGGAGCCGGGTTCGGGTCAGTCGATGCGCGTCATGCGGATCGAGAGCCGTAGCCTGGCCGGCGAAGTCGTAGCGACTGGCCGCCTTGTCGTGCGTGAGGAAGCAGCCGTCGGATCCGAACTAACGGGATATCGCGTCGCCGCCGTCTACGTGGACGAGAGTGACTGGGTGAAACAGGGCCAGCCGATGGCCAGGCTGGACGACGCGCTGCTGCAGGCGCAGATCGCACAGGCTGAGGCTACGCTCGCTTCCCAGAAGGCAAACGTCAACTTTAAGAAGAACCAACTCGACCGCGCTGTCTCGCTGGAAAAGGAGGGCGCCTTCTCGAAGGAATTGCTCGAACAGCGCAAAGCCGAAACCGCAAGCGCCGAGGCGTCGCTGCTGTCCTCGCAGGCTGCCGTCAACGAGATGAAAGTCCGCGAGGCCCGCATGGTCCTCCGCGCGCCAGTCGCCGGCGTCGTGCTCCAGCGCACCATCCGCCCCGGCGACATCTCGGCCGCTGTCGGTGCTACTCCTTACTTCCGCATCGCGAGCAACGGTCTGATCGAACTCGACGCCGAATTGCCTGACGCGAAACTTGCGCTGCTCAAGGAAGGAGCATCCGCCGTGGTCACGCTGGCCACGGGCGAAACCGTGCAAGGCACGGTGCGCTACATCTCCCCGCGCGTGGATCAGAACACCAATCTCGGTCGCGCCCGCATCGCGCTGCCTTACAATAAGGGCCTGCGCCCCGGCAGCTTTGCGGAAGCCCACTTCAACAGCACGTCAAATGGTGTGCTCGCAGTGTCTGCCGGCGCCATTCGCTACGAGGCGGGTGGTCCGTCGGTGATGCTGGTCGGCGAAGGCAACAAGATCAAACAGGTTCCGGTGAAGCTCGGTGAGCGCACGGGCGACTACGTCCAGCTGATCGAAGGGCCACCCGCCGATTCGCGGGTGTTGGCGGTCGGTTCATCTTTCTCGCTCGATGGCGACGTAATCACGCCGCTGGAAGAGGGCGCCGTCCCGGCGGCTGCAACGCCCAGCTCAAACTAGACGAGGCCAGTCACATGAACCTCCCGATTTCGAGCTGGGCGATCCGCAACCCGATACCGGTTGTGGTCGCCTTCACGTTGATGCTGGTCGCAGGCGCCTACTCGTACTCCAAACTCCCGGTCAAACAGTTTCCGAACATCTCTTTCCCGATGGTGGTTGCGACCGTCATTCAGGAAGGTGCCGCGCCTACCGAGCTCGAAAACCAGGTCACCCGCATTGTCGAGAACTCGATCGCCAGCCTGCCGAATATCGAGACGCTGCAGTCGTCGGTCACGCTAGGCGCCTCGACCACCATAATCCAGTTCGAAATCGGCACAGATCTCCAGAAGGCCAAGGACGACGTCGAGCAGCGCGTCAACCAGGTCCGCACCGAGCTGCCCTCCACAATTCAGCCCCCGCTTGTGCAAGCTCTGGATTTCACCGGCGGCGCCCTGATGACTTTCGCGGTCTCGCACCCCGCCATGTCGGCAACCGACTTGTCCTGGTTCATCAGCGACCGCATCGCGCGTGAACTGCAGTCCGTGAAGGGCGTCGGCCAGATCAACCGCGTTGGCGGCGTCAATCGCGAGATCAACGTCACACTCGATCCAATCCGCATGACCGCGCTCGGCGTCACCGCATCCGATGTGAACGGCGCCCTGCAGCGGTCCTATCGGAACTATGGCGGCGGGCGCGCCGAAGTCGGCGGCGCCGAAACCACCACCCGCGTTATCGGCGAAACCCTGACGGTCGGCGAACTCCGCGACTTGTCGATTCCGCTGCGTGGCGGCGCGTCCTACGTCAAACTCGCCGACGTCGCAGATGTGGGCGATGGCTCGGCCGAAGTGCGTTCCTTTGCCCGCCTCAACGGGCGCCCGGTGGCAGGCTTCAACGTCGTCAAGGTCGATTCCGCTTCAGAGATCGACGTGGAGACGGGCACGCTTGCCGCCATCGAAAAGCTGGAGAAGGCCAATCCGGGTCTGAAGATCACCAAGATCTTCTCGATGACAGACGATACAAAGGCCAACTTCCACGCCACGCAGGACGTGCTGATCGAAGGCATGGTGCTCGCAGCGCTCGTGGTCTTCCTGTTCCTTCGCGACTGGCGCGCCACGGTCATCGCCGCGCTCGCAATGCCTTTGTCGCTGATCCCAACCTTCTTCGTCATCTCTTGGTTCGGCTTCTCGCTGAACGTCGTTACCCTGCTCGCCCTGACGCTCGTCATCGGCATCCTTGTCGACGATGCGATCGTGGAGATCGAGAACATCCAGAAGCGAACGCTTGCGGGCTACACGCCTTTCCGCGCGGCCATGGAAGGAGCAGACGCCATCGGCCTCGCTGTGTTGGCGACCACCGCTTCGATCGTCGTCGTGTTTCTGCCGACCTCATTCATGGGCGGCATGCCCGGCCAGTTCTTCATCGAGTTCGGCATAACCGTCGCCGTGGCCGTCGTGTTCTCCCTCGCCGTCGCGCGTTTCGTTTCGCCTCTGATGGCGGCCTACTTTCTCAAGGCGGCGCCTGCCAAGCATCATGACCGTGACGTCCGCAAACTCCCGGCTTTCTATGAAAACATGCTCGCTTGGGCGCTCCACCACCGGATCATCGCCTCTATCTTCGGCTTCCTGTCACTTGTCGGCGCCATCGCCTGCGTTGCGGCCCTGCCGAAGGGATTCATTCCGACCGAAGATCCGGGATACATCCTGTTCAATATCTCGGCGCCTCCAGGCTCGACACGCGAACAGATGGAACGTTCGGCGACGGCGCTCAATGAACTGCTGCTGAAGCAGCCAGACGTCGAAGACGTGTTCATTTCCATCGGCACCGGCGGTGCGGGTGGGCAGGCGGCTATGAGCGGCGGCGGGGGCGGTGCGGGGCTTACTTCAGGTTCTGCTACTGTCGTGATGCGTGAAGGCCACGCAATGTCGACAGAGAAGCTCAAGCAGCACATCCGTCCGCAGCTCCGGCAGATCCCGGACATCCGCGTCACGGCCCTCATGTCGGGCGGCGGCCCGACCGGTTCTGACGTCAACATACTGCTGACGAGCGAAGACGGCGCCGCTCTTGAGAAGGCGCAGCTCGACCTTCTCAACGAGATGAAGGACCTGCCACAGATCCAGAACCCGCGCCTGTCGCCCGAGCCCCCGGGGCCGGAGCTGATCATCCGCCCGCGTACCGACGAGGCGGCGCGTCTTAACGTGTCGACGGACGCCATCGCGCAGGTCGCCCGCATCGCGACCGCCGGCGACATCGAGGCCAACACGCCGAAATTCTCGGAAGGCGAACGTCGTCTGCCGATACGCGTCCGTCTGCCGGATTCGGTTCGCAATGACCTCGCCGAGCTGTCACAGTTGCGCGTGCCGACGCTCAACGGCGGTTCGACCACACTGGGCGCCGTGGCGTCGCTGTCCTACGAAGCCGGCCCAGGCGTGATCCAGCGTCTCTATCGCAAGCGCATGGCGTCGGTTCAGGCTGACCTTGCACCAGGAATCGCTTCTGGCGCCGCTACCGATGCTATCGACAAGACCAAGACAATGAAGGCAATCCTAGCTGCAGAGAAGGCGGGCAATGCTGTTGTCTCCCGCGCCCGGATCGGCAGCGAACAGGCCATGGCGCAGATGTTTGGCGGCATTGTCATCGCGCTGATGGCCGGTGTCGCTCTGATCTATTCGGTCATGGTCCTGCTGTTCAAATCGGTCTTCAAGCCGGCCGTCATTCTCGCATCACTGCCGCTGTCCTTCTCAGGCGCCTTCTTCGCCCTCTTGGTCACGGGCAAGGAAATCTCGATGCCTGTCATGATCGGCTGCGTGCTGCTGCTCGGCATCGCTGCCAAGAACGCGATCCTGCTTGTGGAGTTTGCAATCGAGGCACAGCAACGCGGCAAGAACACCTACGACGCGCTATTCGAAGCCTGCCGTGAACGGGCCCGCCCCATCGTGATGACGACGGTCGCCATGTCCGCAGGCATGATCCCGACGGCGCTCGGCCTCGGTGAAGGCGCCGGCTTCCGGACGCCAATGGCGGTCGCGGTGATTGGCGGCCTGATCTCGTCAACGGTTCTGTCGCTGATCCTCGTCCCGGTCGTTTACTCGTTCGTCGACCAGTTCGAGCGCTGGATTTCGCCGCTGGCCGGCCGTCTCGCGACCAAGCCAACCGCCGACGACGAAGTCCTCCTGAAAGGCGATCACGCATCGATCCCACCGGCGCCAATCAAGCCCGCCGAATAGGGCAAGCCAGCCGGGTAGGGCGGCTCAGCTTCCCGTTTCGAACCGGACGGGTGCGTCCGCCTCATGAGTGGTCTCACCCGCGCGCGTCGCCCAGATCAGGCCGACAAACAGCCCCTTCATGCGCGGCAGCAGGAAGAAGGTGAGGCCCAGCACCACGGTCGTGATCAGGAAGAAAGCCATAAGTCCGGCATTGGCGTCCTGCGTTGCGAACAGGAAGAACAGAGGCGAGGCGATGTGGCCGACCAGCAGGATCGTCGCCCAGGCCGGGGCGTCGTCAGCGCGAATTTCGCCAGTCGGCTCCCCGCATGTTCCGCAGGCTGCGGCGGGGCGCAGGTAGCCAGCCAGCAGCTTGCCCTGGCCACATGCGGGACAGCGCAGTCGCAGACCCCGGCGGGCCGCCAGCCATGTGTCGCGTTGGACTTCGTCGGGCGTCTCGTTCATCCGCGCAGCATGCAACCCAGCTGCCCGGGTGTCGATCACGCGCATGGTCGCAACCCGATCAGCTCCAGGTCAGCAAGGTGTCAGGTCTTCACGAATTGAAGTCCGGCGGCGCCCCGCGTCTGCCAGACGACATACGCCCAGGTCTTGATTCGCAGCGTTGGCTTAGACAGCAACACCCGATCAGGCAGCTGCATGTCGCGCATGAACTCCACGCGCGCGCCGGTATCGCTCACGTTCTTCACGACGACCTCGACGCGATCACCCGTAATGAAGGCGAGACTTGCGGCCTTGAAAGTCGGCTTGCGTTCTGCGCGTTTTTCGCCAGGCGTTACCGTGGAATACGTCACGTCTTCCTGAGACACGGCCGCGATCTTGCGCATGCGCTGCGCAAGTGGATCGAGCTTCCCCGTGTCTGGCTTCTTGAACATGGATGCGCGGTACGTAACCTTGAGATCTTGATTAATAGCACGGAACTATAATCAAACGCTTTCCGGATATGTGTGCAAACGCCGCGCCCGGTCGAGCCCTGCCAACGGGGAACCCGCAAACCCTCGGAATCAGCTCTTAACCGATCATTATTGAGGTTCCACCGTCCACCGGAAGCACAGCGCCGGTGATGAAACGTGCCTCATCCGAGCACAGGAACAGGGCAGCATAGGCCGTGTCCCACGCCGTTCCCATCCGCCCCATCGGCACCCGCGAATTGCGTTCCGTGCGTAGCTGGTCTGCCGACTTGCCACTCGCGGCGGCGATTCCCGTCATCGCCATCGGGGTATCCATCAGGCCAGGCATGATGACGTTGCAGCGCACGCCATGCTTGGCGTTGCCCGCCGCCACTACAGTCGTCAGCCGGTTCACCGCCATCTTCGAGACTTCGTAGGTCACCATGTGATGCCCCGCGATGGCGGCCAGCGACGAGATGTTGAGGATAGCGCCGGACTTCTGCTGCCGCATCACTGGCAGCACATGCCGGATCGTCATCGCCATTGATTTGAGGTTTATGTTCATGATGCGGTCCCACGCATCCTCCTCGATAGCGTGGGGAGGAGCGTCGCCCCGTCCGGTGCCGACATTGTTCACCAGTATGTCGATCTGCTTCAGCCGCGCCACGCCCTCGCGCGCGATCGCGGCGCAGTCTGCCCCCCTGGTCACATCGGCCTCAAACGCGAATGCCTGGCCGCCTTCATCCGTGATCATGGCGACCGTCTCTTCAGCGCTGTCGAGCCGGCGGTCGACGCACATCACGGTCGCGCCCTCGCGTGCGAACAGGATCGCCATCGCGCGGCCATTGCCGATTGTCTCGCCACGTGTCTGGCCTGCGCCGACGACGATGGCGGTCTTGCCGACCAGCCTTTCTGTCATCTCACGACGCCCTCAGCTCGGGGTCGACCGTCTGGCCGTCCTCCACCTGAATGCCGAACGAGTTCAGGATCATCGACACCTGCGTGTACTGGCCCACGGTGAACACCAGATCCATGCACTGGCGTTCTGAGTAATGCTTCAACAGGCCGGCCCACGCGACGTTGGAGACGAAGTGCTCCCGGTTCAGATCGTCCACTGCGATCAGAAGCGCCTTCTCCGCCGCCGACCATCCGTCCGCGCCCGCGCCAACCTTGATCCGCTCGATCTCCGCAGCATCCAGCCCCGATTGCAGGCCGATGCGATGATGCTGCGTCCACTCATAGCCGGACTTGCACAGCCAGCCGACCCGCAGGATCGCGATCTCCCGGTCACGCGCGCCAAGAGAGTTGCGCGACATCACATATCCGCCCCACCACGAAAACGCTCGGAACGCGTCCGGCGCGCGCACCAGCGTACGGAAAATGTTCAACACTGATCCATCCTTGCCGCGCGACTTCGACAGCCGTTCGACCTGTTCGGCGTCGAGTTCGCTGTCCTGAAGCGGGGTGATGCGGGGCTTGGAAAGTCTCATGTTTCTCTCTCCCGGGTCTGGTCTTTTGCAGACTGGTTAGCCCGGAGAGAGGCATTCGGCTATCGGGCGGCTATCCAGCGGCGCGTGTTTCCGTTGCGACACGCGGGGCGGCCCTGCCGGTGATATACAGGAACCCCTCCTCATCGATCCGCCCGGCGTCGCCTGTCGCGACAAACCCGGCATCATCGCGATGCATATGCCGCGAACCGCTGCTGTCCCCGCATTCCAGCGTGCGTTGCGTCCGCGCCCACACTTGGCCGACCATACCTGCCGGCAGTCGGCGGCCATCCACATCGCGGATCTCCACTGACGCACCGCGAATGGGCCGACCACAGCTGCCGCGCTTGTCCCGGAAGCGCCGCGCCTCCAGAACCGAGATCAGCCCTGTCCCGGTCGATTCGTACGCTTCGCTCACGATGGGGCCGAACTGCTCGACAAGCCAGGCTTTCAGAATCCATGGCGCGGCCGCACCGCCGATCACCACCTCGGTCAGCGAGTGCGTATCCGCCTGTCGCACGGCTTGCGCGCCCAGCCGGTGCAACTCCGCGAACGCTTCGGGCAGGGCGCTCCAGTTTGTCACGCGGTGCAGCCGGATCAGTTTCAGCGCGTCCGCCGCATTGAATGCGCGGGTCAGCACGATCGCGCGCCCCGCCGACAGCGCGCTCCAGAACTGCACGCAGCCCCAGATTCGGTGCAGCGGCGTCGTGATGAGCGAGACACCGTGGTCCGGCATCGGCGCCCGGGAGATCGACGCGGCAGCATTGCGCCGGCGCGGCACGACGACAGGCCGCGCACCTGGACCAGACGACCAGGCTAGCATGGACGGCTGGGCCCGTCCGAAACGCCGCTGCGCCACGGGCGGGAAGAGGTCCCAGAAATTGAAGAAGCCAGGGAAAGGCGCATCCATCGTCGCGCGCAGGCGCAGGTTCAGACCGTCCAGCGCCGCAGCCAGACGCACCGGTGCCGTATCACCCACGATCACGGCGGCTGCACGGCTAGCGATCAGACGCTCGCGCAACAGGCGCGGTGGCATATCGGCATCCAGCGTCAGCACGCGCGCATCGATCTTTGCGCATGCCAGCGCAATCACGGCCCATTCGATACGGTTGCGGCAGCGCACCGCGATCACATCATCAAGTCCCACGCCTCTCGCGACAAACGTATCCGCCAGCATGTCGGCGTACTCATTCCAATCGGCAAAGGTCAGCGACGCCGTTCCTTCGAACAGCGCAGGCTCGTTGCCCCGCACGGACGCCCAGTACTCGAGGCTGCGAGCCGCGGGCTCGCTCAGGCCCTGAGCGTAGTCCGGACGTTCGCGATCAGGCAGTCGCGCATATGCAACAGGGAAACGTGATCGGGATTGATCAGCCACTGGAAAAGAACTCCACGAATGGACGAGATAATGATGGATGCTTCGGCAAGCGGGTTCACGTCGGCGCGCACTTCGCCGAGCTCACGGGCGAGCATGATGAGGCCGGCAATGTCCTCGATGGATTGTCGTGTCATGCCATCGACCATCGGCTTCAGCTCGGGACGGGTCAGTCCGCCGATCAGGATGATCTGGTAGGCGCGGACGGAAACCGGGTTGTGAATGGCGTCGTCGATGCAGAAGCCGACGACATCACAGAGCAGGTCCAGGCCCTGATGCGGCGTTGATCCGGACCGCATGCGCTCGGCATAGCCCGCGAGGATGTGGTCGGTCAGTGCGTGGATCAGCGCGCTCTTCGAACCAAAATAATGGCCGGGTAGGGCGCGCGAGTAACCGGCCACTTCACCGACTTCGCTCATGCTCAGCTCTTCCAGCCCGCGCTCGGCGACGATCTTCTCCGCTGCCTGCAAGATGGCGCGCTCCGCCGTTTCTCGTCGCTCCGCCTGGGTTTGTCGGTGCGAGTCGGGATGTTCGAGAGTTTCGTCCCGTGAAGGCTCGCCGCGCTGGGTCATGTCGCAATGCAACATATTAGTTTGCCGACAAGCAAGTATGTTACGTAAGGGCAGCTTGCAGGCCGAATGTCGCAGCTGTTTGCCAGACCTGTCGTATCCGCTGCCAGAAGCGCCCAGATCGAGAACTGTTCCGTAAGGTGCGGAACGCACGGCTACGGAACTGCAGCAGGATTTGATTGTTGGCAGGGGTGCAAACGCAGGCGCCCCAAATTAACGCAACGACGGCCCCCGAAAAGATCGGCCAGCAGACGTCGCTCAGACCCAGCCTTCTGATCTTCGAAATCAGGACAAAAATTGCCAAGAAGCACATCGAGTGGATGGCTGCCCGTATCGACCGGGCCTTCGATACGCACGAGAAAATCGAACTCCTGCTCATCATGACACACTACGATGGCGCTGAAATCGAGGCGGTCTTCGATGGCGAGGCTGCGGCCGTGATGATGCGCTCTCTGGCGCACATCCGGCGTTATGGCGTCTTCGGCGCCCCTGCCTGGGCGCGCGCCATGATCGAACTCTTCAAATGGGCAACCCCAGTAGAGGAAAAGACCTTCTCGCTCTGCGATCTCGAAGCGGCGCGACAATGGATCGAGCGTGCCTGATGGCTTGCCAGTAGCCCCCGACAATCGTTCGGCGTAAGAAGCGCCGCTGATCACTTGTCGAGGACTTCACATGACCCAGTCGCTTACCGCCCCCGCAGCTTCGACGGACGAACTCTCCGCCTACATTTCCGCCTCCACCAAGGAAGCCTGGAACACGGTTGGTCTCGCGGCCGGGACGCCCATCAAGCCGATCGTGAAAGTCGGCGTGCTCGGCGCCGGGACGATGGGCGGCGGCATCTCGATGAACTTTGCAAACGTCGGCATCGCGGTGACGATCGTCGAAGTGCAGCAGGCGGCGCTCGATCGTGGCCTCGGCGTTATCCGCAAGAACTACCAGAACTCGGCCGACAAAGGCCGTTTCCCGCAGGAAGAAGTCGGCGTCCGCATGGGTCTGCTCAACGGCACGCTCAACCGCGCTGACCTCGCCGACTGTGATCTCATCATCGAAGCAATCTTCGAGGACATGGCGATCAAGAAGGAAATCTTCGCTGACCTCGACAAGATCGCAAAGCCCGGCTGCATCCTCGCCACCAACACGTCCTATCTCGACATCAACGAAATCGCCTCGGTCACCAAACGCCCGCAGGATGTCATTGGTCTGCACTTCTTCTCGCCCGCCAATGTGATGAAGCTGCTTGAGATCGTCCGCGCGAAACACACGTCTGACTCAGTTGTTGCCACCGCGATGGATCTCGCGAAGAAGATCGGCAAGGTCGCAGCCCTCGCGGGTGTCTGCCCCGGCTTCATCGGCAACCGCATGCTGGCCCGCCGTGGCCAGGCCGCGGGCTATCTCGTGCAGGCCGGCGCGATGCCTTGGGATATCGACGCCGCCTTCAACGCGTTCGGCTTCAAGATGGGCCCCTACCAGATGTCGGACCTCGCCGGTCTCGACATCGGCTGGAAGCCCGGCGCCAAGACCGCCAACCCGCTACGCGACATGATCTGCGAACGCACGCCGCGTCGCGGCCAGAAGTCGGGCGCCGGTTACTATGACTATGACGAAAGCCGCAACAGCCGCCCTTCGCCGGAAGTCGAAGCGATCGTGAAAGAGTACCAGGCCAAGTCGGGGGTTGCTGCGCGGAAAGTTACGCACGCGGAAATCCTCGAAGAGTGCGTGTTCTCGATGATCAACGAAGGCGCCGCGATCCTGGAAGAGGGCATGGCGCAACGCGCGGGCGATATCGATGTCACCTGGCTTAATGGCTATGGCTTCCCGCAAGACAAGGGCGGCCCGATGTTCCTCGGCGACAAAGTCGGCCTTCAGCGCGTGCTCGAAGTCACCGAGCGCGTCTCGAAAGTCGTACCGGAGATCAAGGTCTCCAACCTGCTGCGCTCCATGGTGAAGGACGGCCGCAAGTTCGCCGATCTGCCGGCCCAACCTATCAAGGTCTAAGCAGCCGAAACGGCGCTGGGCGCGGGCTTGTAAAGCGCGCCCAGCATCGC
>JBBATZ010000033.1:0-46256 GCA_040398425.1 Hyphomonadaceae bacterium
CTAGCTTAGGACTGAACCGATGTTCATGAAAACAGGGCGAAAAAACCTTGGACTGGACTTGTTTTCGCCGGGCCCGGCAATGAAGTTGGCAGGCATGAGCATCCTGTCCTCCCTGATCCCATTCGCCCTCTCGGTGTCTGCGCAAGCCTTGGCTGCGCCCGCCCCTGTGGACGCCCCCGCCCCTCCCGTGATCGCGGTGGAAACGCCGGCTGTGACGCCGGCCCCTGCCCCGGTTCTGGTCGCGCCCAAGCCGGTGGTTGTCCCGCCTGCAGTCAAGACGCCCGCGGTCGCGATCGTGAAGATTCAGGCGCCTGGCGCGCTGGATCGCAACGGCATCATCGACCGCGTCGCCAAGGCGATGACCGATACCAAGACCGTGTCCGGGTCGTTCACCCAGGTCGATCCGTCCGGCTCCCCGTCCAACGGCGCGTTCTACATCAGCCGTCCGGGCAAGGTCCGTTTCGAGTACACCAGGCCAGAGCCGATCTTCATCGTCTCGGACGGCACGACGGTTTCGATCGAGGAGCCCAGGCGCAAATCGTATGACGCTGTGCCGCTGTCCTCGACGCCGCTTCACCTCTTCCTGCGCTCAAACATCGATCTCCGGAAGGATGGCAGCGTTGCCGACGTCCAGACCAGTGGCGGCAACTACTTCGTCACCCTGGTCGACAAGACCGGCGAGGCCGAAGGCAAGATGATCCTGCAATTCCGCCAGACAGACTTCGAACTGCTGGGCTGGCGCCAGATCGACGGTACAGGAGCCGAAACGCGCGTTCAGCTCAACAACATCCAGAAGAACGTCTCGCTCAAGCCGTCGCTCTTCGTCGTGAAAGATCCAAGTGATGCAGGCGATGACCGGCGCTGATGGCGTTTCCGCATTGACGTAGCGTTTCGGGCACACGCAATTTTAACCATGTATCTGGTGACAAAACATCGCAGTCGTGGCTTTATTGCCACGTGGATCGAGTCAGCTCGCGCCTGAGCTTCCCCCCGCAGGCGTTCGCAGCGGATCGAAAGCCGGACCTATCCACCGGCCCATACGCGCTCCCGGAGCGCATGGCGCGCCTGGTTGTCCCCGCAGCCGGGCGCGTCTGTATTCGGCTCACGGTTTTCCCAGCGAATCAGCGCGCTTTTCCTTGATTTGGGCGCCGGCGCACCCGATTGTCGGGTTGCAGCTGAACCCCAAAATGGCGCTCCCCACACGATATGAACCGCCTCTCCCTGGCGACCTGGAACATCAACTCGGTCCGCCTCCGCATCGATCGCGTGATCGCCTTCCTGAAGCGGGAGAAGCCCGAAGTCCTGTGCCTGCAGGAGATCAAGTGTCTCGACGACCAGTTCCCCCGCAAGGCGTTCGAGGCGGCGGGCTACAAGCACATCCATCTCTCCGGCCAGAAAGGCATGCATGGCGTCGCCATCGTGTCGAAGCTGCCAATCCGGCCGCTTGAAACGCCGGGCTTCTGCCGTCACGGCCATGCGCGCTGCACGGCTGTCGATGTTGCAGGCTTCGAAGTGCAGAACCTCTACGTGCCCGCCGGCGCCGACATCCCCGACCCCACGCTCAACGAGAAGTTCGCTCACAAGCTCGATTTCGTCGAACGCATGCGCGACTTCTATGCGACCCGCGCGGGCAAGCGCTCCGCCCTCCCCCTGCTGGTCGCCGGGGACATCAACATCGCGCCCGAAGAGAACGATGTCTGGTCGCACCGCCAGTTGCTCAACGTGGTGAGTCATACCCCGGTCGAGACTGATGGCCTCAAGCGCATCCTCGCTGAAGGCAAGCTCACCGATATCGCCCGCGCCAAGCACAAGCCGGAAGAAAAACTCTACACCTGGTGGAGCTATCGCGCGACCGACTGGAAGGCCTCGAACCGCGGCCGTCGTCTCGATCACTGGTGGGCCGACAAGCGCGCAACGCCGCTGGTCGATATCGCGAGCTACCGCATCCACACCGACGAACGCGGCGGCGAGAAACCCTCCGACCATGTGCCCGTCACAGTCACGGTTACGGCGGCTGGCTGAGCTTTTGCGTCAGGCATGAATGCAACCGTAATAGTCCGCGCCGCGCCCGGGACTATATGCTTGAGCAAGTTATTGGAGACTGCGCCCATGAAACATCTCGCGCTGCTCGCCGCCTCCATGATCGCCCTCGCCGCCTGCGGCGGAAGCGACGCGCCAGCCCCCACCCCGCCTGTGGCGGATGCAACAGCCCCGGAAACGCCGCCGGCCGCAACGCCCGCTGCAACGTCGGATGCGCTCACCTCGCAAGGCTGGAACACGCTGAAGATCGGGATGACGAAAGAGGAAGTCGTCGCCGCCGTCGGCGACAAGCGCGACCCCGACGCGGCGGGCATTCCCGGCGAGTGCGACGAGTACCAGCCGAAGAACGCGCCTGAAAATCTCTGGGTCATGCTCGAAAGCGGCAAGCTGACGCGCATCACGATCGCCGACATGTCAAAGCTGAAAACCGACAAGGGCCTCGGCCTCGGCGACAGCGCCGAAGCGGTGAAGGAAGCCTACGGCGCGGCCGCGACGGCGAGCCCGCACAGATATCAGGACAAGCCCGCCGAATACATCACTGTGTGGGACGGCGGTTCACGCTCCGAACCTTATGTGCAGGATGAAGCCGCGCGTGGCCTCGTCTACGAAATCGACGGCACCGGGAAAGTCGGCGCCATTCACGCTGGCGGCCCGAGCATCCAGTATGTCGAGGGATGTGCGTAGACCACACTTCCTTCCCCTCATTGCCGACCCGGAGAGCGTACTGCTAGCGTCAGGCTATGAAACACGCTGGCCTCCGCCACATGAATTTCTTCCGCGTAGGTTTGCTGGCCGCGAGCCTGATCGCCATCGCAGCGCCTGCTCAGGCGGATGACCGCGCCGACATGGAAAAATTCATGGCGGACTATCTCGCGCTCTGGAACGCACACGACTCAGCAGCGATCACGGCCAGCTTCTACCGGCTGGATGGCGATCACCCATGGCGCACGGCCGAAGGCCTCAAGGCAGAGTTCGATCGCCTGGCGGCGCAGGGCTACGACAAATCTGAAATCCACAGCGTTATCGGATGCCCCCTTGACCCGAACACCGGACAGGTCGAGCTGCGCTTCACCCGCCTCACCGGCGATGGCGGCTTCCTGCCGCCGAAGGAACGCACCAGCCTCTATCGCCTGAGCAAGTTCGTCGATGGCTGGCGCGTCACCGGCATGAGCGCCCTGCCCGCCGGCGAGCGCATGGCGTGCCCGGCTGGATAAGATGAAACGTGCGCTCGGGGCTCAGGCCTGCAGCCGATACCCGCCGCTCTCCGTCAGCAGCAGGCGCGCGTTGGCGGGATCGGGCTCGATCTTCTGACGCAGGCGATAGATGTGCGTCTCCAGCGTGTGCGTCGTGACGTTGGCGTTATAGCCCCACACTTCGGACAGCAGCTCCTCGCGCCCGACCGGCTTGCCGCCTGCGCGATAGAGATACTTCAGGATGTTAGTCTCTTTCTCGGTGAGACGGATCTTCCGTTCCTTCTCGTCGATCAGCAGCTTCGCCGCCGGGCGGAACTCATACGGCCCCAGACGGAAGGTCGCGTCTTCGCTCTGCTCGAACGTCCGCAGGTGCGCCCGCACGCGCGCCAGCAGGACGGAGAATTTGAAAGGCTTGGTCACGTAGTCGTTCGCGCCGGAATCGAGGCCCAGGATCGCGTCCGCATCTGTCGACTGGCCCGTCAGCATAACGATCGGCGCGGCGATACCATGTTTCCGCATGAGCCGGCAGGCGTCGCGTCCGTCCATATCCGGCAACTCGACGTCCAGGATCACCAGGTCGGCCCTGACTTCCTCGGCCTTCTTGATGCCCTCGCCTGCGGACGCAGCATGCTCGACGCGGAACCCTTCGTGCAGCTCGAACTGCTCGGCCAGGGCCTCACGGAGTTCCTGATCATCGTCGACCAGCAGGATCGTCTTGGCGGCGGTCATGTGGTGGGAATCTCCCGTCCCCGTCAATGTGTGGTGCCGGGTGTAACAAGTCTAGGTAGGATGGGCCAAGCAAGGAAGCCATCACGAAGCGGACAGCGACATGGCCAATACGCCTTTCAGAGCCGATTCTTCCGGCATTCTGCGCTGGCCGGGTGGAGAAGCCCGCTGCGCGCTCGGGAAAAGCGGCGTCACACCCGCCGAATCCAAGCGCGAGGGCGATGGCGCGACCCCGCTGGGCGTCTGGCCGATGCGGCAGGTTTTCTGGCGCGGAGACCGTCTGGCGCGCCCTGCAACCGGCCTCCCCATCGACGCCCTGATCCCCGAAGCCGGCTGGTGCGACGATCCCTCCAGCCCGCTCTACAACTTCTCCGTCGCGTTGCCCTTCCCCCTCAGCCACGAAAAGCTGTGGCGCGAGGACACGGTCTACGACGTCATCGTCGTGCTCGGGTACAACGACGACCCGCCGGTCCCGGGCAAGGGCAGCGCCATCTTCCTGCACGTGGCGCATCCCGATTATTCGCCCACAGAGGGATGCGTCGCCTGCGCCCGCGCAGATCTGCTCGCGCTGCTTGCATCCGCAAAGCTGGGCGACACGCTGGCAATCGTGCGTTAGCAAGCGCGCATGACACGCCAGACCCCTCTCACCGTCTTTTTTGTCTTCGCCGCGCTCATGGCGATGGGCCACCTCGCCAATGACTGGGTGAACCTCGCCCCGCCCTGGGGTCTCGCGTGGAAAGCATCCGGCATCATCCTGCTTGGCGTCTACGCGCTGTCACAGCGCGCCTGGCTCGCCGCCCTGGCTCTCTTTCTCTGCGCAACCGGCGACGTGCTGCTCGAGATCTACTTCGTCGCAGGCATGGCGGCCTTCGCGCTCGGCCATATCGTCTATGTTCTCTGCTTCCTCGAATGGGGCCGCGTCCTCGGACCCAACAAGCGCGACCGTCCCGTCGCTGGGCTCGTCGTCCTGGTGTCGCTCGCGATGCTCGGCTGGTTGACGCCGGGCATGGGCGACCTTTTGATCCCAGCCTTGATCTATCAATTGATCATCACGACGATGGTCGCGACTGCGATGGTGGTGAAGGCGCCGATGCTGGCGCGCCTTGGCGCCGTGGTCTTCATGCTCTCCGACACGCTGATTGCTATCGGCAAGTTCACGACGACAGACGTGCCGCCAGGCTCGGTCTGGATCACCTATGCCGGCGCGCAGATCATGATCGCGTGGGGCCTCTCGCGCATCGCGCCCTATCGAGACCGCAAGGCGGCGCAGTCGGCCGGAATCGCGTAAGCCTTTCGTCAGTCGCCTGTCCGTAGACTTGTCGCGCAAACACCTCGCACGGTGACACGCCCCGGTTCGTTTTACCCCACGGACTCGCACCGGGGCGGCAAGGGCGTCGGGCAACCGGCGCCCTTCGTCGTTGGGTCGTACGCTGTTGCGATCCTGAATTAGCCCGTGCGGGTGCCGAACAGCGCAGAGCCAACGCGCACGCTTGTCGCGCCGAACATCACGGCGACCTCGTAATCTGCGCTCATCCCCATCGAAAGCTTCGCGACGCCGTTGCGCGCAGCGATCTTCGCGAGCAGCGCAAAGTGCGGCCCCGCAGGTTCATCCGCCGGCGGAATGCACATCAGCCCTTCGATCGCAAAACCATAGTCGCGACGCATCGACGCGATGAAACCGTCAGCATCCAGCGGCGCTACCCCCGCCTTCTGCTCTTCCTCGCCCGTATTCACCTGCACATAGAGACGCGGCGTCCGCCTTTCTTTCACAAACGCATCGGCCAGCGCAGCGGCGAGCTTCGTCCGGTCCAGCGTCTCGATCACGTCGAACAGCGCGACAGCCTCGCGCGCCTTGTTGCTCTGCAGGGGACCGATCAGGCGCAATTCCAGATCGGGATAGGCACTGCGGCGCTCCGTCCAGCGGCCCCCGGCCTCCTGCACGCGGTTCTCGCCATAGATGCGCTGACCGGTCGCCAGCATGGCGTCGATGCGGTCATCCGGCTGAACCTTCGAGACAGCCACCAGATCGACCAGCGCTGGATCACGCCTTGCAGCCTTGGCGGCGGCGGCGATGCGCGCAACAACAAGATCACGCGCCGAGGCGATTTCGCGCAGAAGTGTTTGGTCCATGGCTATTCCTTCACCCCAAGCCGCCATCCGCCGCAAGCTCCTCGCGGCGGCGCGCCTGGCAAAACCCGCCCGCGCACGCACATTTTCTGGAGGCATGGGCCGCGCCCTGCCCCGAGCGTTCTTCGTCACCGACCCTGTGCGCACGCCTGACCCGCTCTGCATCGTGAAGCGCCTGCCGCGTGGCTTCGGCGTGATCTGGCGCCATTTCGGCAGTCCGAGCCGCCTCGCGACAGGCCTCGCGCTCGCACGCGCCTGCCGTAAGCGCGGCCTGGTCCTGCTCGTCGCCAATGATCCAGCCCTCGCCGCACGCATAGGCGCCGCTGGCGTCCACTGGCCAGAGCGCCAGTTGAAGGGCGTACGCGCGCGCAAGGCCGGATCGATCGAAACGGCGGCCGCGCATTCCCGTAGCGCGATCGCCCGTGCAGCGGCGCGCGGCGTTGATGCGGTGGTGGTCTCCGCGGTCTTCCCGAGCCAGAGCACGTCGGCGGGTCCCGCCATTGGCGCGCTACGTTTTCGCCAGCTGGCGCGGTCTGCCCCTCTGCCCGTCTACGCGCTGGGTGGCGTCAATGCGGGCAATGCCGCAAGCATCATGCATGGCGCAGCGGGCTGGGCGGCGATCGAGGGCGTGATGGAGGGCTGGAAAAGGCGCTAGCGAAAACGGCGCCTGGGGCGCACCAAAACCTGGAAGGAGCCAAACCCTAGAAGGAGAAAGCCGACTCGATGCGAACCGAGGCTTCCGTGCCTTCGCGACCGAAGTTCTGCGCCGGGTTGGACAGCGAGGTCGCCAGCGAATCGCCCTTCACGGTGACGCCGCCGCCGAGGCGGAAGCGCGGCGTGACCTGATAGCCGACACCGGCAGTGACTTCCTCACGCGGGAAAAGGTCGTTCTGTGAGCGGCTGGTGAGGTCAAGCGTGACATCCCAGTTGCCGGCCGGTTTCCACTTCAGTTCGACCTGATCCTTCGCGATCGGTCCAACCGGCAGCAGGGAGCGCTCGGTCTCGCCGCGGCTGATACCGAGGCCAAAAGTGAACTGGGATCCAGGCTGAGTCTTGGCCGAGGTTTCACCGGCGCGCGCGGCCGGCGTGGAATACGCAGGCGCTGTCGTAACCTGCGCGAACGCAGGTGCAGCCGCCAGGCTGGCGGCAAGACAGAAAAGAGACGCCGTGATGCGCATGTCCACCCTCTACTGACGAGATAGTACGCAGGACTCAAGCTACAAAAGTTAATGCGGATTAATTGAAGGGCCCGTGGAGAGCTTTATCCGCCCGGTGTCACTAATTCCGCACAGTCAGCTCAAGTAAAAGCCCGTCATTGCTGGCATTTCTGTGGCCGAGGCTGAGTCCGGTCGGTACCGGAATATCGGTATCTGCGGCTGTCCAGCCGACACCCAGCGTCACGTTATGGGAAATATCGTGACTGACGCCGACCAGCCAGGAATGACCTTCGAGACCGCTGAGACTGTCCTCGGACCAGCCCGCTTCAGCTCCGACGCGCCACCCATCAACCTCTTTGACCAGACCGACTTCCCACGCCTCATAGTCGCCATTGCCCGCCGCCCAGGCATTGTTGCTCGTCAGCCAGCGCGCCCCGCCAGTCCAGCCATCATGCTCAAGTTCGACACCTGCGCCCCAGGCTTCATAGCCGCCGAACTCCGGCTGGCTCGCGCCCGCGTCTGCGCTTGAATACGTCACCGCCGCCCGCACCCGCAGGTCCTGCTCGGCAATCTGGCGCGCGAAAGACACGGCGCCCTCCCAGACATTCTCCAGCTGGGCGCTGGCCAGCCCGGCGGCCGTGAAGTCGGGGTCGAAATCAGCCGAGCGCGTGTCAGCCTCGGGCGTGTAGGACGCACCCAGCCGGAGCCCCAGCCAGCGCGGGCTCAGATAGGTCGCCTTGGCCGAGCTTCCCGTAACGTCATTACGGGCCCTCGTCACGCCAAGCCCTGTGGGATCAAGCCCCGGCGAGAAAGCCGACACCCGCTTCAACACGGTCGGCGCGCGCGCATCCAGCCGGCTCGCCGCCCCGAGATCGTACCCGAGCACCCCCTCCCCCCACGGCCCGTTCACGGACAAAGCCGCTGCCTCGACAGTGAGGAAGCCGTCTTCATCCAGGGGTGTTCCGGCAGGCGCCAGGCCCGTCGCCGGCGCGATGGGCGACAATGCGCCGCTACCAACGCCCGGACACGCGGGATTCGCCGCCGGGCAACCGCCGAGGGCACCCACAAAAGCTGGCCGGTTCGGGTTGTCCCGCTCATACCGGATCGACCCCAGCCACCCCAGCGTCAGGCCATTCTCCAATGTGTCCGAGCGCGAAATCTCCAGCACTGCAGAGCCCAGCACCCCGTCGGCCGCAGGGTCGAGCGGGTCGTCAGAGCGCGCGCCCGACACCACGGCTGTGGCCTCCGCCTTGACCTCCCACTCCCCGTCACCCGTCTGCGCAAAGGCAGGCGCGCCGGCACCAATGACGACAGCCGCCAGGGTAATCGTGCGCCGCATGCCAGAATTCCTCCGCAATCTCAGTCCACTCCAATGTGTATATGAGGCGGTGTTGCGGCAGGCCTAACGGCATCCGGCCCTTGCCTGCGGGATAGCCCTGCAGCTAAGGAACGTCTCCTCAAGGCTTACCCGGGGGCGCGACATGCGCCGGCTGACGGAGTGACGTTGTGATGGTTTCTCGCATGGCGCTCGCCGCCCTTCTGATCTCAGCAACCGTCGGCGTGGGGGGCTGCTCCATTTTTGGCTCGTCCACCGCCAACACGGCCAGCACGTCCAGCGCTGACATCGGTCCTGAAGAAACCGGCTCGCTCGGCGTCAATGCCTATCTCTGGCGCGCCACGCTCGACACGCTGAAATTCCTGCCGCTGTCCTCTGCGGATCCGTACGGCGGCGTGGTCATCACCGACTGGTACGCCAACCCGTCCAAGGCCGACGAGCGCCTCAAGGCGACCGTCTACATCCTCGACACCCGTCTGCGCGCCGACGGCATCTCTGCCGCCGTCTTCCGCGAAACGCTGGTCAACGGCGCCTGGGTGCCGGCCGCCGTCAGCCCTGACACAAACGTCGCGCTCGAGAACGCTATCCTCTCGAAAGCCCGCCAGCTTCGACTTGGCGGCTCACAATAACACCCCCGTCGTCTTTCGTTCGTTGGCGGGATATGAGAACCCCCCGCTACTGACCGAACGCGAGCGACGACATGGCCACCCGCTACAATCCCAAGGAAACTGAGCAACGCTGGCAGAAACGTTGGGCGGAAGCGCATGTCTTCCGCGCGAAGTCCGCCAGGGAAGCGGGCGACATGCCGAAGGCCTACGTCCTCGAGATGTTCCCCTACCCGTCGGGCCGGCTGCACATGGGCCATGTGCGCAACTATGCGATGGGCGACGTGGTCGCGCGCTATCGCATCGCCAACGGCTATAACGTCCTGCACCCGATGGGCTGGGATGCATTCGGCCTGCCCGCCGAGAACGCCGCCATCGAGAAGAAGGCGCAGCCGCGGACCTGGACGCTCCAAAACATCCAGGCGATGAAGAACCAGTTCGCGCCGCTCGGTTTGTCTTTCGACTGGTCGAAGGAAGTCACCACCTGCGAGCCGGACTATTACGAACAGCAGCAGCGCATCTTCCTGAAGATGCTCGCCAACGATCTCGTCTATCGCCGCTCAGCGAAGGTGAACTGGGATCCGGTCGAGAACACCGTGCTGGCCAACGAACAGGTCGTCGATGGACGCGGCTGGCGTTCCGGCGCCGTCGTCGAACAGCGCGAGCTGGAACAATGGTTCTTCCGCATCACGCGCTATGGCGACGATCTGCTCGCCGCGCTCGATGGGCTGGACCGCTGGCCGGATAAGGTCCGCACCATGCAGGGCAACTGGATCGGCAAATCACAAGGCGCCAGGATCTGGTGGGAGATCGCCCACGCGCCCGACTTCCTGCCCCGCCCCACCGGCGATGGCGGACCCAATCACGCGACCGACCCGATCGAAGTCTTCACGACGCGCCCGGACACGCTATTCGGCGCCAGCTTCCTCGCGCTCGCGCCCGATCATCCGCTGACGAAGCAGATCGCAAAGTCGCGCCCCGACGTCGCGAAGTTCATGGCCGAATGTGCCGCGCGCGGCACATCCGAAGCCGACATCGAGAAAGCCGAGAAAGTCGGTATCGATCTCGGCATCCGCGTGAAACACCCGTTCGACCCCAACTGGGAGCTGCCGGTCTGGGCCGCAAACTTCGTGCTGTCGACCTACGGTTCCGGCGCCATCTTCGGCTCGCCCGCCGGCGACCAGCGCGACATCGAGTTTGCCGAGAAGTACGGCCTGCCCTTCAAGCCCGTCGTGCTGCCGCCGGGCGAAGACCCCGCGACCTACACCGTGTCGAAGACCGCCTACACGGGCGATGGCGTGATCTACAATTCCGATTTCCTGAACGGCCTAACCACCAGGGAAGCCATCACAGCCGCCATCAAGGCGCTGCTGACCCGCGAGGCCGGCGAAGCCACCACACAATACCGCCTGCGCGACTGGGGCGTCTCGCGCCAGCGCTACTGGGGTTGCCCCATCCCCGTCATCAAGTGCGCCACTTGCGGCAGCGTGCCCGTGCCCGACGACCAGCTGCCCGTCATGCTGCCCGACAACGCCGACTTCTCCGAGCCCGGCAATCCGCTCGCGCGGCATCCGACGTGGAAACACGTCGCGTGTCCGAAATGCGCCGGCAAGGCAGAGCGCGAAACCGACACAATGGATACGTTCGTCGACAGTTCCTGGTATTTCGCACGCTTCTGCGATCCGAAATCGAAAGAGCCGATCAACAAGGAAGAGGCCAGCTACTGGCTGCCCGTCGACCAGTATATCGGCGGCGTCGAGCACGCCGTACTCCACCTGCTCTACTCCCGCTTCTTCACCCGCGCCCTGCGCGACTGCGGCCTGCTCGACCTGCCGAGTGGCGAGCCCTTCGCCGGCCTGTTCACGCAAGGCATGGTCACGCACGAGACCTACAAGTCCGAGGCCGGCGCATGGCTGCTGCCCGAGGATATCGAGAAGCGTGACGGCGGCCTCTTCGAAATCTCGACGGGCGCGCCCGTCACGATCGGCGGCGTCGAAAAGATGTCGAAGTCGAAGAAGAACGTCGTCGATCCGATCCAGATCATCTCCGACTACGGCGCCGACGTCGCGCGCTGGTTCGTGCTGTCCGACTCGCCGCCTGAGCGCGACTTCGAATGGTCCGAGGCCGGCGTGCGCGGCGCGTGGAGCTCGATCCAGAAACTCTGGGGCCTGGTCGAAGCCGCGCCCGCCGCAGACGATGGTCCGGCCGACTCAGGTGAAGCGCTGGACCTGCGCCGTCTCGCCCACCGCTCGGTGCGCGATGTCACGCAGGGCATCGAGAAATTCCACTTCAACGTCGGCATCGCCCGCATGAACGAGCTGGGCAATGCCCTGCGCAAGGCGGAGCAATCCACCGCCCCCGGCATGGCCACAGCCCGCCGCGAGGCGCTGCGCCTGTTCTCTCAGATCGCCGCTCCCTTCGCCCCGCACCTGTCGGAAGAATGCTGGGCGATTCTGGGTGGGTCCGGAATGGTTGCGACAGCCAAATGGCCCGTGCCCGACCCCGCCCTGCTGGTCTCCGACACCGTCACCCTGCCGGTGCAGATCAACGGCAAGAAGCGCGCGGAAATCACCGTTTCGACCAGCGCCGACAAGGCGGCGGTCGAAGCCATCGCCCGCGACGATGACAGCGTGAAACAACATCTCGCCGGTCTCGCCGTGCAAAAGGTGATTGTGGTCCCGGGCCGTATCGTGAATATCGTCGCATCATGATCAGAGCTGCACTCCTCGGTCTTGCCCTCCTGCCACTGACTGCCTGCGGGCTCACCCCCGTCTATGGCGGGCAGGGCACGTCCTACGCCAACTCCGGCCCGATCCAGATCTCGGAAATTCGCGCCGTCGCCAGCGGCGGTGCAGCGTCGGGCCGCACCGGCCACTTCCTGCGCCAGGAACTGGTGCGGACGGTCGGCCAGGGGGTTCCGGGCTTCAGCTCTGGTACGCTCGACATCGACCTGCGCCAGAATATCGAACGCCTCGCCTTCGCACCCGACCAGGCCGCATCGCGCTCCGACTATGTCGGCAACGCAACGTGGACGCTGCGCGCGGCCAGCGGCGACATTCTCGGCACCGGCTCGGTTGAAGAGCGCGCCAGCTTCAACTTCGCTGACGCTGCCTATTCCGACATGGCGGCGCAGACCGGCGCACAGGAACGCCTCGCGACTCTGCTCGCGCGTGCAATTCGCTCTGACCTCATCGTGGCGGCCGGCAGGACAGTGAACCCGAAGAACGGCAAGCCGGTCGATCCGGCTGCGCCAGTGGCGCCGCCCAAATGAAACTAACTGGCCAACGCGCGTTGGCCTTCTGCGAGAAGCCGCAGGGCAAGTCGCGCATCGCATTGATCTTCGGCTCAGACAGCGGCCTTGTCTCCACCGCCGCTGACATGCTGGCCGAACGATGGGTTCCCGGCGTCGACCCGTTCAACCTCATCAAGATGTCGGACGACGATCTCAAGCGCGACCCGCAGATGCTGGCCGACGAACTGGTCGCCCGCTCCCTGCTCGGAGGTGATCGCCTCGTCCGTATACGGATCGAACGCGAGACAGGCGCGAAATCGCTTATCGACACGCTCGGCGACGTCGACAAGGGCCTGCTAGATCCCGAAGCCGCCTGGATCATTGAGGCAGGCGACCTTGGCAAGACAAGCAAGCTGCGCGGCGCATTCGAAGCGTCTGCAGCTGCACAGGCGCTGCAGCTTTTCGCCGACGACGAAGGCGCGGTGAACGACCTCGTCACCCGGCGCCTTGCCGCGGCCGGCGTCATCATCGAGCCGCCTGCCCTCGCTGCCTTTGTCGCGGAGCTTCCTGGCGACCGTCGCCTTGCCCTGTCGGAACTCGAAAAGCTGGAACTTTACTCGATCGGTCTTGGCCGCCCCGTCACCCTCGAGGATGTGGCCCAGCTCGCGTCCGCCGAGCAGCCGCGCGGCGCAGACGACGCCGCCGACGCCGCCATCCTTGGCGACGCCCCACGGGCAACGCTGTCGATCAACCGCTTCCTTGATTCCGGCGGCAGCCCGATTTCGGCGCTACGCACGCTCCACTTCCGAATGCTGCGCGTGATGGACGCCGTTGCCACCAATGCAGGAACCGGCATGCGCCTGCGTCCGCCCGTCTTCGAGAAGGAATGGCCCGCCTTCTCCCGCGCCGTCCGCGAATGGCGGACGCCCGTCATCCAGCGCACCTTCACGCGTCTCTACGAAGCCGAGAAATCCTGCAAGCAGGCCGGCGCGCCCTCCGACGCCATCGTTCGCACGCTGATCCACCGCATCGCAACGCGCACGATCTGACGCGGCGCACTCATGGCTCTTGCCGCACCGCAGCGTGACTAGCTGCGCGATTACCTCTTCAATGCGCAGAAAATACGGGGCAGTCCATGAACCACGCGCGCATCCTTGTGGCCGTTTCCATCATCTCGCTGGCCGCCTGCAGTTCGACGGTTCCACGGGGGACGTCGCCCGTCGCAGCCAAGGCTTCTGTCGCACCTGCCGACATCGTCGCCGGCCAGCGCGTCTACCAGACCTACTGCGCCGCCTGTCATGGCGGCGGCGACGAGACAGCGCCTGTGCTCGACATACTTCACACGCTGGGCCGGGAGCGTGTCTCGGTCGCGTTCTCGCCCGACGGCCTGATGGCTGTGCCCGCCACCATGATCAACGAAAACCAGCGCGCCCATGTCATTGCCTTCCTCACCGCGCCGCCTGCGTTGCTGAAACAGCTCGCCGCCGCCGACAGGAGCACGGATCCAACCGGCCAGAACCGCGAAGCCTTTATCGACGGCATCCCCTATCCGGCCCGCCGCATCCGCGCCGAGCGCGACAGCGCCGACGGCCCGCGCCCGCCAGCCTGGGCCGCCCCGAAGATTGGCGACGGCCCGTTCGAGTTCGAATCCTGGGAACAGCCGAAGCTGCATGTCTCCGTCGTCGCGCGTGGACTGACATCTCCCCGCGCAATCGAATTCCTGCCAACCGGCGATGTGCTGATCGCCGAACGCGGCGGCGCGCTTCGCATCGTGCGCAACGGCAAACTTGATCCCACTCCCATCGCTGGAACACCGAAAGTCGCCGTCCTTGGCACCGCGACCGGCTTCATGGACATCAAGCTGCATCCAAACTTCAGCACCAATGGCCTGATCTACCTTGCCTATCACAAGCCCGCGCGAGGCGAGTACGGCAACAACGCCATCTTCCGGGGGCGCTGGGACGGCAAGGCGATCGTTGATGGCAAGGACGTCTTCATCGGCGACGATGTCGATGCGCTCTACACGAAACTGATGTTTGGCCCCGACGGAAAACTCTACGCCACCATCGGATGCCCCGGTGTCGGCACGGACGATTCGATTGGCCGCGCGCAAAAGCCAGACGACTTCGCCGGCAAGACGCTGCGCCTCAACGACGACGGCACGGTCCCAAAGGACAATCCGTTCGCGGGCAAACAGGGCTACAATCCAGAAATCTTCACGCTCGGCCACCGCGTCAATCTTGGCCTCGCCCTCAACCCGTGGACCAAGGAATTCTGGGTCTCCGAGATGGGTCCGCAGGGCGGGGACGAGGTCAACATCCTCAAGGCCGGACAGAATTATGGCTGGCCAATCATCAGCGACGGCCGCTACTACGCCGGCCCCAAAGTATCGCCCGTGCCCTACAAGGATGGCCTCACCCGTCCGCACATCTCCTATGTGCCAGCGATCGCGCCCGGCGGCATGATCTTCTACACCGGCGACAGGTTCCCGGCGTGGAAGGGCAACCTCCTGCTCGGCTCCATGCGCATGAGCAATTCGCCGCGCACCGGCCATATTGAGCGCATCGTGTTCAACGCGAACTGGGAGGTGATCCGCAGCGAGATGCTGCTGCTCGACCTGCACCAGCGTATCCGCGACGTGGAACAGAGCCCGGACGGCTTGATCTTCGCCATCACCGACGAAGGCTCCGACAGCGTGCTGCTGAAGATCGAGCCGTGAGCCGCGCCTGCGCGTCCGACGTGTGATGAGCCAGCTCTGACGATTTGGAAGGATGGGGTCGCGGCTGCCTCCTCGAGGATGTGGGGGACAGACAAGGGAAGCGCCGCGACGCCAAATCAACGATCCGGCCCACAACTGGTTGCATCGGGCGTTGCAGTTTTGGCGCACACGCAGAAAAGGCCCGCGTCTTTCGACACGGGCCATCCTGAAGTTCGCGCCGGATCGCGTTAGCCGGCGCTCGTGCGCGGACGCGACAACAGACGGCAGATCTCGTCGAGCTGTTCGAGCTGCGCATACCTGATGCGCACTTCCCCGCCCTTGCCATTGACATGGCGGATATCGACGTCAAGGCCCAGCGCGCGTTGGAGGTCGAGTTCCAGCGCCTTGGTGTCCACGTCCTTGTCGTCCGCGAACGCCTTGATGTCGCCCCTGGCGCCGGCCTTGTCGGCCTTCGACAGCGCTTCGGTATCGCGCACGGACAGTTGCTTGGCGATAACCGTGGCGGCAAAACCTGACGGATCCGATGTCTTCAGTAGCGCGCGGCCATGACCCGCCGTCATCCGGCCCTCGCGGACGTGCTCGCGCACATCGTCGGGCAGCGACAGGAGCCGCAGTGTGTTCGACACATGCTCGCGGCTCTTGCCGACCTGTTGCGCCACGGATTCCTGCGTCCGGCCGAACCGGTCGATCAGCGCCTTGTAGGCTTCGGCTTCTTCCACCGCATTGAGGTCGGACCGCTGCACGTTCTCGATGATGGCGATCTCGAGCATCTCGCGATCGTCCATCTCGCGCACGACCGCCGGGATCATCGACAGCCCCGCCCTGCGAGCGGCGCGCCAGCGGCGCTCGCCCGCGATGATCTCGAACATCTCGGCCTGGTTGGGATCCGGGCGAACGAGGATCGGCTGGATCACACCCTTGGTGCGGATCGATTCTGCCAGCTCTTCCAGCTCCGCCTCAACGAAGGTGCGGCGCGGCTGCTTCGGGTTGGGTACGATCCGGTCGATCGCGATCTCAGACGCCGACAGGTCTTCCGTGGACGGAGCATCCTTCATGATGTCGCCTCCCGCCTCGACGCCGCCCGACTCGATGGCGTTGCGCGCCCCGGCATAATCGCCGAGCAGGGCCGAAAGCCCACGTCCAAGCCGCGCCTGTTTCAAAGGTTGGTTCACGCCGCTACCCTCTCACGTTCCCGTTGCATCAGTTCCTGGGCGAGCATGATGTAGGCTTCGCTACCGGAACATTTATGGTCGTAAAGTATGGCCGGTAGTCCGAAGGACGGGGCCTCGGACAAGCGTACATTCCGGGGTATGACTGTCTGGTAAACCTTGGCGCCGAGGTAGGTCCGCACTTCGGTGGCGACCTGGTCCGACAGGTTGTTCCGCTTGTCGTACATGGTCAGCACGACGCCCTGAATTTCGAGATCCGGATTGAGGCCAGACCGCACCAGCTCGATCGTGCGCAGGATCTGGGACAGACCCTCCATCGCCAGGAATTCGCACTGCAGCGGCACCAGCACGGCATTCGCCGCAACCATCGCATTGATCGTCACGGTCGACAGCGACGGCGGACAATCGATCAGCACCACGTCATACCGCGCGCCTGCCCGGCGGAACGCGTCGAAGGCTTCGCGCAGCTTGAAGTTCTTGCGCGGGTCGTCGTGGATCAGCGTCTCGACGCCGGCGAGGTTCTCGTCACCTGGCAGTATGTCCAGGTTCGGCACCTTGGTTGGCAGTATGGCTTCCGCCATCGTCGCCTCGCCGACCAGCACGTCATAGCTCGACTTGCGGCGCGCCGTGGGCTCGATGCCGAGCCCCGTTGAGGCGTTGCCCTGCGCATCGCAATCCATGATCAGGATGCGCCGGCCCACCGCCGCCAGTGCGGTGCCGAGGTTTATGGCGGTGGTGGTTTTACCCACCCCGCCTTTCTGGTTGGCGACGGTGATGACACGCATCATGCCCTCCGGGGACTGATCGATGAAATACTCAGAACGCGCCCTTCCGGACTTGAGAGGCTTGCGCGATCGGACATGTCGAACATCCACTCGGCGCGGGCCTCCGCCAGCTCGGCGGCGGTATCTCTACCTTTCATCAGGAGTGCCTTACCGGAAGGTTTAAGCCATACGTCGGCATACCCGAGAAGTTTGGGCAGAGGGGCCAGCGCGCGGGCGGTGAGCAGGTCATATCGCTCACGCGGCGCCTCCTCGATCCGCACATTCAGCACACGCGCCGGTAGTGCCAGTTCACTGATAGCCGCCTGCAGGAATTGCGATTTCCGCACGCTCTTCTCGACCAGCGTGACAGACACGCCGGGTCGTTCCGCAGCCGCGCAGGCGATCAGCAGGCCGGGGAATCCGGCGCCTGACCCCAAGTCGACTATTTTTTCGGCCTCGTCCGGAATCAGCTCGATCAGCTGCAGGCTGTCGAGCACATGGCGTCGCCACAGATGCCGACCCTCGCCCGGTCCGATCAGGTTGATTCGGTCCCGCCACACATCGAGCACGCCGAGGTATGACCGGACGCGCGCGAGTGTTTCACGTGAAACACCCGTCAGTCGGACCACATCCTCCGGCCCGAAACCGTCTTCATCGTACGTCGGCCAGGTCATCTCGTCGTCATCCCGATCAGTTTAGGCGCCGCCCCATCTGCGCTCGTCCCGGCGAACGTCGGGACCAGGGGCGGATGTTGAGGCTTTTCCTGCCTTGAGGCTTCAATCCCGTCTGCGTCGCACGACCGTTCCTGGATCCCGACGTTCGTCGGGATGAGCGGACAGCGTCCGAGTCTCACCCCTGAGCGGCCTCGGAAGCAGACTTCTCAGCCTTCTTAGCCGCCCGCTTCAGGTTCGCCAGCACCGCGGTGATCGCGCCGGGCGTCATGCCCTCAATCCGCGCCGCCTGGCCCAGCGTCGCCGGGCGCACCGTCGAGAGCTTGTCCTTCGCTTCGTTCGAAAGACCGCCCATCGCGCGGTAATCCAGATCAGCCGGAAGACGCATGTCTTCGTCCTTCCGGAAGGCAAGAATGTCCGCCTCCTGCCGATCGAGATAACCTGCGTACTGCGCCTCGATCTCCATCTGCTCGGCGACCTGCGGTGTGATCGCTGTCAGCTCTGGCCACACGCCGCGCAACCGCGCGAAGTCGACGCCATCATACGCCAGCACTTCCAGCGCCGTCCGACGCTTGCCGTCCTGGTTGATCATGATGCCGTGCGTCCGGGCCTCGTTTGGCGTCAACGTCAGCGCCTGCATCCGCGCCCGCGCGTCGTCGATCGATGAACGTTTCACGTGAAACGCTTCACGTCTCACCGACCCCACGACGCCGGCTTCAATGCCCGTCTCCGTCAGACGCTGGTCGGCATTGTCCGCGCGCAGCGTCAGCCGGTACTCCGCACGGGATGTGAACATGCGATAGGGCTCGCTCACCCCCCGCGTCACGAGGTCATCGATCATCACGCCGATATAGGCGCGGCTGCGATCAAGTATGAAAGGTTCGCTGCCCGCCGCAAAGCGCGCCGCGTTGAGACCCGCCACCAGGCCCTGTCCCGCAGCCTCTTCATAGCCTGTCGTGCCATTGATCTGTCCCGCCAGGTACAGGCCCGGCAGGCGTTTCACGGCGAGCGTCGGATCGAGCTCGCGTGGATCGACATAGTCGTACTCGATCGCGTAGCCGAACCGCCTGATCTCGACTTTCTCCAGCCCGTGAATCTTGCGGATGAAAGCTTCCTGCACGTCTTCCGGCAGCGAGGTCGAAATCCCGTTCGGATAGATCGTGTCGTCATCCAGCCCCTCGGGCTCGAGGAAAATCTGGTGTTTATCGCGATCGGCGAAGCGCTTCACCTTGTCTTCGATCGACGGACAATAGCGCGGACCGCGCCCAGCGATCGCGCCCGAATAGACGGCCGACTTGTGGATGTTGTCGCCGATCACCGCATGCACCTCGGCCGACGTCCAGGTGATGCCGCACGCGATCTGCGGCACGGTGATCTTGTCATTCAGGAACGAGAACGGGATCGGCTCAGCGTCCGCTTCCTGCATTTCGAGATCCGACCAGTCGATCGTCTTGCCGTTCAGCCGCGCCGGCGTGCCGGTCTTCAAACGGCCCATCTGCAGGCCCAGCCCATAAAGCCGATCCGACAATCCAATGGCCGGCGCCTCACCAACACGTCCCGCAGGAATCCGCTTCTCGCCAATGTGGATGAGACCTTTGAGGAATGTTCCCGTCGTCACGACGACAGCGCCGGCTTTCCACGAGCGGCCCGACTGTCCGATGACGCCGGCGACCCGCCCTTTGCCATCCGGCGTCGGCTCGACGATCAGGTCTTCAACCCCATCCTCGATCAGCGTCAGGTTCTTGCACTCACCCAGGATCGACTGCACCGCTTCGCGATAGAGCTTGCGATCCGCCTGCGTCCGCGGCCCGCGAACTGCCGGCCCCTTGGACCGGTTTAGCATGCGAAACTGGATGCCGCCGCGATCCGCCGCCCTGCCCATCACGCCATCCAGCGCATCGACCTCGCGAACCAGATGCCCCTTGCCCAACCCGCCAATGGCCGGGTTGCACGACATCTCGCCAATGGTCGAAAGCTTGTGCGTGACCAGCGCTGTCCTGGCCCCGAACCGCGCGGCGGCGGCGGCGGCTTCGGCCCCCGCATGACCACCGCCAATGACGATGACGTCGAAAGTATCCTGGATGTCTGCGGTCATGGACGGCGGCTGCCTGTGAATAGAAGCCGGTCATTTAAGGGAGACCGGCCCCCACGTCGAGGCACCCATTTCGCGTTAGAAGCGTTTCACGTGAAACATTTGGGAGGTCGTGCCGCGCGCTGACGCGCCCCGTCCGGCAGTCGCTGCAGTGCCGTGAGGACAGACAATCGATCCCAATAACGATACCAATCGGTATCTGTGATAGATTTCCTGCTACAGGTCTGTAATCATGTGAAATCCGAAATAGTTATCCGATACCACCGAAACCAGATCGATAATGCCCGCATCCATTTCGCAGGAGGGCAGCTGTACACTGTTCGACGGCGCAGGATCGGACGCAGATGAGCTTGAAAGCCCGTGCGTGCAGCCCAACGGCGAAGTGCAGGAGTGATCCAGGGATTGCGGCTGAACATCCGCGACCTGCACGCCGGCGGCGACAATGGGGCCCGGGCGGTTGAAACACCCCGTCGTGCTGCCGCGGCCGGATAACATCTGCATGGGGACGCGGGATCCGCGCTTTCCTTTATCTACCGGTACTGCCGAAAGGCGCTGCCCAAACCACGTCGGGCATGACGCGTCCCCGGGCCCTCCATCGGGTTCAGGACCACAGCATCCAGGACGGCATCAGCCGGTCCGACTGAGAGACCGCGCTCGTCCTTCAACGGGCGGCGCGCAGGGCGGGCCCAAGACAGCTGAGAATGTTTCACGTGAAACATCCGCCCGTTCACTTTCCCACGCAGAACTGGCTGAAAATCCTGTCCAGCAGATCCTCCGCGTCGATCGACCCCGTAATACGCCCCAGAGCCCGCGCCGCCAGTCGCAAATCCTCGGACACCAGTTCGGCCCCAACGCTCCGCCTGGCTCCCTCCAGTCCGCGAATGATCGCCGCCAGCGCCTCCTCGACCAGTTCCCGATGCCTGGCCCGTGTCACAAGTGGCGCCTCGTCCACCTCAAGGCGCTGGCGCACAACGTCCGCCAGCCGCCGCTCCAGCGCCTCGAGCCCCACGCCCGACGCCGCCGAGACAACGAACACATCCTCGCCCACGCTGTCCTGCGCAGGCCACGCGTCGATCAGGTCGGCCTTGTTGAGAACCCGCATGTCGCCCAGCCGCGCCTGCTCCGGGGCCCTCGGTGTTTCACGTGAAACATCCGACACCCAGATCCGCAGGTCGGCTTCCTCGGCCCGGGCCAGCGCCCGCCTTACCCCCTCGGCCTCGATGGCGTCCTGCGCCTCCCGCAGGCCGGCCGTGTCCGCCACCCAGACCGGATAGCCGGACAGCACCAGCCGTACCTCCACCACGTCCCGCGTCGTCCCCGCGATAGGGGAAACAATCGCCGCCTCGCGCCGCGCCAGCCGGTTCATCAGGCTCGACTTGCCGGCATTCGGCGGCCCGAGAATCGCGATCCGGAACCCCTCCCGCACGCTCGCCAACCGCCCCGCATCCCCCAGCGCGGCCTCAAGGTCGACCGCCAGGGCCGTGATCGGCTCGAGCGCGGTCAGGTGGATTTCGCCAGGAATGTCGGACTCGTCAGGGAAGTCGATCGACGCTTCCAGCGCCGCCATCGCAGTGAGCAACAGACCCCGCCACCCCTCGAAGACCCGCGCCGCCTCGCCCTGGTAAAGCCGCCCAGCCTGGCGCCGCTGACCCTCGGTCTCGGCGTCGATCAGGTCCCCGATCGCCTCCGCCTGCGTCAGGTCGATCCGCCCGGCGTCGAACGCCCGGCGTGTAAACTCCCCCGGGTCGGCAATCCGGCACTGCTTCATACGAAGGGCGGCCTGGATCACAGCATCGATCACGGCGGGTCCGCCATGGACGTGCAGCTCGACGACATCCTCGCCGGTGTAGGATTTCGGCCCCGGCATCCACAGCACCAGCGCCTCGTCGAGGAATCCCCCGTCGACATCCCTCAGCGTCCGCGTCGCGGCCTTCCGGGGCTCTGGCAGCGATGTTTCACGTGAAACACCGCCGGTCATACCGCGCAGCATGTCGGCGCTACCTGGTCCGGAGATACGGATGACGGCGACGCCGGCGCGGCCGGGGGCGGAGGCGGGGGCGATGATGGTGTCGGTAGGGCCGCGCGCCACAGCGTCAGTCTCCGGTCATACGAGGCATCCCCAGTCCTACACGGTCAAAGCCGGTAGTTGAAGCTGATGCTGACCCGCGATGTCGCGGCGCGATTGACCGTCACCTCATGGCGCAGCCAGCTCTCCCAAAGCAGGACTTCGCCGACCTTGGGGGCAACGTAGACAAACCGCCGATGATCCTCGTCGGCGGTCTCCTTGGGAGCAGGGGCGGCCATCATCATGGCGAGACGCGGGTCCTCGAACTTCAGGGACGACGCCCCGTCCGGCACTTTGACGTAGTACGTCCCCGACAACACGCAGTGCGGGTGGATATGGCCGGTATGGCTGCCGCCAGGCTCGAGCAGATTGACCCAGATATTGTCGAGCTTCAGCCGCTTGCCCCGCAAGTCCATCTGCAGGTGCGCCGCGAACGATTCGGCATGCGGTTTCAGTACACGGACGAGTTGGTCAAAACAGGTCGCGCGCTGCGGCAGGTCATCCAGCGAAGCGTAGGACGTGTACCCCTGATAGCCATATTCCTTGCACCAGGCCCGACCGGCACGGTCCTCCCTGGCCAGCATCTTCACGCCGTCCATCAGGTCGGCATTGAGCTCGGCATTGCCAACGCTCTCGCGGTAGATCTCGGTAATGAAGTGGCGGCTGATCGTCATGGGATGGCTCGCTAGCACACCGGGGCAGGGACGTCAGTCCCGCAGCGACTGGACATCGGCGCTGGTCAGGTCGAGGCCATATACATCGCGGAGCTGGGCGATCACCCGCAGCGTCTCCTTCGAGAATGGCGTCTTGTTGTCGAGCCCGTGCAGCAGCATCGCCTCGAGCAGATCTCCCAGGCTCATGTCCTTGTAGTCCGCCAGCGCGCGCAGGACTTTCAACAGCGGCGTCGCCATTCTTACGCCGGTCTGTGTTTTTTCGACGTCTGCGACATTCATCTTTTGTTACCGTGGTACGTTGGTAGTTCGGTAATACCCGGGGGCCATACTGTCAAACGTGGGGCGAGCAAGTGTGAGACCCCGGAGTGGCGACCGGGCAGTAGTTGAGACCAGCAAGGAGCAGCGAACAGAATGTACGCAGACCAGGTGCAGGCGAGTGAGAGCGGCGGACGAAATCGACGGGTCTTGTCGATCGAGGAGTTGAGGAAGCGGCTGGGCGTGGCGGCGCCGGTTGAGGAAGCGGCGAAGCCCGCGAAATCAGAAACGGAGGTTAAAGCCCCTCCCCGGATAGTGCGGCGGAAGGAATTGATCGCGGCTTACTAGGACAGCAGCGGCGACAGATTTCGGACTGATCAAAAAGAAGAACCCCGCCTTCCTTTCGGAAGGCGGGGTTTCTGTTTCCGGCCCGGGCGGCGAGACCTAGTTGTTCATCGCCGCGAAGAATTCGCCGTTCGTCTTGGTCTGCTTGATCTTGTCGAGCAGGAATTCGATCGCATCTTGCGCGCCCATCGGGTTGAGGATGCGCCGCAGGATGTAGATCTTCTGCAGCTCCTTCGGATCCGTAAGCAGTTCCTCTTTCCGCGTACCGGATTTGAGGATGTCGATCGCCGGGAAGATGCGTTTGTCGGAGACCTTGCGGTCGAGGATGATCTCGGAGTTACCCGTACCTTTGAATTCCTCGAAGATGACTTCGTCCATGCGCGAGCCAGTTTCGATCAGCGCGGTCGCGATGATAGTGAGCGAACCGCCCTCTTCCAGGTTACGCGCGGCGCCGAAGAAGCGCTTCGGTTTCTGCAGAGCGTTCGCGTCGACACCGCCGGTCAGCACCTTGCCGGACGAGGGGACAACCGTGTTGTAGGCGCGGCCCAGGCGCGTGATCGAGTCGAGCAGGATCACGACATCGCGGCCGTGTTCGGCGAGGCGCTTGGCCTTCTCGATTACCATCTCGGCGACGGCGACGTGGCGCGTTGCAGGCTCGTCGAAGGTCGAGGAAATGACTTCGCCGCGCACGGAGCGCTGCATGTCGGTGACTTCCTCGGGACGCTCGTCGATGAGCAGCACGATCAGATAGCACTCGGGGTGATTTTCAGCGACCGACTGCGCGATGTTCTGCAGCAGTACGGTTTTACCGGTACGGGGCGGGGCCACGATCAGCGCGCGCTGGCCTTTGCCGATCGGCGAGACGATGTCGATGACGCGGCCCGAACGATCCTTCTTGGTCGGATCCTTGGGCTCCATGTGAAGCCGTTCGTCCGGATAGAGCGGGGTAAGGTTGTCAAACGGCACCTTGTGGCGCGCACGCTCGGGATCTTCGAAGTTCACGGTCGAGACGCGGACGAGGGCGAAGTAGCGCTCGCCGTCGCGAGGTCCGCGAATGGTGCCTTCGACCGTGTCCCCGGTGCGCAGGCCCATCTTCCGGATCATCTGCGGCTGGACGTAGATATCGTCCGGTCCGGCCAGGTAGTTGGACTGCGGCGAACGAAGGAAGCCAAAACCGTCCGGCAGGACCTCGACCACGCCCACGCCGATGATTTCGACATCGCGTTCGGCCAGCTCCTTTAGAACACCGAACATCAATTCCTGCTTCGACAGGAGCGAGGCGCCTTCGACCTCGAGCTCTTCCGCCATGGCCAGCAGTTCGGCCGGTGTTTTTTTCTTGAGATCGTTGAGCAGCACGCGCTCGTGCTCTTGCTCAGCCGCTTCGATAACGTCGTCAGACATTGGAAAGATACATTTCGGTTGTGGTTTGCCCGGGAGATGGCGCGAGGCGCGGGTCTGGCGGGCAAATTTTGAGAAGGGAAAGAACATCGACCGGACGGCCGACGTTCGCGGTTAGACCGTCAAAACACCGGACGGTCAAGTGAGAATGAGCTACCGGGCCGCTGCTAGAACGGCTGGACGACCACCAGGATGACCGCAAAAATCGTTATTATCATGGGAATTTCGTTCATCATGCGCAGCTTGCGCGGCTCGATCGGACGCTGGCCGGCAGCCACCTTCCGGCCGATCCCGATCAGGTACCCATGGAAGCCCGAAAGGGCCAGGACGAGCAAGATTTTACCCCAGAACCAGATCTGGGTGATGTAAAATTCCCAATTATTACCGATCATCGCCAGTCCCATCAGCCAGACAATGATCATGGTCGGGTTGAGGATGATTTTCCGGGTTGAGGCAGCCGCCTTATCCATGGCGGCTTCAAAACGGGCGTCACCTTCCGCTTCCAGCCGGTAGACCAGCAGACGCGGGTAGATCAGCAGGCCGGCCATCCAGGCGATGACGCCGATGATGTGGATCGCGCGAAACCATTCAAACATGGACCAATTCACCCCGACTTATGTTCGGCCCGGTCAAACGCTCAGGCTGCTCTGATAACCGGCGCGCGATGGTTCGGACAATCCTTGCGGTCGCCGGGACAAATCCGTCCACCACAGCCGGAGCGGATTCTGGGGCTGGCCGTGTCGGCGACTGCATCTTCGACCAGGTCTGCGAGAACCTCGATGAAGCCTGTGTCGATGCCGAGGGCAGGTGCGCGCATGTACTGCTTCGCGCCGTGCTGATCGGCGAGATGGCGATACTCGATGTCGAGTTCAACCAGCGTTTCGATATGCTCGGATACAAAGGCAACAGGGGACAACAGGATTGCTTTGCCGTCCTTGGCGGCCTGCTCGATGCAAGCGTCAGTCGGCGGCCCGATCCACTTGAGCGGGCCCACCCGCGACTGATAGCAGACCCGAACATCCCACGCTGCAGGCAGCAGCGGCTTCAAGCGTTCGGCCGTCAGTTCGACCTGCCACTGATAGGGATCGCCCGACTGGATGACGGTTTCCGGGAGGCCGTGCGCCGACAGGAGGCAACGTACATTCTCGGGTGAACCGGCCGCTTCCCACGCCCCAATCAGCTTGCGCGCATGCGCCTCAATGAACTTGTCGCCATCGGGAAAACAGCAAACGGTAATACCATCCGGACCGCCCGCTTCCTTCCAGGATTTCAGCGAGGACGCCGTCGTGGTCGACGAGAACTGCGGATAAAGCGGTAACAGAACAACCTCGTCGGCGCCCCACGCGCGCACGTCGCGAATAACCTCTGCAGCAAACGGCTTCCAGTACCGCATCGCAACGAAGCTTTTGACGGTGCGTCCGCGTTTCGCCAGCTCTGCGTCGAGAGCTGCCGATTGTTTCCGCGTTTCAGCAAGCAGCGGAGATCCGCCACCCATAAGCGCGTAGTTTGCGCGTGCGCTGGCGGCGCGTGTCTTGGAGATGAGCCGCGAGATAAACCACCGGACGGGCGCCGGCGAGCGAATGATCGCGGCGTCGCTGAAAAGGTTTTTCAGGAACGGCTGGACGTCGTCCGGTCCGTCCGGTCCGCCCAGATTGAACAGGACGACCGCGATTTTCTGAGCGGTCACGAAAGGCTCCGAAGCGTACGAAGCACAGTTTCCACGTTTGAAATCGGCACTTCCGGGGTCACGCCATGGCCCAGGTTGAAGATATGCGGCCGGCCTTTCAGCTCTGTGACGATCTCGCGTACGCGTGCCTCGAGGCCCGGTCCACCCGCTACCAGCCGCATCGGATCGAGATTGCCCTGCACCGGCATTCCCCTGGGCAGCATCGCGTCGATCCGCTTCAGCGGGACGGCAGTGTCGAGGCCAACAGCATTCACGCCCGTGCGCTCCGCATAATCCAGAACCAGTGTGCCGGCGCCACGCGGAAAGCCCAGGATGGGCTGTTTCACGCCAAGCGCACGCAAGCGTTGTACGAGCTTGGCGGTCGGTCGTATCACCCACCGTTCGAAAGCGTCCTGCGGCAAACCTTCCGCCCAGCTTTCGAACAGCATCAGCGCGTCGGCCCCCGCATCCGCCTGCATCTTGAGGTAATGGGCGCTCGCTTCGACCAGCTGGTCGAGCATGCCGTCGAGCTCTTCAGGGTGCTCGTAGCCAAACTGGCGGCTATCCGCCTTGTTGGTGCCGCCGCGACCTTCGATGGCATAGACCCCGACGGTCCAGGGCGATCCGGCAAAGCCGATCAGTGTGACCGACGGATCCAGCGCCGCCTTGACCCGCTCAACCGTCTCGCCGACCGGCGCCAGCTTCGCCAGGAGCTTGTCCATCGCCACCCCTGCGAGATCAGCTGCCTTGGTCGCCGGATCAACCCGCGGTCCTTCGCCCTCGAGAAACCGCACATTGCGTCCCATGGCGTCGAGGATGAGCAGGATATCCGCAAACAGGATCGCTCCATCCATCGCATAGCGGCGAACCGGCTGCAGTGTCGCTTCAGCTGCAAGGGCAGGGGTGTAGCAGAAATCGAGAAAGTCCCGCGCCTTGGCGCGTGTTTCCCGATATTCGGGAAGATGTCTCCCAGCCTGTCGCATCATCCAGACTGGAACGGGATCGATGCGCTCACCGTTCAGCACTCTGAGAAGGGGTTTCCCGGTCAAGCGTCACCTGGCGAAGAAAGAGAGAAAGAGATTCTTTGAATCTGAATCTAAATAGACTTTGGTGGTGTTTAGTCAGTTCATAAGTCGGGTCAAACGGTCATCCCCAAACCGTGCACATGCCTGTACACCGTGAATCACGCAATGTTCCGACTCCGATTCGTACGTTTACGTTTCATTAAGGTCTTCGTTAACAACACCTTAACAGGAGTCGAGTCCCAAGCGCGTGACTCATGGGCGCCAATTCGATGAGTCTTGCTCAGTCTCTCCACCTGTCGACAAGTGTGTGACTCGAACGGGCGCCGAATTCGGCGCCCAGCTTGTCCACAAGCAACTCCCAGCGGTATGGGGGGTAAGCGTCCACAGGAGGACGCCAGCAAACGGGTGGGAGTGTCGGCCAGCGGATGACGACCTACGAGACCTATTTCAACGTGCATCTGGTCTCGGACTCGACAGGCGAGACGCTCAATGCCGTGATGCGCGCCGCCTGCGCCCAGTTCGACCACATCGCTCCGCTCGAACATAACTATTACCTGGTTCGCAGCCCCAAGCAGCTCGAACGTGTCCTGAAAGAGATCGAGGCCGCGCCCGGCGTCGTCCTCTACACGATTACCGACGAGGCGCTGCGCACCCGGCTGGAGGACCGCTGCCGCGAGGTCGGATCGCCGACGCTCGCCGTGATCGACCCCGCCGTGAACATGCTGTCGCGCTATCTCGGCCTGCAGTCCGCCCACAAGGTCGCCGGCCAGTATCACCTCGACGCCGATTATTTCGCGCGCATGGAGACCATCAACTTCGCGCTCCAGCATGATGACGGCCAGCACACGGAACGCCTGCGCGAAGCCGATGTTGTGCTGGTTGGCGTATCGCGCACCTCAAAGACGCCGACGTGTGTCTATCTCGGCAACCGCGGCGTGAAAGCCGCCAACGTGCCACTCGTGCCCGGTGTCGAAGTTCCCGACATTCTCACCAAGCCGGGCGCACCGCTCGTCGTAGGGTTGAAGATTTCGCCCGACCGGCTCGTGCAGATTCGACGTCAACGTCTCCTGTCACTCAACGAAACGCCGGATGGGACTTACGCCGACGAGCAAAATGTCCAGCAGGAGATCACCAACGCCAACCGGCTGTTCGCACGTATGAAATGGCCGACCATTGATGTCAGCCGCCGCTCCGTCGAAGAGACCGCCGCTGCGATCCTCAATCTCATCCAGGAACACGAACGGTGAGCGCAGCTTACGAACACCGCCTGATCCTGGCTTCCAAGAGCAAATCCCGCGCGAGCGTGCTGCGTGCTGCCGGCCTGTCATTCGAACAGATCGGATCCGGCGTTGATGAAGACGCGCTCAAGGAAGCCCTGCGCGCCGAAGGCGCGACCGTCGCGAAGCAGGCGGATTTACTGGCTGAAACCAAGGCAATGAAAGTCTCGTTCTCGCATCTCGGCGTGGTGCTGGGTTGTGACCAGATGCTGGATCTCGACGGGCAGGGGCTCGACAAGGTCGCAACGCGTGCCGAAGCCGCCGACGTTCTGCGCCGGTTGCGGGGCAAGACGCATGTCCTTCAGTCAGCCATCGTCGCCTGTGTGGAGGGTGCGCCAGTCTGGCGTCACCTGTCACAGCCGAAGCTACGTGTCCGCAATTTCTCGGATGACTTCCTCGAGACCTATCTCGACCAGATCGGCGATGCGGCCTTCGAATGCGTCGGCTGCTATCAGATCGAAGGTCTTGGCGCACAACTGTTTGATCGCATCGACGGCGACTATTTTTCGATCCTCGGCATGCCGCTGCTGCCGCTTATGCAATGGCTGCGCGATCGCGGCTCGCTCCAGCCATGAATACTTCACGCGAAACGAAGATCTATGCGGTCGTTGGCGATCCAGTGGCGCACTCGCTGTCGCCGCTGATCCACAATGGCTGGATCGCGGATCACGGCCTCGATGCGCGCTACGATCGCGTCCATTTGCAATCAGAGAGCGCAAGCGCTGATCTGCGTGCAATGGCGATCACCCACAGCGGTCTCAACGTCACGTTACCCCACAAGATTGCAGCACTCAGCGCCGCCACGAATTCCTCGCCCGAAGCGCGCACGGTTGGCGCAGCGAACACGCTGGTTCGGGAACATGGCGCCTGGACGGCGCACAATACCGACGTCGCGGGCTTCGAAGCAGCGATGCATGCCGCGTGCGGCGAAGAACTCCGCAATCTGCGCGTGCTGCTGATCGGCGCGGGCGGGGCGGCGCGCGCCGCCATCGTCAGCCTCAACCGCTCTGGCGCCAAACTCACCATCGCCAACAGATCTGCTGTGAACGCCGCAGCGCTCGCCAACGAGCTCGCGCCCCACGCTCATACGATCGGCCTCGAAGACATCGAGGATGTCTCCTCCGATGCCGACATCATCGTGAACTCGGCCAGTCTCGGCCACACCGGCGCAACCCTGCCGTCCCTTTCACAGGGCGCCGGGCGGCCGTTCCTCGATCTCTCCTATGGAAAAGCCGCAGCCGGCACACTCGTAGCCGCCGCTAACACCGGCTGGGTGCCGCATGACGGGCTCACCATGCTTGTCGCGCAGGCCGCCGCCGCCTTCCACCTCTGGTTCGACGTCCGGCCGGATCAGGCAAAGGCGCTCAGAGCCTGCCGCTCGAAACTACAGGCGGATGCATGATCAGGCTGGCGCTCACCGGCTCCATCGGCATGGGCAAATCCGCCACCGCCGCCATGTTTGCCGCGCGTGGTGTGCCCGTCTACGACGCCGACGCTGCCGTCCACCGCGTCTATGCGGCGGGCGGCGAAGCCGTCGCTCCGCTCGAAGCAGAATTTCCGGGCGTCACCGGGCCGGACGGCGCGATCGACCGCGCCAAACTGCGACATCGCGTGCTCGACAACCCCGCCGCCATGAAAAGGCTGGAGGAAATCGTCCATCCCATCGTCGGCGGACAGCAGCTTGTCTTCCTTCAGAAGGCAATGGCGGACGGCCAGGCTATCGTCGTGCTCGACATTCCGCTGCTGTTCGAAACCGGCGGCGACAAGCGAGCGGACGCAATTCTTGTGGTCAGTGCGCCGGCAGATGTGCAAAGGGCCCGCGTCCTCGCGCGTGGCCAGATGACCGTGGCAGAGTTCGAGGCGATACTGGCGCGTCAGGTTCCCGATTCGGTCAAGCGGAGCCGCGCCGATTTCATCATCGACACCAGCCAGGGCTTTGCAGTGGCCGAGGCGCGTGTCGATGAAATCCTCGCGGACCTCCGCCTACGTCTCGCGAATGCGGGCGCAGATACGGGCGCAGATACGGGCAATGGGGCAGGCTGATGCGGGAAGTTGTCTTCGACACGGAAACCACCGGTCTCAATCCGGGGCAGGGTGACCGCATCGTCGAGGTCGGCTGCATCGAGCTGATCAACCTCCTGCCCACAGGGAAGGAGTTTCAGATCTACATCAATCCCGGCCGCCCGGTCTCCGAGGCGACCGTGCGCATCACCGGCATCACCAACGAGACGCTGCGCGGCAAACCACCTTTCGAACACCCCAGTGTTGTCGATCGCCTGCTTGAATTCTTCGGCGACTCCCCCATCGTCGCCCACAACGCTGAATTCGACCGCGGCTTCCTGAATTACGAACTTGAACTGATGGGTCGTCCGCCCTTCCCGAAAGAGCGCTTCATCGACACGCTGGTGCTTGCGCGCGAACATCGGCCGGGGTCGCCCGCCTCGCTCGACGCCGTCTGCAAGCGCTTCGACATCTCGATCAAGGACAGGGTTCTGCACGGTGCGCTGCTCGACGGCCAGCTGTTGGCGATGGCCTACCTCGAACTGCGTGGCGGGCGCGAGCGCGCCTTCAATTTCGGGAACGGCGCAAATGGTTCGGGATCCGACCAGATCGTATTTACGCCGCGCCGCCAGCGTCCTGTGCCTCTGGCGTTGCGCCTGACCGAAGCGGAGGCTGCGGCCCACGCAGCTTTCATCGAGACGCTGGGCGACAAGGATCACGAAGTGATCTGGAAGAAGCTGAGCTGATTGCGGCTGACACAGATTGCGGCTCACAAGGACCGTCCTTCCGTCGCCCGCATTCCGGTCCTACACTCCTTCCCGTCCCTCTGCCGGGGGCAGGAGGCGACATCGATGAAAGCTCTCACCTACCACGCCGCCAAGGACATTCGCTTCGAGTCCATTCCCGACGCGAAGATCACCAAGCCACACGCAGCGCTTGTGAAGGTGAAGGCCTGTGGCATCTGCGGCAGCGACCTGCACATCTATCAGGGTCACGGCTTCAGCGACGATATCGGCTTCTGTGTCGGTCACGAGGCAGTCGGCGAGATTGTCGAGATCGGCCCGCATGTCGAAACGCTGAAGGTCGGCGACCAGGTGATGATCTCTGCCGCCGTCGGCTGCGGGCGCTGCGCCGCCTGTCGCTCCGGCGACTGCGTGAGGTGCGAATTCAACGCCACCGGCTGTTATGGTCTCAGCCACGCGCTCGAAGGTTGCCAGGCCGAAGCGGTGATGGTGCCACATGCCGACCAGAACGCGGCGCGCATTCCGGAAGGTCTGACCGCCGATCAGGCGCTGATGCTGACCGACAACCTGCCGACCGCCTATCTCGGCGCCAAGAATGCCGACATACGCCCCGGTGGCATCGTCGCCGTGGTGGGACTTGGGCCTATCGGCCTGATGGCGGCGGAGATTGCATTCGCGCTGGGCGCCGCGCGTGTTTTCGCCGTCGATCTCGTGCCCGAACGCCGCGCCATGGCCGAGCGCCTCGGCGCAATCGCGCTGCCGCCGGGCGACGAACGCGCTGTCCTGAAAGAGCTGACGCATGGCCGCATGGCGGACAGCGTGGTGGAGGCGGTGGGGGCGGATGCGACGCTGAAACTGGCGCTGTCGCTGGCGGGCAAGCAGGGGACGGTCTCGACCATAGGCGTCAATCAGACCAAGCAGTTCCCTTTCCCGATGGCGCTAGCCTTCAACAAGGGTCTCACCTTCCGCACAAGCCTGTGCTCGGTGGTCAAGCATTGGTCAGAACTCGTTCCGCTGGTGCGCAGCGGCCGTCTGAAACCGGAGCAGTTCATCTCGCACCGCATGCCGCTGTCGGAAGGCGCCCACGCCTACGCCCTGTTCAACGACCGCCGCGACGGCGCTCTGAAGATGGTGCTGACCGTCTGACGCCTTAGGCCTTGGCCTGCGCTTCGGCTTCCGCCCGCAAACGCTGCTGGCGATAAAGCCCGACGAAATCAATGGGATCGATCATCAGCGGCGGATGCCCGCCCTCGCGGGTGATATCCGCAATGATCCGACGTGCGAATGGAAACAGCAGCCGCGGACACTCGATCAGCAGCATCGGCTCGGCGTCTTCCGGCTTGGCGTCCTGCAGCTGGACGACGCCTGCATAAACGAGCTCCACGATGAACACGACGGCGTCCTGACGCTTGGCGCGGGCCGATAGTTTCAGTTCGACCGCGAAAATCTTTTCGGCCGGCGGACCTGGTTCCACGCGCACGTCGATGCCGAGTTCGATCTCCGGGGTGGCGCCGCTCTGCTGTGAGGCGAACAGGCCCGGATTTTCGAATGAAAGGTCCTTAACGTACTGCGCGAGCACGCGGATCATCGGCGGGCCGGCGGCGTCGGCGGGTTCCGGAGTTGCTGTTTCGGTCATGCGGCGTGTCCAGAATTGTCTGAATCTGAAGGCTGGGCGGCTATCACGCTGCTGCGACGTCGGCAACAACGGGCTGACTTGGCGTCTTTTGTGTCTATATTGGTCTCACGGGTTATGAGGACTGCTCCTTGTCCTGCCCACAAGCTGAAGGTTGGCCTTGTCTATTGATCTCATCATCCTTGCGGCGATTGCGGTTTTCGTGATCTCGCGCTTGTACGCGGTTCTGGGCCAGAAAACCGGGGCAGAACCCCCGGCTCGCCGCCTGCGTGAGGCCGCCGTGCGGGCGCCCGAACGGGCGGAAGAGGCTGCTGCCGAAGCTGCTGCTGAAAAGCGCCGCCTGCGCCCGGCGTTCACCGGACCGGCCGCGGCCGGCATGGAAGCGATCGCGGTTGAAGACGAGACCTTCAACCCCGAAGAATTCACCCGTGGCGCCCGCAAGGCCTACGAAATGATTGTTGCCGCCTTCGCCGACGGCGACCGTGACGCCCTGCGCCAGCTGGTCGATCAGGACGTGTTCGACGCCTATAGCGATGCCATTGCTGAGCGCGAGCGCGCCGGCACAGAACCGATGCGTCTCGTCCGCCTCCGTCAGGCCCGAATTGCCGAGGCTGCGGTCGATGCCGGCAACATGGCGCGGGTCATGGTCTCGTTTGAAAGCGACCTCTCTGATGGCGAGAACATGCGCACCGCCAAGGAGATCTGGACGTTCAAGCGTCAGCTGAAGATCGACAATCCGAACTGGCTGCTCGACGAAGTCACGACTGCGACCTGATCCGCAGCTGAAACCTAGCTGGTTTTCGATGACGCGCCGGCTCTCTCCTGAGGAAAAAAAGCTCTGGCACAGGGTGGGGCGCACAGTTCGCCTGATGCCGGGGCGCGCCCACGAGCCGGTCGAACACGAGACCATCGCCGCAACAAGCGAAGATGATGCTCCCCGCGCGCCTCGCTCCGCCATCCAGTCGACACCCAGCGCGTCTGCGCGCGCCTCGCGACCCAGCCCACCTGAAGACCTCTCGGGCCAGCGTCGCATCCGCCGCGGCCAGAACGAAATCGACGCGCGCCTCGACCTGCACGGCCATACCCAAGATACAGCTCACCGCGAGCTGATCGATTTCGTGCTGCGTCAGGCCGCGCTTCAGGCGCGCTGCGTGCTGGTGATCACCGGCAAGGGCAGGCTCGGGACCGGCATCTTGCGCGCCCGCCTCTTCGACTGGATCGCCGACCCGTCCCTGCGCCCCGTAATTGCTGGCTATGCTGCCGCCCATCCGCGCCATGGCGGTGCAGGTGCGACCTACATCTTCCTGCGTCCGCGGCGGTAGGTCAGGCAGTGATGTCAAACCTCTTGCGGAGGCGGTCCACCGGCGTGCCGTCCTCCAGGGGCAGACCTACGAGCCGGTCGTAGTCGACAAACCCCTGCCGCGAATAGAAAGCGAGACCGCCTGTGTTGTCGGCGCGGATGGTTGCGTCGATCTCCGTAACCCTGGCTGCGCGGGCGCTCTCCAGTGTCGCAGCAGATAATGCCCCGCCAACGCCGCGTTGGGTCAGGCCAAGCCGTGCGAAGGTGCCGATTGTCGCCCAGCCTTCCGGCAGGGGGTCGTTGGGGTCGAATGACCACATCAGGCCCGGAAACCCCACCAGCTCGGCTCCATCCTCAGCGACGAAACAGGACACCAGCTGGGGGAGCGAGATGTAGGCCGCATCCATCGATGTGGCATCGAAAGGATCCTCGTAAGCAGTCGTGCCGCCCACCGCGATGATCGCATTGATCAGGTCGGCCATGGCCGCCGCATCGGATGGTCTTGCGGGACGTATGGTCAGCGACACGTTCAGGCTTCAGCAGTCTTTATCGCCACCACCGCAGCGAACTCGTCATAGACGCGCAGAGCATCCGCGCCGTGAACCATCGCCGGTCCGCCGCCCATCTGCACGGCCACCGCCAGCATCTCGGCGACTTCCTGCCGGCTTGCGCCCGCCCGCACCGAATTGCGGGCATGATAGGCGATGCAGCCATCGCAGCGCGTCGCGACACCTATGGCCAGCGCAATCAGCTCCTTGGTCTTGTGATCGAGCGCGCCCGGTGTCTGCGCGGCCTTGCTCAACGCGGCGAAGGATTTCACGGCATCGGGAACCAGATGCAGCAATTCGCGGGAATACCTGTCGAGTTCTGCAATACGATCTGCGCCTGATCCGCTCATCGCTCGACCTCCCTCGATGAAATCCGCTAGTCGGCGCGCGAAGCCTTTTCCGCAACACCCGATTTGCCCTGTCGCGCCTGCAGCGTCTTCGCCACTTCGTCGAGGGACACGCCACGCGAGCGCAAGGCCACGAACAGATGATAGATCAGGTCCGCCGCCTCCGCCGCGACCGCCTTGTCGTCCTGCGATGCAACCGCCAGCGCTGCTTCAACGCCTTCCTCGCCCAGCTTTTTCGCGGTGAGAGCAGGGCCGCCCATCAGCAGCTTCGCCGTCCATGAAGAGGCGGGGTCGGCGCCCGCGCGTGCGTCGATCGTCCTGGCAAGATCGTTCAGCACTTCGCCGAGAAAGCTGACGGGTCCGAGTGGATCATGCTGCATCACGCATCCTCCTCACGCACTTACAGTTGGACGAACCGGCGCGCCGGCCGCCGCCAGCGCCGCCTTGGCGTCCGCAATTGTCGCCTCGCCGAAGTGGAAGATCGATGCAGCCAAAACGGCATCCGCGCCGCCTTGCAAGACCGCATCCGCCATATGCTGCACATTGCCCGCGCCGCCGGAGGCGATGAGGGGCACGGACACCACGTCGCGAATCGCGCGCAACAACGGAATGTCGTAGCCGTCTTTCGTGCCGTCGCGGTCCATCGAAGTAAGCAGGATCTCGCCGGCGCCAAGGTTGACGATCTGCCTGGCGAACGCCACCGCATCCTTGCCCGAGCTGGTGCGGCCGCCATGCGTGTAAACTACCCAGCCATCGCCCTCGCGGCGCACATCCATCGCCATCACAACTGCCTGACTACCCACCTTGCGGGCGCAGGCCTTGATGATGTCCGGATCCAGAACAGCGGCCGTGTTGATCGCGACCTTGTCGGCGCCCGCCTTGAGCATGGCCACCATGTCTTCAGGCGTACGCACGCCGCCGCCAACCGTTAGCGGCATGAAGCAGGCGTCGGCCGTGCGCTCGACGACATCGATCATGGTCGCGCGCTTTTCGTGGCTCGCTGTGATGTCGAGAAAGCAGAGCTCGTCCGCCCCCTGCGCGTCATACGCACGCGCGAGCGCCACCGGATCGCCCGCATCGCGCAGGTCGACGAAATTGACGCCCTTCACGGTGCGCCCGTCCTTCACGTCCAGACAGGGGATGACACGGACTTTGAGCATGCTTCCCCAATCGCCCGGCGCGAGCGCGAAGGCAAGCCTGGCCATCATCTGCGCCGATATCGCGCAACAGGTGTTGCGACAGCTTGGTGCGCAAGGCGCGCGCCGCCAGCATCCTGTCTTCCTGACTATCTGTGGCCGAAGGTTTGCTGGCGCGCCGCCAGCATAGTCGGGCTGCGCTACGCGTCAGCCATCTCAAAATGTCCATGTGATCCAGAAGCTTGTGATTGGAGACGCGCGTAAAGTGTCAGGTGCGTCTCCTTTCAGGCTCAGGGTCGCGCGGGGCAGGCTGGAGGCAGTGTGTGTGGGCGCTTCCTACTTTGCGGGCAACGCAAAGGTCGCGAACAGGGGCAGGTGGTCTGATCCAATATCCGGTCCGGTGCGATAGTCGGTCAGCACCAGCCGGCCGCCAAACCTGATGTGATCGATCGGCAGGCCGAGCATGCCTGCAAAGGCGGGAAACGTTCCTTCAAATCGCGGATCGCCGGCGCGTGTTCCCGGCACGCTGTCATAGGCGTGACCCCATGGAGTGGAGTTGAAGTCTCCCATGATGATGAAGGGTGCTTTGGTGTCGAGCCCATCGCGGAGCGACGCCAGTTGCCGATCACGATCCCAACGCTCGCCAGAGCCGCCGGGCGAAGGCGGATGCGTCGTGACGATCTGCAGATCGCCCACATGCGCGCGGATCACTACGCCATGGCTCCCCATGAACCCCGTCACATCGATCGGGCCGACGTCACGCGCCGCGAGCAGCGACCGCCGTCTTCGCTTACACTTCGGCCCCTCTGGCCGCACACCTGGCAGGCTGCGATCTGCAAGCTGCGGGAACAGGCGCTCAAGATCGCGCTCGTGCAATTCGTCGGGCGTTTCGTAGATGGAAACGATGTCGGCGCCATAGGCGCGAGCGCGCTCCGCCAGGGCTTCCAGCGCGGGCATCGAACCGTGCACATTCGCGCTCACGACCCGCAGCAATCGCGCATCGACCGGCGGTGTTTGCGGCAAGGCAAATCCACCCATGCCGATTACGATGGCAAGGTTGAGCGCTCCGGCGCTCAGCGCGATCCCTGCGGGCAGAGGCGATCGTCGCCACGCCGCCAATGCGCCGACGACAATCCCCGCTACGGCGAGATGTTTTGGCCAATGCGACAGCAGGTCGAACACCCACCCGGGCCAGGCATCGATGTGCACGCGATCGCCCAGCGCCAGCGCCGTCGCGCCTGCGATCGCGGTTGCACACACCCAAAGTACAAGCCCGACAGGGTCCCGCATTGCGCGATGCTGGCAGAAGCCTCAGCGCGCCGCCAGCAATGCTTCGGTCGGGTCGATATCGCCATCATAGAGTGCACGGCCGAGGATCGCGCCCGCGATCGGCGTACCCTCGCGGTTTTTCAGCGCCGTGATGTCGTAGATGTTCTTGACGCCACCTGACGCGATGATCGGAATCGAGACCGCATCCGCCAGCTGTCCAGTGAGCGCCACGTTGACGCCAGACTTCAACCCGTCGCGGGCAATGTCGGTGACAATGATAGCCGCAACGCCGCAGCCTTCGAACGCCCTGGCCAGATCGACAGCCTGCATATCGGTGGTCTCTGCCCAGCCCTGTACGGCGACACGTCCATCGCGCGCGTCGATGCCGACCGCGATATGACCAGGGAAGGCGCGGGCCGCCTGTTTGACAAAGTCCGGATCGCGCACTGCCGCCGTCCCCAGGATCACGCGCGCAATGCCGGCATCCAGCCAGCGCTCGACGCCATCCATGTCGCGAATACCGCCGCCGAGCTGCACCGGCGCGCGCATAACGTCGAGGATCGACGACACCGCATTATGGTTCACCGAGTGGCCTTCGAACGCGCCGTTGAGATCCACGACGTGCAGCGCCTCGAACCCCATCGCCGCAAAGCGCAGGGCCTGGTCGGCCGGGTCATCGTTGAATGAAGTCGCGGTCGTCATCTCGCCGCGCAGCAGACGGACACACACACCGTCCTTCAGGTCGATTGCAGGGTAAAGTTTCATGTCGGTCCGCCTTCCCCGGGCGTTATCAAAGGGCTGTGCTTGGGTCGCTCTTACCCCGGCTGTCAACGTTATGCAGCAGCACACATTGGCAACGCCGCCGCGAGACCGCGTCACGTTTAGGTCAGCCGGCCGGGAGGTTCAGGGTTTCCAGCGCAGGAAATTGGCCAGCAGCGTCTGCCCCGCCTTCTGGCTCTTCTCCGGGTGGAATTGTGTGCCGAACAGGTTGTCGCGTGCGACCGCCGCCACGAACTTCCCGCCATAGTCGCACCGCGCGGCGACATGATCGCGATGCTCCGGCTTCAGCGCGTAGGAATGCACGAAGTAGACGTGCGGATCGGGCCCAAGCCCGCTCAGAACGGGATGGCTCGTCAGATCGGTCAGCACATTCCAGCCCATGTGCGGCACGGGCAGCGCAGGGTCTTCAGGCGTTATGCGCTCGACCGCGCCGGGTATCCATCCGAGCCCACGCGTTTCGACATCTTCTCGGCCCACGTCGGCCATCAGCTGCATGCCAACGCAGATGCCGAGGAAGGGGCGTTTCGAACGGAAGACCGCCTCGTTCAGTGCTTCTGCCACGCCCCGCCGTCCGGCCAGCCCGGCTGCACAGTCAGCGAAGTGACCGACGCCGGGCAGCACAATCCGGTCCGCCTGCCGGATCCGGTCCGGATCGTCGGTCAGAACGATGTCGAGCCGGATCTCATGCGCGCTTGCCGCTGCTTCAAGCGCGCGCTGCACCGATCGGACATTGCCCGAACCGTAGTCGATGATCGCAAGACGGGTCATGACGCATGGGCCTAACTGTTTCAGGGGGCGGAGTCATCGCCGTCACAGAGTTTTACACGCTTCACGGCAAGTTAAGATTAAGCGTCATAATATTGTCATATGTGGCCGAGCACGCGGTTATGCCCTGATGCGGATGAGGCGAGAACAATATGAACAGCGGATTTCGCGAAGGTGGCCTGACGCAGCGATCTTTCAATCGAGGTCTGGCCAGGGGTGAAGCCGGCTTTGAACATCAGCAGGCCTGGCGTGCGGAGGAGAAGATCGATGAAGCCATACATGTCAGCCTTGCCCGCGAATTTCTCGACTCGCCCTATCCGCATGCCGACAGGCTTACCGACCATGCCTATGAAGCGCAGAAGCGTGCGCTGCAGATCGAGCTGCTGAAGCTGCAGGACTGGCTCAAGACCTCTCGTCAGCGGCTCATCATCCTGTTTGAGGGGCGCGATGCGGCGGGCAAGGGCGGCACGATCAAGCGCTTCACCGAGAACCTCAATCCGCGCAGCGCACGGGTCGTGGCGCTTGAAAAGCCTTCGGAAATCGAAAAGGGCCAGTGGTATTTCCAACGTTACGTCGAACACCTCCCGACGGCTGGTGAAATGGTGCTGTTCGACCGCTCCTGGTACAGCCGCGCTGGCGTCGAACTCGTCATGGGATTCTGTTCGGACGTGGAGTATCGCTCCTTCCTGAGGCAGGTGGTCGAACTCGAACGCAATCTGGGGGAGAGCGGTACGATCCTGGTCAAGATCTGGCTGATGGTTTCTCCGCACGAGCAGGCGAAACGCCTCGAACAGCGCGCCCGCGATCCGCTGAAGCGATGGAAGCTGTCGCCCATCGATCTTGCCGCCGCCAAGCTGCATCACGAGTACGCCGCCGCCGAACGAGCCATGTTCGCACATACAGCGACGCAGGATCATCCCTGGGTGATCATCAAGTCGGACTGCAAGCGCCGCGCGCGGCTCGCCGCCATGCGGCACGTGCTCGAACAAGCGTCTTACGAAGGCCGCGACATGTCCCAACTGCCGCCGCATGACCCGATGATCGTCAGCCGGCTTATCAGCACTGAAGGACTGTCGCCCGGCGCACGGGCCGCCTGAAGAACATACGCCTGAAGTTTAGAGGCTGCCCTTGGTGCTCGCGACCTGACCCCTCAGCCGGTCATCGAGCACTGCCGCCGTGCGCAGCGCTCGCGCCAGCGCCTTGAAGCTCGCTTCCGCGATGTGGTGCGAATTCTCGCCGTACAGAAGTTCCAGATGCAGGCAGATGCCGGAGTTCATGGCGAAGGCCTGGAAGAATTCCTTGAACAGCTCGGTGTCGACCTGGCCGACCTTGTCCCGCGTGAAGCCAACCTTCCAGATCAGGTAGGGCCGGTTGCACAGGTCCACGGCGGCGCGCGCCAGCGTCTCGTCCATCGGCACATAGGCGTGGCCAAAGCGGATGACGCTCGAATAGCTGCCCACGGCTTCGCGGAACGCCTGGCCCAAGACGATGCCGACATCTTCCATCGTGTGGTGCTGGTCGATGTGAAGGTCGCCCTTTGCTTCGACGCTGATATCCATGGCGGAATGCCTGGCGAAGCTTTCCAGCATGTGGTCGAAGAACCCGACGCCGGTCGAAATCGACGACTTTCCAGAGCCATCGACGTCCAGCGAGACCTTGATGCGGGTCTCCTTGGTTTCGCGGATGACCTCCGCCTTGCGTGTCCTGTCCGCCATGGGCGGGCCCCTCTATCAGGTTTACTGGCATTAACCGTGCATTCGCACCCAGAACCTAGCTTCGCACACCAACGGTCGAGGAATCCTGAATGCTGGCGAGCATTTAGGGTGTGGACGGCCTGAAAGCCACCGGATTTGCGCAGGAACCGCGCTCTATGCCCGCGAAGAAACCACTGCCAGCGGACAAAGCCCGGGAGCGAACTGCCCGCCGGCCGCCCAAGCGTCTTGGCCTTGCGGGCAGAGTGGCGATGATTGCCGTCGCCGCCGCCTTTGTCTCAGCCATCGCGCAATGGGTGATCACGCCCATCCTCGCCCAGGGCGAAATTCGTAACCAGCGCCAGATTGCCGTCACCTCTGGCGCAAGCCTCCTCGCCGATGTCGCGCGCGTGCACGCGGAGGCTGGCCACTGGGATGAGATTCCGGTCCTTGTCGATGCGCTTTCAAGTGGAATGCCGGGCGGGCAGTCGGCGGTGTTCGGCGCGGACTGGGCGCTGCTGGGGCGTGATGGCGTCGATGCTCCGCTACCATCGCACCACGCGCTCGACGCTCTCGCGCGGGACCCCAACCGCGTACTCACACAGGGGGAGCGCTATTACGCCGCCCGTCCGATCATCGCCCATGGCAAGACCTTCGGTTACGCGGTCTACTCCTTCCTGCCACATCCGTTTGTGGACGTCTGGGTCATCGTCGTTGCCCTGAACGCAGTTGTGCTGTCGCTTTTCCTGCTGGCCATACGTCCCCTGATATACCGTCTGGCCCGGCTCGCGCTCAAGCCGGTTACCGATCTTGAACGCCGCATCCGTAGCCGCGACTCGAAGGACAAGTCCAAACTCGCCGACAGCTCCGATGATCGCCTGCTGAAGCCGCTGCTCACCGCCATCGACGAAGTGCACGAACGCTCCGAAGCGGCCATGCGCCGGGCGCTGACGATGGCCTACACCGACCCCGTCACCCGATTGCCCAATCGTATTCGCTTCGTCTCGCGGCTCGACTCGCTTGTTGCGTCCGGTCAGGCCGCGCACCTCGTGATTTGCGACCTCGACAAGTTCCGGCAAGTCAACGTCACCTATGGCCCGCAAGCTGCTGACATGGCGCTCACCAAGGTGTCTGAGCGCGTACGCGCTGCCGCGGCTGAATCGAACCTTTCCGGCTTCTTCATGGGCAGGATCGGCGCAGACCAGTTTGGCCTGCTGTTGCCAGGCGCCTCAGATCTGAACGTGGGACCCTTCCTCAAGGTTGTGGCCGCGGCCATCGGGCAGCCCATGACTGTCGAGGAGCAAGTGATCCGTGTCACCGCCTCCCTGGGCGTTGCCAGCTCTCCCGCTGACGCGAAGACGGGCGGCGATCTGTTGAAACTGGCTGAGGTAGCGCTCAAGGAAGCCAAGCGCAGCGGCGGCCAGGGATTGGCGTTTTTCGATCACCGCCTGCTCGACAAGGCGCGCGCGCAGACCAAACTGGAAGAAGAAGTTCGCGCCGGCATCGACCGCGGCGAGTTCGTGGCCGTGTTCCAGCCCAAGGTGAAGCTCGAGACCGGTGAACTTGTCGGCGCAGAAGCCCTTGCGCGCTGGCGCAGGCCGGATGGCGCCATAGTCTCGCCCGGTGTGTTCATCCCGATCGCCGAAGACCTTGGCCTGATTGCCGTTCTGGGTAAGCAGGTCATGCGCGATGCGTGTTTTGCGGCCGCCGGCTGGAACAGCAAGGGCATCACCTCCTCAGTCGCGGTCAACGTCTCGCCGCACCAGTTCGACGATCCGGATTTTGTCGCCTCGGTCTATCAGGCCCTCGACGATTCCGGCCTGCCGCCGAACCTGCTCGAGCTGGAAATCACCGAAAGCGCCGCCGTCGCCGATCCTGACCGCGTTGCCCGCATAATGTGGCCGCTGCGCAATCGCGGCGTGCGCCTCGCGATCGACGACTTTGGCACGGGGCACTCAAACTTTGCCGCGATCACACGCCTGCCGTTCGATGTCTTCAAGATCGACCAGCAGTTCGTCCGCGCGCTCTCCACCGACCCCCACGCCCCCGCCATCGTCGAGATGATCCTCGCCATGGCTGAAGCGCTCGGGCAGGAAACCGTGGCCGAGGGCGTGGAAACAAAAGAGCAGGCCGACTTCCTGCTCCGCCGCGCCTGCACGATCGGGCAGGGCTATTACTATTCGCCCCCGCTTCCCGCGGCAGAGTTCGACGCCTTCGTGCGCAGTTATCGGCCCCGTCCTGCGGACCGGTTTGCCGCATAGGGCGCTGAACCTGCTTGTTCATTTCGACCAGACAGCCGGACAACGAAGATTATCGAAAAACGATAAACTTGCTTGTCTGCGCGTCTGCAACGACATAGACTGCTCAACGGTCAGGAAACTTGAGCAATGTCGTCTGAACCCACTTGGCACTCCACTACCATTCTCGCCGTGAAGAAGGGCCGCAAGCTCGTCGTCATGGGGGACGGTCAGGTGTCGATGGGACAGACCATCATGAAGGGCAATGCCCGCAAGGTCCGGCGTCTCGGCGAGAGGGGGGAGATCCTCGCCGGGTTCGCAGGCGCCACGGCCGACGCCTTCACGCTCTTCGAACGCCTCGATCAGAAGCTCGAACGATTCCCCGGCAATCTCCAGCGCGCCGCCGTGGAACTCGCCAAGGACTGGCGCACTGACAAATACCTCCGCAATCTCGAGGCGCTCATCATTGTGGGCGACGCGACATCACTGCTCGTCATCACGGGCAGGGGCGACGTGCTCGAGCCGGAGCACCCGATCGCGGCCATTGGTTCAGGGGGCAACTATGCGCTGTCCGCCGCACGAGCGCTGTACGAGTACGAAGACGACGCCGAAAAGATCGCACGCAAAGCGATGACGATCGCGGCCGAAGTCTGCGTCTACACAAACAGCAACTTCGTGTTGGAGACCCTGGATGTTTGACAAGACCGACATTCGCGCCGCCGTCGAGGCGGGTGCGATAAGCGATGAAGGCGCTAAGCGCTTCGAAGCTTTTCTCAAGGCGCGCAACGACCCGGACCGCATGCTCGATCCGGAAAACCTGCGCTTCCTTTCGAATTTCAACGACGTGTTCCTCACCATCGGCATTGTCGTGCTGATGGTCGGCCTTTCGGCACTCTCGGGTGTTATCGTCACCAGCCTTTTCGACCTGCAAAGCCTGCGCGAGGTCGGCAGCCCGGCCGAACTCGACGGCGTTATGTGGAAGATCCGCATGTCGGCAGCATTCGTGCCGCTGCCGGTCCTTGCAGGCGCCTGGCTTCTCGCGGAATACTTCTGCGCGAAACGCCGCCTGCTGCTGCCGTCAATGGCGCTTGCCTCCTTCGTGGTTCTCGGCGCTGCGGGCATTGGCCTTGCTCTGTTTACACCGACGCCGAGCATGGATGGAGAGGTTGGCTTCTGGACCGTCATGACGACGGCCGGCTACGCCGCCTTTGGCGCCGGCCTGTTTGCAGCCGCCGCTTTCTTCTGGCGCTTCCGGCTGCCATTCTCGCTGTTTCTGCTTGCTGGCGCTTCTGCGGGCCTGTTTTACACCGCTGTCGGCCAGATCGCGGGCATGGGTGAGGTTTTCAGCGGCGCAGCTATGCTGGCTGTTGGCCTTGCCACACTCACCGTGGCCATCATGTTCGACATGAAGGATCCGACGCGCTCCACGCGCTCGTCCGACCATGCCTTCTGGCTGCATATGGCGGCGGCCCCGCAGATCATTATCGGCCTTCGCAACATGGTGCTTGGCTCGGGCTTCCTGGCGGCGGGCGCCGCGGATGCGACTGTCATGCTGGCGGTGCTGCTGGCCTTCGCGCTGATCTCGCTAGCTCTCAATCGCCGCGCGCTGATTGTCTCTGGCCTCCTCACCTTTGGTACGGCGCTCGCTGTCCTGGTCAACCAGTTTGGCGGCGGCGGAATCAATACGCTCATGTACACCGCGCTGATCATCGGCGCCTCCATCGTCCTGCTGGGCGGTGGCTGGCGAACAGCGCGCCGGGCGATCCTGAAGGTCTTCCCCCAACAGGGCGCGTTTGGGCGCATCTTCCCGCCGGAACCTGCGTAGCGACAGAACCCGCTTGCTGAGATAAGCAGGCATGAGCTAGCGAAACGGCTTACCGCACCCTAGCTCATGCCTGTCTCACCTCAGGAACGTCATGTCCGAATTCACACCGCGCGAAATCGTCTCCGAGCTTGATCGCTTCATCGTCGGCCAGCCCGAGGCCAAGCGCGCCGTTGCGCTCGCGCTGCGCAATCGCTGGCGCCGCAAGCAGCTCGCCGATGGTTTGCGCGAGGAGGTGACACCGAAGAACATCCTGATGATCGGACCAACGGGCGTCGGCAAGACCGAGATTTCCCGACGCCTTGCCCGCCTCGCGAAGGCGCCGTTCCTGAAAGTGGAAGCCACCAAGTTCACCGAGGTCGGCTATGTCGGCCGCGACGTCGAGCAGATCATCCGCGACCTCGTCGAGATCGCCATCGCCATGGTGCGTGAACGGCGCCGCAAGGACGTACAGGCCAAGGCCGAGGCAAAAGCAGAAGAGCGCGTACTCGATGCGCTGGTTGGCGCCACAGCGCAGGCGTCCACGCGCGAGAGTTTCCGTAACAAGCTCAGGGCAGGGCAGCTAGACGACAAGGAGATCGAAGTCGATGTCGCCGACACGGCTTCGCCCTTCGGCGGTATGGAGATCCCCGGCCAGCCCGGCGGCATCGGCATGATCAACCTGTCGGACATGCTCTCGAAATCCTTCGGTGGCCGCACCAAGCGCATCCGCACGACGGTCAAGGACGCGCACAAGCCGCTCATCCAGGAAGAATCCGACAAGCTGCTGGACAACGAGTCCGTCACGCGCGAGGCGCTGCGCGTCACGGAGGAAGACGGCATCGTCTTCCTCGACGAGATCGACAAGATCGCCTCGCGGTCCGAACGCGCCGGCGCCGACGTCTCACGCGAAGGCGTGCAGCGGGACCTGCTGCCGCTGATCGAGGGCACGACCGTTTCCACCAAACATGGTCCGGTGAAGACGGACTACATCCTGTTCATCGCCTCCGGCGCCTTCCACGTCGCCAAGCCGTCCGACCTGCTGCCCGAACTGCAGGGCCGCCTGCCGATCCGCGTTGAGCTGAAGGCCCTCAGCCGCGACGATCTCAAGCGTATCCTCACGGAGCCGGAAGCCAGCCTGATCACGCAGTACGTCGCCCTGATGAAGACCGAAGGCGTCGACCTCACATTTGCGCCGGATGCCATTGAGGCTATCGCTGACATCGCGGTGCAGGTGAACGACTCGGTCGAGAACATCGGCGCCCGCCGCCTGCACACCATCCTCGAACGCGTGCTCGACGAGATCAGCTTCGCCGCCTCCGAAAAACCGGGCGAGGCCTTCACCATCACCGGCCCTTACGTGCGCGAGAAAGTCGCCGCCATGGCGGGCGACAAGGACCTTTCGAAGTACATTCTCTAAGGGAACCTATACCGCAGCCGGCTTGCGGATCGGCATGTGCTTCTTGCCC
>JBBATZ010000034.1:0-45866 GCA_040398425.1 Hyphomonadaceae bacterium
AAAGCTGGAGGCGCGCTGATGCAGCCTCGTGGGATGCGGTCGCTGGTGATCTAAGGTTACGCTTCTCTGCTCGGTGTTGAGGATCTGGCGGGTGATGTTGTGCGCGCCGGCGCCTTCACCCGCAGTCTTGCGCGCGGCGGTGGCGTCGGAATGCTGCTCAGTCATGTCGGTGGAAGAACGGCCGGGCACTGGACGACGATTCGGGAGAATCGGCGCGGACTGTTCGTGCGCGGGCTGGTGTCGGACGAGACGGCGTCGGCGGCGAGGGCTCTGCGGATGATCGCGCGCGAAGGTCTGGATGGGCTGTCGAGCGGGTTCGTGGCGCGGGACTGGTCACCGCGCGTGGCGCGCGGGCGGGAGCTGAAAGAGGTCGAGCTGCGGGAGATATCGCTGGTCGCTGCGCCCATGTTGCCGGGGGCGCGGTTCGCCGCGGTGGGCGAACCGTTCAAAATTCGCGTGTTGAAGGCCTCTTACCCTAGCGTCAGGCTTTCCGCCGGGGGAAAGCAAGCGTAGCATTCCACCCAATGATTGTGCCTGTCACCGCCGAAAAACCCGGGGCAGCGCGACGGAGGAGCCGCCATGAAAACTACGCTACTTGCAGCCACAGCCTTGTGTGCAGCCGCCCTGTTCGGTGCGGGTGCCGCATCGGCGCAGGCCCCAGGATATGCGCCCCCCAAAACAAGCTGGGGTGCACCTGACCTGCAGGGGTTCTGGAACAACACCTCGATCACGGGACTCCAGCGTTCGCCGGATGCGAAGCAGCTGGTGGTGAGCGAGAAGGAAGCAGATCGCCTGGTGAACCGGAACATTCTCATCGTCCTCACCAAGGAAGACGATGCGAGCAACGGGACCGACCCGAACAACACCAAGATCCTCGAAGACAAGAACAACGACCGTGGCTACAACTCGTTCTGGATCGATCCGGGTACGAAGCTCGCGACAGTGAAGGGCGAGCTGCGCACGTCGTGGATCGTCGAGCCGGCCAACGGGCGCATTCCTTACAAGCCGGGTGCGTCGCGCGGCGGCGGGTATGCGATCACCAATTTCGACGGACCGGAGACGCGCCCTCAGGCCGAGCGTTGCGTGATCGGATTCTCGGGCTCCTACGGTCCGGTCATGCAGAACAGCATGTACAACAACACGATGCAGTTTGTGCAGACGCCGAGTCACGTGATGATCCAGGTCGAGATGATCCATGATGTGCGGGTGATCCCGATCGTCGCCAGCAAGGCTGAGGCGAAGCACAGCAACGTGCCGAAGTGGGGCGGCGACTCCGTCGGCTGGTATGAGGGCAACACGCTGGTGGTGCAGACCACAAACGTGCACCCGAGCCAGCGCGGGATGATCTCGGCAGATGGCAAGCTGACGGAACGCTTCACGCGCTGGGACGACAAGCAGGTACTGTACGAATTCGAGGTGGAGGATGCCTCGCTCTACAGCCAGACGTGGAAGGGCGAGATGGGTCTGAACGCCAGCCGGCCGATGTACGAATACGCCTGCCACGAAGGTAACTATGCGATGGAAGGCATTCTCGCCGGCGCGCGCCAGCTGGAAAGCGAAGGCAAGGTGCCGGGCATGGGCCCGGGGATCGCTGCGGGGCTGGTGCTGCCGCGCGACGAGACGGGCGGCGAAGGCTTCAACTAGATCCTGGTAGGGACGGGTATCGAGGGGGCGCGGCGAAAGCTGCGCCCTTTTGTTTTCGGGTTCTGGACCGTCCGAACTGGACGGTGCGGCAACTGGACTTGTCGTCTTGTGCAGTTCTAGATGCGTTGGCTGGTTGCAAGCGCGCGACAGACGCGCCGGCCAACGGAGGAGACGATCATGACCAGGATCTTGCTGGCGGGCACGATGCTCGCGACCATTGCATTGGCGGGTGCGGTGCACGCGCAGGCGCCGGGCTATGCGGTTCCGAAGACGAGCTGGGGCGCGCCGGAGCTGCAAGGCTTCTGGAACTCGACGTCGATCACCAGCCTGCAGCGGCCGCAGGGTGTCACCAAACTGGTGGTCAACGAGAAGGAAGCGCGGAGGATCGTCAACGACAACCCGCTGATCATCATCACGCAGCAGGAGAACGACAACGAAGGCAAGGACCCGAACGATACATCCATCCTGAACGATAAGAATGCGGATCGTGGCTACAACGCCTACTGGATCGATCCGGGCAGCAAGCTGGCGACGGTGAACGGTGAGTTGCGGACGTCGTGGATCGTCGATCCGCCGAACGGGCGCGTCCCCTTCAAGGCGGGCGCGGGGCGATCCGGCGGGAACGGTCTGCCGGAGGCTAACTTTGATGGGCCGGAGACGCGTCCGCTGTTCGAGCGTTGCCTCGCAACGGAAACGACGGCCGGGCCGGTGATGCAGAATGCGATGTACAATTCGACGCTTCAGATCGTGCAGTCACCGCAGTCGGTGATGATCCTCGTCGAGATGGTGCACCATGCGCGGGTGATACCGATTGTCGCAAATGCTGCTGCGGCCAGGCATGGGCCGGATGTGATTCCGCAGTGGGCCGGAGATTCTGTCGGCTGGTACGAAGGCGACACGCTGGTGGTGGAGACGCGCAATGTGCACCCGCTGCAGCCGAGCCTGATCTCGAAGGCGGGCAAGGTAACAGAGCGGTTCTCGCGCTGGGCCGACGGACAGATACTTTACGAGTTCAGCGTGGACGATCCGACACTCTACACGCAGGTGTGGAAGGGCGAGATGGCGCTGAACGCGTCAAAGCCTATCTACGAATATGCCTGCCATGAAGGAAACTTCGCGATGCCCGGGATTCTTGGCGGCGCGCGCGAACTCGAATCGCGTGGCATCACGCCGACAATGGGGCCGGGGATTGCGGCAGGCATTGTGCGGCCGAGCGACAGGGCGAAGGTCGAGGGCTCGGACGAGTAGGAACATAAAGCTGGAATGATGAAGGGCGCGGCGAAAGCTGCGCCCTTTTGCTTTTCTGGCGCGAAAGGCTTCGTCGCGCCGATGACTGACTGACGCGAAGCACAACAAGGAAACTCATGACAATCGAGACGAAGATGAACGCGCCCTTGGGTGCGAATGCCGCTGCGCGTGCGTTGGCCGACGAGATGATGGCCGCGTTCGAAGCTTTGAAGGCGACGAACGATGCGCGGATCGAGGAGATCGAGAAACGCGGGGCGGCTGATCCTGCGCTGGAAGCCAAGCTGAAGAAGATCGAGACGTCGTTGGATCGTCAGCTTACGGCGCTGGAACGTCTGGCGCTGGAACAGTCACTGCCAGCGATCGGTGATGATCCGCGCAAAGGTGATCGGGAGCACAAGTCGGCGTGGGGCGCGTACCTGCACAAGGGCGACGACAGCGGCATTGCGCGGCTGGACCTGAAGTCTGTGAATGTGGGTACCGACGCGCAGGGCGGCTATGTGGCGCCGCCGGAGCTCGACCGGCTGATCGAGCAGCGGCTGATGGCGTCGTCTCCGATGCGGCAGATCGCGAGCGTACGGCAGACATCGGCGACGGTGTTCAAGAAGCCGGTGAGCCTCGGCACAACGTCGCCTTGGGCGGCGGAGACCGGCGCGCGGACGGAGACGACGGCGCCGACACTCGACCTGCTCGAATTTCTGGCGGCGGAGCTCTATGCGATGCCAGCCGCGACGCAGACGCTGCTGGACGACGCGTACGCCTATGTCGACGAATGGCTGGCGGACGAGGTGGAGGCGAGCTTTTCGGCGCAGGAGTCGACGGCGTTCGTGACGGGTGATGGCTCGGCTAAGCCGAAGGGCTTTCTGAGCTATGACATGATCGCCGATGCGAGCCATGCGTGGAACAAGATCGGGTTCATCCTGTCGGGTGGGGCGGGCGCGTTTGCGGCGAGCAATACGGCGGACAAGCTGATCGACCTGGTCTATGCGCTGAAGAGCCAGTTCCGGCCGAATGCACGGTTTGTGATGAACCGCAGAACGGTCTCGAGCGTGCGCAAGCTGAAGGATGGCGACGGGAATTATCTGCGGCGTCCGGGCGCTGCCGGCGAGTCTGCGAACCTGCTCGGCTATCCTGTGACCGAGGTCGAGGACATGCCGGATATTGCGGCGAATACGATCTCGATCGCGTTCGGTGATTTCCGGCGCTGCTAGCTGATCGTTGATCGCCAGGGGCGCGCGCGTGCTGCGTGATCCCTATTCGATGGAGCCCTACGTGCTGTTCTACACAAAGAAGCGCGTGGGTGGCGTTGTGCGGAACTTCGATGCGATCAAAGTGATGAAGTTCGCGGCTACTTAGGTTCTCGACGGATTTGCCGGTGGAGCCTAAACTCCGCCGGCAGATTTTCGGGAGGACTGAATGGGCGTTGCATCGCCAGACGAGATGGCCGGGACGTTCATTGAGCGGTTCAATGCACGCGACAGTGACGGGCTGCTGGGGCTGTATGCGCCGGATGCCGTGTTCACTTTTGATGGCGCGGCGTTCGCGCGTGGAACGGATGAGATCAAGGAGGCCTTAGCGAGGTTCGTCGCATCTCCCATGACGTTGCGCGGCAAGTATGTCGGCGCGCCGCTGGTCGCGGGCGAGGTCGCCATATGCAGCCTGCGCTGGGAGATGTTGAACGCTGAAGGCTGGATTGACCAGGACGGTACATCGACGGAAGTGCTGAAGCGCGGAAGCGATGGGCTGTGGCGGTTTGCGATCGATGACGCGACGGGGGCGAGCCGGGAGCGGGATTTGATTTCCCAATAGTCCGACATCAACTCGGTCGCCCATTGCGGTTCGCGGATCTCGCCGCGCGGAGCGAAGCCGGTCATCCAGGGTTTGAGGTCGTGGACGGGCGTGCCGTCGATGGCGTCGAGGCCTTTGAGGTGGAGGGTTGTGCCATCGACCCCCAACACTTCGCAGATGGTGAGGCCGATGCGGTGGGGTCGTTTCTTGCCGCGCGGGGCGAAGATGCCGGCGAGCGGCCACTATTTGTTGCCGCGCGGATGACGGGTGCCGAGCTTGGGCGTAGCGGCTTCTTCGTGATGGAACCAGTAGAGGACTTCGACGTGGGAGAATGAGTCGAGGCTGCGCAGCGCGTCTGCGGTGAAGCGTGTGGTGTCGAGCTCGATGCGCATGGTTTCGGCGTCCCAGTTGTCATCGGTGGGATCGACGCGGGTGGTGCGGACGCAGCCGATGGGGGTGAGGGTGATATTCATTGCGCGAGTCCCCTTGTGGCAGACCCCCACCCGCATCGTGTTCGTTGAAGATCCGGCAGGCGGACCCGTCCCCCTTTCAGGGGGAGGAGTCAAAACTACCTAGGCTGCATACGGATGCCGCCGTCGAGGCGGACGGATTCGCCGTTGAAGTAGCCGTTCTGGATCATGGTCATGGCGAGATTGGCGTACTCGTCCGGGTGACCGAGGCGTTTGGGGTTGAGGACGGTGGCGGCGAGGGCCGCTTTTACGTTCTCGGGGGCGCCGGCGAGGAGCGGGGTGTTGAAGAGGCCGGGCAGGATGGTGTTGACGCGGATGCTTTCGGTCGAGAGGTCGCGCGCGATCGGGAGTGTCATGCCCACGACGCCGCCTTTGGAGGCAGAGTACGCGGCCTGCCCGATCTGGCCGTCTTCGGCGGCGACGGAGGCGGTGTTGATGATGGCGCCGCGATCACCATCCGGAAGCACGTCGAGCGTGAGCATGCCGGCGGCGGATTTCGCGATGCAGCGGAAGGTGCCGACGAGGTTGATCTGGATGATGCGGTCGAACTGGTCGATCGGGAACGACTTGATCTCACCGGTTTCCTTGTTGCGGCCGGCAGTCTTGAACGCATTGCCGGTGCCGGCGCAGTTGACCAGGATGCGCTCCTGGCCGTTGGCGGCGCGGGCCTGCGCGAAGCCTGCATCGACCGAGGCGTCGTTGGTGACGTTGACGTTGCAATAGACCGCGCCGGTTTCAGCCGCGAAGGCGTTACCGGTCTTCTCGTTCATGTCGAAGATCGCGACTTTGACGCCAGCCGCGCGGAGCGCTTTCACAGTGGCGCCGCCGAGGCCGGAGGCGCCGCCGGTGACGATGGCGGAGATCGAGCTGTCGAGTTTCATGAGCGTTTCCCTGCGTAGTTAGTTTACGTTTGCGGAAGGTCTTAGTCTCGGAAAAACCACTCGCCTAGTCGTGACGTGGGGTCAATTCGGGGGGGTCGACGTCGAAGGTGTAAAGTGTGGAGTGATCGTCATCCGGCATGAACCACGCGCGCAAACCTGTGGTCGTTGGCTCGAACCACGCCGGGTTCTGAAGCATGGGGCGGCCGGACGGCGACCAGAGCGGCACTGGCGTTTGCCATAAGGGATGCAAGGTCGCGAGGTCGATCAGTTCAGCGCCGCCAAGCGCGAAAGGTGATGTGTCGCCGGGGCGTGAGTAGGTTGCGAGACCGGTGCAGAGCATTCTGCGGTCAGCGAGCCCATGGCAGTCCTGCCAGTCGATGTAGTGCGCGCGTTTTACGTCGACTGACGGGGCTGCGAGATCGACGGGTGTAACCGAGCCGTCCGATTGCAGTGGCCAGCGATAGATACGTCCGCCGCCCCAGCTGACGCCGATGAGGGCGTAGGTTTCGCGATCGACGGCGACAGCGCCGATGTGATCTGCGACGCGAAAAGCTTCGCTTATGGCGAGCGTGACCGGATCGACCCGATAAATGATCGACCGGCTGTTCGGGCGATACTCGGCAACAGGGATCCAGAGCCAGCGTCCGTCGAAGTCGAGCGCGCCGGGGTGATAGATGTCGCCTTCGCCAAGCGTGATATCTGACTTCAGCGCGCCTGCCTCGGAGATCTGGAAAAGATGTCCGCGACCTTCGCCCGCGTCGCGATCGAAGCCTTCGACCTGCTGCGGATAGCGCTGGGTGGGGCGAAGAATTTCGACTGACGTGAAGAACGTCTCGCCGTTGATGCGGACCATGCCCTGGGGATGATGCGTTTCGAAAGGGAGTAGCGTTTCACCGGCGGCGCGCCATTGGGAAGTGCGGTCGAGTTGCATGATCCGCTGAGCGAGCGGAGACGGATCGACGGTCGATCGCGGCGGCGTTGTGCATGCGGTGAATGCGAGCGTCGCCAGCAGGAGGCCCACCTGCTTCACGTGGGCGCGCCCGTGAGTTCGATTGTGACGCCGTTAGGGTCCTTCACGAAACACTAGCGGCCGAAGCCCGAAGGGATTTCGGACCAGCGATAGGGCACGCCGAGTTCGTCGAGGCGTTTCAGCGCGGCATCGAAATCGGGCGCCGAAAATGAGATGTGGTCGAGCGCGCCGTTGGGGGCGTGCGGTTGCGCGCGTTCGACGAGGTGGATGACGGCCTGGTCGCCGGCGTACAGCCAGGCGCCGGCAAAGGTGAAGTCGGGTCGCGGGCCAACGCGTAGCCCGATGACCTGCACGAAGAAGTCGACCGTCTCCTGCAGCTTCGCTGTCGAGATGTTCGCGTGATTGAGGCCGGTGATCATCGGCGGGCTCCCAGAAGTCCTGCAGCGTAGGACGGATCCCAGAGGGAAAAAAGGAATGATTGCAACGATGCTGGTGCCGCCGGCAGCCGAACCCGTGGGGCTGGTCGAAGCCAAGGACTATCTGCGCATTGTCGGTGATGGGCAGGATGGGCTGGTGGGTGAGTTGATTGCGGCGGCGCGGTCTCCCGTCGAGGAACTCACCGGCGTAGCGATGATCACGCGCAGCTTGCGCTTGACGCACGACTGGTGGCCGCAGGGGACGGCGGAGCGGCGGTGGGTGCGTCTGCCGGTGAGGCCGTCGCGCGCGCTGAATGCGGTGCGTGTCTACAATGGCTTTGGCGTCGCGAGCGATGTGACGAGCCGGTTCACCCTGCCGGCTGGGCGATCAGCGAAGCTGAGGTGGACGGACGGCGTGTTTCCGTGGCCGGGGCTGCGCCTCGGCGGGATCGAGACCGACTACGCGGCAGGGTTAGATGAAGCGCCGGAGGATGTTGCGGAAGGACTGCGGCTCGCGGTGATGCGACTGAAGGCGATCGTGGAGGCGGTCTAGACCTTCGCCGCTTTGGATCTCGTCCACGCGTAGAGGCCATAGACTACGACGAGGAAGGCCGGGACCGCCACGAACATGGCAGGCCAACCGGCGTCTGCAGGTATCAGTCCGAAGGGTTCACCATTGTTGGTCGAGACAATGACAGCGGCCGTAAAGACGCCGAACAGGCTCTCGCCGACGATGAGACCTGAGGCGAGCAGGACGCCAAGGCGCTTTGCAGTTTCGGCGTAGGACGTCTTCGACACCCAGTTGTCGTACAGCTTGCCCGCGATAGCGCCGAGGACGACTGCCATGGTGGTCGCCATCGGCAGGTAGATGCCCATAGCGACGGCGAGCGGCGGCGCCTTGCGCTTTCCTGCGGAGGTCCGGACGAGCAGTTCGTCAACGATGACAAGAACGACGCCAAGAGCCGCGCCAATGCCGATGAGGTCCCAGCGGAGGTTGCCGTCGATGACGCCGCCAGCCAGCGCGGAGATCAGCGTGGCTTGCGGCGCCGGCAGCGGCTGGGCACCGGGAACGGTTGCGGGCGGACCACCAGCGAAGCCGTAGGCGCCGTTCAGAAGATCCAGGATCGGCGGGATTACCAGCGAGCCTGCGATAACGCCGACCAGAAGCGCGGTTTGCTGGCGCCAGGGGGTCGCGCCGACGAGTTGGCCGGTCTTGAGATCCTGCAGGTTATCGTTCGAGATGACTGCAACAGCAAAGACGACTGCGGTGATCATCAGGGCGAAGGCGACAATGGAGCGGTCGGCGGGAATCGCAAGCAGTTGCATCGCGCCCAGCATCAGGCTGGCGGCGGCGATGATGGCGATGATGCCGACGCCCGAGACGGGGCTGTTCGACGAACCGATCAGACCGGCCATGTAGCCGCAGACAGCTGCGACGATGAAGCCGATGAGGACGACGTAGAGCAGACCGCCGGCCACGATGGCTGGCGCCTGGGCCGCGAGCGGCGTACCGTTGGTGAAGGACCAGAGCAGGACGCCGATGGCCGCGAGCACGACGACGGAAATCAGGCTGACGAGCTTTATCGGGATGTCCTGCTCGGTGATGTCGAGCACCTGATGGGCGGTGCGGGCGCGCTGGGCCGCAAGAGCGGAGGTGACGCCGGCGATGAGGGGCCCGGCGAGCTTGAGCAGCGTCCAGATGGCGGCGATGCCGATGGCGCCTGCGCCGATGAAGCGGACCTGAGTACGCCAGAGGGTGGTGGCGATCTCTTCAACCGAGCCCTCGCCGCCCTGCATGGCGGTCATGATCGGCACGGCGACGCCCCAGGCGATGATGACGCCGACGAGCATGGAGAGTCCGACAGCGAGACCGACGAGGTGTCCGGCGCCGAGAAGCGCCAGCGATAGGCCGCCGCTGAGGCCGGTCACGCCTGCGCCGACCTTGAAGAAGGTCGCGGCCTCGGTGACGAAAACGCGGGCTGCGGCGAGGAAGGCAAACAGGGCCGAGGCGATCGCGCCGACGACGACGGTGACCAGGCCAGCCTTGTTTTCGCGAACTGCGGATTCGGTCTGGTCAGCGCCGCGCGAGCCGACCTTGAGCACTTCGGCTGCGGCAATGCCTTCGGGATAAGGCAGGTCGGTGTTGACGACGAGAGCGCGTCGAAGAGGGATCGAGAAGGTGACGCCGAGGATGCCGCCGAAGGCGCAGATGAGGAAGGACTGCCAGAACGGGAAGTTCGTCCACCAGCCGACCATGACGAGGGCCGGGAGGACGAAAATAATCGAGGACATTGCGCCGCCAACCGAGGCGACGGTCTGGACCGTCATGTTTTCCCATATTGTCGAGGTCTTGAAGACGCGCAGCAACGCCATCGAAATGACGGCGGCGGGGATGGCAGAAGCAAAGGTAAGGCCAACCTTGAGGCCGAGATAGACGTTTGCGGCCGTGAAGATGACGCCCAGGATCGATCCGAGGATCAGGGCCCGGAGCGTCAACTCGATCCGCTTCGTTGGCAGGGTGGTGTCGGTCATTGTGGCGCGGCCCCTCAGCTTTGGCGGGAGCTAAGCCGACAATGGCTGTGAGGGCAATGCGGGCCTAGTAGCGGCGGCCCAGACGTCCAGCCGCATAGACGAGCGCGCCGCCGAGTAGACACGTAATTGCCAGCTCAGCCGTAAGGGCCGGCATGGGTATTCTGGAATAGAGGTCCGGCCTCGCGTGCATGATGGCGGTGTAGAAACCGGCGAGGCTGCCCACGACGAGGCCCGAGGAGCCCAGGATAATCGCGATCGTGCGGAGGGACTCAACGACATCCCGGCGGCGGCGGCCGACGTATTTCCGGCCGACATGGTGGGATTGGCCGTTAAGTAGCCACGCTAGGAACAGGACCGCGAGGCCGAAGGCGACCAGACCAGCAAGGCCGAGCGAAGACATTCCGGTGGTGTAGGCGACCGCAAGTCCGGGCGCATCAGCTGGCGTTCCCGATGGAGGACGGGTGAAACTCAGCGCTACCGGAATGCCGGTCAGCAGCAGCAATAGGCTCGCGCCTGAAATGATGCGAAGTCGCCGAGGCTTGAAGAAGCGCATTGAGATATCCGCCCGAAACCTCTTTTGCAGATCAGTGTTAAGACGGACTTCGCAACATCGAGAAATTTCGACAAACCGCGACGTTCGGGATGATTTCCTTGCAATACGGATTCGCGGTCTGCGAAATTGGCGCTTGGTGCCGACCTAAGGTGCTGTGGCCCTAAAGAAGCGTGGCGAGAACGCCGAGCATCTTTTCCCATGAGCCGCGGACGCGATCGACAAAGTCGGCGTATTCCGGCGGCATGTCATGCGTAAGGCGAAGCGAGCAGCCGTCGGCGGTCGGGGTGATGTCGATGTTGACCGTCGAGCTGTCGGGCTGTGGGTCGACGGCCCAGGTAAATACGATGCGGTTTGGCGGCGTCAGTTCCAGATACGCGCCGACATGATCAAGCTCCTGATCGCCGCGCCGGACCTTGAAGGAGAAACGTCCGCCGACTTTTGGATCGTTACGGATGTGGAGGATTTCCTCCTCGCGCAATAGCGGCCCGAACATGAAGCGCGCGATCATCGCGGGATCGCGGATGGCGTCGTAGACGCGCTGGGCCGGGACGCGGAAGGCTTGCACGGCGATGGCGGCGGGTTTGGCGCTCATAGCTCACATTCCTTCGGGCCATTTTGAAGTTTCCGCGAGCGGTTGTCCGGTCTCAAGCAAGGATTTGAGGCTGGACATCAGAGACGGCCAACCTTGTGAAACGGCATCGATGAGCTTCGATTTCGGCCGCTCCATTTCGTGCGTGAGCGTCAGCTTGACGGAGCTGGACATCTGCTCGCGCTCATAGGTAAGGGTCGAATGACCTTCCGCCTGAAGGTCTGTAAGGAACTGGTTCTCCCAAGTGAGGACCAGTTTGCGAGGCTTGTCGGCGAGAATGATTCTGCCGCTGTCGGCGATGCGGCCATCAGGGATCATGGCGCGCCAGTCGCTTCCGGGCGTCCACTGAGAGACCTGCCATGTCTCGCACCAGTAACGCCTGGTGAACTCTGGCTGCGTGAGCGCGTTCCAGAGTTTCTCTGGCGTTGTGGCGATGTGGAAGACGTAGACGACACGCGACTGCGACGTGTGGGTCATTCTGACTCCAGTCTCTTTTTCAAGTCTACCAGGGCGTTGACCCGATGGCGCTCGAACTTGCGTATCCAGCGATTGGCGATCTCTGCGATCGGCACCGCGTTGAGATAGTGCAGCTTCTCGCGGCCGCATTTGATGGTTGCGACAAGGTTGGCTTCTTCCAGGATCGCGATGTGTTTCGAGACGGCCTGACGCGACATATCGAGGCCGGCGCACAGCTCGTTCAGCGTCTGGCCGGAATGGCCGCAGAGGCTGTCGAGCAGGGCTCGTCGGCTGTCGTCGGTCACCGCTCGGAACACAAGATTCATGTCCTTTAATAGGCAACCATATGGTTGCCGGTTGATACCTGCGCTTCAGAATAGGAGAGAGCAATTGCGGGCGAGCGAGGCCGCGACGTGCTGATCAGCATTGGCGATGGCGATGAACCGGAGGCGCTTGTTCTGGTGGCGGGGATACGCGCGCGAACGATCAACCTAACGGTTGGTCTCGCTGATGAACTGGCTGGCCAGATGGCGTTGCGGCGTGAGCGAGTGCGGTTTGCAATAGCGGCGAATGGCTCGCCGATTGAAGCTGGCCACGTTGTCGTGATTGATGATTTTCAGCTCAGGATCATCGAGGTTTCCGATGGGAAGATGATTGCGTTCGAGGTCGGGCGCGCATTGACGCCAGCCTTGCCGGTGTCGTCACTGGGAGCGTTCTTGTCGCCGGAGCCGGATGCGGTGATTGTTGATACACCGGCCTGCCTGGTGAAGAGGATGACCTGCGGCCGCTCGCGTTTGCGTTTGCGGATCCGTGGAAGGGAGCTGTCCCGTTGAGTGGCGGCGCGGATGCGGATCAGCTTGCGAGTCGGGCGAGCATCGAACGCCCGTGCGCGGTGGGGAGATTGATGTCAGCCCTTTTTCCGCACGTGTCGGGTCGCTGGCAGAAGACGTTGGTTTGGGTAGAGGTGCCGGGAGCAACCTTGTCGTCCGGCAGCAGGAGCGCGGCGCTGAACGGCGCGAACCGCGCGCTGGTCGAAACGAGCGTCGGCTGAGAGATGATCCAGTTACTTGAGGCGGGACTGGTCGATGTAAACACCTACAGCTGACGGGGCTCTTGCGTGGGCAGCAGGGTTCCGGGTCGGCCATGAGCGCAGGGGCCGCCGAGAGCGCCCGTATCGTGTTTCTGACGGGTGCTGAGCAGCGGCTGGCGGTTGCGGACTGGGAGCGGGGGCTGGAGATGGTGTGGTCAGCGGGCGAATGGTCGGGGGGCTACACCCATGCTGCAGTGGCGGCGCGGCCGTGGTCGCCGGCGCATCTGCGAGTGGTGTGGGATGACGGTGATGTTGTGCTCAGCTGGATTCGCCGCGTCCGGAAGGTTGGCGATCGCTGGGGGGCGGGCGGGCCCCCCGTGGAAGGGGGCGAGGGCTATCGTATCCGGGCGTCGGGCGGAGAATCGATGCGCGAGTGGGACGTTCTGACGACCACCGGCACTTATGCCGCAGCGGACCAGGTGATGGACTTTCCTTCAGGTGGAATTGCGCTGCTGGAGGTCTCCCAGCTCGGCCCAGATGGTCAACCTGGCGACTGGACGGGGATTTCACAGACCATTCTCGCCCCTTGAGCGAATTGCGACGTTGGTTTTGGCTCAATATCTCCATCTTCTGGCTTGTGTTGCAGGGGGGTGAGGTCCCACGCTAGAAGCTAGTTTTATTCGGCAAGGATCAGCAGTTGAGCTGGGATCCCTATGCGGCGCTAGGCGTACCAAAGTCCTCAAGCGCCGAGGAAATCAGGAAAGTGTATCGCAAGCTCGCAAAAGAGCTGCACCCTGACGTGCGCCCTGGCGACACGTCAGCAAACGAGCGCTTCAAGCGTGTGACTGCAGCGTTCAACATGCTCACCCACGAACCGATGCGGGCGCGCTATGATCGTGGCGAGATCGATGCCGATGGCAACGAGAAGCCCCAATTCCATCCAGGTGGCGGTTTTGCCGGCGCGGCAGGTGCCCGAGCGCGGGCGGGTAATGGACGTGGCGACGTCTTCGAAGACCTGTTCGACGGGCTGTTCAGTCGGGGTGGCGGTTCGCGCGGCTTTGGCCAGCAGCGCGGCGAGGACGTCCGCTACCGCATGGAGATTGATTTTCTCGATGCGGTGAATGGCGGCAAGCGTCGCGTGACGATGTCAGACGGGCGCACGCTCGATCTGGCGATCCCGGCAGGACTGACATCGGGCCAGACGCTGCGACTCAAGAATCAAGGATTGCCGGGTGTCGGTGGCGGACCCTCGGGCGATGCGTTGGTCGAGATAAAGGTCGGCGAGCATCCGGTATTCCGGCGGGATGGCGACGATATCCGGATGGACCTGAAGATCACACTGGCCGAGGCGGTTGAGGGCGGCAAAGTGCCGGTGCAGACGCCGTCGGGCCCGGTAACCATGTCGGTGCCGGCTGGATCGAGTTCGGGCGACCTGTTGAAGCTGCGCGCCAAGGGTGTGCAGACGCGCCCAATGCCCGGCGACCTGCTGGTGCGGATCATGATCGTCCTGCCGCGAAAGGACGATCCGGAGCTTCGGGAATTCATCCGCACCTGGCCCGGGCGCAAGATCGACATCCAGCGATGATGTCAGGCGAAAGCGGTGAAACGCTGCGGAAACTGCAAGACTTTCGCGTATCTGGCGCCCGTTCAGACAGGGTTCACTGTGTCAACGGTAAACCCGGTTTCATGTTTCGCAGAGCCCTCCTTCCCCTGATTGCCGCCACGCTGGCCGCGGGACTGACCGCGTCTCCCGCCGCAGCTCAGCGCGGTGATTCGCCGTTCTCGTCGCAATGGGATCGCCCGCGCGAGGAGCGGGCGCCGCAACGCGACGTTCCGCTCAGCGACGTGCTGCGCGACCTCCGCAGCAGGTATGGCGGCCAACATCTCGATGCACAGAAGGTCGGCGAGTACTACATCATAGCCTGGATGACGACCGATGGACGCCGCCTGAACATTCGCGTCAATGCCGCCACCGGCCGTGAAGAGTAATCGCTGAAGGACTGCCATGAGAGTTCTCGTCGTTGAAGATGATCCCGATCTGGGCCGTCAGTTGAGCGAAGCGCTCAGTCAGGCGGGCTATGCTGTGGATCTGGCGCCAGACGGTGAGGAAGGTCACTTCCTCGGCGAGACCGAGCCCTATGACGCCGCCGTGCTCGACCTTGGCCTGCCCAAGCTCGATGGCGTGCGCGTGCTCGAGAAATGGCGCGCGGGCGGCAAGGACATGCCTGTGCTGATCCTCACGGCGCGTGATCGCTGGAGTGAGAAAGTCGCCGGGTTCGATGCTGGCGCCGACGACTATCTCACCAAACCGTTCGTGACCGAAGAATTGCTGGCGCGCCTGCGCGCGTTGATGCGCCGTGCTGCGGGTCATGCGAGTGCCGCGCTAGAATGTGGCGACCTGCGGGTCGACACACGCGCGGCCCGCGCTTCGGTCAATGGTGAGCCGATCAAGCTGACGGCGCACGAGTATCGCGTGCTGTCCTACCTGATGCATCATCAGGGGCGGGTTGTTCCCCGCACCGAACTGGTCGAGCATATTTACGATCAGGACTTCGATCGCGATTCGAATACGATCGAAGTGTTCGTCGGCCGTCTGCGGCGCAAGATCGGCTCCAACCGCATCTTGACGGAACGCGGGCTGGGGTATCGGTTGATCGACCCGAAGGCCGAGAAGATCGTCGACTAGCATGACAGAAACGGCAGGCGCCGAGACCGAAGGGACGCGCACGCGCGGCTCCATCGCACGGCGCATGCTTGTGGCCGCGGCGATCTGGAGCGCGTTTGTCGTGCTCGTTGCGGGCTGGTCGCTGCAGGCCTTCTACCGGTCGGAGACGGACCATCAGCTCGACCTCGTGCTGGACGATACGCTGCTGACTCTGGCGGCGGCGGCGAATTCCGAGCAGGGGCTGATCAAGGTCGAAGACACAAAGTTGCCGCGCGATGAGCGGTTTAGTCGTGCTCTGTCTGGCCGTTACTGGGCTTTCGTTGATCTTGATGGGCAGAACAAGGTCGTGGGCTTCCGCAAGTCGGACAGCTTGTTCGATGAAGAGCCGGCGCTGGCGGAAGATGTCCGCGCCGGCGCCGTGAAGGTGCCTGGCACGACGCTGTTCCTCGACATGGCAGGACCTGACGCCAAGCAGGTGCGCGCGGGCATACGCGCCATCACCTTCACTGATCGACCATTCCCCATTCTCCTTTATGCGTCGATTGACCGCTCAAGCGCTGATGCGGCTGTCGGCAGCTTCACGCTGCGACTCGGCATCGCCCTCGGCGTACTTGCGCTCGGGATCATCGTGGGCGTGCTGGTGCTGATCCGCTTTGGCCTGCGGCCGTTGCACGAAATCCAGGGCAAACTGGGCGACGTGCGCGCGGGGCGGCGCGACAATCTCGACGGCGAGTACCCGGCCGAGTTGTCCCCCCTCGTCCGCGAGATCAACACGCTGATCGTGCACAACCGGAAAGTGGTGGAGCGGGCGCGGACGCATGTCGGCAATCTGGCGCATGCGCTCAAGACGCCGCTGGCGGTGCTGAAGAATGAGGCCAAGGGATCGGACAAGCTGGCAGATCTGGTGCGACGGCAGACCGACGCAATGATTGCGAACGTCAATCACTACCTCAAGCGTGCGCAGGCGGCGGCGCAGGCGCAGGTGCTGGGGGCGCGGACAGAGGTGCAAGAGCCGGTGGAAGGCATCGCCCGGATGCTGGAGCGGCTGAACCGCGACAAGGGTCTGGCGATCGAAGTGGATATCGACCCCAAGGCAGTGTTCCGGGGCGAGCGGGGCGACTTCGATGAACTTGTCGGGAATCTGTTGGAGAACGCCGCCAAATGGTGCAAGTCGCGTGTCAACGTGACGGTGACCCGGAACGATGACGGCATGGAAGTGATTGTGGACGACGATGGTCCCGGCCTCCCGCCTGAACATCGCGCGGAGGCGCTGGAACGTGGCAAGCGGCTGGATGAATCCACGCCGGGAACGGGTCTGGGATTGTCGATCGTGAACGAACTCGCGGACATTTACGGTGGCAGCTTCCACCTTGAGGACAGCCCGATCGGCGGCCTGCGTGCGCGCCTCGTGCTGCCGGCGGCGCCGCTTTGATCTGGATCGCTCTCGTCGCCGTTGTATTTGTCGCAGGCGGAGCCTGGCTGGTCGCGAAGTCGACGCAGACACGGCTGATCGTGCTGGCTCTGGGCGTGGCCGGCGTCGCGACCTACTGGTTTGTCGGGCATCCGGACATGGGCGACCGTCCGCTGAACGTGCGGTTGGCCGAAGCCGAAAATCTCGTCAGGACGCAACCGGACAAGGTAGACACGCGGACGGCGATCGCGGTTGTCGAACAGAAGATTCGCGAGCGCCCGGAAGACCCCACAGGTTATGTGATTGTCGCGCGCATGTATGAGAGCATGGCTCAGAATGCCCAGATGCAGGGCGCGCAGCTGATGCAGTCAGGCGATGAAAAGGGTGCGTCCAAGCAGGCTGGAATTATGCAGGACAGCCTGCAAAAGGCCGAAGATGCGTTTCGAGATGCGCTGAGGCGTGATGGCAGCAATGTTGAAGTGCTGACGGATCTCGCCGACCTGCGCTTCAAGAGTACGGGCGATGTCGACCCGGAAACGACAAGGCTTTACGAGGCCGCTTTCCAAGCTCAGCCCGATCACTTCAGGCTCGGCTATCTGGCCGGGATCGGTCTCTGGAAAGAGGGTAAGAAGGCTGAGGCGCAGGCACTGTGGGACGACATCGAGAAGCGTGCGCCAGCGGGTGGGCCGGAGCGGCAGATGTTTGCTGCGCTGCGGCAGATGTTCGGTATCGACCCGCCGACAACACCCTGAGTATTGCGTGGTCTGAATTCCAGCTGAAAAGTGACCGTATCTCGCGCCATCGTGTCGCTGGCGTAAGGACGATCCGGTCAATATACTGCGCAGGCTCGTCGGCCGGGGCCCGTTGACCAGGAGACGTCTTACTCATGCGGAAGCGTTCACAAAGGCTCTGGCTCATCGGAGCGGCGACAGCGCTGGTTACGGGCGCAGCGGCGCTGGCGGTGGTGGGGTTGCAGGGCGCGGTGGCGTTCTTCCAGTCGCCCTCCGACATCGCCGCAAAGGGTGCGTCCAGCTATCACCAGAGCATTCGCGTTGGCGGCCTGATCGAAGTCGGCAGCCAGAAGCATGGCGACGGAGGCAAACTGTTGGCTTTCAGCATCACCGACGGCAAGCACACGGTGCCGGTCGTCTATGAAGGCATTCCGCCGGATATGGTCAAGGAAGGCAAGGGCGTTGTCGCAGAGGGCAAGTTCGATGCTTCGGGCACGCTGGTGGCGACGCGCGTGCTGGCCAAGCACGACGAGAATTACATGCCGAAGGAAGCCTATGACGCAATGAAGCGGGCTTCAGAGGCGGAAGGCGGCGACGCCGCTTATGTCAAAGAGCCTTCCACTTGATCGCAGAACTCGGTCACCTTCTGGCCTTCCTCGCGCTGGCGACGGCGGCGGGGCAATCCGTACTGGGCCTGACCACGGGTGGTGAGGCGCCGCGCCGTCTCGCTGTGGCGACGGGCATGTTCTCCGTGCTGGCGATGGTGGCGCTGGTCATCTGTTTCGTGCGGCTGGATTTCTCCGTCGTGCTGGCGGCTGAGCATGCGCATTCGCTGATGCCCATGATTTACCGGATCGCAGCCGCGTGGGGGAACCATGAGGGCTCCATGCTGCTTTGGTGCATGGTGATGTCGGGCTATGGCGCGGCCGCTGCTCTGTTCATGAAGGATGGCAAGCTGCGCGACCGGGCGCTGGGCGTGCAAGGGCTGCTGACGGTTGGGTCGTTTGCCTACCTGCTTTTTGTGTCGAGCCCGTTCACGCGGAACCTGGTCGATATCCCATTCGATGGCGGCGGCTTGAACCCGCTGCTGCAGGACCCTGCGGTCGCGTTCCATCCTCCCTTCCTCTACACTGGCTATGTCGGCATGTCGTTCGTGTTCTCAATGGCGGCTGCAGGCCTGATCAACGGCGAGATCGATCGCGAGTGGGCGCGGCGCGTGCGTCCGTGGGCGTTGTTCGCGTGGAGCGCGCTGACTATCGGGATCTCGCTGGGTGCGATCTGGGCGTATTACGAGCTCGGGTGGGGCGGATGGTGGTTCTGGGATCCGGTCGAGAACGCGTCGTTCATGCCGTGGTTGGTCGGCGCAGCTGTAATTCACTCGCTCATCGTCACGGAGAAGCGCGGCGGCATGGCGGCGTGGACTGTGTTCTTGTGTGTACTGGCGTTTGTATTGGCGCTGCTCGGTACGTTCCTCGTGCGGTCCGGTGTTATGACGTCGGTCCACGCGTTCGCGGTCGATCCGACGCGCGGGATCGTGTTGCTGGTGGGTCTGGGGATAGCCGGTGGCGCGGCATTGGCGCTGTTTGCCTGGCGCGCACCGATGATCAAGCAGGGGCCGGAGTTTGACCCGGTGAGTCGCGAGGGCGCTCTGGTCCTCAACAACCTGTTCCTGTCGGTGGCGGCAGCGCTTGTGCTTGTCGGCACAGTGACGCCGATGTTCCTGCAGTGGCTGGGCGAGGTCGGCATGATTTCGCGCGAGGCCGCGTCGCTATCGATCGGAGAGCCCTATTTCCAGCTGACACTGGCGCCTATGGTGGCAGTGTTGCTGTGCTTCATGCCGCTGGCGCAGGCAGCGCCGTGGGTCAAAGCTGATCTCGGGCCGCTGGTGAAGTGGTTGATGCCTGCGGCCGTTGCCGCCGTGCTGGCCGGCATTGTCGCGATGGCATTTGGCGGCTGGGGCGTCTGGCTTGGATTTGGCGTTCTCGTCGGGACGTGGGTAATTTTCGGCGTTGGCTTTGACTTTGTCCGCCGCCTCGGCCCCGGTGGCGCGGGCCGCGTGTTCCGGTTGCCGCTGACAGTGTGGGGCATGGCGATCGCGCACCTTGGCATGGGCTTCTTTGTGATTGGTGCGACGATTGAAACGGCCACGCGGGCGGAGCGTACATTCCCGCTAAGCCAAGGACAGTCAGCGGAGATGGCTGGCTGGACCTTCGAGTTTCTCGGCGTGAAGTCTGTCGAAGGGCCGAACTACACGGCGCTGCGGGCTGACATCAAAGTCACCCATGGCAACACGACCGAGATCATCCAGCCCGAGCAGCGGGCGTATCCGGTGGCGCGCACGAGCACCACGGAGGTCGCGATCCGCAAGACGCTGACTGGTGATGTGTATGTCGCGTTGGGCGATCAGGTGCGGGAGCAGCCGGGGGCATGGCGCATTCGTATTGCGCATCATCCGCTGATCGATTGGGTTTTTGGTGGAGCAGCGTTGATCGCGCTTGGCGGATTCTTGTCGCTGGCCGCGCGTGTGCGTCGTCGGGCACCGGCGGTTACGCCTGCGACCGAGGCTGCGCCGGTTGCTGAGCCTGTTAGTCCGTCGAGCGTAACGGCATGATTGCGCCGCTGATCGCGCTGATCCTGCAGGCAGCTGCGGCGCTCGATACGCCGCTGCCCGACGCCACGCAGGAAGCGCGCGCGCAGGCGTTGATGCGCGAGCTGCGCTGCACGGTGTGCGAAAACGAGCCCGTCTCACAATCGACAGCGGACATGGCAGTAGATGCGCGGCGGAAGATTCGCGAGCAGATCGCCCAGGGAGCGAGCGATTCGAAGGTTCGGGACTTCTTCGTCTCCCGCTACGGTCAGTATGTCTCCTTTCGTCCCCCAACGGACGGATGGGCGATGGCGCTGTGGGCATTTCCCTTCGCGCTGCTCGTCGGCGTGGGGGCTCTGATCGGCCTGGGGCGATTCAAACAGCGCAGACGGGACCTGACGCCAGTGCCGGATGATCGCGGCCAGGACCGCGCCTGAGTCTCCTTGATTGGCGACGAGCGGAAGATTTCTCCCTGTTCCCATCGCAATACGGCGTCTTGGGCACTGGCGCCGCCGCATGATTGCCTTAAACTAAGGCAAAATTGTCCAAAGCAGAGGACACGGCGAACAGGTCTTTGCAGTTGCAGAGGGCGGGTCTGCATCTAGGGTCAGTACTCGCGCGTCGCGCACAACGGACTGCAGTGAGAGAGAGCGAATGATCAAGCTTGGAATGGTCCGGAACCGTGGGTTGGGAATTGCGGCCGGACTGATGGTTGCGCTTGCCTCCAGCACATCGCTTATCCCCGTCGCGACCGCACAGAAACCTTTGGCCATATCGCCGCCCTCAGGCGCGCCGATGAGCTTTGCCGACCTGATCCAGCGGGTGAGCCCGGCAGTGGTCAGCGTTCAGGTGACCACCGAGGTGAAGGCAGCCGAACGCAATGGCGCCTTAAATCCCTTCCGTGGCCTGCCGGGGTTCGACGAATACGAAGACGAGTTCGGCGACCAGCAAGACAAGTCGGCCCCGGAAACCGACCGCGAAGGAATGGCCCTTGGCTCTGGCTTCTTCATCACGCCTGGCGGTTACATCGTCACCAATCATCACGTGATCGAAAACGCACGCGAGGTCACTGTCACGCTGAAGAATGGCGACCAACTCGAAGCGCAGATCATCGGCTCAGACGAGCAGACCGATCTGGCGGTGCTGAAGGTTAAAAAGAGCGGCACTTACCCGTTCGTGGAATTTGCAACCAAGGCCAAGCCGCGCGTCGGCGACTGGGTGGTCGCTGTCGGCAACCCCTTCGGACTTGGCGGTACTGCGACGGCGGGCATTGTCTCTGCCGATGGACGCGAGTTGCTCGGCGGCAACTACAACGACTTCATCCAGATCGACGCGCCGATCAACCGCGGCAACTCGGGCGGACCGACGTTCAACATCAATGGCGAAGTTATCGGCGTGAACACGGCGATCTTCTCTGATACGGGCGGCGGCAGCGTCGGTATTGGCTTCGCGATCGAAGCCAAGGCCGTCAAGCAAATCTCCGACCAGCTGATCAAGGACGGTAAGGTCGTTCGCGGTTGGCTCGGTGTCGAAATCCAGAGCATGAACCAGCGGGTCGCCGAGGCGTGGAGCCTGAAGTCTTCGAACGGCGCGATCGTGCGTTCGGTCACGGCTGGCGGTCCAGCGGAAGCGGGCGGCATCAAGCGCGGGGATATCATCCTCGCGGTGAATGGCGAGGACGTGAAGGACAATCGGCACCTGACACAACGCGTTGGCAGCCTGCTTGCAGGCACGACCAACACCTTCCTGATCATTCGCGATGGCAAGCAGCAGACGCTAAAAGTCACCGTGCGGGCGCGCGACGACAAGGCGCTGGCGGTGGCCGAGCTTGATCCGAAGCGGGCGGACATGAAACCTCCGTCGCCGGGTGAAGGCGACGTCAAGGTTTCGGGAGCGACACTCCGTGCGATGACCCCTGCGGAAGCAGCAAAGTTCGACGTGGGCGCCTCCGGCGCAGGCATCATCGTGGTGACCGTCGCGGCGCACGGGCCGTTCGCGCGGGCCGAAATATTCCCTGGTGATGCGATCCTGGAAATCAACAACAAGGCGGTGAAGTCGCCCAAGGATTACCAGGATGTCGTTGCCGCAGCGCTCGCCGTTGGCAAGAAAGATGTTGTCGCCCGCGTCGGATGCGGCAACCAGCAACGGTGCGGTGATCTCACCGTACTGCGTCCGATCGAGATCGCTCCTGCGGAATAGTGTGCTCATGAAAGTCCTTTTGATCGAAGACGACTCCACGGCGGCCGCTTTTGTCAAAGGCGTGCTGAGCGATGCGGGGCACTTCGTCGATGTTTGCGGCGACGGCGAGACCGGGCTGAAGCAGGCCAAGGGTGGCGACTATGACGCGCTGGTCGTCGACCGGATGTTGCCGGGGCTAGACGGGCTGCGTGTCGTCAAAGGCTATCGCGATTCAGGCGGTCGTGCGCCAGCCCTGTTCCTTTCGGCGCTGGGTGAAGTCGATCATCGGGTTGAAGGGTTGCAGGCGGGGGGCGATGACTATCTCACCAAGCCCTACGCGCCGAGCGAACTGGTTGCGCGCGTAGAAGCTCTCGGACGTCGGGCTACGGGCGATATTCCGACGACGAAGCTCACGGTTGGCGGGCTCGAAATGGACCTGTTGGGGCGGACGGTTCATCGCGACGGACAGAAGATCGATCTTCAGCCGCGCGAGTTCCGCCTGCTTGAGTTTCTCATGCGTCATGCCGGCCAGGTGGTGACGCGCACCATGCTGCTGGAGAAGGTGTGGGACTATCACTTCGATCCGCAGACCAACGTGATCGACGTTCACGTCTCGCGCCTAAGGGGCAAAATCGACAAGGACTTCGACCGGCCTCTGCTGCATACGGTGCGCGGCGCAGGATACCGGCTCGAAGCTTGATCGATGAAAATCGGCCGCCTGCCGGCGCTCGTTCGGACGACCACGTTCCGGCTCGCACTGCTGCATGCGTCGATCTTCATTCTGTTTTCTGCGTCGTTGCTAGCCTACCTGTACTACGAAACTGCCGGTCATATGGGGCGGCAGGCCGAGACGGATCTCAACTCCGAATTCCAGGAACTGTCGGCCGCATATCGCGGCGGGATTGATCGTCTTAACCAGGCGGTGACCGAGCGCAGTGAGGCGCGCGGCAAGTTTTTCTATCTGCTGCTGGATGGGAATGGCCGGAAGCTATCCGGCGATTTCGATGTGCTGCCCGCTGCTGCGCCTGAAGGGCAGGTCGTCGACGTGCAGTTCGACTACGATGCACGGACGTTCGATGGGCGACCAAGCAGGCGAACGGCTGAAGGCCGCATCTCGCGACTGTCGGAAGGCGGTGTGCTGATGGTGGCTTACGACGTCGGACAGCTAGGCGAGATGAACCGGCGCATCAGCGAGGTGGTGTGGAAGTCTGCGGCAGTTGGCTTTGTGCTGTCGCTGATAGGCGGCGTTGTGATTTCGCGCTCGGCGGCGCAGCGCGCAGAACAGTTGGCAAAGACCACCGAGGGCGTGATGGCGGGCGACCTGACGCGCCGAGCGCCCGTGCAGGGCTCAGGCGACGAATTCGATAGATTGTCCGAACAGCTCAACGCCATGCTCGCGAAGCTTGAGAGGCTTGTGATCTCTTCCCGATCGGCCGGCGATTCAATTGCCCACGATCTGCGCTCGCCGCTGACGCGCCTGCGCAATCGGCTCGAGGCGGGACTTAAGGAGACTTCGGCCGAGGGGCGCCTTGCGGCGCTGAACAATTCGATCGGCGATGTGGACAGCCTGCTGGAGACGTTCAACGCCGTGCTGCGCCTGTCGCGCGTGCAAGCTGGCTCGACGGGATCGTTCCGCCGGACGGATCTAAAGGGCATGGTGGATGAACTGGCCGAACTCTATCAGCCGGTGTGCGAGGAGAAGCTGCTGCAGTTCAGCTGTGAGGCGAAGGACGAACTCTATGTCATGGCTGACACGCACCTCATTGCGCAGGCGATGTCGAACCTTCTCGACAACGCCGTGAAATACACGCCCTCTGGCGGTTCCATACGGATGACCGCGCGGCACGGCTCCGGCGGCGATGTGGAGATCGAAATCGCTGATACGGGGCAAGGCATCCCACCGCAGGATCGTGAGCGCGTGATCGAGCGGTTCGTGCGCCTTGAACAATCGCGCAGCGAACCCGGTAGTGGGCTCGGCCTTAGCCTCGTGTCCGCCGTCGCAGAGGCTCATTCTGGAAAACTTGTGCTGGGCGACGGAGACGGCCCTCCGGCGACCCCCGGCTTGAGCGCAAAAATCATACTCCCGGCCGCCTGAGCGTTGGACGGTTGAGGCTCATTCAGTAGTGTCCCGCCATGACTGAGCGACTCGAAGCTATCGTTGTCAGACCCATTGTCGCGGAGCCAGGCGACTGGCGTGGCGCGCTTGATCGCGCGGCGCCCCTCTCTGATCACATCGCGCGGATGGTGGCGCGGCGTGGCGATGCAGTGGAGCAGCTGTTTGCGGAGGGGGCGGATGCGGTCGCGAAGCGCGCTCTGGCGGACATTAATGGCGTTGTAGTTGCAGGTGACGGAATCAACGTCGCGATGCGGCAGATGCGTCGCGCGAAGGAAGCCGCTCAGCTCGCGATCTCGGCTGCCGATCTGTCGGGGGCATGGCCACAGGATGCAGTGCTTGAGCAGCTGACCGCATTGGCAGACGCGTCGGTGCAGTCGGCCCTGCGGCTTGCAGTGCGCGAGGGATGGAATGCGGGATGGTTCGGCGATACGCGCGATAGCGACGAGATGCCGGGGTTGTTCGTCTTGGCCATGGGAAAGATGGGCGCGCGCGAACTCAACTACTCAAGCGACATCGACCTGATTGTACTGTTCGACCTAGACCAGCTCCCGCTCAAGGGGTTGCGGGTCAAGGAGGCGATGACGCGCGTTGCGCGGAGCCTCGTACGGATTCTCGACGAGCGTACTGTCGATGGATATGTGTTTCGTACCGATCTGCGCCTGAGGCCTGATCCGGGGTCGACGAGTCCTGCAATTTCGACGCAGTTCGCGCACGGGTATTATGAGAGCGTAGGACAGAACTGGGAACGGATGGCGCATATCAAAGCGCGCGTCTGTGCCGGCGATGTCTCTGCGGGGGAAGCCTATCTTGAGGAGTTGTCGCCCTACATCTGGCGGCGGCATCTTGACTACTGGGCGATCGCCGACGTGCATTCGATCAAGCGGCAGATCCATGCGCATGGCGGGCATGCTGAACTGCAGTCGCCTGATTTCGATGTGAAGCTGGGACGCGGCGGCATTCGCGAGATCGAATTCTTTTCGCAGACACAGCAACTTGTTCTGGGCGGGCGCATTCCCAGCCTGCGGGCGCCGCGCACCAAGGATGCACTGGCGGCAATGGTGGACTCGAGGCTGGTTTCCGACGAGACGGCACGTGATCTGTGTACGGCCTATGATTTCTTGCGCGGCGTCGAGCATCGGATCCAGATGCTGAACGACGAACAGACGCACAAGCTGCCGCTGGCGGCGGCGCGGCGCGACGCGGTTCGCATTCTGGCTGGCTACTCGGAGGGAGCAGCGTTCGAGCGCGATGTCACGCGTGTGCGTAGCTTTGTGCACGAAACGTACTCGAACCTGTTTGCAACTGAAGAGCGCCTGTCGGGTGAAGCAGGCAACCTGGTGTTCACGGGCGTCGACGACGATCCGGGCACCGTGGCGACACTGCAAGCGCTGGGGTTCAAGGATCCCTCACGCATCATCCATGTCTTCCAGCAGTGGCATCGCGGAGGCATACCCGCTACGCGTTCCGCCCGGTCGCAGCAATTGCTCACGTCTCTGGGGCCACGCTTGCTTGAGGCAATGTCCAACGCTGGCGAGCCGGATACTGCATTCCAGCGATTTGTTGAGTTCTTCTCTGGGCTGAATTCCGGCGTGCAGGTGATGTCGCTCATGTTGGCAGAACCCGCGCTGACGCGCGAAGTCATCTGCACGATGGCATTTGCGCCAAAGCTGGCGGCCGATCTTGCGCGCAGACCGGCGCTGATGGACGCAATGCTCGAGCCTTCCTTCCGTGCGCCTGTGTCCGGAGATCCGGCGGGCGCTCGGGCGCAGCGCTTGCGGGCGATCCTGAAGCGAGCTGTCGATTTTGAGGGAAGTCTCAATGCAGCGCGGCGTTTCCATCGCGATGAAGCGTTTCGTATCGGCTACCAACTATTGCAGGGGGTTATCAGCGCGTCGGATGCCGGCATTGCCTACGCTGACCTGGCAGATGCATGCGTCGGAGCGCTCGCCGATGTCTGCGAAAAGGATGTGCTCGCGCGATTTTCGGGGGTGATCGGCAAATGGACGATCTGCGCGTTGGGCAAGTTCGGCGGGCGCGAGCTTACCGCGACCTCTGATCTTGATATGATGTTGATCTACGATCCCATCGACGACGGCGGATCCTCCCTCGCCGCGCGTTTTGTGCAGCGTCTCGTGGCTGCGTTGTCCGCGCCGACGGAGGAGGGGGCGCTCTACGAAGTGGACCTGCAGTTACGCCCGTCGGGCAGGGCCGGCCCCGTTGCGGTCAGGCTTTCGTCGTTCGAACGCTACTATCGCGAAGACGCTTGGACGTGGGAGTTCATGGCGCTGACACGGATCCGACCGGTGGCGGGAGACGTGGACCTTGGCCGTCGCGTTGCAGATCTTGCGCGCGAAGCTCTGCGTCTCAAGGGCGGGGATCCGAAGATAACCGCCGATGTTGCGGATATGCGGCGTCGCATGGCGCGCGAGCGGCCTCCGCGTTCGAACTGGGACGTGAAACTCGCTCCAGGTGGGCTGGTCGATATCGAGTTCCTGATCCAGCACGCGATTCTTCTGGCTGCTCCGGATGTCCCGCGAGCTGTTCAGCCAACTTCGCTTGATGCGGTAAAGGCGCTAGCCGGAGCTGGGCGGCTGGCTCCCGCAGATGCGGCCACGCTCATCGAGGGGTTAACCTTTCAACTGCACCTGCAGCAGGCGCTGCGCATCGCTTCCGGCGATCAATTTGATCCGTCCGTCGCGTCGGCCGGATTGAAGCAGTGGCTCGCCAATCATCTGGGTTTAAAGGATTTTTCGGCGCTGGATTGCAAGCTTGCCAAGGTCCAGGGTGCCGTGGCCGAGCTGCGGGGCCAAAAACTCGGGCCCCTAACGACGGAAGACGCCTCTAACCGCGTTTGATTATCAACTGCAGTACAACGAGATTTCGGGTCTCCGAGAATCGCTGCAGGCGTAAGCAAGAAACGCTCGGCAATTGCTGCGGCAGGATGCATAAGGTGGTGACCGGTTCGGCCTTGGTATATCTGCCGTTTTTCGCGGCACACCGCCGGTGGGAATTGGCGCGCACGCAATGCGTGATCCGGATGAAGAACTGGTCCAGCGGGTCGACGCCGGCGATAAGCGTGCGGCGGCCGAGCTTGTTCGCAGACATCTCCCACGCATGGTCGGGCTCGCCCGCAGGATGCTTGGCGACGCCGCAGAGGCGGAAGACGTTGGCCAGGAAGTTTTCCTCAGGGTCTGGAAGCACGCGCCGTCGTGGAAGCAAGGCAAGGCAAAATTCGAGACATGGATGCACAGGGTCGCCATGAACCTCTGTCTCGACAGGCTCCGCCGCTCGGGGCGCAATGGGGGCGAGATCGCCCCTGACACTGTGGACGGGCATGCCTCCGCCACGCGCGCCCTGGATGATCGCCAGCGCAGAGAACGCGTGCGTGATGCGCTGCAGGAGCTGCCGGAGCGACAGCGCGCTGCGCTGGTGCTTTGTTATTATCAGGATCGGTCAAATACGGATGCGGCCGAGATTTTGGGTATCAGCGTCGAGGCCCTCGAAAGTCTTCTTTCGCGGGCGCGGCGCACGTTGAAGACTGCGCTTGCCGCCGAACGGGCGGACTTGCTCAGTGGTCTTGAAACAGGTTGAGGAACGTCATGAACGAAGCACGCTTCATGGTATTGCTTGGCGCCTACGGCGCTGATCTCTCACGTTGGCCCGTGGCGGAGCGTGACAATGCCGGCGCTTTCCTTGAGGTGGCGCCGCACCGGATCAAGGATGTCTGGGAGAGCGAGCGCGGGTTCGATCACCTGCTGGCTCTTGAGAAGGACATGCCGGTTTCAATCGCGTTGGAAACACAGGTCCTGGCGGCAGCACCCGGACGTCGTGCGGCTTCACGCGGCCTGCCGGTGTTCAGCCTGCGCGCCGCGCCGCGCTGGGCCACAGGCGGAGCGCTCGCTGCGTCCCTAGCTCTGGGTTTTGCCGTTGGATATGCCGGTGAACCGAAACACGACGTCGCCAGCGACTATGCCCACATGCTGTCCCTATCGAATGGCGGTGCCGGCTCCATTTACCTGACGGCCGTAAGAAACGATGAAGACTAACCACGTGATGGCATTCAAACTCACTCCAGCTCTTGTTGTGTCGCTGGCGGCGAACGCTGCGCTGTTGGGCGTCGTTGTCGGTCGCTGGCTGAGCCCTGCTGCGCTGCGTGAGCCCACCATAGAAGCTCAGCTCGATCGGTATTCGCCGATGTCGAGCGTGGTTGGTGACGCGTGGACGCAGCTTCCTGCAGACGACAAGGCGGTGCTGGACAAGAAGCTTCGCGAAAGCTGGATGGCGATGTCCGGTGAGCGCAAAAACCTGAGCGAAGCGGGCAAGCGTGTCTACGAAGCGGCGCTGGCCGAACCGTTCGACGAAGCGCGGCTTCGCGACGCCGTCGGCATCTTTCAACTGCGTGAGAGCCGCATGCAGCGAAGCGCCGAGGACATTCTGATCAGCCATCTGCGGCAGATGCCGCCCGGAGCGCGTGCGACCGCGGCGGTTGGACTGCTCACGCCGTTCCATGAACAAGTCGAGCGTGCGGGCGAGGAAGAGCTTGCCGCCGGTGAAGCGGACGGCGCCCTTGCGCCGGTACCCTCGCAGCAGGGCGGTAAGACCGAAGCGAACTAGATCACTGCTCAGGCAGACTCGCGCTCGTGCGCCTGCTTCCCGTTTGATGCGGCTGCTTGACCAGGCTTGCCGATGGGCAGGTAGATCGACACCTGCGTGCCGAAGCCAACTTCGCTCTCAATCGCCATGTGGCCGCCGTGCAGCTCGGTGAACGACTTGGTGAGCGCGAGACCGAGGCCCGTGCCGCGCAGATTGCGCTCCCGAGCCTCGTGCGAGCGGACCTGTTCGAATGGTTGTGCGAGACGCGGTAGATCTTCCGGCGAAATTCCGATTCCGGTGTCTTTGACGCGGATGAGAACCCACTTACCTTCCTGAGTCACTGTCACCCGGATTTCACCGCCTGGATCTGTGAATTTGATCGAATTTGTGATCAGGTTGAACGTCATCTGCTTGATGGCGCGGTGGTCGCCGTTGATCTCTGGCACATCATCGTCCGGATCGAAGATCAGGGAGACTTCGCGATCGGCAGCACGTCGGCGCGCCAGTTTCACCGCGCCATCGACGGCGTCGACCGGATCTATCTGCGCAGGCGAAAGGCGCATCTTGCCCGCTTCGACCTTCGACATGTCGAGGATGTCGTTGATCATTTCCTCAAGATGCTTGCCCGCCCCGACGATGTCTTCCGCGTATTCCTTGTAACGCTCGCTCCCAAGCGGGCCGTAAATTTCCTTAGCGATCATCTCGGCAAAGCCGTTGATGTGGGTCAGCGGCGTGCGGAGTTCGTGGCTCATATTGCTTAGGAAGGCGCCCTTGGCCTGGCTGGCGCGTTCTGCCTTCGCTTTCGCCTCTGCGTATCTTTCCGCTAGTTCCTGTGCCTGGCCCTGGGCGCGCTGGAGTTCTTCCACCATCGAGCGCAGACGGCGCTCGCTACGTTGCAGACCGACCTCTTGCCGTTTGAGATGGCTGATATCGAGACCAACCGTAATCAGGCCATCTGAGGAGGTGCGGCGATCAACCAGGCGGATCCACGTATCCGATAGCAACAACATCTCGCGCGCATTGGCGTCATCGCCTAGGGGGCGTTCGACACGAACGAATTTTGCCAGTTCCGCCATGACGAAATCATACGATGCGCCAGCCTGCAGAACGCTTTTGTCGAGGTTGAAGCAGCGCGCAAACATAGCGTTCCAGTGAGTGAGGCGCTTGCGGCTGTCCCATAGCGCGAAAGGACCGGGGTGGGCGTCAAGTGCAGTGCGTGCGAGTGCTTCTGCGCGGCGCGAAACGGTCTGCGCCTGGACGCGGTCTGTAACACTGAGGATGGCGCCGGAGAGAACCCCCTCACCGCCGCCGATCAGTTCGAAATGGCCGCCCGCCATCTTGCCTACGCCCTGAAAGGTTACGTGCACCTGCATATTCGTGCGCGCTTGTTCGAGCGCGTCACGCACACGTTGCCGGCAGTCTTCGCTGACGTTCGAGGTGAATTCGTCCAGCGTCATATCGCCGTCATGGTTGGCGCCAATGAGCGCGCCCGCTTCTGGGCCGATCGTTAATAGCTGCCTGGCCGGGCTCCAACTCCAAAGACCGATCATTCCTGGAACTTCGTAGCTGGACCACACGCCCTGAATAGCGTCTCCGGACTTCCGCGCTGATTGGCCAAACTCGTTCTTTTCCCGCTCGATGCGGTTGATCGCGCTGACGAGGCCGAACACGGCCAGCAAAGGTGCTGCGAGCAGCAGACAGTAGATCAGAAGCCGGTTGAGATCGCCCATGCCGAAAAGTGGCGACGGCCTGAAGACACATGCCGCAATGCCGGAGTCGCCGACCGGGGTGCACGCCGCAGCAGAGCGTTCGAAGTCCACGGTTTCGAAGCGCGCATTCAGCGGCAGGCCGCTGGTGGAAACGAGGTGAAAGGTGCGCCCGTTCATCGCTTCGGGGAGCAGGCTTGCCGACGCGCGCAGTCCGGACACCCAGCGACCTGAAGGCCCTTTGGCGTAGATGCGGGCGCCTTCATTGTCGGACAGTTGCGCCCAGACGCCTTCGGGTGGCGTTCGCTCGCTAACCGAATCAAACTGGCCCCCGCGCCGGATCGTTTCGAGCGACGCGCCCGACTGAAGCAGGCCTTCCATGCGCGAGCGGGACGCTATCAGTTCCGCGCGGACATGGCCGGAGAGAACCTCGGCCTCACGCAATTGTTGGGTCAGGATGGCGCTGTCGGCGAACTGGCGTTCCTCGAACGCCTTGAGCGCCAGGGAACCGCTAAAGGCGAGCATCAGCAGGCTCAGCATAGCCACGGGTACAGCCCGGCGAGGCTTGCTGTCCGAGCGCTTTTCGCGCGTGGCTACGGCCTTTCTGATCTTGCTCCCCAAGTTGGATCCCCGCGTACATTCTCGACTCACCAGTTCTGGAGTCGAAACGCTGCGAAAGGGTTAACGCAGTATTAATTGTGAGCCATCGCGTCGCCGCAGCGACAGTATGGTCGGTGCAGGTTTTCGATGTTCGGACAGTCTCTAGGCCGCGCTGCGTAGCGTGCGCGGGCCACGGGCGAAGAAGGCGTCATCGATGATCGGTCGGCCGTAGAAGTAGCCTTGCGCGTACATCACCCCTGCTTCGATCAGGAGGCGGCGGTCCGACTCGGTTTCGATTCGTTCGCCGACCGAACTGATCCCGAGTTCGGCGCACATCCGCGCCACGCTCCGCATGAGGGCGAGGCCGCGACGGTTGGTCTCGGAGGGCTCAAGAAAGCTGCCGTCAAACTTCAGGCCATCGACGTTGAGGGCCCGCAGATAGCCGAACGAGGCCGATCCGGCGCCGAAATCATCCAGAGAGACCCCGACGCCGATCTTTCGAAGCAGGTTCACGGCGCGCGCGGCCATTTCGATGTCGCTGATCTGAGCGGACTCGGTCACTTCGATGATCAGGCGGCTGCGCTCAAAGGTGTGTCCGGAGATGGCGGCGCACAGCTCGCGGATGACATCCAACCGCTGGAGTGACTCGCCCGAAATGTTGACCGCAAGCCGATAGTCCGGTTCCGAGCGCGCTTCGAGCTGTGCGGCGGCGGCGGTGACCATGATGTAATCGAGATGGGCGATCTGGCCGCTCTTTTCCGCTGCCATGATCATGCTGACCGGCGAATCCTCACCGTTGAAGCGGGCGAGCACCTCGTAGTGGCTGATCGCACCGGTGCGGGTTTCAACAACCGGCTGGCGCGCGGCCATCAGGCGTCCATTCATGACCGCATCGCGAAAACGCTCGGCCATGAGCTCGTCCGCGCGCTCGGCGCGGATGCGGGATGAGGCGGGCATGCGAGAAATGACGAAGCTGAAGCTGTTCGGCGACGTGACGCTGCGCTGAACCAGGATGCGGCGGCCGCCCTCGATCGAGCCCTGATCTTCCCATGACAGCCTGCGGCCTGGCCCGAGCGACCAGAGTTCCTCGCGCAGCCTGCTATTCTCGGCGCCACTAATGAGATCGACGGCGTTGCGGCCAATCAGTCGCTCTGACGACGGGTGGTGGAGGAGGGGGGCTTCGCCTTCGGCGTCGATGATGCGGCCGCTCGCGTCGGTGGTGACCATAAGGTCACCCGCCGCAAACGCGAAATCGCGAAACCTGGTCCCGTCTTCTGTCGTAACCGACATTCCCGCCGCCGCCGTAGCAACCCAGATCAGACGCTAAGCCTGCGCCGTTAGCAGTCAGTTAACGATAAACAGCGTCGGCGGATCAGGAAATTATTGATTCCCTTGAGTGGGTTAGCTCGGGTCTGCGAGGGCCCGGCCGACGATATCGAGGGCGTTTCGCGAAAGCCCCGTTTCCGAAAGCCGTTTCAGCTCCGCATGGGCCTTAGCGCGGCGGTCGGCGCTGAACGAACGCCAGCTTTCGAACGCGGTGCACAGCCGAGCTGAGAGCGCCGGATTGAGCGGATCGACCTTCAGGATCAGGTCAGTGAGCCAGCGATAGCCCCACCCATCCGCGGCATGGAAGCCGACGGGATTGTTCATGGCAAAGGATGCAGCCAGCGAGCGGACGCGGTTGGGGTTGCGCAGGTCGTAGTCGGGACGCGCCATGAGCTTCAGCAGGCGCTCGCCAAGATCCCTCCGCACCGACATCGCCTGAACGCCGTACCATTTGTCCATGACAAGCGGGGCGCTGCTCCATTTGCCTTCGAAATCGGCAAGCGCCTTATCGAATGCGCCGGTCTCGATGTTGGATAGAGCGGTCAGCGCCGCAAGCGACTCCGTCATTGTTCCGGCGGCACGATAGGCGTCAGCAACCAGCGCTTCGTGGCGATCACCGAGCATCGAGAGGAACGACAGGGCCGAAGCGCGAAGCGCGCGACGGCCGGCGGCCTCGGCCGAGGCATCGAAAGCGGTCGGTTCCGCTTTCGAAAGGACGCCGATCAGCAGTTTTTCAAGAGCGCTGGCGATCGCAATGCGAACGGCGAGGCGTACTTCGTGGATTGCCGTCGGATCCGCGTCGCGGACGTCCATGACCAGCTCGCCGACAGTTGGCAGGTAGAGCAGCAAGGCCGCATAGGCTGGGTCCGCGGTCGCTGCGCGCGTCACAGAGTTGCTGAGGGAGGCTACAAACGCGTCAAGGCGATTGGCATCGGGTTCACGAACGTCAGAGCGTACCCTGTCGAGGATGAGTGCGCGCGCAATAGACTGCAGCGCATCCCACTGCGCGAATGGATCGTCATCGACGCCAGCCAGTGCAGCGCGGTCGGCTTCCGACAGATCGTCTGTGAGACGGATCGGGGCGGAAAAGCCACGGTTAAGAGATGGGCGCGGCGGGGAGGCCACGCCATCGAAATTGAAGATCGCTGAGTCTGACTTCAGCAGCACTACGTGCTCGCTCGCGGCTGGGCCGCCATCGAGGCTGGTCTCCAGCTTGAGCCCGTTGTCGTCGAACAGCGCGACGCGCATCGGAATGCGCACGGCGGTCTTGTCCGGCTGGCCGGGCGTTGGCGCGACGGACTGCGAGAGCGTCAACGCATAGCGGCGATTGGCAGCGTCGTAAGCGCCGCTCGCTTTCACGGCCGGCGTGCCGGCCTGCGCATACCAGCGGGAGAAGGCTTTGAGGTCGTGGCTGGTGAAGGGTTCGAACGAGGCGATGAAATCCTCGATTGTCGCAGCAGTACCGTCCATCGTTTCGAAATAGCGGTTCATGCCTTCGAAGAAAGCCCTGTCGCCGACCATCAGGCGCAGCATGCGGATCAGCTCCGCGCCCTTCTCGTAGACCGTCGCCGTGTAGAGATTGTCGATGCGCGCATACATGTCGGGCCGCACCGAATGCGCGAGCGGGCCAGCGTCTTCCGGGAACTGGCGCGTGCGCAGGCGGATCACTTCCTTGATGCGCGCCACGGCTGGTGAGCGCATCGTCTTGGTAAACTCCTGGTCGCGATAGACCGTGAGACCTTCCTTGAGGCACAGCTGGAACCAGTCGCGGCAGGTGATGCGATTGCCGGTCCAGTTGTGAAAATACTCGTGCGCGACGATGCTCTCGATCGCCTCGAAGTCCGCGTCCGTCGCGGCCTGGCCATCGGCGAGAACGTAGGCCGAGTTGAAGATATTGAGGCCCTTGTTCTCCATCGCGCCGAAGTTGAAATCGCGCACGGCCACGATCTGGAAAACGTCCAGATCGTATTCCCGGCCAAACAGCTCCTCATCCCATTTCATCGATGCGATCAGTGAGCGCATGGCGTAGGCCGCGCGCGGCGCATCGCCTTTCTCGACGAAGATCGACAGCTTCACATGCCGTTCAGACATCGTCGTGAAATCATCCCGCAGGACATCGAACTCGCCGCCGACCAGCGCGAACAGATAGGATGGCTTGGGATGCGGGTCGGTCCACTCGGCGAAGTGGCGACCTTCCGCGAGCTCGCCGCTTGAGGTCGGGTTGCCGTTTGAGAGCAGGTAAGGATAGCGGGTCTTGTCAGCTTCGATGCGGACGAAGAATGGCGCGAGCACGTCGGGGCGGTCGGGATAATAGGTAATGCGGCGGAAGCCTTCGGACTCGCACTGGGTGCAGAATCGGTTGCTCGAGATGTAGAGGCCCGAAAGCTCCGTATTGGTTTCCGGCGAAATGCCGGTTTCAATCTCGATCCTGAACGCGTCACCCGGACGGAAGACTTCGAGCCTCTCGGCGTCCACCGCATACTCCGAGGCGTCGAGCTGCCTGCCATCGATGCGAACGCCCTTAAGCGCCAGCTTTTCGCCATCTAGCTTCAGCGATACATCACTCGCGCCGGTGCGCCTGATGGTCAGTTCCGTAAGGACGCGCGTTTCGGTGGGATGCAGCTGGAACAGCATCCGCACGCCTTCGATCCTGAACGGGAAGGGCTTGTAGTCGACAAGCTTCACGGGCGGCGGGGTTTCAGTTCGCATGGCGGGAGCGCTCGATAAGTCGCGCCGCCAAGAATTCAGCGGCCCGAAATGGCTACAGGGTCTGTAGCCAAGATAAAGCGCGTTGCTTCGGAATTACAGGCCCCGTTTGTCGGGCGCCCCTGCGGCCTATTCCGCGGCGGCGGCCGGCGCTGACAATTCGTTTGAGGTTTCATAGATTCGCCGGACCAGCACATGGCAGTTCTTCGAAAGCGCAAGCAGTTCTGAAGGCATCTCGTCCGAATAATTGTGCCCGAACTGCGCGAGGGCCTTTGCGATCCGCATCAGGTGGGGAGCAGCCTGAATGATGCGAGCCTGGAATTCGATGCGATTGGGATCTCGATCGTATTCCGAGCTCGGCACGCGCCAGCCCCCCACTCCTTCTCATCCGTGCGGATGATCGGATATGTGCCGGGATAGGGATGGTTGGGGACTTCGCCGGTTTCGTTCCAGCGGTTTTTGGCGCGCGACACCCGCCAGTTTTCGATATCGGCCAATTCATCGTCGGATTGGGAGGATTTGTCTGCGACCAGTTCGCTGGCGCTGAATTCACGGCCGAGCCCCACATCGTAGTGAACCTTCAGCGGCTCATCGAGACCCTTTACCCACTGCGGTAAGACTTGTTCGACGACCGCCCACGTACCGACGGGCTTCACGAAAACTTTCTGGTTCTTGTGGAATGCGGCCTTGGCCATGGGGCAGGTCTCCGGTTCAGGGACGTGCCTACCATGTCCTGGTTAGACCCTCGTGAATCAGCCGGCGCACATTCGCATATTTCTGAACGCCGGCTTCATTTCACCTAACAGAGCGTTAGCGGCAGCCGGCATCGCCGGGGAAGAGTTGGTCGGCCGGTACGTCGAAGCGGGCTTCAGCTGAAGGCTTTGTGCCCACAACGCGACCATCGCTGTCGAAGTACTGGTAGGTCATAGACGCGTATCCGATCTCGATGCTTTCAAGCGGCGCGTTGCCGTTCATCGTGTCCGGGTTGACACTGTAGCTGCGCACTTCAGCGCCTTCGATGATCCATTTGGCTTCGATCGCCTGGGTTGCGGGCGAGGTGAACGTGATCTCGATCCGGCCCAGGGGTGCGCCTTCCACAGCGCTGGATACCAGTTTGGGCGAGGAACGATCCGGCGTTTTCGTGATGTAGATCGGTCCGACAGTCGTGGTGCGCGTTACCTCTGTCCCGCCATCCGCACTCGGCACGGTGTAGCTGGTCACACTCATGCTTGCGCCCGTGACGGCGATCTGGCCTTCAAAGCCCCGTTGGGTCGAGGCGCCTTTGAGCGACGGTACCTTCATGAAAACGTCTGCGTTCGCCGCGCCAACTCCAGCCAGCGCGATGGCCGAAAGAATGCTGAGGCGCGCGATCGTCCGGAAAGTCATGGGTCCCTCCAGGCCGCGCACACACTGGGGATCGGTGAGGTGGGGCGGCCGACTCGCGGGTTTGTGTTCCCGCTTGACTGTCTTTGTCAGATGCCGCTGCGGCTGTTATTGGGCGGCGCGGCTACATGATTGCGGCAATGGTGTTCGCACGGTGGCGCAGGCCCATAAGCAGGATTTTTGTGAACACTGATGTCCGGCTCGCCGGTTCGTTCGCAGTTTCAGGGACTGAGGGCGACCATCAATTTCACGCTGGACAGCTATAGAGTCGCGTGGCTTCCGAGGTGGGTGCTGGCCGCACTCATACTTTGCGGTGGGTCATCGGCCGCCACGCCGGCGCAGAACTTCAGCGAGCCTGACAATGCGAAGCGCCTCGTACGCGTATGCGATGCCGGGTCGGTGCGACCATCAGGCCTGGCTCCAGCCAGTCGATATCAGCAAATCCCCGCTTAGCCTCTACCGCGTTGCCCGCCCGGCCGTTCGAAAGCCCTAATGAGCGGGCGCTGCTTCCGGCGCTTTTTCGTCGCTCGGGCCACGACCTCGTAGCTGGATCTGCGGGATGAACAGGATCGCAACAAAGGCACATGCGACGATCGCAAGGCTTCCGAGGAAGATGTAGCTCATCGCGTCCGCGATCGTCTTGGCGATGAAAGCTTTCATCATCGGCGGCATGTCCGTACCGCTTTCCGAGGACATCATCGCCATGCGCTGCATCTCGCCGATGTTGACGTGGGCGCCCGGGTTCACGGCGGTTATCGATTCCGTCATTTTGGCGAGAAGCATCGCCCCAAAGATCGAGACGCCAACCATACCACCGCACTGACGGAGGAACATGGTCGTCGACGTTGCTACGCCGATCTGTTTCATCGGCGCCGCGCTCTGTGAGACCATGTTGAAAAGGCTTTGCGACGGGCCAAGGCCAATGCCGAGAACGAAGAGACGCCAGATCACGTCAAACTGGCTCGCGTTCGTGTCCAGCCGCGACATCAGGAATATGCCGACAAACTGCAGGCAGGCGCCGATCAGCATGACGCTCTTGTACTTGCCTGTGTTCGTTACATAGCGGCCGGACAAGGTCGCAGCCACGATGAGTCCGACCATCAGCGGCAACAGCAACAGACCGCTATTGGTCGCCTGAAATCCAAGCCCGAGTTGAAGATAGAGCGGCAGGTAGACAATCGTGCCCATGAACGCCATCGCGATTATGAATGAGGCGATGGTAGATGTCGTGAACGCACGTACCTTGAACAGGGCGAGCGGCAGGATGGGCTCAGGGTGCTTCGATTCAATGTAAATGAAGATTGCGCCGGTGACGATTGCGAACGCGAAGAGCATCAGGATGTCCTGATGCAGCCAGCCTTTCTCATTTCCCCAGGTCATGGCGAGCATGACGGCTCCAATCGCGAGCACGACAAACACGCCGCCAAGCCAGTCGATCTTGCCGCCGCCGGTATGTCCGAGGTTCGGCATCTTCAGCGAGATCATCGTCAGCGCGATTACCGAGGTCGGCAGGTTGATGTAGAAACACCAGCGCCATCCGTCGATGTGGATGCCGCCAATCGTCGTCGTGCCGTGGTCCGTGAAATATCCACCCACAATCGGCCCGACGACGCTCGCGAGGCCAAACACCGCTCCGAACATGCCCGCATATTTCGCGCGTTCCCGCGGCGGGAAGAGGTCGGCGATTGTGGCGAAGGCGGTGGTGAACAGTGCGCCTCCGCCCACTCCCTGGATGCCGCGGAAGATGATCAGCTGCATCATGCCGTCGCCGCCGAACTCCCCCGACAGGCCGCACAGCCATGACCCTGCGACAAAGATGAGGATTCCGATGACCAGGATCAGCTTGCGGCCATAGAGGTCGCCGAGCTTGCCCCAGATGGGGACCATGACGGTCGAGGTCAGAAGGTAGCTGGTGGTAACCCAGGCGTAGAGTTCCAGCCCGTTGAGTTGCTGGATGATGGTCGGCATGGCGGTCGACACGATGGTCTGGTCGAGCGCGCTCAGCAGGAAAACGATGATCAAGGCCCAGAAAGTAAGCCTTTTTTCCTCCGATGTGGGGTCACGCCGGTGGGGAAGGTCATGGGTCGCGCTCGCGTCCATGTCAGGGCTCCGTCGACCTTGAGAAACTGGCAAGTTTCCACCGCCATTACACGACGACATCACGAGTCGCCAAGAGGCGTAACGTCGCTTACGCGGAAAATCCCGGCCCCCGCAAGCATTTGAAACCGCCCTTGTCCCGGCTAGGGTTCCCGCATGATCGACAAGGACGCCTCATGCTCGCGCTGATCGCACGGGTCAAAAACCTGCTGCTCCGGCCCGCGACCGAGTGGGACGTGATCGACCAGGAGGAGGTCGAGCCGAGGCGTCTGGCCCTTCGCTATGTGGCGCCGCTGGCCGCGATCCCGACCCTGGCGATCATCATCGCGCTGGCCGTGGTGGGCGTTCAGGCAGGCGGGGAATGGGTGCGGGCGCCTATCCTGGGCGTGCTGCTGTCGGCCTTCATCTTTTTTGTAATGACGATTGGGGGCGTGTTTGCGTTCGCAGCGATCATAAACTGGCTGGCGCCCCGGTTCGGCGCGACGAAGAACTACCGACAAGCGTTCAAGCTGTCCGCTTATTCGGTCACCGCGGCTCTGGTCGCGGGCATTCTGGCAGCCGCGCCCGCGCTACAGGTTTTTGCGCTGATGGCTGGAGCCTACAGTCTCTACCTCCTCTTTGTCGGCGCCCCGAAGGTTATGCACCCCGAGCCTAAGGCCGCGCTGAACTACGCGATTGTGACCACCTTCGCCGCGATTGCGGTTGCACTTGTTGTCGGTGCAGCTGCGATGGCGGCGATCGGCCCGAATGCCAAACTGTTTCCCAACCTGCCGCGCCTGCCATTTGTCGATCAGGCTCCGCCTATACAGGTCGAGACGACCCTGCCGACGAATGCGCAGTCGCGACCAGATTCAGCGCGCCCGCCACGCCCTGCAGGCAGCGATTTGCGCGGCGTGGCGCCGGAAACGATGGCGGGTCTGATGCGCGTCGCCACTGGCGTGGAGCGCAGTGGGCAGCCGGGACAGCGGACGGTGAGGCTGGAAGCCGAGTATCGCGACGGTGGACGCAGCCTGACGCTGCAGATCACATATTCGCCTTCGATTGCCCAGGTGATCGGTTTTGGAGGCGTCAGCACATCGGAATTCAACCGAGAGACAGCGGATGGATATTCCCGTCGCCGTCGCGAAGGGTATGCGATCATCGTGGAAGACTGGAACACCGCCTCCCAAGCGGGCAGCTATGGTCGGCTGACGCAGGAGACATTCTACGTCAAGGCGAGCGGACGCGGTGTCAGCACGGATGAATTGCGCACTGCGGTAAACGCCTTCGACGAGGAGACTCTGGCGCAGTTCGCCGCCGAGAGTTAAGGCAGAATATGACCTCAACCATTGTCCGCCCGGCCAAGCTCAGCGACCTCGACAGGCTCGACGGAATGATCGCGCGCGTCGATCCGGGGATGTTGACCATGCCCGCCTCGCGTGAGGCAATGGCCGCAAGGATCGAGCGGTCGCTAGCCGCGTTTGCAAGGCCCTCCATCGCGCCACAGAACGAGTGCTATTTCCTGATCATGGAAGAAGAGGGCGAGTTGCTCGGCACGGCGAGCATCTTCACCAATCTCGGGGTCGAGCGGCCGTTTTATTCCTACCGGATTTCGCGCGACGCCAAGGTGTCGCCGGAGCAGGACGTTAAGGTTGAGCTCGATCTCCTTTTCCTGGTGAATGACTATCACGGCGACTCAGAGCTCGGCACGCTGTTCATCGAGCGCAAGGCGCGTGGTGGTGGGCGAGGGCGGTTATTGTCGTTTGCGCGGCTGATGCTGATCGCGGCCGATCCGATCCGCTTCGGCACCAAGGCGATGGCTGAGATACGCGGCTTTACCGACAGCGAGGGGCGATCGCCGTTCTGGGATGCTGTCGGCGCCAAGTTCTTCAAGATGGAGTATCGCGCCGCGGATACACTGAGTGCGCGGGATCATCGCTTCATTGCTGACCTGATGCCGCGTTATCCGATCTACACGTCGCTGTTGCCGGACGAAGCGCGCAACGTGATCGCACGGCCGCATCCGGACGCAGAGCCGGCGCTCGCCATGCTGAAGGCGCAGGGGTTCCGATATAATGATGTGGTCGACATCTTCGATGCGGGACCGACGGTCGAAGCCTTCATCGACCATGTCGACACAGTGCGCGAGGCGCGCCGGATGACGGGCGCTGAGTTCGCCGCTGGACCTAAGCCGGAGGCGGCGCTGATCGCTAATCCGGGTCTGGCGCAGTTTGCTGTGACGCAATTTGCGGCGAGCGATGATCCGGCGCCTGTGCTCGCGCGGATTGGTGCGGGTATGAGCGACACTGTGATGGTTTACCGGCTGAAAGGATCGCGCCCATGACATTGCCGGCGTTCACGGGTGAATGCTTCATCAACGGGCGTTGGCTCAAGGGCGGCGGGCCGGAGTTTGCGTCGATCGCGTCCGCGGATGGACTTGAAGTCTGGCGCGGCCATGAAGCAAGCGCCGCTGATGTTGAAGCGGCAGTTTCAGCGGCGCGTGCGGCGTTGCCGGCGTGGCGGCGCAGGTCGATGGATGAGCGCATTGCTGTGGTGCGCGCATTTGCAAAGCTGGTGGATGCGCACAAGGCGGACATGGCGGCGGTGATCTCGCGCGCGACCGGCAAACCGTTGTGGGATGCGGCGACCGAAGCCGCAGCGATGGTGGGCAAGGCGGAGCTGTCGGTGAAGGCATATGCCGAACGCACGCCTCTGAAGGAAGCGGCAGCCGGTGCTTACATCGCGCGGATCAGTCATCATCCGCATGGCGTGATGGCCGTGCTTGGGCCGTTCAACTTCCCGGGCCATCTGCCGAACGGGCATATCATGCCGGCGCTGATCGCGGGCAATACCGTGATCTTCAAGCCTTCTGAGCAGACGCCGGAAGTGGCGGAGTTCACGTTGCGGCTGTGGCAGGAGGCTGGGCTTCCGGCGGGGGTGATCAATCTGCTGCAGGGCGCGCGAGCGCCGGCCGAATTGCTGGTGGCGCACGAGGGCGTCGATGGCGTGCTTTTCACCGGCGGCGTGCCGGCGGGACGTGCAATCCATCGCGCTCTGGGCGGGCGACTGGAGAAGATTGTCGCGCTGGAACTTGGCGGAAACAATCCGCTGGTGGTGTGGGATGCGGCCGATCTGGAGTCGGCTGCGAAGCTGATCGTGAAGTCGGCTTACATCACGTCGGGCCAGCGCTGCACGTGTTCGCGTCGGCTTATCGTGAAGGCGGGCCCGGAGGGCGACAAGGTGATCGAGGCGCTGGTGCGCCTGATTGATCGCGTTGTGGTGGATCGGCCGGATGCTCAGCCGCAGCCCTTCATCGGTCCCCTGATTTCGGCCCACGCGACGGATGCGGTGCTTGCGGCGCAGGCGGGCTGGATCAAAGCGGGCGGCGTGGTGATCCGCGAGGCCAAGCGGCTGGATATAGGTCCGGCCTATGTCGCGCCCGGATTGATCGATGTGACGGGGATAGCCTCGCGCAAGGATGAGGAAGTATTCGGACCGTTGCTGCAGGTTATCCGCGTCGCGGATTTCGATGCAGCTTTGGAGGAAGCGAACAACACGAAGTTCGGTCTCGCGGCGGGATTGATTTCCGACAGCGCAGAGCTGTTTGCGACGTTCGAGGCGGAGGTGCGCGCGGGCGTGCTCAACTGGAACCGGCAGACGACGGGCGCATCTGGCTCGGCGCCGTTTGGCGGCGTGGGGCAATCGGGCAATCATCGTCCCGCCGGATACTACGCTGCGGACTACGCGGCGTGGCCGATGGCGAGCCTGATCGCACCGGGCGCGGTCAAAGATGACGAAGCAATCGTGGGGCTGAAGCCATGAGCGAGGCTGGCGCGGCGGTTGAAGTCAATTTCGACGGGCTGGTCGGCCCGACGCACAACTATGCGGGGCTGGCGCACGGCAATCTCGCGGCGGCGGCCAATGAGGGGCTGCCAGCTAATCCGCGCGAGGGCGCTTTGCAGGGCCTCGCGAAGATGCGCTGGATGTTGCGCCAGGGACTGGTGCAGGCCGTGTTGCCGCCGCATGAGCGACCGCATCTGCCCAGCCTGCGGCGGATGGGGTTCAGCGGCAGCGATGAGCATGTCGTGGCGACGGCGGCGCGGGCCAACCCGTTGTTGCTAGCGAATGTGTCGTCGGCGGCCGCGATGTGGACGGCGAACGCAGCAACTGTGTCGCCTTCGGCCGACACTGGCGATGGGCGCGTTCACTTCACACCCGCCAACATGGTCTCGCACTTCCATCGCGCCATCGAGGCGGAAACGACGTCACGCGTGCTGAAGGCGATTTTCGCCGACGAGAAGCAGTTCGTTGTGCATGAGCCCGTGCCGTTCGCGACGTTTGGCGATGAGGGGGCGGCGAACCATTGCCGGCTGACGTCGGCTCACGGTGAGCGCGGCGTCGAGGTGTTCGTCTACGGGCAGTCTTCGTTCGCGAAGGATGGTGGTGGAAAGTTTCGGGCGCGGCAGTCGATGGAAGCGTGCCACATCGTGGCGACCCAGCACGACCTGTGGACGGGCGGCGGAGCCTTGCTGACGCAGCAGTCACGCGGGGCGATTGATTCAGGCGCGTTTCACAATGATGTGGTCGCCGTGTCGAACGGGCCGGTGTTGATGTTCCATGGCGAGGCGTTCGCGCAGAAGGAGGCGCTGATCGAGGGGCTGAAGCGCGCGGGTGAGGCGCGCGGGTTTGCGCCTGTATTTCTCGAGGCCGCCGTGGATGAACTGACGCTTGAGGAGGCGGTGAAATCCTACCTGTTCAATTCGCAGATTGTAACGTTGCCTTCGGGCGCCATGGCGCTGGTGTTGCCGCATGAGGTGGCAGAGACGCTGCGCGCGAAGGCGTTTGTCGATCGCGTGCTGGCGAGCAACGGGCCGATCCGGGAGGCGCACTATCTCGATTTGCGCCAGTCGATGCGCAATGGCGGCGGACCGGCGTGCTTACGTTTGCGCGTCGTTCTGACCGAGGCAGAGATCGCAGCGCTCGGCGCGGGCGTGATCCTGGACGAAGCGAAGGTGGACGCGCTTGAAGACGTGGTGCGGCGCAACTATCGCGATCGGGTCGAGCTGAAGGATCTGGCTGATCCGGCGCTGCTGCGCGAGTCGCGGACGGCGCTGGACGAGATCGGACAGGTGCTGGGCCTGGGAGCGGTGCATGACTTCCAGCGTGCATAGGTTTGCTCCCGTGGTGGAGACGGAGCGGCTACGCCTGCGCGGGCATCGGGCTGACGATCTCGCGGCCTGCCTGCCGCTGTGGAACGATCCGATCGTGACGCGCTTCATTGGTGGACGGTCTTACACGCAGGAAGAAGTGTGGCAGCGGGTGCAGCGCTATGCCGGCTCGTGGGTGCTGCTGGGGCATGGGTTCTGGGTGATCGAGGAGAAGGCTTCGGGCAAGCTGGTCGGCGAGATCGGGATCATGGATGCGAAGCGCGAGATTGATCCGCCGTTCGGGGATGACCGCGAGCTGGGCTGGGCGCTGATGCCGGATGCGCACGGCAAGGGTTATGCGAGCGAGGCGCTGGCGGCGGTGCTGGACTGGGAGCGGGATGTGTTCAACGCGCCGTGCGTGGTGGCGCTGATCGATCCGGATAACACGCCGTCGATCAGATTGGCGGAGAAGTTCGGTTTCCGCCAGCGCGTCCGGTCGGTCTACAAGAACGTGGCAACCATCCAGTTCGAGCGGAGACGCACATGACCGGCGTGATCCTCGCTCTCGACCAGGGCACGACGTCGAGCCGCGCGATGGCGATCGGGCTGGACGGGCAGGTGATTGCCTCGGCGCAGGAGGAGTTCCCGCAGATATTCCCGCAATCGGGATGGGTGGAGCACGATCCCGAGGCGATCTGGCGAACGCAGCGGCGGACGGCGGAGCAGGCGCTGGAACGGCTGGGCGATCACAAGGTTGCTGCCATCGGCGTGACGAACCAGCGCGAGACGGTGGTGGTGTGGGATCGCAAGACGGGCGAGGCGATCCACAACGCGATCGTCTGGCAGGACAGGCGCACGGCGCAGCGGACGCAGGCTCTGGCGTCGGGCGGGCATCAAGCGATCGTGGCCGAGCGGACGGGACTGGTGCTCGATCCGTATTTCTCGGCGTCGAAGATCGCATGGATACTGGATGCTGTTCCTGGCGCACGGGAAAGGGCGAGGCGCGGCGAGCTGGCTGCAGGGACGATCGACTGTTTCCTGATCTGGCGTCTGACGGGCGGGCAGGTGCATGCGACCGACGCAACGAATGCGTCGCGGACATCGCTGTACGACATTCGCACTGGAAGATGGGATGCGGAGCTGTGCGAGCTCTTCAATGTGCCGATGGGTCTGCTGCCTGAGGTGAAGGACAGTGCGGCAGATTACGGTGTCAGCGATATCTTCGGACCGAGCCTGCCGATCCGGGGCGTTGCGGGCGACCAGCAAGCGGCGCTGGTGGGGCAAGCGTGTTTCGCGGCGGGCGAAGTGAAATCCACCTACGGCACCGGCGGCTTCCTTGTGCTGAATACCGGCACGGAGCTGATGCGGTCGAAATCGCGGCTGCTGGGGACGATCGCCTATCAGGTTGCTGGCAAGACGACCTATGCCCTCGAAGGATCTATCCTGTCCGCGGGCTCGACGATCCAGTGGCTGCGCGACGAGCTTAAAATCATTCGCGATGGCGCGCATGCGGGTGAACTCGCGGCGGGCATCTCCGATACGGCGGGCGTGCACCTGGTGCCGGCGTTCACCGGACTTGGCGCTCCGCATTGGGACTCGGATGCGCGCGGGGCGATCCTCGGGCTGCAGCGCGGATCGACGATCGCGCATATCGCGCGGGCGGCGCTGGAGAGTGCGGCGTTCCAGACTGTGGAGCTGCTCGAAGCCATGGCGAAAGACGGCGTTGCGCCGCAGCGCCTGCGCGTCGATGGCGGCATGTCTCGGAATGACTGGCTGCTACAGTTCATGGCAGATGTGCTCGCCATCGAAGTTGTGCGTCCGAAGAATGTCGAGACGACGGTGCTGGGCGCAGCAATCCTGGCGGGCGTTGGAGCTGGCGAGTTTGCCTCGCTTAAAGAGGCGGCATCTGTGTGGAAGCTCGACCGCAAGTTCGCGCCGGTGATGGCGGCGGAAGAACGAGAATCGCGCATTGCTGCGTGGAAGTATGCTGTGACGCGGGTGAAGACGATCGGCTAGTCGCCCTAGAATGGCCGCCAGCGGAATAGCGGGAATGTCGCGAAGATGATC
>JBBATZ010000035.1:0-45499 GCA_040398425.1 Hyphomonadaceae bacterium
TCACAGTGGTCGGGATCATCCTCGTGGCGGTGGTGGCTGCCGGCGTGTGGCTGAAGCCGCCGCTGCAGAAGATGCGCGATGGTGTCGAGGAAGGTCTCAAGGAATATGCGCGCGCGCATCTGAAGCCGGGAGAGACGATGCCTGATGTTACACACGAGGAGTCGCGCGACTGGGCGATTGCTGTCAGCCATGTGGCGACGGTGGGCGAGAAAACGTTCTACTGCGTCGGCGCTTTCAAGGTGACGATCTGCAATCTCTAGACGAAAGCGGCCCTCACGCGTTGCGACTCGTCCTACGGGCCTGATGCGAGGCCGGTGGCGGGGCCGATGTCGAATGCGTTGTTCGTCTGCTGCTGCCGGTCGGGACTCTTGGTCACCTGGAACTCGTACTTCATCGGAAAGTTGCAGACGGCGACAGGCGTTGAGGCCTTCATTGCCGGATTGAGCTGGAGGCCTTTCGCCCATTTCAGCACGGCATTGTCGAGATTGGCAAAGCCGCTGGTCTGGGCGAGGTCCGCCTTGCTGACCTGGCCGTCGGCTTCGACGCAGAGCTTTATCCGCACCACACCGGCTTCCTTCTTCGGGCGCGATTCACGCGGATAGGCGGGCAGGGGCGTGTTGGGACGAAGGGTCGGGTCCGATGTTGCGTCTGTCGCGGCTGGCGATTGTGGTTCGGCGTGCGCAGAAGGCGGCAGCGCAGCCAAGAGGCCGGGGAAGGTAAGGCTCGCGATCATCAGGCAGCAGGCGGTGGTCCGTCTCATCCTGTCTCCCCAATGTCCAAGGCAAGCAGGATCTTTAGACATGGCGTCGAAGGCGCGCAATGCGCGGCAGGCTTCGCTTTGGAGGGCAACAAAAAAGCCGGTCCCGACGGGACCGGCTTTTTATTTCCCGCCCGTAATCGGCGCGGCTGCACGCGCACGCTGACAGGCAGTTGATTGCTGCAGCGATTAGCTGACGCGCAGGTTCACGGCCGACATTTTGCCCGAGCGTTTGTCGGCTTGTTCTTCGAACGTGATCTTCTGACCGTCAGCGAGGCTGCGGAGGCCGGCCGCTTCGACAGCGCTGATGTGGACGAACACGTCTTTCGCGCCGTTATCCGGCTGGATGAAGCCGTAGCCTTTGGTGGTGTTGAACCACTTAACAGTACCCGTAGCCATTATAGTCTTCCTTGAAACATTACGTGACGGCGTCCGCGCGCACGCGATCCGCCTTTTGGGACAATCAAGTGTGGGTGGATGTCGTCAGCGGGCGCCGGGAGCCAATAAGGGCAGGGCGGGCCAAGTCGTCGGCCGTAAACTCGATCTGGTCCCTATACCCCATTTCAAAGCGGATAGCAAAAGCGTTCAGCGGAAGCCGCTCTGGCTTGATTCCGGAGCGTTCGGGGCGCATTTTGAGGTATGTCGTTCTTTCGGAGCGCGGACAAGGGCCGCGCGGGGGGCGCCGCCCGGAGGCCCCTATGTCAATTGAAACGCTGATCCCTGGAATGTCCGAGGACGAACTCGAAAATCTTCAGACCAATGCAACGCGCATCGCGAAGGGGCCTGCGTCCAAGCAGCAAGCCGAGGCAGAACGCCTTCTACCGATCATCGCTGACGCGCTGATCGTCCGTCGCGGCGTAGATTCCGCCGCGTCTTCAGAAAAGAAAGCCGCCCGCGCGAAAGACATCGCCGCCGCTCGCGCCAAGCGTACGGCGCAGCGCAAGGCGACGGCTGAAGCCGAGAAATAGAAAAGCCGGCTCAACGAGCCGGCTTTCCTTACTGTCCGCATTTCAATCCGCGTACTGACGTTTCGTCAGGCAGCGTCCTCGTGCGACGAGTCTGAAGTGCGGCCATCTCGCGAGAGGATCTGGCGCTTGCCGGAATGGTCGGCGGCCGAGATGACGCCTTCGCGCTCCATGCGCTCGATCATTGAAGCGGCACGGTTGTAGCCGACGCGCAGGACGCGCTGGACGTAGGAGGTGGTGGGGCGCTTGTCGCGCACTACGGCGGCGACGGCATCGCGGTACATGTCTTCTTCCGGATCGCCCGATTTGACGCCGAACGCAGCGTCCGCCACCGAGGCTTCTTCTTCGACGTCGTCGGTGATGCCTTCCACGTATTGCGGCTGGCCCTGATCCTTGAGCCAGTTCACGACGCGCTCGACTTCCTCGTCCTTCACGAACGGGCCATGCACGCGGGAAATCTTGCCGCCCGACTGCATCCAGAGAAGGTCGCCCATGCCGAGCAGTTGTTCGGCGCCCTGCTCGCCGAGAATGGTGCGCGAGTCGATCTTGGTGGTGACCATGTACGAGATACGGGTCGGGAAGTTCGCCTTGATCGTACCGGTGATGACGTCGACCGAGGGACGCTGCGTCGCGGTGATGAGGTGGATGCCGGCGGCGCGCGCCATCTGGGCGATACGCTGCACGGCGCCCTCGATGTCCTTGCCGGCGACGAGCATCAGGTCAGCCATCTCGTCGATGATGACCACGATGTGCGGCATCGGCTCGGGCTTCATTGCCTCGTTCTCGAAGATCGGCTCGCCGGTCTCCTTGTTCCAGCCGGTCTGCACCTGGCGGGTGAGATGCTCGCCCTTCGCTGCGGCTTCCTCGGCCTTCTGGTTGAAGCCCGCGAGGTTGCGCACGCCCATCTTGGACATGATCTCGTAGCGGCTCTCCATTTCGCGCACGACCCATTTGAGGGCCAGTACGGCCTTCTGCGGATCAGTGACGACCGGCGCCAGAAGGTGCGGGATGCCCTCGTAGATCGAGAGTTCCAGCATTTTCGGGTCGATCATGATGAAGCGGCACTTCTCGGGCGGCAGCTTGAACATCAGCGACAGGATCATCGCGTTGATGCCGACCGACTTGCCCGAGCCGGTGGTGCCGGCGATGAGCAGGTGAGGCATCTTGCCGAGATCGCCGATCTGGGGCTGGCCCTCGATGCTCTCGCCGAGTGCGAGGGGCAGGGCGGCGCGTGAGCGTGTGAATTCGTTCGCGGTAAGCAGGTCGCGGAGATAGACCGTCTCGCGCGTCGGGTTTGGCAGTTCGATGCCAATGGCGTTACGGCCGGGGATGACGGCGACGCGCGCAGAGGTCGCGGACATGGCGCGCGCAATATCTTCGGCGAGCGCGATGACCTTTGACGAACGTACGCCGGCGGCCGGTTCAAGTTCGAATAGCGTGACGACAGGGCCGGGACGGACTTCGGTGATGCGACCCTTGACGCCGAACTCGGTGAGCACGCCGCCGAGGCGGTCGGCCATGTCGAGCAGTCGGGCTTCGTCGACTTCCGAGCGGCGGGCCGGCGGGACGTCGAGTAGCTCGATCGGCGGCACGGCGCTGTTGGCGTCGCGCACGCGGGCCGACTGTGTCGCGCCGGTGCTGGTGGTGGGCGCGCGGACTGCGCTGCCTTGGCTGGCGGGCGAGGCGGGGCGTTGAACCGTGCGCGGCGAGGCAGGCGGGACGGGCGCAGCTGCGGAGGTGGGTTCGGCCGGAACAGGGCGGCCTTCGAGCACGCGCGGGACGATGGGGCGCTGGCGGTTCGCGGTTTCGGAGTTCTCGACGGCGGTGAAGAAACCGCGCTCGCCATCCGCGAAGCCGTCATCCTCGGTGAAGACGATCGGCTCGATGACTTCCTTGGGCTTGTGACCCAGCAGGCGCATCACGCCTTCAAGCAGGCCGGCATTCGCGACCGGGCGCGAGGCGAGGGCGGGTACGCCGGCAATGTTCGGCTGATGGCCGAACTCGGGTTGGGGTTCGGGTTTCCTGGTGAGAGCGCGCCACAGCGAGGTGGCGTCGCTGGCGCCCATGCCCATCGCCATTGCAGCGAACAGAATGGCGCAGAGACCGGCGAGGGCGGAGGCCCAGACCTGCGGTTCGGGTATCTTCAGCGCTGCGAAGGGTGTTGCTGTCACGACCAGCATCACTTCGCCAACGACGCCGCCCAGACCAGCCGACATGTCCCACGATTTGGGGATCGGCCATTCCGCGAGGCAGCAGGCCGCGAACAGGATGGCGGCGAGCCCCCACATCCAGGACGCAGGATCCTGCTGGCCAATGCCGAAGGCGCGGCGGACGCCGCCGATCATCAGGCCAAAGCCGAGCAGGATCGCCGTCCAGCCGAAGCCCTGCATCAGCACGTCGCCAAGGCTGGCGCCGACGATGCCGAACATGTTCTCGGGAGACGCTTCGCTGATCAGCCCGGTTCCGACATCGCGCACGCGGGCGACCGCCATGTTGAAGCTTGGATCGCCAGCCGAATAGGACGAGCAGGCACCGCAAATGAACACGCCGACAGAGAACGCCGCCAGTCCGCTGAGAAAGCGGCTAAACCCACGAGACCCCTGGGCCTCGTAGCCGTCGTCCTCGGAATGGGGCGCACGGGGATGCGGCATGCCGTTGTCCTTGCAGAAAACAGGATTGATAGCGCCCAAAGACACTGGCGCGGGCAGCCTTAACGGGCTGCTACCAAATGGCCTTATCTACAGGACACCAACGGGAAAAAATCGTTACCGCGGCGTTCTGAATTGAGGCAGGGCGCACGCCAAAAAAGGGTCCCGGACGCATGGAGGCGCATCCGGGACCTATCCCCATGATCCGGCCTTGCGGCGGTCAATGAACGTGCCCAGCGCGCTTCGCGGCTGACGCACGAACGCGCATCTAAGAGGCGGTCCCGACGGATTGGATTGCCCTGAACGGAAGCGAGCCGCCGGGCCGGCGCCTAACAATTGTGCATCTGCGAGCGAGTCCAGAAAGCCGCAGGGGCCTTTGCTTGTCCATTGGGCAGCCGGAAGCCCCTATCGATTTCGCATCTGCGAGGGGCGGTCTTGCCGGGTCGCAGGTGTGTTCTTGTGCGCCGGTTGCTAGCCAACCTCAGGGGAAACAAATGGCGAATAAAATCAGTCGATTAGATCGACTTTCGCTTTGGGGGGCCGGTCTGAAGGCCGGTATGGCTGCAATCGCAGCTGCATTCATGTTCTCAACGCTGAGCCCAGCCCTGGCCCAGCCGACGCCGGAAGCGCCTCCCGTGGTGGAAGCGCCGGCGACGGCGGTGCCTGATGCTGCTGCGCCAGTTGAGGCAGCTGCGCCGGACGCGGCGCCTGCCGAAGAAGCCGCCGCCGACCAGACCGTGCCGTTCGTCGACAAGGGCGACACGACCTGGATGCTGGTCTCGACGATCCTCGTCCTGTTGATGATCCTGCCAGGGCTCGCCCTGTTCTACGGCGGCCTCGTCCGCACGAAAAACATGCTGTCCATGCTGATGCAGATCTCGGTCGTGACCGTGATCGGCATGATCTCCTGGGTGTTCTGGGGCTACTCGCTGGCTTTCACGGGCGGACCTGAGGGGTTGAATCCCTTTATTGGCGGGATCAGCAAGCTGTTCCTTGCGGGCGTCGGCGTCGGTTCAAATGTCGAATCGTTTACGCCGGACGCGATCTTCCCGGAACTTGTGTTCGTCTGCTTCCAGATGACCTTCGCCTGCATCACCGCAGCGCTGGTTCTCGGCGGCGTGGCTGAGCGCGTGAAATTCGCGGGCGTGGTGATCTTTGCCTTCCTGTGGCCGCTGCTGTCCTACTACCCGATCGCGCACATGGTCTGGTGGTGGTCTGGCGCAACGTCGGCGGTCGGTCAGTCGATGGACGCGATCAATGGCGGCGCTGGCTTCATCTGGTCTGCTGGCGCCCTCGACTTTGCGGGCGGCACGGTGGTTCACATCAACGCCGGCATCGCAGCCCTCGTCGGTTGCCTCGTCCTCGGCAAACGCCTTGGCTACAAGCAACAGCCGATGCAACCTCACAACCTGGTCTGGACCTTCACAGGCGCCGGCCTTCTGTGGGTTGGCTGGTTCGGCTTCAACGCCGGCTCCAACCTCGAGTCGAACGGTTATGCCGGTCTTGCGATGATCAACACGCTCGTCGCCACCGCCGCTGCGGGTCTGTCATGGACCGTCGCGGAGTGGGCAATGCGCGGCCGTCCGTCCATGCTGGGCATGGCTTCGGGTATCGTCGCAGGCCTCGTGGCCATCACGCCCGCCGCCGGTTTCGCCGGTCCGGTTGGCGCAATCATCCTCGGTCTCATCGTCTCGCCGGTCTGCCTGATCTTCTGCTCGGTCATCAAGAACGCGCTGAAGTATGACGACAGCCTCGACGCCTTCGGTATCCACGGCATCGGCGGCATCATCGGCGCCATCGCAACGGGCTTCCTGGTTAGCCCTGACCTCGGCGGGGCCGGCCTGATCGACTGGAGCAAGTGCGCCCACGGCACGGCTGGCGCTCTCGGCGCCTGCGACGCTCTCCCCTACGTGATGACTGACCAGGTCATCGCGCAGCTCAAAGGCGTCGCGATCACCGTGGTGTGGTCGGGCATAGCTTCCACGATCGTCTGGTTTGTCGTCAAAATCCTCACCGGCGGCCGCGTCAAGGCGGACGTCGAGGAAGAAGGCATCGACATCAACGAGCATGGCGAAGCAGCCTACCACCCGTAGGACGCAAGCCTGTCCCTCCGCCGGACCGGCGCCGGAGAGGGACAACACATCGAAACGGGGGCGTGGTCATTCGGCCGCGCCCCTTTTTCTTTGGGGCCGTGATGGACTACATCGGAGGCATGAAGCCTTCATCAGGACCCCTCCGCTGCGACGTGGCCATTGCCGGGGGCGGACCCGTGGGCCTGACGCTGGCGCTGGCGCTGGCACGGCGGGGGTTCGAGGTCGTCGTTGTCGATGGCGCCCCGCCGCTGGACAAGACCCGGCCAGACACGCGGGCTTATTTCATTGCGCATGGGTGCTGGCGGATTTTCAGGGCGCTCGGGATCGAGGACCAGTTGTTGCCGGAGGCAGAACCGGTCACGCAAGTTGAAGCCGAAGGCCGCGTTGGCGGCATCTCCTTCATTGCGGAAGACTGCAGCGAGCCCGTGCTCGGCTACATGCTGAATGCGGGCGCGCTCAATGCGGCGCTGACGCGAGCGGTTGGTAAAGAGGGGAACATCCAGCTGCTGTCGGGCGTCAGAATCGCGCAGGCGGCGTTTGGCGCAGCGAGCGCGAGGCTGAAAATTGGCGATATCGACATCGAAGCGCCGCTGGTGGTTGGCGCCGACGGTCGCAATTCGCTGGTGCGGCGGGCGGCGAACATCCGTTTCGAAGGGCATGACTATGATGCGGCGGCGATCTCCACGACGGTAAGACTGGGCCGGCCGCACAATGGCGTCGCGCGGCAGATCTTCCTGCCCAACGGGCCGATGGCCGTGTTGCCGCTGAAGGACAATTGCGCGAACCTGATCTGGACGGAGAAGGCGGCCGTCGCGCAGGCTTTGGCCGAACTGGACCCGCATGATTTCGAGCTTGAACTCGCGAAGAAGGCAGGGGCTTTCCTGCCGGACGCGAAGCTTGCTGGACCGCGCCACACATTCCCGATCGGGCTCTATGTGGCGGAACGCTTTGAGTGCGAGCGCGTCGTGCTGGCCGGGGACGCAGCCCACGTCATTCATCCGCTGGCGGGGCAGGGCCTCAATCTTGGTCTCAAGGACGTGGCAGCCCTGGTTGATGTGATCGGAGAAGCGGCGCGCGCCGGGCTCGACATCGGAGCGGCGAGCGCGTTGTCGCCCTATACGATCTGGCGGCGCGGCGATGTGGTGGCGACGGCAGCCGCCATGGAGGGCTTTGCGCGGACGTTCACCTCGGCCCTGCCGGTCCGGCTGGCCGCGGGCGCCGCCATGGCCGTCGCCGGAACGATACCGCAGGCGCGCAAGCTTTTTGCGCGTGAGGCCGGCGGCGATCTTGGCGAGCTGCCGTCGCTGATGGCGCGCTAGCGAAAGCGCGTTAATCGTCTGGTTAGCCCGGCGCCACAGGGTCGGCGCGATGAAGCCAAACGATCCTGATACGACAGACACGATAGCTGGCGCGGGCGCCGCGCTGGCGGCTGTCGCTCGAAGCTGGCCCGGACCCGCCCTGGCCATCAATGCAGGGAGCGTGGTAATCGCAGCGAGCCCGCTCTCGGGTCTGGCTGAAGACATGCGTGCGCCTTTCGCGCTGCCGGCTGTGGACATTGCAGCGCAGATCGTGGATGCGGGAGGGCGCAGCTGGCGTGTCTCGGCGCCGGTCAATGGCGTGCGTCTGGCGACGGCCGAGAAACATGAGTCGCTGGATTCAGCGCATCGCTTCACGGCGGCTGTAAGCCACGAAATCCGTACCCCCCTCAACGGCATTCTCGGGATGGCGGCGCTGCTGGAGGAGACAGAGCTATCAGCCGCGCAGCGCGACTATGCCAAGGCAATCCGCAAATCCGGCGCGCGCCTGCTCGACCTGCTCAACAATGTGCTTGATTTCTCGCGCATGGAGGCGGGCGACATTCCGCTCGATGTCACGGCGTTCGACACGTACGACCTGGTGCAGGACGTGGCCGAACTACTGGCCCCGCGCGCGCATGCGGCCGGACTCGACATTGCAGCCATCGTGCATCCCGACCTGCCGCCTCGCATGCTGGGAGACGCGGGCAGGTTGCGGCAGGTGCTGTTCAACCTTGCGGGCAACGCCATCAAGTTCACGGAAAACGGTTCGGTGCTGATCCAGGCGCGGCCCGGCGCCGGCGGTGAGGGGATTGAGCTCGTCGTGCGCGACACCGGCGCGGGGATTCCCGAACACGCAAAGGCGCATCTGTTCGAGGCCTTCTCGCAGGTGAGCGCTGCTGATGCGCGCCGCGATGGCGGCGTTGGTCTCGGCCTCGCGATCGTTTCGCGTCTGGTCCAGGCAATGAAGGGCAGGGTGCGTCTTGAGTCAGCCTTCGGACACGGTGCCATGTTTGTGGTTGAACTGCCGCTTCCCGCAGCCCCGGGGTCGGCGCCGCGCAGACGGCAACACCAGTCACTGCGGATTGCGCTCGAACTGACGCCGGCATCCAGCCTCGCCTGCATGGCTGCGCTGGCGGGCGAGGGCGCGATCACAACGACGCCGGAAGAGGCGGATCTGGTCATAATCGACGCTGCGCTGGCGCCAGCGCGGATCGAAGCCATTGCCCGGGCGAAGCGGACATTGGTGGTGCTGCGGCCCGGCGATCGGGCGCTTATCGAGCAATTCCGCAACATGGGGTGCGCGGGCTATCTGATCCGCCCCCTGCGCGCGACCTCGATCGTCCAGCGTGTCGGCCTGGCGGTGCAGGGCGCGGCTGCTCCCGAGCCGGAAGCCACGCGCAAACCGGGTACGGCGGGGGCGGTGCTGGTGGCGGACGACAACGCCGTGAATGCGCTTCTTGCCAGTAGCGCCCTGAAGGCGGCCGGGTTCCGGGTGGACACTGCAGGCACCGGGGCCGAAGCGCTGGAAAGAATGAACGAAAGCGACTATGCCGTTGTCTTCATGGATATCCGCATGCCGGTCATGGACGGGATTGAGGCGACACGGCGCATCCGCGCACTCGCCGGACCCGCATCGCAGACGCCGATCGTGGCGCTGACGGCTGATAGCGACCCTGATCTCGAAGAGCGTGCGCGCAGGGCCGGCATCTCGCAGCTGGCGGCGAAGCCGATAGATCCGCCACGCTTGCGCGAGCTCGCAACGTATTGGGCCGGGCGACACAAGCAGGCTGCCGAATGACCGACGCCGTCGCCGCAGAACCGCTGAAGCGCTCCATGCGCGAGCGGCTGTTCAGTGATCGCCGCATGGTGGTGATGCTGCTGCTGGGCATCGCGTCCGGCCTGCCGTTCGCGGTGATCACGGGCACGCTGAATGCCTGGTTCACCGAGTACAAGATTTCGATCGCAACCATCGGCGTGTTCGCGTGGGCGGGTCTCGCCTATTCATTCAAATTCCTGTGGTCGCCCGCACTGCATCGCACGCCCGCGCCGTTCTTCGGAAAGATGGGCCTGCGGCGCAGCTGGTTCATCCCGATCCAGATCGCCATCGCACTGTGTTTCCTCGGCTTCAGCCTGCTGAACCCGGCCGAGCACTTTGCCTTCATCGCGATCATCGCGGTGGTCGGCGCATTCCTGTCGGCGACATTCGACATCGTGGTCGACGCCTGGCGAATCGAGACGGCGACGTCATCGGAAGACCTCGACTCGCTGACGACCTTCTATCAGGGCGGCTACCGCAGTGCAGCTTTTGTGGGCGGGGCAGGGGCGTTGCTGCTGTCGGACGCGATTGGCTGGAACATCACGCTAGCCGTGCTGGCTGTGGTGATGGCCATCACCGTCTTCGCGGCCCTGCTGGCCGACGAGCCGAACCGGCCGGAGCAGACGGCTGCCGAGAAGGCGGCGCCGCCGCTGATCGGCACGTTCACGCAGGGCTGGCGCAACCTTGTGCTGGCTGTCGTGCTCATCGGATGGGCGTGGGCGTTCATCACGCTGGGCTGGTTCATGTCCGCGGCGATTGCCTCGCCCGAGACGGCAAAGCCGGGTGAGTTCATTGCCAATCTCGGCTGGCTTATTGTGCTGGCGACGGTCGGGTTGCCCGCGATGGGCGGCGTGCTGCTGCTCTATACGCGCGCGAAGCATTCGACGGACATGAAGCTGCCGGCGCTGTCGCCTAAACTGCAGGGCGCAGCGGACACGATGTTCTCGTCCATCATCGAGCCCATGGTGGATGTGATCGTGCGGCTGAAATGGGTGGCGCTGCTCGCCCTTGCTATCATCCTGACCTACCGCTTTACCGACTCGGTGTGGGGCTCTTTCGCCTATCCCTTCTACATGGGTACGGCGAGCGGAGCGCTGGGACACACGGCGACCGAAGTCGCGCTTGCGTCCAAGATGGTCGGCGTTGTGGCCACGATCGTTGGCATTGTCGGCGGCGGCGTGCTGCTGAAACTGATCGGGCGGATGCCCTCATTGGTCCTCGGCGGCGTGTTCGCCGCAGCAACCAACCTGCTGTTCTACGATCTCGCGGTGCAGGGGCCGGTCGTCAGCGGGTTTGTGCATCTGGTCGGGCTCGACAGCCTGTTTGCCTTCTTCGGGCAGGACATTCGCAATGCCCGGCTGATCACGGCGATCATGGGCGAAAATCTCGCCGTCGGCTTCGCGAGCGTGGCCTATGTCGCTTATCTCTCGGGCATCGTGAACCCGCGCTATGCTGCGGTTCAGTATGCGCTGCTCGGCTCGCTGACGTTGCTGATCGGGCAGCTGGGGAAGCCGGCGCTCGGCGCGATGATCGACACCCAGGGCTTTGCCGCAGCCTTCGTGCTCGTCACGCTGATCGGCATCATCCCGGTCGTGCTGACGCTTGGCGAATGGTATCGCCAGTCGCGCCTGCCGAAGGCGGTCACTGCCGGGCAGATCCCGCCGGCGGCGGCGGAATAGTTCGCTGCTTCGCAGCGACTGCCGGCCGCTCGAGACGCCGCCTGTCGGCAGCTCCTCAGGGTGAGGGAGCCCGGCGGTCCAACTCAGCTGTTCGTGTTGTGCGCGGCGAAGGCTGCGAGGTTCACTAAGTCCTGCGCGGTCGCGTCGAGCTGCGCGATCTGCACCGATGAGCGCAGGCCGACAAGCAGGGGACCGATGACTGTCGCGCCGCCCAGAGCTGCTGCGAGCTTGGTCGAGATCGCGGCCGAGTGGATGGCTGGCATTACCAGCACGTTGGCCGCCCCCGTGAGGCGGCAGAACGGGTAGAGCCGGCGCGCTTCGGGGAAGAGCGCCACGTCAACGGCCATTTCACCATCATACTCGAAGCCGACATCGCCCTTGGCGTCGAGGAGCGCGACGGCGTCCCGGACTTTCGCCATCCGCTCGCCCGGCGGGTTGCCGAAGGTCGAGTAGGAGAGGAAGGCCAGGCGGGGGGTGAAGCCGAGCTTGGCAGCCGTGCGTGCCGCCGAAATGGCGATCTCGGCGAGGTCGGCAGCATTCGGCATTTCGGTGACGCTGGTATCAGCGATCAGCATCGGGCCGGTCTTGCCGATGACGATCGACACGCCGATCGGGCGCACGTCATCGCGCTTGTCGATTGCCAGCATGACGTCCGACAGCGAGGTCGCGTAGTTGCGCGTGACACCCGTGACCATGCCATCAGCGTGGCCGAGCGCGACCATGGTGGCGCCAAACACGTTGCGGTCCTGATTGATCAGGCGTTGGGCGTCCCGCTGCAGGTAGCCATGGCGCTGCAGACGCTTGTACAGGAAGTCGGTGTAGACCTCGTTCTGGTCCGACACGCGCGCATTCATGATGGTCAGCTCGCCCGGCGGGATGCCGAGCAGCTGCATGTTGCGTGTCACTTGCTCCTCGCGACCGACGAGGATGGGATCGCCCAGTTCCTGCGTCTTGAACTGCCAGGCGGCGCGAATGACTGCGGGCTCTTCACCCTCGGCAAACACGATGCGCTTGCGCTTCTCGGAGCGGACCTTGCCGTAGATGCGCTGCAGGAAGGATGCGGTCGGGTCGAGCCGCTGCGCGAGACTGTCGCGATAGGCCTGCATGTCGGCGATCGGCTTGCGCGCAACGCCCGAATCCATAGCCGCCTGTGCGACCAGCGGCGGCACATACCAGATCAGCCGCGGATCGAACGGGGCTGGAATGATGTATTCGGGGCCGAAACTCGGGCGTGCGCCGGCATAGGCTGCAGCGACTTCGTCCGGCACGTCTTCGCGCGCGAGCTGGGCGAGAGCCTGGGCGGCGGCGACTTTCATCTCTTCGTTGATGGTCCGCGCCCTCACATCGAGCGCGCCGCGGAAGATGTAGGGGAAGCCGAGCACGTTGTTGATCTGGTTGGGATAGTCAGAACGGCCGGTCGCGATGATGGCGTCGGTGCGCACTTCACGAATTTCTTCCGGCGTGATCTCGGGATCCGGGTTCGCCATCGGGAAGATCATCGGATTTCTGGCCATGGATTTCACCATGTCCTTCGTCACTGCGCCCTTGGCCGAGAGACCCATGAACACGTCGGCGCCTTCGAAGGCTTCGGCCAGCGTGCGCTTCTTGGTCTTCACGGCGAACGCGGACTTGAACTGGTCCATGCCTTCGGTGCGGCCTTCATAGATGACGCCCGTGCGGTCCACCATCAGGATGTTGTCGCGCTTGACGCCGAGGCGGCGGATCAGCCCGGCGACCGACAGTCCGGCCGCGCCTGCGCCAGAAATAACGACCTTCACGTCGGCCATTTTGCGGCCGGTGATCTCGCACGCGTTGATCAAGCCGGCGGTGGCGATGATCGCCGTACCGTGCTGGTCGTCGTGGAAAACGGGGATGTCGAGCTTTTCGCGCAGCTCGCTCTCGATGATGAAGCACTCGGGCGCCTTGATGTCTTCAAGGTTGATGCCGCCCCAGGTGGCGCCTATGGCGCGCACGCAGTCGATGAATTTCTGCGGGTCTTTCTCGTCGACTTCGATGTCGATCGAATCCACGTCTGCGAAGCGTTTGAAGAGGACGGACTTGCCCTCCATCACCGGCTTCGACGCCATTGGTCCGAGATCGCCCAGGCCCAGGATCGCCGTGCCGTTGGTGATGACGGCCACCATATTGCCCTTCGAGGTATAGTCGTAGGCAAGCTCCGGGTCTTTCGCGATCGCAAGCACAGGGATCGCGACGCCCGGCGAATAGGCGAGCGACAGGTCCTTCTGCGTGGCCATCGGCTTGGTTGGCGTGATCGACAGCTTACCCGGCTGTGGATAGCGGTGAAAGGCGAGGGCTTCTTCGTCGGTGAAGCTGGGGCGTTTGGTTGTCATGTCGGACTGGGGGGCTTTAGGACTTGAGGGCGGCAGCGCAGGTCACTAGGCAGTGGTCTCGACGGGGCGCAGACGCCCGGCGAGACAGGCTGGTTAAGGCTGGCGGGCATTGAGCCGCAAAAGGGGTTTGAATCAAGCGTGAAGGGACGGGATTCCACCACGCCAGAGCAAGAAGTTGCTCAAAGTGCGAACTCTGCCGCCAGCGGCGCGCCCTCAGCCGAGGGGGCAACGCCGTTCATGGCGCAATATCTGGAGATGAAGCGCGCTCACCCGGACGCGATGCTGTTTTTCCGCATGGGCGATTTCTACGAGCTTTTCTTCGAGGATGCGATCGAGGCCGGCAAGGCGCTGGGGATCACACAGACGTTCCGGGGCGCGCATAACGGGCAGCCCATTCCGATGGCGGGCGTGCCTCATCATGCTGCTGAGGGCTATCTCGCCCGCTTGATCAAGGCCGGTTACCGTGTGGCGGTCTGCGAACAGACCGAGGATCCGGCCGAGGCGAAGAAGCGCGGCTCGAAGGCTGTGGTGCGCCGCGAGATTGTGCGGATCGTCACGCCGGGCACGATTACCGAGGAATCGCTGCTTGAGGCGCGGTCGGCCAACTGCCTGGCGGCGATCGGCTTGGCCGGCGGAGGTCGCGAGGCGGCGCTCGCGCTGGCAGATGTGTCGACGGGACGATTTGAGGTGTTTCCACTGTCTCCGGCAGCGCTGGAGGAAGTTCTCGGCGCGGTCGGTCCGCGCGAGGTGCTGGTCGCCGACAGCGTGATGATGGCGCCAGACGTGGCGCGGGCAACGGAGGGGCTGACACTCACACCACGGCCGGATGCGCGGGCGGATGCGAAGCTGGGCGAGCGGCTGTTTCGCGACGCCTACGGTGTTTCCACGCTGGACGGGTTCGGGACATTCACGCGGGCCGAGCTGATCGCGTGTGGGCTGCTTTTCGACTATCTGGCCGTGACGCAGGCGGGCGGGCAGGCGCGGCTCGATCCGCCGATCCGGACGGCGCCTGATACGTTTCTCGCAATCGATGCAGCCACGCGGGCGAGCCTGGAAATTGAGCGATCCACGCGGGGAGTGCGGCAGGGATCGCTGGTGGCGGCAGTGGACCGCACGGTGACTGCCGCCGGCGCGCGGCTGCTGGCGCTGCGTCTTGGTCGACCATCCCGCAATCGCGACGAGATCGAGCGGCGTCTGGATGCGGTGGCGTTCTTTCTCGATGCCACCGACAAGCGGAGTTTCGCGCGCGATGCGCTGAAGCGAGCGAACGACATAGAGCGGGCGCGGATGCGGCTGTCGCTGCGCCGGGGTGGCCCGCGTGACCTCGCAGCGCTGGCGGCGTGTCTGTCGGTGGGGGAGCAGATCTGCGCCGACCTTTCGTCGCAGGATGATCCGCCGGAAGAGATTTCCGCCGCCTGTGCGGCGCTGACGCTGGCGGACAAGCCGAGGCTGGCGGCGTTTACGCAGCACGTGTCGGCGGCGCTGGCGCGGGAGCTACCCGTGCAGGCCCGCGATGGTGGATTCATTGCAGCGGGCTACGACCCGGCGCTCGACGAGACGCGGTCTCTCAAGGAAGACGCGCGCGGCGTGATTGCGCGACTGGAGGTGGGTTACGCCACTGAGACAGGCATTTCCGGCCTGCGCATCAAGCACAACAATGTGCTGGGTTTCTTCATCGAGGTGAATGCGAAACACGGCGATGCTCTGATGAAGCCGCCACTGGCGGCGACCTTCATCCATCGCCAGACCATGGCGAACGCCATGCGGTTCTCGACGACGGAGCTCAACGAACTCGAGGCGAAGATATCGCGCGCCGATGGAGAGGCGCTCGCGCGCGAGATGGAGATTTTCAACCGCTTTCTGGCGGAGGCCGATGCGCTGGGGCCGGAGTTGGCGCTGGTGGCTGATGGCCTGGCGCGGCTCGACGTGGCGGCGGGCAATGCGGAATGGGCGGCGGAAGCCTTCGCCGTCCGGCCGGAGATTGCGGACGTCGCCGTCTTCGAAGCGGAGGGCGCGCGGCATCCGGTCGTCGAGGCTGCGTTGCGCGCGAGCGGGCAGGGCTTTACAGCGAACGACTGCCGACTTGATGCGCGGGGATCGGCGGGGCCGCGCCTGATGCTGATCACCGGGCCGAACATGGCCGGCAAGTCGACCTTCCTGCGCCAGAACGTGCTCCTGGCGATTCTTGCGCAGGCGGGATGCTATGTGCCGGCGCGCCGGCTGCGCATGGGTCTGGCTGATCGTGTGTTCTCGCGCGTTGGCGCATCGGATGACCTGTCGCGCGGGCGCTCCACCTTCATGGTCGAGATGATCGAGACAGCGGCGATCCTCAACCAGGCGACACAGGACTCCATCGTCATCCTCGATGAGGTCGGGAGGGGTACGTCGACCTATGACGGGCTTGCGATAGCATGGGCCTCGGTCGAGCACCTGCACGAGATCAACAAGTGTCGCGCGCTGTTCGCAACACACTATCACGAGCTGACAGGCCTCGCTGATACGCTCGCCGCTTGCGCTAACGCCAGCTTGCGCGCGCAGGAGTGGAAGGGCGACCTGGTGTTCCTGCACGAGGTGAAGCAAGGACCTGCCGACCGGTCGTATGGCGTGCAGGTGGCGAAGCTGGCTGGATTGCCGAGCGCGGCGGTGAAGCGGGCCGAGGCCGTGTTGAAGAAGCTTGAGGCGAAAGAGGGCGGGGCGAAGCGTCTGGAAGAGCTGCCGCTGTTTGCAAACTTCGTGGCCGAACAACCGGACGCTGCGGCGCCCTCAGAGGCGGATAAGATGCTGGCCGGCCTCGACCCCGACACGCTGACGCCAAAGGAGGCGCTCGAGCTGGTCTATCGCCTGAAGGCCGCGACCAAGGTCTGAGCGTCCAGCGAAATCCGGACGGATTTGCGCCAGCCATCCTGACATCGAAGTCGATGCGAATTTTACCACATCACTGGCGTCGCTTGCCGTTCATGTGGTGAATTACGCCTGCATCCTCTGATGCCTCAGGCGATAAAACTAGAAAAAGCGAACAAAAACAGAAGGTCAGACGGTTAAGAAAGTCTGGCACGGGCGTTGCAATCAAGTCTTCAACGGCGAGGCCCACCAAGAGGCGCAGCCGAAAAAAACAAGAAACGGAGAAAAACAATGAACGGCCTGATCAAACAAACGAAGCTCGACGGCCTGAGCACCTTCGGCTCCTTCGCCATCGCCCTCTTCAGCGTCGCCGCGGTTCTCGCAGTCATGGCGTCGGCCTTCACCGGCACGCACCTGATCTAACCCGGGGGCGCGCTCCCCCTCGATCCAAACCACCCCACGACACGACGACGGCGGTACGGCCCGACAGAAGGCTCACCCGCGAAAAGCCCAAGACCAGCGTGGACACAAGATCCACACGGAAAACGAAAAGAGAAAACGATGAACGGTCTGATCAAACAATCGAAGCTCGATGGCCTGAACTTCCTCGGTTCCTTCACCATCGCCCTGTTCGGCGTTGCGGCTGTGTTCTACGTGATGGCGACGGCCATCACCGGCGGCGGGGTTGCCTGAACCTCCTCCAAAGCCGGATAGAACCCAGCCAATCAACCGGCCAGCCGCTCCCCCGGCTGGCCGGTTTTGGTTTTGCTGTCAGCTGTTCGGGTGCAGAAGCGCGTCGACAGCTTCGATCGCTTTCGCGCGTCGCTGTTCAGGCGTGCCCTGGATGCGCACAAACTTCACTCCGCGCGTGACGAGTTCCCGCTCGCAGGCGCGCTGGAAGTTGCGACGCACGGCCGGGTCGCGGAAATAGCGCGTGCCGTCATCGACCCATGGCAGGTCGATGTCGCAGAGCAGGTAGAGATCAGGATAATCGCGACAGGCGTCGAACCAGGGATCGCGCGAGCCGGCGAGCGTGTCTGACCAGACGGCGGTCAACACCGGATCTGTATCCTCGATCAGCACACGGTTGGCGCGCAGGCTGGCGGCCTGCACGCCCGCAAGATGCCCCATCACGATCTGCCGCATGTCTTCCGGCGTCGTTGCGCCCGAGCCGAAGGCCTCGGTGTGGAAGCGGCCGTATTCAGGGGCCACCACGGTTTCGTAATGCCGCGCCAGTTCTGCAGAAAGCGATGATTTTCCAGTTGATTCCGCACCAAACAGAGTAACACGCTTGAGATAGTAGGGACGAACAGGCCCCGGCAGGAAACGCCAGTTGCGATAGGGATCACGACGAATGGCGGTCGCGGAAATTGGAAACGCCGTGCGCGCTTCATCGACCGGCACAAAGCGCGCGCCGGCTTCTGCCGCGAGGCGATGGCCGTAGGGTTCGGAGGCGAAAATGATGTCGATGGGCTCGGCGTGGAGGCGCTTCAGCACGTCGTTCCACAGTGGCCAGAAATTTTCTGGATCATCCTCCGGCACTTGGGGGAGGATTTCCTCGCAGTGGATGACACGTGCTGTCGGGAACAGCTCCTTCATCCATTGAAAGCGGAGATGACCTGGGATGGGATCGTCGGGCAGGGAGCAAACGAGGATGGTCAGCTCCTCGACATAGGCGCGGCCGAAGTCGCACAGATATACGTGACCGACATGCGGCGGCATGAACTTGCCGAGCACAAGGCCACGCTGCGGTTTCGACAGAAAGCTCATGCCGCCTCTTTATCTGCCTCGACGCGCATGGCCTTGCGCCACTCGTACCAGCCCCAGAAGGCGTTGAAGAAGAAGAACACGTAGAGCCCTGTGAACAACCACATATGGGCGTTTCCGTAGAGCCAGATCGAGGCGACGTTCACCACCAGCCAGACCGGCCACGTCTCGAGGTATTTGCGGTCGAGCAGGTACTGCGCGACCACGCTGACGCTGAGCGAGGCGGCGTCGGTAAAGGCGAGGTCGAAATCGGTGTAGGCGGTCAACACCCATGATCCCGCCATGGCTATCGCGAGTGCGATGACGACCGAGACGGCCACGAGCGCCCAGTTGGCCGATCGGATCGGGGGGCGCCTGCCATGGTCGCCGCGCAGCCAGTACGACCAGCCATAGAGCTGCACGAAAACGAAGAATATCTGCAGCGCCGCGTTCGCCAAGAGGTTCGCCTGCCAGACCACCATGAAGAAGATCGCCGTTCCGACGATTCCGACCGGGAACTGCCACAGGCTGCGTTTGACCCCGAGGATCACGCAGGCAAGCGTGATCAGCGTCGCTGCAAGTTCTAGCGGATTGATGTCCACGCGTGGCCCCGGCCTGTTCCGGAGGGGAACCTGCCCCGGGGAGGGCCGCAGGGCAATCTCCGGAGGCCTGAACAGCCGCCTGTTGCATTGAGCAAATCAAGGCTAGAGATCGCGTCATGAACGACGCTGTGCCGGCATCCGAAACGCCAAGGGCCAGGTCCGGGCCGGTGAAGCCCGGTCCATGGCGAATTGCCGATATCGTCGATGGCCGCAAGCTGCGGATCCAGCTGACAGCCGCCGCCCTCGATAATGGCTCCGATCCGGTCGCCCAGCGCAAGCGCGCGCTGGATCTGATCCACGCCGCACTTTTCCGCGGTCGCATGATTGCGCAAGACAGGTTGGAAGAGGGGGCCGACGGCCTCGAAACCGCTGCCCTGCTGTCCGCCGTCATGGATGAAGCGCTGTCGGCGCTTTACGACTTCACGGTCGTCCACATCTTTCGCGCCCACAATCCGACCGAGGCGGAGCGCATGGCGGTTTTGGCGGTCGGCGGCTATGGGCGCAGCGTCCTGGCGCCGTCGTCCGACGTCGATCTCCTGTTCGTACGCAACTACAAACAGACCGCCTGGGCCGAGAGCGTCATCGAATACATGCTCTATGCGCTGTGGGATATGGGCCTGAAGGTTGGCCACGCATTCCGCACCATCGACGAGTGCGTGAAGCTGTCGCGTGAGGACGTGACCATCCGCACCGCAATCCTCGACAAGCGCTTCCTGTTCGGTGACCGGGGCGTCCATGACAAGCTGAGCGAGCGCTTTCAGAAGGACGTCATCGCCGGACGCGGGGCGGAGTTCGTCGCCGCCAAGCTGCAGGAGCGCGCCGATCGCCACGCGCGTGAAGGCGACAGCCGTTACCGCGTGGAGCCGCATGTAAAGGACGGCAAGGGAGGTCTGCGCGACCTGCAGACCCTGTTCTGGCTGGCCAAATACATTCACGGCGGCGTCAGCCTGCAGGAGGTGCTCGACAACTCCGCATTTACCCCGGGGGACAAGGCGATCTTCATGCGAGAGGCGCGCTTCCTGTGGACGGTGCGCTGCCATCTGCACTTTCTCACCGGGCGCCCCGAAGAGCGCTTGTCATTCGATCTGCAGCCGGAAATGGCCCGTCGCATGGGCTATACGGAGCGCAACAACGCCACGGCGGTCGAGCGCTTCATGAAGCGCTACTTTCTCGCGGCGAAGGAAGTTGGTGCACTCACACGCATCCTGTGCGCCAAGCTGGAGGTGGATGAGAAGAAACGCCCTGGTGGTCGTGCGCGCCTCATCCCTGCCGCCGCTGCAAAACCCATCAAGGAAGACGGCTTCACGATTGATGGGGGAAGACTGTCCATCACCGATGCAGAGATGTTCGTTAAGGACACCAGCAAGCTGATGCGGCTGTTCTGGCTCGCGAATGAACGGCAACTGGATATCCATCCCGAGGCGATGACGGCGGCGCGGCGATCCTTGTGGGCCGTTACGCGGCAGGCGCGCGCGGATGAGGCGTCGCGCCAGATGTTTCTGGACATCGTAGGCGGCAAGAACCATCCGGGCCGCGTGCTGCCGCTGATGAACGAGGCCGGCGTGCTGGGCCGGTTCCTCCCCGAATTCGGCCGCATCGTCGGCCAGACCCAGTTCAACATGTATCACCACTTCACCGTGGACGAGCACACGTTGATGGCGGTGACTACCATTCACGACATCGCGCGCGGGACGGAGAAAGAGCTGCATCCGCTCTCGACCGAGATCTTCCCCAAAATCCTGAATCGGCGTGCGCTGTTCCTTGCCATGCTGCTGCACGACACCGGCAAGGGCAAAGGCGACCAGCAAGTGGAGGGCGCCAAGCAGGCGCGTTCGGCTGCGTTGCGTCTTGGCGTGCCGGAGGATGAGGCCGAGCTCATTGCGTGGCTGGTCGGAAATCACCTTGAAATGAGCGACACTGCGCAGCGGCGCGATATTTCCGATCCGCAGACGATCTCCAAATTCGCTGAGCGCGTCGGGAACCTTGAGCGGTTGCGACTGCTGCTGGTGCTGACGGTGGCCGATATCCGCGCCGTCGGCCCGGGTGTGTGGAATGGGTGGAAGGGACAGCTTCTCCGCGATCTCTACTACGCGACCGAGGCGGCGCTGCGGGGCGGCCGGACCGACGAGCACAGCGTTCGCTCTCAGCTCGTCGATCGCGCCGAGCAGGCAAGGCGTGCGCTCTCCGACCGTATCGGGCCGACGCCCCTGCTGGCCGCCGTGGAAGCGGCTTACTGGGTTGGCTTCCCGGTCGAGACGCAAGCGCGGCACGCCGCCGCCATGGCCAAAGGCGCTGGCCAGCCCATTACCGTCGCGGCCAATATCGACAAGGTGCGTTCGGCGACCGAAATTCTCATCTCCGCGCCTGACCGCGAAGCGCTGTTTGCAGACCTTTGTGGCGCGCTCAGCGCCGCCGGCGCCAACATCGTGGCGGCGCACCTCTATGAAGCCGGCGATGGCCGCGTGCTCGACGTGTTCGATATCCAGGACTCGCGCGGCGCGGCGTTTGGTGCCGATCACCAGAGCGCCCTCGACCGGCTTGTGGCGGACTTGCGTGCCGCCGCGCTGGGCGGTGAGGGTGTAAAACGTCCCGGCAAGGCGCCAGCCGCCAGCCGTCGGCTCGCGGCGTTCATCATTTCGCCTCTGGTGCGTATCGACCGCTCGGCTTCGGCAAATTCGACCGTGCTCGAGGTGTCGGGTCGTGATCGACCCGGCCTGCTATACGATATCGCGCGGGAACTCGCCGATGCGAAGTTATCGATCCGGTCGGCGCATGTCGGCGCCTATGGAGAACGCGTGCACGACGTTTTCTATGTCGAGAAGCTGGGCGGCGGACTGATGCCGACAGAAATGGATGAGACCCTGACCAAGCGGCTTGAAGAAGTGCTCCGGTCGCACTCGCCGAACGCGCCGCGCATTCCGGCCCATACGCTGGCGCGTGCGCCGGCTTCTTTCAACCGCTAGGCGGGCCTTTCGACATGTCCCTTGCGCGCAACGTCTTTGTGCAGACCTTCTTCACGCTTGGAAGTCGCGTGCTCGGCTTCGCGCGCGACCTGGCCTTGAACTCGCGCTTTGGCGGGCAGGGGCCGCTGATGGATTGCTGGGCGACGGCCCAGATGCTGCCGAACCTGTTCCGCCGTCTTTTTGCAGAAGGCGCGTTCTCGCAGGGCTTCGTGCCGGTGTTCGCTGCGGCACGTGCGACCGAGGGCGCTGAAGCTGCAGACAAGATGGCGTCGCAGGCGATGGCCTTCATCCTCACCATCGTCGCCATCGTCACGATCGGCATTGAAGTTGCGATGCCCTTCATCATGCCCTTGCTGCTGTCCGCCTATCTCGACGATCCGGGCACGCTCGCGATCGCAACCCTGATGGCGCAGCTGGCCATGCCCTATCTCGTCTTCATGACGCTGGCGTCGCTGCTGTCGGGCGTGCTCAATACGCTGGGGCGTTTCGCACTGACGGCGGCAGCACCGATCCTGCTCAATGTCTGCACGCTGATCCCGCTTATCCTGGCGCCGAGCCAGCAGCAGGCGGCGGAGTGGGCGGCGGCGGCGGTGACGATTTCGGGTTTCCTGCAGTCCGGTCTGTTGTGGTGGGGCGCGCGCAAGCTGGGCGTCGACTTGCGGATAAGCCTGCCGGTGCTCAGCAAGGGCGTCCGCCGCATGCTGGCGATTGCTGTGCCTGGCGCCATTGCGGGCGGCGCGCTTCAGGTGTCGTCACTGGTGACGCAGGCGCTGTCGGGTTCGGATGAGGGTGCGCGCAGTGTCCTCTACAACTCGGATCGGCTTTACCAGTTGCCGCTTGGACTTATCGGAGTTGCGGTGGGTCTTGCCCTCGTGCCGCGTCTGTCGCGTCACTTTGCGGAGAACGACCACGAGGGCGCGGCGCGCACGATGGACGACGGCATCGGGCTCTCCATGGCGTTCACATTGCCTGCGGCCGTCGCCCTGCTGATCATGCCCTTCTTCATCATCGATGCGACAGTGACGCGCGGCGCCTTCACTGGCGCGGACGCGTTGCGCACCTCCGAAGTACTGCGCCAGTTCGCCTGGGGCGTGCCGGCCTTCGTGCTGGCCAAGGTGTTCACGCCGCCGTTTTTCGCGCGACAGAAATCCAAGCGGCCGATGCAGTTCTCGCTGGTGTCGGTCGTCATCACGGTCGTGGTCGGCGCCTCGCTCTGGTACTGGCTGCCGACCGTCGGCGTGGACGGCACGATCGGCCTTGGCATTGCGACCTCGTTTGGCGCCTGGGCAAACGTCTTCCTGCTGGCCAGCGCGCTGGCGCGGGAAGGGGCTTACACGATGGGCGGCCGGGTCTGGTCGCGTATGGTGCGATTGATCATCGCCAGCGCCATCATGGGCGTCTTCGCCGGTGTTTGCGCCTGGCAGTATCCGCTCCTGTCTGAGCTACTGTGGAAGAAGGAAGTCGCCGTGCTGGTCGTGATCGCGCTCGGCGTCGTGCTTTACGGGCTTGCCGCTTTCGCATTGCGGGCGGTGACACTGGGCGAGATCAAGGGCGCCCTGCGGCGCGAGAAGGGCGTGCCGGGTATTCCGTCGGGCGGCGAGGGCTGATAAGTCCCCGCGCATGTCAGATCAGTCGCCAGTCCAGTATTCCGGCCCACAACGGGTGTTTTCGGGCGTGCAGCCCTCAGGTTCGCTCCATCTCGGGAATTATCTCGGTGCGCTGGTCAAGTTCGTCGCAATGCAGGACCAGTATCCCTGCATTTTCTGCGTCGTCGACCTGCACGCCATCACCGTGCCTCAGGATCCGAAACTGCTCGCGGCCCAGACGCGCGAGATCGCCTCGGCTTATCTCGCGGCCGGCGTCGATCCGGACAAGTCGATCATCTTCGCGCAATCTTCCGTCTTGGCGCACACTGAGCTCGGCTGGATCTTCAACTGCGTCGCGCGGATGGGCTGGGTCGAGCGCATGACGCAGTTCAAGGACAAGTCGTCCGGCAAGGATGCAGAAAACATCTCGGTCGGCCTGTTCGACTATCCGGTGCTGCAGGCAGCTGACATTCTTGCCTACAAGGCGACGCACGTGCCCGTGGGCGAAGACCAGAAGCAGCATCTCGAGCTCAGCCGCGATATCGCCGGCAAGTTCAATCGCGACTTCAACGCGCCGGGTTTCTTCCCGCTGCCCGAGCCGATCTATCAGGGGCCGGGGGCGCGGATCATGTCGCTGAAGGATGGCACGAAGAAGATGTCGAAGTCGGATCCGTCCGATGCTTCGCGCATCAACCTGCTCGATACACCGGACGACATCGCGAAGAAGATCAAGCGTGCGACGTCAGACAGCGACCTTCTGCCCTCCGAGATGAAGGGGTTCGAAGGTCGAGCGGAGGCTGCAAACCTTGTTGGCATATATGCGGTGCTGGCAGGGATGAGCGAACAGCAGGTGCTCGACGAGTTCGGCGGTCATGGGTTTGGCAAGTTCAAGCCGGCGCTCGCCGACCTCGCTGTCGCCAAGCTTGGACCGGTGGCGGACAAGATGCGCCGCCTAATGAATGATCCGGGCGAGGTGGATCGCGTGCTGAAGCAGGGCGGGGAGCGCGCCAACGCCATTGCGGCGCCGGTGATGGACGAAGTCCGCAAGGTCGTCGGGTTCTGGCGGCCTTAGGGGGCATGGACTGTCAGCCTGAGACCGACGCATTCCGCGCGAGATGTGACGGGCTTGGGTATATCTGGGCCGTGCGCAGAACTCTGCCAGAGGAAACACCATGACACGACTTGCCGCGTCCCTGTTGTTCGCATTGCTGTTGGTGGCCTGTGGCGGCCAGCCCGCAGGCCTCACGATCGCGAACGCCACCTACCGCGCGCCGCTCGTGGACGGGGCGCCAGGTGTTGCCTATTTTTCGATCACGTCGCCGACCGCTGACCGCATCGTTGGGATCTCATCGTCGGATGCCCAGTCGGTCGAGATTCATGATTCGGGTGTCGAGGGCACCGGCATGGCGACGATGCGCAAGGTCGAGCAAGTCGAGCTACCCGCAGGAAAAACCGTGACATTCGGACCCGGCGGTCTCCACGTGATGGTGTTTGCGCCGCTCCCCAGACAGGCGAATGCCTCATTTCCGATTCAAATCACGCTAGGATCTGGTCGGGTGGAGACCATTTCGTTCGCTGGCGAGACGACTGCCAAATAGCAGCTGGTAACGTCGCTTAAACGAAGTTTGGGTTGAGGTTAACGTCAGGCTCGTTCAGAGTCTGACTCACCGCTAGCTGGGGCTGGGCGATGTCTGTACTGAAACTCCGCCGCGACATGGTCGTGGTCGAAGACGAGCCGGTGGCGGAACCCGTCACCGAGATCGAACGCCCGTTCCCGCTGCGCACACGCGAGCGGTATGATTCCGACATCATCGAGGCTGAGGCCGTCGATTCCGCCGACGTGCAGGACGAGCACGACGAGGCTGTTGCAACTCACAGGACATTCGGGGAGCACGTCCGCTTCTGGTTCAACACGGTCGCGATCGTCGCGCTTCTGGGCGCGTACCCCGCCATGACCATCGCCTCCAGCGATGTTGGCGACCGCAATCTGGAAACACTGGTCAACCGGGCTGACTGGGCGGCCCCCTGGGTCGGCGGCGTTTCGACCCTGCTCGAACAGCACTTCGGTGAGCTTGGCTGGGCGTCCGATTCCGAAATGTGGGAGCCGATGGCGCGTCTGACGGCGAAGCCCGCCTATCAGGCCGCGATGGCGGCCAGCCTTGGCGACGTGCTGAAGCTGGCGACCGTGCAGTCGGTCATTGCCGGCGAGCCGGATGTGGACCTTGAGGCCGCCTCTCGCCTCGTGAAAGAGGATTCCACGGGAATTCAGCTGCGCGCCGCGCGGGATGCGTTGCTGAATTTCGATCGGCGCCTGCGCCGCCGCGATGCAGCTAGTGATTTTTCGGCCTATCAGGTCTCGGAAGAGCTGGCGCTGTTGAGCACATGGGCGACGACCAGCCAGCAGAGCGTTATCGCCTCCACCGCTGCCATCGGCGGGAGCCCGATGGACGAAGAGGCGACGCGCGCCGTTTATGCCGCCAAGGGCCGCGCCACAGTCGCTTTCCTGATGCTGGATTCGCTGAACTGGCCTGAAAGTGCTGAACTTTCCAAGGCCCGCGACGCGGCGCAGTCGGCCTGGAAAGCTGTCGCCGAGTTCCATCCGCTCGTCGTACTCAACGGCGATCCGGACGGCTCTCTGTTTGGCAACCATCCCGCCGCGATGAGCTATCTGATCGGGCGCGCTGAGGCGACGACCAAGAATTTCAGCGATCTGGTGAAAACCGCATCTCCGGCCATGATTCCGGTCGCGCCTCCCGTCGCATCCCCCGCCGCATCGACAGCGTCCGGACCGGGCGCTTCGCGGTAAGTGGTTAACCTCTGATCAGACCGTCGCGACAGGCTTGACCTCAGCGACGCGAAAGCGCCTCCTTTCCTGATGACAAATCCGTCACGTAAATTCCTGGCGGTGTCCGATGAGACGGAGGAATGTCTCAGCGCCATGCTGTTCGCCGGCATGCGGGCAAAAGCCGTGGGCGCCGGCGTCGTCATCCTCAGATGTGCGCGGGTTCCCGGGCTCGGCGGATGGGTCGGGCTGGACAAGGATATCAGCCAGGACGCGATCGATTCCGCACGTCTGAAAGCCGTGCAGCACGCCGACATCATCGAGAGCCGGGTCGGCATCAAGGCCGAGCTGGTGATCAGCGAGGATGACACCGTCGACGCCATCCGGGCGCTGGTGAAAAAGGACCCTGCTATCAAGTCGCTGATCCTGGCGGCAGCGCCGGGCTGGCGGCCGGGTCCGCTGGTGTCGCGTCTCGCCAAGGGCAAGCCGGTATCCAACCGCCCGATTGCAGTGACGGTCATCCCCGGAAACCTGACGGACGAACAACTCCAGGAAATCGGCGGCATGCCAGGGTAGGAGCCTGGGGTCAGGAGCAATTGGGCGAGCCCGATTGCGTCCCGACCGGTCCGGGGCCATCTAAAGGTCAGCAACAGGCGGTTTTCATGTTCATCCAGACGCAGACCACGCCAAATCCCGCGACGCTGAAATTCCTGCCCGGTCAGGATGTTTCGCCGACGACGCCCTATGAATTCGCCAGCCGCGACGAGGCGGTGGCCTCTCCGCTGGCCTCGGCGCTGTTCGGGGTGAACGGGGTGAGCGGCGTCTTCTTCGGGTCCGACTTCGTCTCGATCACCAAGACCAACGACGCCGACTGGGCGGTGGTGAAACCGCAGGCGCTGGCCGCGATCATGGATCACTTCGTCTCCGGCGCGCCGCTGCTGGCCGACGCCGTCCCGGGCGCGCAGGCGCCGGTGGATGAAGACGACACAGTCTACGAGGGCGAGACCGCCGAGATCGTCGCAGAGATCAAGGAACTGATTGCGACGCGCGTGCGTCCTGCCGTGGCCAATGATGGTGGCGACATCGTGTTCCGCCGCTTCGATGTCGACACGGGGATCGTGCATCTTTCGATGCGCGGCGCGTGTTCGGGCTGCCCGTCGTCGGCGCTGACGCTGAAGCAGGGCGTCGAGAACCTGTTGCGCCATTACGTGCCGGAGGTAACGGCGGTCGAGGCCGCCGCCTGATGATCGCAGCGCGCTCGCTCGGCCTCGATTGCGGGCCGATGGGCGGGTTCAATCGCGCGGGGGTAGATGCGGATTTCTTCCTCTCCGATCCGGTGATGAAGCCGCGGCGCTCTAGTTTCCTCTGCAGTATAGGCCATGACCATGACACGCGCCCGCGTTCGCGTGCGCCAAGACTGGATTTCGATGCGGCGTGCCGGATCCTTTGATCAGCGCACCTTCTCTTTTTCCTTCGGCGCGGAGACGCGCTGGGGCTTGGCTTCGAACTTCGGCTTGGGCATGAGCCGGAAGCGCGACTGGCACCAGGCGAAGTCGACGCCGACGTCCAGCAGGGCATCGGAACGTCCACAAGGGCACGCGAATTCCATCACGGCGTGGACGCGATAGGTCTCGCCGGCAATGAGAGGCACAGGCTCTCCCGTCATATGGTTAGGCGCGGCGTTGACACACAGGACCAGATCGCCGGGGCCTACAGCATCGCTCATGGCTTTCATCCCTTACGGTGACGGCAGGATACTCCTGGCACAGAAAGCGGCAAGCGCCGGTGCTTCGAGTGAAGACACGCGGCGGCTCCCGCTGCGCCGGCGCATTTTCTCCCACGCGCTGTGCGCGAGGGAGAAAAACTCTACGGACATTGGCGCGTTGCCCAGACGTATGGCTGGTGACATCGGCCGGTCAGCTGGTATGGCAGCGTCATGCTGATACTCGGGATCAACACGGTGGCGGACGCCTGCGAGGCGGCGCTGGTGCGCGATGGCGTCCTGGCCGCTGAACTGTCCGAGCCGATGAATCAGGGGCATGACGCGCGGCTTGCGCCGGTAGTCGAGAGGCTGATGCGCGAGGCGGGCGTTGCGTTCGCGGACCTCGATCGCGTCGCCATCGTGGTGGGGCCGGGCTCGTTCACCGGCGTGCGCGTGGGCGTAGCCTTTGCGCGGGGTCTCTCGCTGTCGCTCGACATTCCAGCGGTCGGCGTCACGAGCCTTGAGGCAATCGATGGCGTGCCGCCGAAAGGTTATGTGCTTGGACTTCTGCCCGCCAAGCGCCGCCCGCCGCATCGAACATGGTGGGGCCAGCTGATCGATGCGGGCAGGGGCGGGGCGGAACCGTTCGAGGCCAATGAAGATGAGCTGCCTGCGCTGGCCACAGGAACGGATGCCGTGTGTGGTGGTCTTGGCGATCTGCCCGGACTGGGAACACGCCAGATCTCCGGCGCGCCATCGGCGCGGGCCGCAGCGCTGTTTGCGGCGCGTCTGGCGGACAGCGATCTGCCGCCGCCGCGTCCGGTTTATGTACGTGAGCCCGACGCCACCCCGATGCGCCCGCCGGTAAAGTCGGCTGGGCAATGACGGTCCGGCCCGCAAGCGTGGCCGATGCGGCCGACCTGTCCCGGCTGCACACGGCGTCGTTCGAGGAGGGCTGGACGCGGGAGGACTTCGTCACGTGGCTGATGCGTCCGGAAGCCATCGCCGTTGTGGCGATCCGTGAACGCGAGGCAGTCGCATTCGGACTCGCCCTTGTGGCGGGTGATGATGCGGAACTTCTGACCATTGCGACCGATCCGGCGGCGCGACAGCGTGGCCTCGGGAGGCAAATTTTTCGCGCGCTCGACGCCGACGCCTTGAATCGCGGGCTCGAACGCTGGGTTCTGGAGGCTGCGCGCAACAATCTTCCTGCCATCGGTCTCTACAAATCCGAGGGATTCGTGGAAATCGGTGTCCGGAGGGCCTATTATAACACTGGTGATGGACGGGTGGATGCGCTGGTCATGTCCCGCCCGGTCGGCCCACACGCTGGCCAGGGGCGCAGTGGACAGGGCGCGGCCTGACAAGCATATGTGCGCCGACTGGCAAATTTGTCGCGCGTGAGTGGGCGCAGCGGCAGTAGGGAGGTCCGTGTGATCGAGCAGAAGTGCGTCGAAAGAGGGCTGAGAATGACGGACCAGCGCCGTGTGATCGCGCGCGTCCTGTCGGAAGCAGACGATCATCCTGACGCCGAGGAGCTTCACCGCCGCGCCGCCGCCGTTGACGCCAACATCTCGCTCGCCACCGTCTATCGCACTGTGAAATTGTTCGAGGATTCGGGCATTATCGAGCGTCACGATTTCCGCGATGGCCGGTCGCGTTACGAGGAGTCGCCGCAGGAACACCACGATCACCTGATCGACGCAAAGTCCGGCGCCGTCGTCGAATTCCATTCGGAAGAGATCGAGAAGCTGCAGGTCGAGATCGCGCGCAAGCTCGGCTATCGCCTGGTCGATCACCGGCTCGAACTCTATGGCGTGCCGCTGACCGAGGACGAGAAGAAGTAATCTGCATGGGCGACACGCCGCAGAAGTCCAGTACCCCGAAGCCAAACGTCAGGGGCCTCTACATCAGGACCTATGGCTGCCAGGCCAACGTCTACGATTCCGAAAGGATGCGGGACGTGCTGAAGCCGCTTGGGTATGCGCCGGTGGACACAGCCGAGGCGGCTGATCTCGTCGTGCTCAACACCTGCCACATCCGCGAGAAAGCCACGGAGAAAGTCTTCTCCGAACTCGGCCGGCTGAAGGACATCAAGCAGGCGGGTGGAGGTGTGATGCGTATCGCGGTTGCCGGGTGCGTGGCGCAGGCCGAGGGCGAAGAGATCATGCGCCGGCAGCCTGCGGTCGACATGGTGGTCGGGCCGCAATCCTATCACCGCCTGCCCGAGATGATCGCGCGGCTGGCGCGCAAGACGGGCGATGCGCTGGAGATTGATTTCGCGGCGGAAGAAAAATTTGATGCGCTGCCAGCGCGTGAGGTGAGCGCGGCGTCAGCGTTTCTTGCCGTACAGGAAGGCTGCGACAAGTTCTGCACATTCTGCGTGGTGCCCTACACACGGGGAGCCGAGTATTCGCGCGGCGTCGATGCGATCATCGCCGAAGCGCGCGACCTGGCGCGGCAGGGCGTGAAAGAGATCGTGCTGATCGGGCAGAATGTGAACGCCTGGCATGGAGCTGCGCCCGCGCATGATCCGAAGGGCGGGGAATGGCGCCTGGGCGATCTCATTCGTCATGTCGCGAAGATCGGCGGCGTCGAGCGCATCCGCTACATGACCTCGCATCCGCGCGACATGACCGACGACCTGATCGCGGCGCATGGCGATGTCGAGAAGCTGTCGCCCTTCCTGCACCTGCCGGTGCAGGCGGGATCCGACCGGGTGCTCAAGGCGATGAACCGCCAGCATACGGCGGAGCATTATCTGTCGATTGTCGAGCGCGTGCGGCAGGCAAGGCCAGACATCGCGCTGGCGTCTGACTTCATCGTCGGCTTCCCGGGCGAGAGCAACGCGGATTTCGAAGATACGCTGGCGCTGGTGAAGGTTGCACGTTTTGCGCAGGCCTATGCGTTCAAGTATTCGCCGCGCCCCGGTACGCCCGCTTCGGGCATGCACCTTCAGGTCGCGGAAGATGTAAAAGACGAACGCCTCGCGCGCCTGCTCGCGGCGATCACAGAACAGGCGCAGGCGTTCAATGAAGCGACGGTCGGGCGCAGGCTGCCCGTGCTGTTTTCGCGCGAAGGAAAACGTGCAGGGCAGGCGCTCGGCTATTCGCCTTATATGCAACCCGTGCACGTCGATGATGGAGCTCACCTGAACAATCGTATTGCTGACGTCGAGATCGTGGGCGCGACCGGCACAAGCCTGTCGGGCCGTCTGGTCGCTGCTCAGGTAATGTCTGGGGTGACGGGGTGAGCGGGAAATCCAAGACGCCGCGCGCACATCGTTACGCCGTGCCGGTCGCCAGCCAGAAGCTGCTGCGGGACATGTGCGGTCCTGCACATGCACATCTGCAATTGCTGGAGCAGGCGTTCGCCGACGACGGCGTGCGCGTCGACAGCCAGAGCCAGGGCGGCGAGATCATCGTCACCGGTGATGGCGATGGTGCGCGTCTTGCGGCGGACGCGCTGCGGGCCTTCGGCAAACGAATCGCCAATGGCGCGGAGCCTTCGACGGCGGAACTGGAAGCGGCGATCCGCCTGACGGCTAGTCATGGCATGGCGGCAGCGTCAGGCGACGCAATCATGGGGCTGCGAAAGCCAGTGATGGCGCAGACGCCGGGCCAGCGCACTTATCTCGAGAAGTTGTTGCAGGATGAGCTCGGCCTCGTGTTCGGCGTCGGGCCCGCAGGTACAGGCAAGACCTACCTCGCGGTCGCGGTTGGCGCCGCCGAGCTGAAAGCGGGCAAGCGCGAGCGGCTGATCGTTGCCAGGCCCGCTGTCGAAGCTGGCGAGAAGCTCGGCTTCCTGCCGGGCGCGCTGGAGGAAAAAGTCGATCCCTACATGCTGCCGATCTGGGACGCGCTCAACGAATGCCTTGGCGCGCAGGAAGTCGATCGGCGCAAAGAGCGTCGCGAGATCGAAGTGGCGCCGCTCGCTTTCATGCGCGGTCGAACGCTGAAGAACGCGTTCGTTATCATCGACGAAGCGCAGAACGCGACTGTGCCGCAGATGAAAATGGTGCTGACGCGCCTCGGACGTGGTTCGCGCATGGTGGTGACAGGCGACCCGTCACAGACCGACCTGCCGAACAACATGAAGTCAGGCCTCGCCCATGCCATCTCGATCCTGAAGAATGTGAAGGGTGTGGCGCTGGAAGAACTGACGCGCGCCGACGTGGTGCGCCATGAGCTGGTTGGCCGCATCATCGACGCCTACGATAAGGACGCGGCCAAGGGGGCTTCGCGCAAGTGAGCTCTGCCGCCGACACCGAGCCACTGTCGATCGACCTGCGCGTCGCCGACCCGCGCTGGGAGGCGCTGGGCGATGTCGAGGCGCTGGCGGCGCATGTTCTGGGGCTGGCTTCTGCGCGAATGAAGGCCGGCGGAGAGATGGCGGTCCTTCTGACCGACGACGCAGAAATGCACACGCTGAACCAGCAATGGCGCGGCATCGACAAGCCTACTGACGTTCTGTCATTTCCGTCCGAAAGTCCGGAAATTCCGGGCCAGCCTCAACATCTTGGCGATGTGGCTGTGGGATACGAGACGGCGCTGCGCGATGCGGAAGCGATGCAAAGGCCTTTTGAAGGCCATATCAGCCACCTTCTCGTTCATGGCTTCCTGCATTTGCTGGGCTATGATCACATCGAAGCTGCAGATGCGACGATAATGGAACCTCTCGAAGCCGAAATTCTTGCCGGACTTGGCTGGCCGGACCCATACGCCACCGGCCCCTATGCCGGCGGGCAGGAGGAGGGCTGAGCCGTGCCGAACGATGGAGAGCCGTCCCAGCGCGGCACCTTCCGCACCCGCCTCGCGCGCCTGATCGCGGGCAAGGCCGAACTTGACCTGCCCGCAACGGGCGGCGCCGCGACCCCTCATGCGGAAATTCGGTTACGCCTCAAGGAATTCGAGACATCTTCGGTGCGTAACGTGATGACATCGCGCGCCGAGATTTCCGCCGTCAACATCGGCGCGTCACTCGGAGAGGTTCTGGTGCAATTCGCAGCCGAGGCGCATTCGCGCATGCCGGTCTATCGCGACTCGCTCGATGAGCCACTTGGCTTCATCCACATCAAGGACCTCGTCGCCGAAGGCGTGCGCGCCGGGTGGTCAGCCGAAACACTGGCGTCGCGCCCGCTTGAGCGCCTCTTGCGTGAAGTCATGTTCGTGCCGGAATCGACGCCCCTGCCGGACCTGCTGATCCGCATGCAGTCAAGCCGCATCCACATCGCGCTTGTGGTCGATGAGTATGGCGGCACGGGCGGCATGGTCTGCCTCGAGGATCTGGTCGAACAGATCGTGGGCGACATCGAGGATGAACATGACGAGGCGCGTCCGCGCATCCTGCGTCGCGGCAAGACGACCTGGGAGGTCGATGGTCTTGCCGAAATCCATGATGTCGAGCGCGAGACCGGCCTGCCGGTGCAGGTAGCCGATTTCGAGGACGAGGTTGATACGTTCGGCGGCCTTGTGTCGGCGCTGGCCGGCCGCGTGCCGCAGACCGGCGAGACGATCGAGCATCCGCGGGGGCTGATCATTGAGATCCTCGAATCCGATCCGCGCCGGGTTGTGCGCGCCAAGCTGCGTGGGCCGCGACCGGCGCCTTCCGCGCTTGCCGAGGACAAGTCTGCGGCTGTAGAGCGGTGAGGCGCCGGCCTATGCAGGCCAGTGCAGGGCGTGCCGGGGAGGCGGAATGACCGACATGAGATTGGCCACCGGTCCACAGCCGCATGGCCGGGGCAATTTCCTGTCGCCCGTCTATCTCTGGGTCGCGGGCCTGCAGGGCTGGCGGGCGCTGGCGTTCTGCGCAGTGCTCGGCGCGATCGCAAACTTCGCATTCCCGCCTTTCCACATCTGGCCGCTTTATGCGGTCGCGCTATCGGGTCTCGTGTGGAGCCTTGATGGCGCACGCCTTGCACCAAAGCCGCGCCGTGCCGCGTTGTGGCGCGTCGGCGCATTTGGTTTCGCCTATTATCTTGTCGGCATGCATTGGATCGCCTGGGCGTTCCTCGTCGATGCAGACGCCTTCGTGATTTTTATCTGGATGCCTTTGATCGCGCTGCCCGCGCTGCTCGGCGGCATTCTGGCGGGTGTCGTGTTCCTGGCTTACCCCTACTGGTGCCCGGGACCTGCACGCCTGATCATTTTCTCCAGCGCGTTCATGCTGGCCGAATGGTTTCGCGCCTCGCTGTTCAGCATTGGCGGTTTCCCTTGGAACATGCCTGGCATGATCTGGGCGCCGGGCGAAGCAATCTCGCAGTCAGCATCACTCTGGGGCATCTATGGCTTGTCCGCGCTTACGCTCGTCGCGATGGCGTCGCCGGCCGTGTTAACAGATGCACGGCAGCGTGGGTCGACAGCCTCGCGTTCAGCTCCCCTCATTGTCGCCGCTATCGTGTTCGGCGCGCTCTGGGGTTGGGGCGCCAAGCGCCTTGGCGAATCCGCGGCTGACGTCGCCGCAGGCCCGATGGTGCGCCTGGTCGATACCGGCACGCCGCAGGCCGCGAAGCACAACCCGCAGAACGCCGTAGCGCTGGTCGAACGTTTCATTCGCCTCTCCGGACCCGCGACGGCCAACTCTCCGCAAATTCTCATCTGGCCGGAAGGCGCGGTGCCAGCCTACCTGTTCGGCTGGGATCCTGCGCTGCGCGCCATCGCTGGATCCCTGGGCTCGCGCAAGCTGATCATCGGCACGGCACGCGTTGAAAATCCGGGCAAGGATGATCAGCGCGCGTACAATTCGCTCGCCGTGCTCAGCAGCCATAGCGACGTGCAGGGCGCGCTGGCCTGGTATGACAAGCACATGCTGGTGCCGTTCGGCGAGTTCGTGCCGTTCTCTGGCTTACTCAAGAATATAGGTCTCAAGACGCTTCAGGATCTGGCGCCCGGCGGCTTTGAGGCTGGGCCAATGCCGGCGACGGTGACGGCGGATGGCGTGCCCCCTTTCGGTCCGCTGATCTGCTATGAAGCGATCTTCCCGGGCCTCTCGCCCAACGGGCCCGATCGTCCGGAATGGCTGGTCAATATCAGTATCGATGCCTGGTTCGGCGATCTCTTCGGCCCCGGACAGCATGCGGCGCAGGCGCGCTATCGCGCCATCGAGGAAGGCCTGCCGATGGCGCGTGTGGCCAGCCGCGGCGATACCGGCATGATCGACGGTTATGGTCGCTGGACCGCGCGCGCGTCGGTGGCTGATCCCAAACTGTATGGACCCGACCCGGAGGGCTGGCGCTCGGCCGTGGTGGATGCACGTATTCCCGCGGCCCTGTCGGCGACCCCCTACAGCAACTGGCGCGACGGGTTGTTCTGGCTGATCTTTGCTGTACTCAACCTCGGGTTGTTCGTGCTGCCGCGCCGCTAGGCTAGTTGTTATCTCAACTTCTGGCTGTGGCAGACGTCGGGTGCAATTGTGGAAACGCGGGATCCTACGGACATCGACAGGCTCGTCAGCGAGCGAATTCTTGCGCGGCGGAACGAACTGGATATGTCCCAGCCCGAACTTGCGGAGCGGGTCGGCGTAACCTTCCAGCAGGTGCAGAAATACGAGAACGGCAAGAACCGGATTTCCGCCGGCCGCCTCTATGAAGTCGCCAAGGCGCTGGGCGTGACGATCCAATATCTTTACGAAAACGCGCCGCGGCTGATGCAGGCCCGGCGGGGGGGCGCGGAAGAGGCGGCGACTTTTGAGAGGCCGGACACGGGTGAGGAACTGGAATTGCTGACCGCGTTCCGGCGGATCGAATTTGCCAATGCACGCAAGGCGGTGGTCGATCTGGCCAAGAAACAGGCCAAGCCCGGCGCAAAACCTGTTCGCAAAGCGTCCAAGACCCGCCGCTGAGCGTTGCTGAACTGTGGTCCGGCACCGGGTAAATCATATAAAGCTTTCTTTATATGCCCTGCCGGGTTATGGCAGCCGGATTGCCTGAAGGGAGTTTCGCGTGGCGCGTTCCGAATACCTTTTCACCAGTGAAAGCGTGTCCGAGGGACACCCCGACAAGGTCTGCGACCGTATCTCGGACGAGGTGGTGGACCTCTACTACCGCACCACGATCGAGCAGGGGCTGGACGTCTGGTCACTGCGCTGCGCCGCCGAGACACTTGCCACCACGAACAAGGTCGTCATCGCTGGTGAGTTCCGCGGCACGGATGCTGTCACCAGGGACCTGATCGCCCACCACGCCCGGATGGCCATCAAGGACATTGGCTATGATCAGGCGGGCTTCAGCTGGCGCGACGCCGACATCGAAGTCCTGCTGCATGGCCAGTCCGAGCACATCGCCCAGGGCGTCGACGCCTCGGGCAACAAGGAAGAGGGCGCGGGCGACCAGGGCATCATGTTTGGCTATGCGACGAACGAGACGCCTGAGTTGATGCCGGCTCCGATCCAGTATTCACACCGCATCCTGAAATTGCTCGCCGACGCTCGCCACAGCGGAAAAGAAAAGACGCTCGCTCCGGACGCCAAGAGCCAGGTGACCGTGCGCTATGAGAACGGCAAGCCGAAGGAAGCCGTGTCCATCGTGCTGTCGACCCAGCATACGGACGAAAAGCAGACGTCCGAAGACATCCGCAAGATCGTCGAGCCGTACATCCGCAAGGCGCTGGGCGACACGCTGCCGATCGCCAAGAACTGCGTCTGGCACATCAACCCGACCGGCAAGTTCGTTATCGGCGGACCCGATGGCGATTGCGGTCTGACGGGTCGGAAAATCATCGTCGATACCTACGGCGGCGCGGCCCCCCATGGCGGCGGCGCGTTCTCGGGCAAGGACCCGACCAAGGTTGACCGCTCGGCGGCTTATGCTGCGCGCTATCTCGCGAAGAACGTCGTGGCGGCTGGCCTTGCCGATCGTTGCGTGATCCAGCTCAGCTATGCGATTGGCATTCCTGAGCCGCTGTCGATCTATGCGAACTGCGATGGCACCGAAAAGTGCGATCTCGCTAAGCTCGAGAAGCGCCTCGGGGAAATCATGGACCTCCGTCCGCGCGGCATCCGCACGCATCTCGGCCTCAACAAGCCGATCTATGCGCGCACCTCGGCCTACGGCCACTTTGGTCGAGAGCCCGATGCCGATGGCGGCTTCTCGTGGGAGAAGACCGACCTCGCCGACGCGCTGAAGGGCCTTGCCTAGTCCGCCTGTCCTGTCGCAAATCCGGCGACGCCGTATCGGCATGGGCATAGATTTGCGCCCATGATCCAGGGCTTTCGATTCCTGCCTGAATACTTCCGGCCAGACGCGCAGCGCGCGCTGGTGGCGGAGGTGCTTGCACTGTTGAACGACAATCCGGTTTACCGGGGCGCGATGCCGCGTACGGGCAAGCAGCTGTCGGTTCGCAACACCAATCTCGGGCCGCTTGGCTGGGTGAGCGACATTAAAGGGTATCGCTATCAGGCACATCATCCGGAGACGGGCAGGGCATGGCCGGCTATACCGCAAGTCCTGCTCGACCTCTGGACCGATGTGTCGTCTTACGACGCGCCGCCTGAGGCGTGCCTCGTGAACTGGTACGAGGCGGACTCGCGGCTCGGCCTGCACATCGATGCGGACGAGAGCGCGAAGGATGCGCCTGTCGTGTCGGTCTCGCTGGGATCACGGGCCTTGTTCAGGCTGGGCGGTCTTGAACGGAACAGCCCGACATCGTCGATGCGGCTGGCGTCCGGGGATGTGGTGGTTCTGGGCGGGCAGTCACGACGCGCCTATCACGGCGTCGACCGGATCTATCCTGATAGTTCCACGCTGGTTCCCGGTGGCGGGCGCATCAACCTTACATTGCGGCGCGTGACGGCGCCGGGCTGAAATGCTCAGCCCGAGCGGATCAGGCGGTCTGTGGGCCGTCGACGCGCCAGTGGAGGTTGAGTGTCGGGCGCTCGGTCGGAACCTGTTCGCCGAGCATGCGTCCGAGCGGATGCTTGCCGATCTTGCGACGGAGTTCCTCGTCGGTGGATTCGGACTCCATGCGATAGACGCGGCTTTTGGGGTCGCGCTCGTCGATGATGAGCACATCGGCATTGCCACGAAACCAGGCGCCGCGGGCGTTGCCGTCCTGATCGATGTGGAAAACGACGACAGCCTTTTTCTTGTCAGTCTGGAACGGCCACATGAAGGTTTAACCCCTGAGATCGAGCAGCTGTGACGGCCCCAGCCGTTCTTGAGCTAGCAACGGACGATTGGCGTTCGTGTTCCCGGAGCGTCGAAAATCGGTGCTTTCAGAGGCCTGCGCGGCGCCAAAGCCACGGATAGCGCCACGCGGCCACGGGTTAAGCAGACGTTAAACGTGATCCGGTATGATTGCACTCCATGACCACGCTTATGCCCCTGTCCACGGTCAGCATGCTGTTCGGCTCGTCGTCGAGCACGAGCACGCTTACCTCGCTGGCGACCGGGACTTCGTCTTCTGGCACGACAACGGCCGATGTCGGAACCATCAAGACGGCCCTGGTCAATGCGGAAAAGAACGAAGCCAAGCAACTGAAACAGGTCGCCAAGGATCCGGAAGTTGTCCGTGATCTGGCGCGCTACGCCAAGGTCGTGAAGAGCGCCAAGACGATCGACGACGTGCTGAACGATCCGATCGCCCGCAAGGTGCTGATGACCGCCGGCGGTGTCGGGGCGGATGTCGACAATGTTGGCCTCGCGAAGAAGGCGATGCTGTCTGACCCAACCAATACATCCTCGGTCGCTTACCGGATGTCGTCGATCAATGGCGGCTGGCTCCAGTTCGCCCGTGATTTCAATCTCGCCGAGTACGGGCTCGACCGCCTGTCGCCACAGCAGAATGGCGTCGAGGGCAGGTTCCGCGTCGCATTCGAGCGCGAGGGCGAGCCGATCGAGGCGATGCTCGAGATCAAGAAAGTCAGGGGCGGCTACACGGCCGCTGTCGATGGCGTCCTGGTTCCGATCACGGTCAATGGCAGCGAGGTCACCATCGATACGCTCTGGCGGGACGATGTGGACGAACTTCGTACGACGCGCCTGATCGGCACGCTCGGCAAGGATAGCTTCTCCGGCGCGCAGTATGATGACGGCGTGAAGCTGGCCGATCCGTGGAGTGCAGGCGCATATTTCAAGGACGCGGTGGCGGACGTCAGCAACGCCTACATCGCCGAGAAGCGCCTCGATATGCTCGACGCGCAGCTGCCTGGCCTGGGGTCGGCTGTGCTTTTCAAGCAGTCCGCGTCGAGCTTCAAGGACGCGCTCGATATTCTGGGGTCTCCGCTGGGGCGTGAGATCGTCACGACGGCGTTCAACATTCCCAAGCAGATTGCGGTGCAGTCGATTGATGCGCAGGTCAAAGCGATCAACCAGCGCATGAACCCGGCGAAACTGCAGACGGCGAGCTTCGTGGACACGATCGCCCAGCGCTATCTCATCATGCTGAACGGCGGTCTGGGCGGCGTTACGGCCTAGCGCATGCGGGGGCGATCTCGCGCGTGCGCGTAGTCGCGCTCGCTTTTCGACGGACGCGCGCGTCGCGCGCTGCTCAGGGTGAGCGCAAACGGGGCTGTACTCAGGAGCTCATGGCCATGAGACGGTCCACGGAGGTCAGCCCGGGGACCAGGTGAGCAACGAGCTACCCCAGCCGCAGGACCACTCTGGCAGGTCCGCCGCCTGCATATAGGTGAGCAGCGCGGCGAAGCTGCGCGTCCTTCTTACCATGCGCCACGAGGTCGGTCTTGTTGAGGCCGTGCTGGGCGCGCAGATGCTCGACATAGCCGTGAGAGCAGTCGCCGCGGCCCATGCAGGCGCGGCGATAGCTTTCAAAGCGACGCGCGGTGTCGGCCCAGTCTCCGGTGGCGCTGAAGAGGATGAAGGAGATGGCGCGAGGGTTCCAGCCGAGGCGGGGACATCACGCAGCAGCCAGATAGGCAGGCTCCGACGTTTCATGAGCATGAGTTTAAACCCGCCGCGAGCTCGGCCGGTTTGCGTCGCGGTTTCCCGCAGGCTTTTTGGGGCAAGCTGTAGAGATTGCTGCGGAAGATTTTTCGGCGTCCGCCGAATCCGGACGCCCGCCTTCCCACAAAAGGGGCGTAGCTCGCGGTCCGCAAGTCTGGCCGTTCGCTATTCGCGCCGGAGACCGAGGTCCTTCATGCGGCCGAGATAGGCTGCCATGCGGGCGGTCTTCTGATGGCTGAGTTCGGCGAGGTAGGCCCAGGTGTAGAGGCCGGTGTTGTGGCCGTCGGAAAACTGGATGCGGAGCGCGTAACGGCCGACGGGTTCTGCGCCAGTGACGGTGATGTGGCGCTTGCGCGTGGGCGGGGGCGGGTTTTCCGAGCCGTGGCCCTTTGTTTCGGCGCTGGGGCTTTCGATGCGGAGGAGTTCGTAGGGGATGGAGCCCTCGCTGCCGTCATCGAAGCGGATCAGGAGTTCGGCGCGGGCCTTGTTGAAGCGGAGTCCTGCGGGGAAGGGGGCGGTGGTCATGTCGAGAATCCCCTCTGGGCGGCCCCTCCGGCTCGACGCTTAGCGTCGATCCACCTCCCCCGGCCTTGCCGAGGGAGGAAAGCTTTTACTTCGACGCGCCGAGGTCGCGGGCTTCGTCGCGGAGCATGACGGGGACGCCGTTGCGGATGGGGAAGGCGAGGCCGGCGGCGCGGCTGACCAGTTCGTTGGCGTCCCGATCGTAGATCAGCGCCGAGCGCGTGACGGGACAGACCAGCACTTCGAGGAGACGCGGGTCGACGCCCGGATCGCCTGTTTCAGATTGAGTCGGCTGCGTGTGATTCGATTGCATGGCGCGTTCTGCGTTGCTCATTGGACGTATCCGCCGCCCTGACCGGGGCGCTCCATTTGTAGCAGACTTATCAGAGCCGCACACCTGTCCTCAAGTGTGTGCGCTTCGAGAAGCGCCTGCTTCTCGGAATTGGCAAAGGGACAACCCGCCGACAGCGAGTTTATCAGCGCCTCGAGCGGCGCCGATTCGACGGCGGCCCAGTCGGTCCTGAACTCGCTGCGGCTCAGATAGGCGCGAAGGGCTTCCTGCAGGCGCGCGCGCGCCGCGTCATCGAGCAGGTTGGTGTTGGCCGCGAGGTCGTGCGCGAACGGGGCCCAGTCGGCGCGAACCAGGCGATAAGGCGCGCCAGCCCGAAGCTCTTCGCCGCTGCGGAATCGGCCGATGCCGGTGAGGACAATCAGATATCGGCCGTCATCTGTCTCCTGAAACGCAGTGATACGGCCCGCGCAGCCCACTTGTGACAGGGCCGGGCGCTCATCGTCGAGCGGCGCATTGGGGCCGAACATGGAGGCCGACTGTATCATGCCGATCAGCCGGTGGCTTGCGAGCGCAGCATCAACCATGGCGAGATAACGCGGCTCGAAAATGTTGAGTGGCAGGCTGGCGCGCGGGAACAGCAGCGCGCCGCCGAGCGGAAACACGGGTATGGCCGCTGGAAAGTCAGATGGCTTGCGATAGACGCGTGGCAAAGGCTGTGGCCCTCGACGAGATGCCCCGAAGGGCGGCGACCCCACCCGAGTCGGGGCCCTCATATCATGACATGGGCAGGGCTGCGACCGATTCCAATCCCTATGCTCCGGCCTCAGTTGATGAAGGCATGGACCAGAAGCGCGCCGGCGATTGCGAGATAGGTCAGCATCGTGCCGAGCGTGCCCACGAGACGTCCGATCGAGAAGCCGCCGGAGCCGGCAAGCCCGCTCGCATGCAGGATACGCGAGACGAACAGCACGAGGCCGCACATGTGGATGTACCAGGCCGGCATGCCCAGCACGCCCAGCGCCACAATGCCCGCCATCAGGACAGGGACATCCTCAACAGCGTTGAGCTGAACCCGCGTGAAGCGGCTGAATTCCGGCGTGGTCTCGCCCGAGGGCACTTTCAGCCGGCCGCGTTGCGCCCCGACATACATTTTGAGCCCGAGCATCAGCAGCACCAGCAAGCCGATATTCATGGCCGCAGCCTGAACCGGGCTCATCGCCGTTATGAAATCCATTGTGTCCTCCCCAAAACGTCGGCTGGCGGGCCGTACGCCCGCTGGCGCGGAGATAGCCATGCGGGGCGGCAGAAGGGAAGGCGGGGTTCTGGTCCGCCGGGCTTCCAGGATGACAAGCGCAGGCCGCCGCCTTACCAAGCTTCCAACAGGGAGAGGCGCATGGCCGATATGCCATCAAAGGGAGACAGGCTGTTCCGGTCCATTCAGGCCGCGAAGCCACAGCTGGTGACCGGCGTGCCGGACGGCATGCTGTCGCAAACGATCATGCTGTGCGAAGCGACGCCCGATTTTCCCTATATCGGGTGCGCGCGCGAGGAAGAGTGCATAGGCGTGGCGTCGGGCGCCGCCATGGCGGGCGAGCGCGCCATCGTGATGGTGCAGAATGCGGGGCTGCTGAATTCGCTCGGCGCGTTTGCGACGATGGGGCTGCGCTATGGGCTGCCTTTTGTCGTCATCGTCACGAACAGGGGGGCGCTGGCCGATCCCAATGGCTATGACATCGAAAAGCGCGAGGCGTTCGACGCTGGCGTGCGACCGATGGCGCGGGTGTTTGATTTCGATGCTGCGGATCTGCCGGACGACCTGATCCCGGCGGCTTTCAAGTGGGCGGAGGCGGCGCGCAAGCCAGTGATCCTCGCACTCGAGAAGCGGCTCGGTTCTGGTGAAGGGGCGGCGGCATGAGCGAGCCCATGAACACGCAGAGCAATCTTCCCTCGCAGCAGGATGCTATCTCGGCGGCGCTGTCGCTTTATCCGGCCCGGCCGTTTGCGGTGTCCGACATCGGTTCGCAGACGGGCTGGCTGAAGGCGGCCGGGCATGATCCGCGCAATCTCTATGTGTCGGGGCCGATGGGGCTGGCGACCTCGGTGGCGCTGGGGCTCGCAGCCGTGCGGCCGGAGAGCCAGGTGCTCGCGATCGCGGGCGATGGCGCTCTGGCGATGAACCTGACCTCGCTGGCGACGATCGCGGGGGCGAAGCCGAAGAACCTCGCCATCCTGCTGGTCGACAACCGGATCTACGAGTTCACCAATTCGGTGCCGACGCCGACGCGTGATCTCGACTGGCTCGCCGTGGGGCGTGCGTTCTTCGGCGAGGCGTGTGTGCGGCTGTCGGAGCTGACGGCCGAACGCTGGGCGGGCGTGGCGCGGCCGGCCATGATCGTCGCTGATGTGGCGCCGGCGCCGGGCAAGCCGCCTGCGCTGGGCCTGACGCCGGCGATGATCCGAGCGGAATTCCTGGGTGCTTCGCGGAAGCAGGCGCTGCTCGTGAGATGAAAGTCGCTACCTACCTGAACAGCAGCGACGCCAGCCGCCGACGGCCTTCCTTCGTGACGTCGGCTTTAGGGCCTGCGGCTTCGAAGATTTTCAGCAGCTGTTCCTTAGCGGCGCCGTCCTTCCACGTCATGTTCTTCTCGAGGATGGCCAGAAGCTGGTCGGCGGCTTCCTCGTGCTTGCCCTCCGCCGAGTAGAGCCCGGCGAGATCGAAGCGCGCATCCCAGTCGGTCGGTGTGTTGGTGACGCGCGTCTTGAGGTCGAGCTTGGCGTCCGGCTCGGCGGTGTGGCTCAGCAGGTCGAGCGAGGCGAAGATGCCGACGGCGGACGGGTGTTTACGGTTAGGCTCCGGGATCATCTCGGCGATCGTGCGGGCGCGTTCGACATCGCCGGCTTTCAGGTAGCAGCGCGAGAGACCGGCGAGGGCCTCGATATTCTCCGGCTCCTGTTCGAGCACGACAGCGAAGATTTCCGCAGCGGCCGGGAAGTCGCCGGCGTCGGAAGCATCTTCGGCGGCGGCGAGCATTTCAGCGACGGTCGGGCCTGCATCCGCGCCGCCATTCATCTGCTTGGTGATGAAGGCGCGGACCTGGCTTTCCGGCAGCGCGCCCATGAAGGCGTCGACCGGCTGGCCGTTCTTGAAAGCGACGACGGTCGGGATCGACTGCGAGCCGGTCATCTTGGCGATCTGGCTGAAAACGCCGGGGTTCTTGTCGACGTCGATCTTCACCATCTTAACGGCGCCGTTGTTCTCGCCGACGACTTTCTCCAGCGTCGGACCGAGCGAGCGGCACGGGCCACACCAGGTCGCCCAGAAGTCGACGATGACCGGAACCGATTTCGACGGCTCGATCACGTCGGTCATGAAGGTCTGGTCGGATCCGTCGGTGACATGGGGGCTCTTGGGCCCGCCAGCGGGGGGTCGTCCTGCGCCTGCGCCGATGATGTCCACGGGGAACAGCTCCTGTCGTTCGGCCCTGAATGGGGTCAGGCCTAGATGGGTTCCGCCTCCCGAAACCGCAACGCCCATGCCTTAGCCGGGTTGGGCGCCGCCCAGTCTCGTGAAGTCGATGCGGGTGACGGTATGGCCGCTTGCGGCGGCAAAGCCAAGGAAGTCCTCCCGGGAAATCGCCGTGGTCATATCGCAGCGTAGCGGGTGAAAATTCAGGTTTTCATGGGCGAGCAGGGCCTCGTCCAGCACCAGTTTCACGCGGGCCCCAGTATCATTCATGATGGTAAAGCCCGTGACCGAGCCGGGAGTAACGCCCAGCGCCTGCCAGAGCAGGGGGGCGTCCGTGAAAGACAAGCGCTGGGTTCCGATCTGGCGGTGCAGCTGGTTCAGCGCCAGCACGCTGGAATCGAGTGCACAGACCAGCACCAGCTGGCCGGATTTGTCCTTCATGAAGAGGTTCTTGGTGTGTCCGCCGGGCATATCGACCTTCACGGTTTCGCTTTCGGCGACGGTGAAGACCCTGGCGTGGGTGTAGCTCGTGGTCTGGATACCCAGCCTGTCGAGCATGGCGAACAACGGCTTTTCCGGCGCGCGGGAAAAATCGTCCGGCGCCGGCATTTGTCCCCTGTCGCAGGGTTCGTGTGGGGTTGTTTGATCCGCCATCAGCGCTGGTCTAAATGTCGGAGCACGCGACGGGAAGGACCCTCTTCATGCGCCTCGACTGCTACAAGATCCACGAATGGGCGCCGCAGATCGTTCCGGGGCAGGGTCGCCGCGCCTGGATGGACGCCTTCCAGGACCGCCACCCCTATCGCTGCCTGCCGCTCACCATGGCGAACACGACTGGCTGGGAAATCCTCAGCCCCATCGGCATGACCATCGAATGGGATGGCGGCATGATGGAGGCCGGCATCAAGATCACGGGCGATGAGCCATGGCCGCCCGTGAAGAACATCGCCGACAGCCATTTCCGACGCGGCATCGTCACCTTCCACACGGGTCACCTGTTCCGCACCGAACCGGGCTGGTCGCTCTGGACCATGGGTCCGCCCAACGAGCCCAAGGACGGCATCTATCCCCTGCAGGGGCTGGTCGAGACCGAATGGCTGCCATTCCCGTTCACGATGAACTGGCAGATGACGCGCCCGGGAAAAGTCCGTTTCGAGAAGGGCGAGCCGTTCTGCTTCTTCACGCTGGTTCAGGACAAGAAGCTGGAAGAGATCGAGCCGTCGCTGCGCCTGTTGGCAGACAACCCCAAACTGAACGATGAGTTCAAGGCGTGGGCCGAAAGCCGTGGCGACTTCAACAAAAAACTGCTGCAGCGCGATCCCAAGACCTCGAAAGAAGGCTGGCAGCGCCACTACATGAAGGGCCAGACCGTCACGGGCGGCGAGGCCGAAAGCCACGTCACCAAACGCAAGCTGAAAGCCCCCAAACCGGTCGCCAAACCGCTGCCGGGCCTTGGAGGGAGCTGATCAGCTTCCCCTTGCGTCTCCCCCTTGC
>JBBATZ010000036.1:0-45126 GCA_040398425.1 Hyphomonadaceae bacterium
AGGCTTGGGCCGTCAGTTAACGCGCCCGGCGGACGTGGACCGAAAGCAAAATCTGGTTAGGCTGGCTTTCCGCAATCAACGCGATTTCCAAGTGGAAAGCAGGAGCCGGGATCGTATGAGACCTTGGACAAAACTGGGCGTCCTGCTTTTCCTTGCAGCTTGGTCGAGTACTGTAACGGCGATTGCCCAACAGTCCTCCGGCAAGAAACCTGCGCTCGATTTTTCGGGTTCGGTGACAACCGAAGGCACAGGCGAAAACACTGCCTTCGCTCGCTCGGTATCGGCGCGATATGGCGGTGGCATGTCCGTCGCGGAAATCATGGCCGACGCCACAGCGCAGGGCTTCAAGTGCAATTCCGAAGAGGCCTCCTGTACGCGAACGCGCGCGGATCAGCCCTGCGTGGAAGCGTGGATCGTAGATTTCTCGCCGGAAGGCGCCGCGAGCGGACGACATGTCCGGCGCTGCTTGGGCGGGGAGTTGGACGAATAGGCTGAAAACGGTTCGACCGGCTCACGAACACCACGCTTGCAGGTAGCACTTCTTGTCCTGTCTGGCCGAAGCTGGTGGCCCGTCACAGGAGTTTGGACGGTGGTGGTCTCAACCTGCACGCCCTCGATTCACTTGTTACGGACGGCTGCACTTGGGCGAAACCCAGCCGCATCTGGCCTGTGGTTACAAAGAGCAGCTGAGACGCTGCCAGGTCGCTGGTCTTGCCGTCTTCGGCCACTTCGTTCACAGATCGGGTCTGGAAACTTTCTGACTGCGAGGCCCGTATGTTGAAGATCGCAATTGGCATAGCGATAGGCGTTATCGCATCAGCTTTTCTAATCCTGGCGTTTCCAACGCAAACGGTAGACGCGATCCACAAATACCTTCCGAAAACCGCAGCGGCAGCGGAGAGCTTCAATCCCGCAGCTCCGTCCTCGCCTCCCGGGCAATAGGTCTTGGCATCATTGCTCTGACGTCCTGGTCAAAGCTCCTTTTTGGGTCTTGGCGTGAGAGGCGCAGGACGAAGCCGCAGGCAAGCGTCACCGCACGGGCGAACATCATAGTTCGGAAAATGCATCAGGCGTCGGGTGCGCGGCTTACAGCATCGCCGGGATCACGCGGTCAGGCGGCTTGTGGCCGTCCGCAAAGGTCTTGATGTTGATGATCACCTTCTCGCCCATATCGATGCGGCCTTCGAGCGTAGCCGAGGACATGTGCGGCAGCACCACGACATTACGTAGCGCCTTGAGACGCGGGTTGAGGTTGGGCTCGTTCTCGAACACGTCGAGGCCGGCGCCGGCGATCTCGCCCGCCTCGAGTGCGCGGATCAGGGCGGCCTCGTCGATCACCTCGCCACGCGCCGTGTTCACCAGATAGGCGTCGGGCTTCATCAGCTTGATGCGACGCGCCGACAGCAGGTGGAAGGTCGCAGGCGTGTGCGGGCAGTTGATCGAGACGATGTCCATGCGCGCCAGCATCTGGTCGAGGCTTTCCCAATAGGTCGCCTCGAGCTCTTCGGCGACGGCGGGACGGATCGGCTTGCGGTTGTGGTAATGGATCTGCAGGCCGAACGCTTTCGCGCGGCGGGCGACGGCCGTACCGATGCGACCCATGCCGACAATGCCGAGGCGCTTGCCATAGATGCGGCGGCCCAACATCCAGGTCGGCGACCAGCCGACGAACTGTCCCGACTGCATGGCGGCGACGCCGTCGACGATGCGGCGCGGCACGGCGAGGATCAGGCCCATCGTCATGTCGGCGGTGTCTTCGGTGAGAACGCCCGGCGTGTTCGTGACGGTGACGCCACGCGACACGCAGGCCTGCACATCGATATTGTCGACGCCGACGCCGAACTGCGCGATCAGGCGAAGGCGATCCCCTGCCCGCGCCAGCGTGCGTCCGTCAATCCGGTCGGTCACGGTTGGCACCAGCACATCACAGCGCTGGGCAGCTTCCGTCAGCTGTTCGATGGTCATCGGCGTGTCGGTGGCGTTCAGCTCGACGTCGAACAGCTCGCTCATGCGCGTCTCGACCGGCTCGGGCAGGCGGCGGGTGACGATCACTTTGAGCTTTGGACGAGACGTCGGCATGTGGGGACGCGTTCCTCTTTTTATCTCTGCGCTTCAGCAGCCCTGTTACGCCCGGGGTGCCTCGCGTCAACGCTCGGTCTATCAAAGCAGGGTCGCCGGGCCAACCATGGTCTGAGACGCGGCCGGAGGGGCGATGGGAGCTGCGGTCCGAGACACACGATTCACCGAATTTGTCGCATGCGGTTAAGCACGCTTTTACGCCCGCATGGTTCTCCTTCAGGCGTCACCTCCTCAGCATGAAGGCAAGTTGCGCCGTGAGCCAAAAACGCTGCCGCACCGCTGTTTTCCGCCAGTTTGCCCAGATATGCGGCACCGCGAGCGTGGCCATCTGCCTTTCGGCAGCGCCGGCTTACGCACAGGACAAGCTTACCCCCGGTAGTTTCAAGGCTTTTGCGAGCAACGGCGTCGAGGCGCGCGTCAGCGATTTCTCGGGCCAGCCCGTGCCGCGCTATGCCAGCCTCCGCTATGACAAGGTCAACGGCCGCGCCGGCCCGAGCCCGGATTATCCGGTCCGCTGGAACTATGAACGCGCCGGCCTGCCCGTGATCATCGTGCGCGAGAGCAAGGACTGGCGCATGGTGCGGGATCCGATGGGGGACGAGGTCTGGATCAACCAATCCCAACTCGCCCCGCGCCGCACGGCCATCACCACGGATACGGGCAGCATTTATCGCGAGCCGCGCACGGATGCGGGCAAGATTGCGCGGTTTGCGGCGGGTGCGGTGGTCGTGTTGGGCGACTGTGGCACTGTCTGGTGTCGCATCGAAGCGGAGGGCCGCAAGGGCTGGGTCCAGCGCGGGCATCTCTGGGGCGCGGACGTCCTGCCGGCGGCCCCCGGAAAAAGCTAGGTTTTTTCCGTCGCTTGAGCCCCGTACCCCCGCGTGTTAACGGGCCTCATGAACCAGGACCCTACCTCCCCCCACGCTTTCCACACATCCAAGAGCGCCTACAGCTTCGAGGAGTTGCTGGAGAGCGGGCACGGGCGCCTGTTCGGTCCGGGCAACGCCCAGCTTCCGATCCCGCCCATGCTGATGCTGAACCGCATCACCGAGATCACGCTCGACGGCGGCGCCGCCAAACGCGGGCATATCGTTGCGGAACTCGATATCAATCCCGACCTCTGGTTCTTCAAATGCCACTTTCCGGGAGATCCCGTTATGCCCGGCTGCCTGGGACTCGACGCCATGTGGCAACTGGTCGGCTTCTGGCTCGGCTGGTCCGGTTCGCCCGGCAGGGGCCGCGCACTGGGCGTTGGTGAGTGCAAGTTCTCCGGCCAGGTCACCCCGGACAAGAAACTGGTCCGCTACGAGATCGACATTCGCCGCGCCATCCGCTCGCACCTGACCATGGGAATTGCTGACGGAAGCGTGTTTCTGGATGACGAAAAAATCTATTCTGCCAGGGACATGAAAGTTGGCTTGATGAAGCAGGCCGCGTAGTCTGAGACGAGCTCTCGCCGCCTAGCCTTGCTGCACATAACGACACTCGAAAGCTTTTTGGGAGTTATCCGCGATGGCCGTTCACGGCCCCGATCTGCGCAGGGTGGTAGTCACCGGCATGGGCATCGTCTCGTCGATTGGCGACACGGTGCGCGAAGTTACCGACAGCCTGAAGAATGGCGCCTCCGGCATCACCTTCAGCCAGGACTATGCCGACCGGGGCTTCAAGTCTCAGGTCTATGGCCGCCCGAAGGCGCAACCCGCTGATCATGTCGACAAGCGCGCGATGCGCTTCATGGGCGATGGCGCCGGCTGGTGCCACATGGCGATGACACAGGCGATCGCCGACGCCGGCCTTGAGCAGGCGCACATCACCAATCCGCGCACCGGGCTGATCGTCGGCACCGGCGGTCCGTCCACGCGCGCCATTGTCGAAGCCGCCGATTCCATGCGTGAGAAGGGCTCGCCCCGCCGCGTCGGTCCGTTTGCGGTTCCCAAGGCGATGTCATCGACCGCCTCGGCGACGCTCTCCACCCTCTTCCGGATTCTCGGCGTCAACTATTCGATCTCGTCGGCCTGCACGACTTCGTTGCACTGCGTGGGCGCGGCGACCGAACAGATCCAGTGGGGCAAGCAGGACGTGATGTTCGCCGGTGGCGGCGAAGAACTCGACTGGACGTTGTCGGGCCTGTTCGACGGTCTCGGCGCCATGTCGTCCAAATACAATGCCGAACCGCACCGCGCCTCGCGCGCGTTCGATGCTGACCGCGATGGCTTCGTCATCGCCGGCGGCGCGGGCATGCTGGTGCTGGAAGAATACGAACACGCCAAGCGCCGTGGCGCGACCATCTATGGCGAAGTTGTCGGCTATGGCGCGACCTCAGACGGCCACGACATGGTCGCCCCGTCCGGCGAAGGCGCCGCGCGCGCCATGAAGCTGGCGCTGGAACAGGCCGGCCGCATGCCGGACTATCTCAACCCGCACGCCACCTCGACGCTCGTCGGCGACGTAAAGGAGCTTGAGGCCGTCCGCGAAGTCTTCGGCCAGCAGGCCGCCGACCAGCCGATGATCTCCGCCACCAAGTCGATGACCGGCCACTCGCTGGGCGGCGCCGGCGTGCAGGAACTGATCTATTCGCTGATCATGATGAAGGAGCGTTTCGTCGCTCCCTCGATCAACATCGACCGGCTCGACCCCCTCGCCTACGGCGTCAACATCATCCGCGAAGCACGCGAAGCTGTGATCAAGATGGTGATGTCGAACTCGTTCGGCTTCGGCGGCACCAACGGCTCGATCGCGGTGGCGAAAGTCTAGGCGCGGGGGGCGCCCGGTCCCGTTCGGCGTCAGGGACGGAAAACAGCGTTCGCTACGCACAATTGGCCCCCGGTTCAAATCGGGCCAGGAAACCACAGCTGCGGCTGCGGCAAGCCAGACTTCGGCGGTAACCCTGCCAGCGGCTGCGACGTCATTCTAGCAGCCACATCCCCATGATGGACGTGTCCCCCAAGATGAAGAGCGCGGCGATCGCGCCCGGCACTCGTGGCATCCGGCATCACGTCCTCCTCAACGTCTCCCCAGTGTCTGTGTGGTCGGTCAATGTCGCGGGTTGATGCCGGCGCTTCGCAATTCGGTCGCAGTTTGTCGCTGTGACCTTCCCGATACGCGTTTTCGGGCAGGTTCAGAACTTCGGCAGGGCGATGCGACGGAGGTCGCGCCGGATCTGAAGGCGCGCGAGGACGGCGGTGAAGTAGCTGACCAGCGCGTAGATCAACGCGGCCCCGGATGCAGCCGACAGGAGGATCGCGGGAGCGACGCCGGCCTCGATGCGCTGGAGGTCGAAAGCGAGCGAGACGGCGAAGACCAGGCCGAGCACGCACAGCAGCACGGGCACAACAACCAGCCCGCGCCGGTCCATCTCCACGATCCAGTCGACCAGCGGCAGGAAGGGCCTCTGCCAGAGCCGCCCGCGAGAACGAGCGCGCGTGAGGAGGCGCATGACCTTGGGATCGCCGGGCGACAGGCGCAGCGCCTCGAGCGCCAGTTCGTAGGCATCGACGGGGCGCTTCCAGGCGATGGCGCATTCGGCGAGCACTGTGAAGATTTCCGGTCGCGTCGGGTCGAGCTGCATGGCGCGCTGGGCGAGGGACTCAGCTCCAGCGTAGTCCCACTGCTGCAGGCGGAGATGGGCCGCATTGATCAATTCGTACGCGTCACGCGCAAAGCGCTCGGCATCGTCGAACAGGTCGCGGGCGGCGGCGTACTGGTGCAGCTGCTTCAGGCCCCTGGCCTTGCGATAGGCATTGGAATTGAAACGGGCGATCGCGAGGTTGAACAGCGCATCGGAATCGTCCGGGCTGTCGGCGGCCGCCTCCTCGGCGAGCTGGAGTTGTTCGTCTCGCGCCTGTTTGCCCTTGCCGGCGCGCTGCAGAGCCAGCGTGAGGATCGACTTAACCAGCGGATCATCCGGGCTGATGCCTGCGGCGGCGCGCGCCATTTCGAGTCCGGTTTTCTTGTCTCCACCTTCGAAACGGCAACGCGCCGTCAGCGCCAGCGCTCGCGCGTTGTTGGGATCCTGCGCCAGCATTGTCCGCAAACGCGCCTCAGCGCCGCGATAGTTTCCCGCGCGCATCAGGGCGATCACTGCGCTTTCACTCGCGACGCGATCGAACCCGTCCATGGCGCGGCCTATTTCGCGTGCTTGTCGAGGAAGGCGGTCACGTCGTCATAAAGTCCGCCCTCATTGGAGTATTTCGCGTAGTTGCGGGCCTGGCTGAGCCATTCCAGCGTCGTCGGCTTGCGCGATTTCGTCGCCTCGCTGAGGTGTTTCTGACGGATCGGCGCGACCTCTCCGGAATCGAGGCTTTCCTCGATGGCGAAGTCGCACGCTTCATCGACAAGGCCGACCAGGTCCGCGCCAGAGAAGCCTGATGTGGCCTGGGCGATGGGATCGAGGTTCACGGCGTCCTGCGGCCGGTCCTTCATAGCCATGCCGAGAATGGCAAGGCGCGCGTCGCGATCCGGTGGTGGGACGAAGATCACGCGGTCGAAGCGGCCAGGGCGCCGGAACGCCGTGTCGATCGCCCATGGCGTGTTGGTGGCGGCCAGCACCAGCACGCCTTCATTGCTGGCGTTCACCCCGTCCATCTCGTTCAGGAATGTCGAGACCAGGCTCGCGCCATGGTCGGCATGGCCAAAACGACGTCGGGCGGCCAGCGCCTCGATCTCGTCGAAGAACAGCACGGCGGGCTTGGCCGCGCGCGCATTCTCGAACGCCGCCGCGAGGCGCTTTTCCGACTGGCCTATATACATATCCAGCACTTCAGCGATCTCGATGGAGATGAACTCCGCGCCGACCTCTCCCGCCGTGGCGCGGGCGATCATCGTCTTGCCGCAGCCCGGGGGGCCGTAGAGCAGAACGCCTCCGCCGGCCTTGCGCTTGAACTTCGAGAACAGCGACGGGTTGCGGAAGGGCTGGATGATCTTGCGCGATATATCCTTCTTCACGTCCTCGAGGCCGCCAACATCCGCGAATGTCTTGGGATCGCGGCCGAGCCGGTTGAGCGGTGTGCCTTCATCTGCGACAGCCACGGGACGCGGACCGCGCAGGTTCACGACATTGCTGCCGACGGCCGCCAGCTTTGGCGTGAGTGCGGCTTCGAGTGTTTCCTCTTTGAGGGAGGGTTCGGTCGCGATCGCTGCGCTGTAGGCTTCAGCAGCCTCGCCGAGCCGACCGCTTTCCAGCAGAAGGCTGGCGCGCGCGATGCCAAGCTTCGGCTCCGGCCCTTCCAGCCAGCGCAGGGCGGCAGGCGTCTCGCCCATTTCGGTGAGAAAGTCAGACGCTGCAATCCGCGCGTCGGTCTCGTAGGTCGCCGGTTGCACGGCTGCGAGCCAGCGCACGGCTTCCTCGGGTTCCACCGCCTCTTCGGCGGCGCGGATCACCGCCTTTAGAAGTCCGCTTTTTCCGGGGGCAAGGCTCGCCGCCTCGATCAGATCGCCAAGTTCGCTCAATTCCCATCCCTTCGGTCACGCCGGTTGATCCTAGACCACGCCACGCAAGCGGCAATGCCAGACTACCGCAGACCGGCGGCGGTGCTTGACTGCCCTGCCATCCCCCCCTACCCCGCGAATCGCAGCATAGGAGCTTCCGCATGTCCAAATGGTCCTTTCCGACAGGCGACCTGATGAAGGGCAAGCGGGGCCTCATTATGGGCGTCGCGAACGACAGCTCCATCGCCTGGGGCATCGCCCAGCAACTGGCGGCACAGGGCGCGGAAATCGCGTTCACCTATCAGGGCGAGAACCTCGAGCGCCGCGTGCGTCCATTGGTCGAATCCATCGGGATGAACACGATGATCCCGGCTGACGTGACCGACGACGCCAGCATGGACGCAGCCTTCGCGCAGGTGAAGGAGAAGTGGGGCACGATCGACTTCCTCGTCCACTCCATCGCCTTTGCCGGAAAAGAAGAGCTGATGGGATCAATGGTGGCGAATACCTCCCGTGAGGGCTTCCGCCGCGCCATGGACATCTCCGTCTACAGCTTCATCGACTGCTCGCGCCGAGCGGCCGAGCTGATGGCGGCAGGCGGCGCGATAATTTGCATGACCTATCTGGGCGCCGAGCGGACCGTGCCATCCTACAACGTCATGGGTGTCGCCAAGGCCGCGCTGGAGGCTTCCACCCGCTATGCCGCGCGCGATCTCGGCGCCAAGGGCATCCGTGTGAATGCGATTTCGGCGGGCGCGATGCGGACGTTGTCGCTGGCGGGAATTCGCGGCGGCAAGGGCCTGATGAGCACAGGCCGCGACTGGTCGCTCCTGAAGGAAGACACATCGATGGAGGGCGTTGCCGGGTGCGCGCTGTACCTGCTGTCACCGATTGGCCGTTCGATCACCGGTGAAGTCGTGCACGTGGATGCGGGATTCCATGTCGTGGGCGTACCGGACATTCCGGAAGGCGCCGCGTAGGCCGGTCGCCCGCTTTTCTGATTAGTCCCCGAGATTCATCGCGTAGCTTGTCAGGACAGCCTGCTGGTGATCGGTCAGCGCATCGTTTGCGGCCTTCATCACCCATCCGGCGGGCGAGCTCAGCAGCACCATGGCGCCGAAGGCCAGGCCGATCATCACAATCGCGGACGCCGCAACAACAAGCACACTCTGCAACTGGCCACTTACGTGCAAGCCGGCGTCCTGCGGCGGGCGCGCGACATCTTGCTGGGGTTGGCGAGCGGCTTTGGTTTGCATGTCTCACTCCTCGAACGCACAGGCCGGTGAAATCGCACCTGCAAAGTCTGTCTGCGGGCTGATGCCCGCTGCGTCTTGGGGGGAGAATGCTCGTAGTCGGAGCGGCCATTTGGCGTCTTCGCCTTCAGGCTCTGTCTACCATCAATCTAACTCACGAAGTCGCGAGCGACAACTGAGAGACCGCGCCTTACTGCGGAGACTTTGCAGTTTCCCGAGAATTTTTCATTGTGCAAGTGCGTACACGTTCGCAGGCGCGAACATACGCCGACGCTAGGTGACAACGCCCAGCTTTTGCAGTTGCACCCACACCGGCGCGACGAGGCGGTCGATGGAATCTGCATCAGATGGCCCATCGCGATTGGGCGGCGCGGCTTCGCACGCCACCACGATATCGCACAGGTGACGCGCGGGATCCGTGAAGCGCGCCTGCGCTGCGCGGACGAAGCGGAGATATTGCTGGATCACGCTCTCGGCGCTGCGTCCCCGTTCAGTCTCATCACGACGGATACGACGGATCAGGCGCAGGTCGGCCGGGGCGTCGACAAAAACGCAGAGATCGAAGAGATCGACAAAGGACGGATCGGACAAGACGTGGATGCCTTCCACGATCACCACAGGGCGCGCCTCGATGTGCTTCACCTCTCCCGCCTTCCGGTCATGGTTGGGAAAGTCGTAGACCGGCTGCTCGATCGTCTCACCGCGCTTCAGGGCTTCAATGTCGCTGCGCAGGTGCGCCATGTCCTTGTTGGCCGGATCATCGAAGTTGAACGTGCTCTCCAGCTCGGCATGACTCATCGCGCGCGCTGTGGGGCCGTAATGGTCGCGGCCGAAATAGTAATTGTCCTCGGTGACAAGCTGGCACGTGGCCTCGCCCAGCCGATTGCTGAGCGCGCGCGCGAGCGTCGTCTTGCCTGAGCCGGACCCGCCCGTGACAGCGATCATGAAGGCGTCCGACATACCGGCTCCTTACGTCTGGCCAGTTGCGGACATCGCGGCTCAGTCCTCGTTCTTCGGTTCGAGATCACGCCGCACGCGTTCCGACGAGAGCAGCGCATCGATGCGGCGAGCTTCGTCATAGCTGTCGTCCGAAATGAAGCGCATGATCGGCGTGTAGCGCATATCGATCTCTCGGCTGAGGCGGCCGCGCAGGAAGCCAGCGACGCGATTCAGCGCCTCGATCGTCTTGTCCATGTCGACACCGCCAAGAGGCGCTGCGAACGCGGTGGCGTTCTTGAGATCCGGCGACACGCGGACCTCGGTGATGGTGATGGATTTTCCGTACAGAGCCGGATCGTCGAATTCCTCGCGGGAGAGGATATCGGTCAGGGCGTGGCGGATGATTTCGCCCGCGCGGAGCTGTCTCTGGGTGGGCGGTTTCATCCCCGCTTCAAAGGCTGTGGGGCCTGTCCTGTCAAGCTTGGAACGCCGAATAGGATGGTCGTGTCGTTTTTCCGGCCGCGCGGCCTGCCAGCTTGCCTATCCTGAGGCTACAAACCGAGACGCCACATAGGCCAACTCATAGTGAACCGCCTGCCCGACCACGAAAAGCTCTACGAACACATCCTGCGCCGCGACCCGGAGCTGGACGGGGTGGTCTATGTCGGTGTGAAGACGACGGGGATATTCTGCCGTCCGGTCTGCCCGGCGCGCACGCCGCTCTCGAAGAACATCACCTTCTATGGGTCCCCGGACGAGGCGCTGGCGGCAGGGTTCAGACCCTGCAAGCGCTGCCGTCCGCTGGATGATCCCAATGCGCCCGGCGTCCTGATCGACAAGCTGCTGCGGCTGGTGGAGCAGGATCCATCGCGCCGGTGGAGCGAGGACGATCTCAAGGAGATGGGCATAGAACCCGCCACTGCGCGGCGACATTTCCAGCGCCGGTTCGACATGAGTTTTTCGCAGTATGCGCGGGCCCGCCGGCTGGGCCATGCTTTCCACGCCATCAAGGAAGGACACGCCGTGATCGAGGCGCAGCTGGACGCTGGATTTGAATCCGGCAGCGGATTCCGCGAAGCCTTCTCGAAAACCTTCGGCGAGGCGCCGAACAAGGTCCGGGCGGCTCACGCCTTCGCGATGGACTGGATCGACACGCCGCTTGGCCCGATGTTGACGGTGGCGGACGAGACGCACCTTCACATGCTGGAGTTCGTTGAGCGCAAGAAACTTGAAGAGCACGTCAATCGCTATCGCAAGCAGTTCAACGCGACAGTTCTGCCGGGTGAGACGACAGCGATGAAGGTGATCCGCAAGGAGATAGCGGACTATTTCGCCGGCAAGTCGCTGGAATTCACCTCAAAGATCGCCGGTGCGGGCACGGACTTCCAGAACCAGGTGTGGGATGAGCTCCGCAAGGTGCCGCCAGGCGTGACGCGATCCTATCAGGAGATGGCCGAGCGTATCGGACGCCCGACAGCTGTGCGCGCCGTGGCGAACGCCAACCGGCTCAATCGCTGCGCCATCATCCTGCCCTGTCATCGCGTGATCGGCGCGGACGGCACGCTGACCGGTTATGCGGGTGGGCTGTGGCGCAAGCAGTGGCTGCTCGACCACGAGCGGCGGCATACCGGCCAGACGCTGCTGTAGACTCAGCTCACATCCCGGGTCGGCGTTGCCGTCACCTTGTCGATTGCAAACGCCGCTATGAAACCGTGCAGCACAGTCGACAGCACAATTGCGAGCGCCGTTGTGGCCCAGAGCTCCGCTTCATTCTGGAGGTCCAGATGGCTTCCGGCATAGCTGAGATAATAGATCGACCCGATGCCGCGGACGCCATAGATCGCAACCACGAGGCGCTGACGCCCCTTCAGCCTTGATCCTGACAGCGAGACCCAGCCGATCAGTGGCCGGATCAGGATGATCAGTGCAACGGCAATGACGACGCCGGCCATGCTCAGGCCCGGCAGCAGGGCGGGAAGAGACGCGCCAAGCGCCACAAGCAGAACTGCCGTGAGCGCATGCTCGATGTTTTCAGAGAAGTTATGCAGCCGGGCATGGTAGTCGTGCTCCGACTCCGTTCGCCGCAACGTGACGGCGGCGATGAAGACGGCAATGAACCCATACCCCTCCAGCAACTCCGTGAGTCCGTAGGCAATCAGGACGCCTGCCATCGCAAAAACGCCAGCTTCCGTCTTCGCCAGCGCGTTCTCGCGCGGGAACTCGAAGAGCAGAAACGCGAGCAAGCGCCCGATCGCCAGGCCGCTGATGATCCCGACCAGAATGCGGTAAGCGACGTCGCGCCAGAGCCAGTCGATCAGCGTGGCGGCGTCGAGCCCCCCGGCCGAAGCGATGGCGATCGCCAGATAGACAAACGGGAACGCCAGACCATCATTCAGCCCCGCCTCAGCTGTGAGGGTCCGGCGAACAGGATTCTCGCCGCCCTCATTCGGTTTGCCGACCTGAAGGTCGCCGGCCAGCACAGGGTCCGTGGGCGACAGCACGGCGCCGAGAAGCAGGCCCCCGCCGAACGTCATGGCGCCAAGCTGCCATCCCAGGGCGGCGACAGCCAGGATCGTCAGCGGCATCGCGATCGCCAGAAGGCGCACGGTCGGCCACCAGCGTTCAAAATCTGTCAGCCTGTCGATACGGAGACCAACGCCAAACAGTCCGGCGATGACACAGAGTTCGCTGAGCCGCTCCCAAGGCGCCGGAACAGTGACCGGATTGATTGACGCTGCGGCGCAGGGGACCCAGCCGAACATCAACAGGCCAAGGCCGATCAGCAGGCCTGCGGCTGCGGGCTCTCGGGCAGAAAAAAGGCGGGGAAACCAGTAGGCCAGCAGGACCGCCAGTCCGAGCGCCGTAAGGAGCAGGTGATAGCCAGACAGTTCAAACACGCCACACGCTCCGCCAACGCGACAATACGTGTGTGCGAGCCGAGGGTTCAAAAGTGCCGCGTCCCTTTTCGTGAAGGTTCAGCCCCGCGGCGGCTTTCAACACGTGTCGCCAGTGTCGCTCCGGACGATCTCAGCGATTTCATGAAAATCGACACAGTTTCCAAGATGTTTGCTTAGCGCCGCGCGACCAGAATAATCAGCATGACGCCGATCAGCGCCATTGCCCTTTCAGGCCTGAGTGCAGCCACGCGGCGCGTGCAGGCATCTGCGAGCAACATCGCCAACGTGCGAGCGAATGGCGCCCGCGCGATTGCGGACGGCCCCGCCCCTTACGCGCCGCTTGAGGTGAGGCAGGCGCCCATGGCGGACGGCGGTGTCACGGCAAGCCTGGCGCCCTCCTCCCGCGCTGCGGTTCTTAGCTATGATCCGCAGGCGCCTTTTGTGAACGCCGATGGATACGTCGCGAGCCCGAACGTCGATCTGGTGGATGACATGTTGCAGCTCGCGACAGCGCGCTACAGTTTTGCAGCGAACCTGGCTGTGATCCGTACGGCGGACGACATGACCATCGCCGTGCTGGATATGCGGGCTTAATCCGGCCGGACAGGACGCCGCGTACGACGTGTCAGGGCGAAGACGCCGATTGCGCCGATGCCAAGTCCGGCGACGAAAGTCGCGACCATCGGCGAAAGCATGACCTTCAAGAATCCGACAAGTGCCAGCAATAGCCCGAAGGCAACGCAGCCGCGTATGAGATCGTCCTGATTGCGTCGATTCATGTTGCGTCGTCCGTCGGAGCTTCAGCAGGTTTCCTGACATCGTCCATCTTCACGCCCCGCTTCTTCAACGATTCGCGCAGCAGGAACTCAATCTCGGCATTGACGGACCGCAACTCTTGCGCGGCAAGACGCTCGATCGCGGCGTGGAGCGCCGGATCGAGCCTGAGTGGAAATGCTTTCTTGCCGGGCGATGGCATGAGCTCGCCTGTCCTGGGTTGGGTAGCCTAGTAGAGCGAGCCCGCATTGACGACCGGTTGCGCCTCGCGGTCGGCGCACAGCACGACAAGAAGGTTGGAGACCATCGCCGCCTTGCGCTCGTCATCCAGCGAGACGATGTCGCGCTCCGACAGTTGCTGCAGGGCGCTTTCGACCATCGAGACGGCGCCGTGCACGATCATGGCGCGCGCTTCGAGCACCGCTTCGGCCTGCTGCCTGCGCAGCATCGATGAGGCGATCTCCGGCGCGTACGCCAGATGCGACAGGCGCGCCTCATCCACCGTGAGGCCGGCGATTGCGACACGCTCCTGCAGACGCGCCTGCAGCATCTCGCCCACCTTCACGCCATCGGCCCGCAGCGTGGGCTCTTCGCCATCGCCATGGTCATAGGCGAAGTGCGAGGTGATCTCGCGCAGTGAGGTCTCGATCTGGATGTTGACGAAGGTCTCGTAGTTGTCGACGTCGAACAGGGCCTGCGCCGTATCGACCACGCGCCAGACGATGACGGCGGCGATCTCGATCGGGTTGCCCTTCTTGTCGTTCACCTTGAGCGTCTGCGACGTAACGTTGCGCACGCGCAGGGAAATTTTCTTGCGCGAGTACCACGGCACCACCCAGCGCAGGCCCGGACGGCGGTCCGTGCCCTTGTAGTTGCCGAAGAGGGTGATCGCTGCGCTTTCATTCTGCTGCAGCGAGTAAAGGCCCGAGAGAATGAGGATCGAGGCCAGCACCATGGCGGCCGCGCCGATAATGTAGGAGAGGATCAGCAGGCCATCGCTTGCGCCGTCACCTTCCCGGATGGCCTGGACGACAAGCCATGCCGCGGCCAGGAAGCCCACGAGCGACAGGATCAGCAGGAAGCCCCCGGCCATTGTGCCGGCGACTTTTTCCTGGGTCTTCTTGTGACTGACGGCAGTCATCTACGTCCCTCCATGTCCAATATCGAAGTGATATCACTTTGATATTGACTGGCTCCGCTGTCAAGCGCAATGTGAGGCCAGTGAGGAGGGACTGGCCATGAACAGCGCAATGATCCTGTGGGCGGTAGCAGGGCTCACAGTTGTCCTCGTCGTCATGCTCGTCGTGGTGCTCGTGTCCCAGTCGCTCAACAAGAGCGAGATCGCAGATACGGCAAAAATGTCGGCGCCGCGCAACAAGGCGCCGGGGCCGAACCGGTCGGTGGAAGAGGTCGAAGCGCCGGACAAGAAAAAGAGCACCGCAAGTGCGCTGGTCGCCATCGGCGGCAGCATCGCGGTGCTGAGCGGGGTGATCGCCTTCGCGAAGGAGATCAACGATGGAGACATCGCGCCCGAGGTGAAGGAGATCGCTGCCGGCCAACTGCACGGCACAATGCTCAACACGCGCAACAGTGACCCTGTCGTGCTGATCGTGCCCGGTTCCGGTCCGACGGATCGCGATGGCAACAACCCGATGGGCATGAAGACCGACGCCTACAAGTTGCTGGCCGAGAAGCTGTCCGAAGAGCGCATCTCCACCGTGCGCATCGACAAGCGCGGCATGTTCGGGAGCGCGGGCGCAGGCGATCCAAACGTTACGTCTGCACAAGCCTATGTCGATGACATCCATGCGTGGATCGACACGATCAAGACAGAGCGCGGATCAAAATGCGTGTTCCTGCTTGGCCATTCCGAAGGTGCGCTGATGGTGTCTCTGGCGGCGCAGGGCCGCAAGGATGTGTGCGGTCTGATCCTGGTATCCGGCATGGGACGCAAGATGGGCGATGTGATCCGCGAGCAACTGACCTCGAACCCGTCCAATGCGCCAGTTCTGGGCCAGGCACTGCGGGCCGTGTCCGAACTCGAGGCAGGACGCAATGTCGATGTCACGGGCATGCACCCCGCCCTTCTCCCGCTGTTCAATCCCAGGGTGCAGGACTACCTGATCGCGATGTTTGCCATCGATCCGGTGGAAGCGGTTCGCGCCGCCAATAAAGACACGCTGATCATCCAGGGCGAGAGCGACCTGCAGGTCACGGTGACGGACGCGCGCATGCTCGACAAGGCCCGGCGCACGCGGCTGCGCCTGATCAAGCACATGAACCACGTATTGAAGGACGCTCCGGAAGATCGCGCAGGCAACCTGGCCACTTACGCCGATCCGAGCCTGCCACTGTCCGAGGATCTGGTGAAATATGTCCGCCGCTTCGTGAAGGACAATGATTGAAATGACGAGCGCTGCGATGATCTGGATTCTGGGCGGCGTACTGGCGATTATGGCGGCGATGATCGTGGTGCTGATTGTCGCCCGAACGCTGGACGGTTCGCATGACGAAAGTCAGCGGCAGTTCGCCGACAAGATCAGCGAACTTGCCGGCAAAGCCAGGGATGGCGGGCATCTGAACGGTGCACCCGCATGGCTTTCGGGCGCGGTATCCGAAACGCTGACGGCGCTGGCAGACGCTTCCAAGGATACGCGCGGCGATCCCAGGGAAAAGGAAGCCGCTGAAGCGGGCCGCAAGCAGTTGCAGGCAACGCTCACCGGCCTCGCGATTGCCGGCGGCGTGATCATGCTCATCGTCGGGATCATCACGGGAGACGGCAGCTAGGCCGCCTCCCGCCTGATGTTTCAATACCGCTGATACGTCCCCTTGATCGTGGAATAGCCGACGCCGGGTTTGCTCCAGTCGCAGACGCCACCGGGAAAGATCTTCTTCATCCGCGATTGCTGCGATTTCGAGAAATTCACCTTGTAGTCGCTGAATGCGACCGGCTTCAGTTCACACTTCATGACGTCGTTGGCGAGGGGCGCGCCGGCCGCGAGGCGTGGCTCGATGTGGAGCGGATATGTCTTGTTCCACGACGTGTTCGGATCCCAGCTCGCAACCTCGTTCACGCGCTTGCCGTCGGGCGCCCAGTAGGCGTCAACAGCGTCAGCGGGCTTGTTCTTCACGACCTTGGCGGGCGTCAGCGGCGACGTATCGGAGGCCATGGCATCGAGCCATTTCGTCATCACGTCGAGCGTGGGCGCTGCGAGATCGACGATGGCCGGTTTGGCGCGCTCGGCGGGACGATCGGCAACCCAGATGACCTGGTTCGCGGACGAGCCAGTCGCCTTCTCCAGCCGCGCGCGGATGGTGAGATCGCGATGGCGATCATGAATGTCGCCCGGGGTCATCGTGTCGTTATAGGGCCGATAATGCACTATCGGGACGCGATCGAGATTCTTGAACGTGTTGATCAGGCCGGACGCATAGATCGCCTTGATAGCGGTCTCGTCGCCCACCGTGCGTTTCGTCACGAACCCGCCGTCAATGTCGTTGCCGCCAACTTTTTCGTTCAGTGACATGAATTCATCGACCGAGATGATCCCCTCATTGAGCGCGTTCAGACCATACTGCACGCCGACATTGTCGATCGGGCGCAGGGCAAAGCCGGTCTTGGGATCGCGGCCATAAATGTTGGCGCGCATTTCCTGCGTCGTGCAGCGGATGCCCTTGCGGTTCTTCTTCGGATCATAGACCAGGGATTTATCGGTAACGGCGCAGCCATCCACGAAGGCCGCCTGGATGGTGCGCACGAAGGAGCGCTCCCACGAACCGCAGGTCCCGGTGCTGTAGCCCGCGACTGCGTCCTTCTTCCTGTCATCCCACCTCTTGCCGTCCTTCGTCCGCCAGTAGTTCTGCAGCAAGCCGCAGTCGGCCGTCTGCATCGACGAGTCCGGGAAGCTGAGTGAGGGTTGCAGGCCATCGAGCAGGCCAGGATACATCTGCGCGATGACCATCTGCTGGATAGATCCGCCCGAACCACCGGTGCCGACTGTCCATTTCGGCATGCCGTAGTTCTCGATGAAATGCTCCTTGAGCATCATCAGCGTTTCCCCCTGCAGAACCTGGTTGCAATGCTGCTGGTTCACCAGTTCGGTGGAGTTCATGTAGGCGAAGCCGCGGCTGAGATAGAGATCGGACAGGATCGATTGCGCGGTGTTCGAGCCCTGATTGTATTGGGTGCCGCAACCGCCGCCGAAGGTAACGCCAAGGCGGCCGTTCCAGCCTTCAGTCGCAGAGAAGTTCGGGGTCGCTGGATCATCCAGCACGGCCAGGCGATAGATCGAACGATTGATGACGCCGCTTTCAACGCGAACGATGAAGGGCAGCGTCTTGCCCTCGATGGTCGTGGTCGTTGCGACATCGTCAGGCTTGGCGCCCTTGGGATCGAACGCCTTGTACGCACCGCCCGCCTTCGGCTTGTAGAACCAGTCATAGCGCGTTGGCGCCGAGCAGTTGGCGTCTGTCGCCGGCCCTAGCCCGGACTGTTCAGTGCGGCACTCATAGGGCGTGAGATGCGGGCCGGACAGAATGGGCCCCGTGATCGGATAGTTCACCAGCGGCTGGCTGACGGAATAGCCCGATGGCCCCCGCGCCTGCAGCCAATTTGTGCCGGTATCGAGACCCATGACCACGCCGCGCAGCGTGTTGGTCGGCTGGTCGTATTTGAGCGGCGTGACCAGGTCGCGGCCGTTGAGCGAGAGCTTCAGTTCACTCGCCTTCGCGCCGTCTCTGGCCTTGACCTCAACCAGCGCGTCGCCGCCGGAGACCAGATCGTACCGCGAGGACAGGACGCTGATCGCGATCTTCCCCTGCGCTGCAGTCGGCCCGGCTTGCGAAAGCGCCGGCGCGGCCACCAGAAATCCCACTGCCAGCGCGCCAGCAGCGCACCCGGCAAGCACACGTATCCTGAGCTTGTCCACGATCGATCTCTCCCTCCGAACGCGCCAGTGACTGGCGTCTTGTTGGAGCGGAGACTAGCGCCGCCATTGGCGTTGTCGCGCATAAAACGAAACCCCGGAGCAATGCTCCGGGGTTCCTGATGTTTGCGCCTGCAGCAAAGCCTATTCGAGACGGCGCTCGATGAGCTCCACCTGGAAGCACTCGATCTGGTCGCCTTCGCGGATATCCTGGTAGTTGGTGAAGGCCATTCCGCATTCCATGCCCTGCTTCACTTCCGCGACTTCGTCCTTGAAGCGCTTCAGGGTGGACAGCGTGCCCTCGTGGATCACCACGTTGTCGCGCAGCAGACGGACGCCCGAGCCGCGACGGACCAGACCTTCGGAGACACGGCAACCGGCAACCTTGCCGGCCTTCGAGATCGAGAAGACCTGCAGGATTTCGGCGTAGCCGAGGAAGGTCTCGCGACGTTCCGGCGGCAGCATGCCCGAAAGCGTGTTCTTCACATCGTCGATCAGGTTGTAAATGATCGAGTAGTACCGGATCTCCACGCCTTCGCGCTCGGCCAGATCACGCGCCTGCTTGTTGGCGCGAACGTTGAACGCGATGATCGGGGTGCCGGCCGAGATGGCGAGCTGCACATCGCTCTCCGAGATACCTCCGACGGCGCCGAGAACCACGCGGGCGCGGACCTCGTCGGTCGACAGTTTCTCGAGCGATTGCGTGATGGCTTCGACCGATCCCTGGACGTCGCCCTTGACCAGGAAGGACGCTTCCTTGAGGCCGCCGCCGGCAGCCGTGCCGCCTTCCTTGAGACGCGACAGCATCTGTTCGAGCGAGGTGCCCGCGCGTTGCGCCGGTCCGGTCTTGTTACGCTTGGTGCGCACCCGATAATCCGTGATCTCGCGGGCGCGCTGTTCTGAATCCACGACCACGAACTGGTCACCCGGATCGGGCGAACCATCGAGGCCAAGTACTTCGACCGGCGTCGCCGGGAGAGCCACATCGACCAGCTGGCCGCGCTCGTTGTTGAGCGCCTTCACACGACCCCACTGGGCGCCGGCAACAACGATGTCGCCGCGCTTGAGGGTGCCGCGCTTGACCAGCACGGTCGCGACCGAGCCGCGGCCCTTGTCGAGCTTCGATTCGATCACCACGCCGTCGGCATCGCGATCCGCATTGGCCTTGAGCTCCAGGATCTCGGCAAGCGCCGAAATCGTGGCGGTGAGCTCGTCGAGGCCGGTCTTCTTCAGCGCGGACACAAACACCGCCGGCGTTTCGCCGCCCATGGCTTCAACCTGCACATCGTATTGCAGGAGCTGCGTCAGGACGTTGTCCGGTTTGGCGTCGTGCTTGTCGATCTTGTTGACCGCCACGATGATCGGCGCGCCGGCTGCTTTTGCGTGCTGGATCGCTTCGATCGTCTGCGGCATCACGCCATCGTCCGCCGCCACCACAAGGATGACGATGTCGGTGGCGTTGGCGCCGCGGGCGCGCATGGACGAGAAGGCCGCGTGGCCCGGCGTATCGAGGAAGGTGATCTTCTCGCCCGTCTTGAGCTGGACTTGATAAGCGCCGATGTGCTGCGTGATGCCGCCCGCCTCGCCCGACACGACGTCAGTCTGGCGCAGGGCGTCGAGCAGCGATGTCTTGCCGTGGTCGACGTGACCCATGACGGTGACGACGGGCGGACGCGCCTCGAGGTGATCGTCGATGTCATCGTGACCTTCGAGACCGATCTCGACGTCGGATTCCGCAACACGTTTCACAGTGTGGCCGAACTCCTCGACGATGAGCTGGGCGGTGTCCGCGTCCAGCACATCGGTCGAGCGGACGAGTTCGCCCTGCTGCATCATGAACTTCACGACGTCAGCCTGGCGCTCGCTCATGCGGTTCGCGAGATCCGCGACCGTGATTGATTCCGGCAGGACGACTTCGCGCGACACTTTTTCGGAGCCACCCGCCATCTTGAGACGACGTTCGCGTTCACGTTCGCGGGCGCGCTTCACGGCGGCGTAGGAGCGTTGTTTGTCCTCATCATCGCCAAGCGCCGCCGAGATGGTCAGCCTGCCCTGACGGCGTTTCGGTTCATCCTTGCGCGCGGGACGCACTTCGCCGCCGGCGGGGGCATCGTCGCCGCTGGCTTTTACGCGTTTGACGCGACCGCCGAGTTCGCTCAGCGGCGTCAGATCGTCTGTATCGAGCGGAGCAAGCGGACGCGGTCCGCCAGCGGGACCACGGCCAGGTCCGCCCGGACCACGACCTGCAGCGCCGGGACCACCCGGACGGGGCGGGCCACGGTCGCCACTGAAACCACCCGGACGCGGACCGCCCGGTGCGCCGCCCGGCGGACGCGGTCCACCCGGTCCACGCGGAGCTGCATCGGGTCGGACGCGCACGGCGCCGCCCGGGCCACGCGGAGCGCCGGCGCGATCGCCGCTGAAGCTGGTTGCACCGGTGCGCGGCGGAGCCGTCGAGCGGCCACCTCCGCGGAAATCGCCACGATCGCCTGCTCCACGATCGCCACGCGAGAAGCGGCCTGCGCCAGCTTCGTCTTCCTCGGGCGGCGCTTGCGGGCCCGCGGCGCCAGCTTCGAGACGGCGCTTTTCTTCTTCGGCCAGGCGGCGCGGTTCCTCGGCGCGGCGGCGATTGGCTTCCTCGATAGCTTCCTGCTCGAGCTTGCGGCGCTCCTGATCGGCGCGAGCGGCGTCGATCGCGATCTTGCGCGCCTTGAGTTCGGCTTCCGAGAAGTTGGACTTCTGCAGCGCTTCCCTGGCGGCGCTGAGCGGCGCCGCCTTTTCAACCGGCTTCTCCGTTGAGGGAGCAGTGGTAGCCTCGGCAACCGGCTCTGCAGGGCGCACGACCTTGGGCGCCGCGCCGGGCGCAACTACAACGCGCTTTTTCTTCGTCTCGACGACAACTTGCTTGGACCGGCCATGCGAGAAGCTTTGCTTCACGGTGCCTGTGTCCGACCGCTTGATCGAAAGCGGGCGGCGACCAGTGTTGTCGGTGTCTTTTGTATCGCTCATTCACTCACTTCGTTTGCAGTCGATAGGGTTCACGCCTGAGAGTCCGGAGTAGATTCCCCGGAGCCACGGGCCTCTGAGTCTTCAATTTCTTGCCCGCTGGCGCCCGTATCGGGGGCGGAGGCAGGCTGCCATCCCGGCAACCAGACACGCCGGAAGCCGGAAAGCCTTGCCAGCTCCCCCATCCAAGTGTGCGCTATGCGGCCTTGTTTGAGGCAAGCGTGTACCACACGCTCACGCCCCAAGGCCATGCCCATTTCGTCGCCTGAAAAGCAGTCAGCAACAGGGGGAAGTCCTCGTTTTCCGGGGTTTTCGCCGGGAGGGGGGCTGTAGAGGCCGCGCACAAGGGCCAGGACCTTGCCGCGCTGGTCTTCGGAAGCTTCGGACGCGGCAAGCAGGCAAGCAGGCCGGCTTTCCCGGATGGCCTCGCGCACCTGCTCAAAACCCAGGATAAGTTCGCCCGACCGTTTTGCCAGTCCCAGCATGTCCAGCGCGCGCCGCACCAGCATGGCTTCGGCCTGCGCGGACAGGTCCGCCGGCAGCTTGACCTGAGCCTTGAAAGCCCGCGCGAAGGCTCCGCGCTTGATCGCGAGATCAAGGCTCTCCCGGTTCGCAGTGACCCACGCGCCCCTGCCCGGCAGGCGGGCGGCGATGTCGGGCGTCACCTGGGCGTCGGGCGACAGAACGAAGCGGATCAGTTGCCCCTGAGGGCGCCGCTCCATCGTGGCGATGCAACGGCGCTCAGGATCACGCGATGCGGCCTTGCCGGCGCGGGGCGGACCCGCGTCGGTTTCAACCGCATCAAGGGCGGCTAAAGGCTCATCACTGTTCGGTTGAGCCGGCATTGGCCCCCTTGAGGTTGAACAACTCGTCGCCGCGGGTGCGGGCGTCGCCCGGCTTGTCGCCGGATGCCGCATCAAGTTCAGCTTCTTCCGCATCCAGCGCGGCAGCGCGGGCGGTCAGCGCATCTTCGAGCGCCTGGGGTTCGACCCAGCCGGCGACAACGCGGGCCTTGAGGATAAAGAGTTCCGCGTCTTCGCGGTTCATCTCGCCTTTCACCAGCAGTCCAGGCACGAATTTCGGCTTGCCGTCCGGACCAGGTTCCTTCCAGCCAACGAGATCGTCCGGCACCAGGCCAGCGAGATCCTCGATCGTCTTCACGTCGTTCTCACCGAACTTCACCGCCATCTGAGGCGTGACGCCTTCCATCTCCGCCACTTCGTCCGTGACGCCGAGCTCGCGGCGTTTGGCGATCAGTTCAGCCGTGGCTTTCTCGAGATATTCGCGGGCGCGCTGTTGCAGCTCGCCGGCAACTTCCTCGTCAAAACCTTCGATCGTTGCAAGCTGCTCGATCTCGACGTACGCGATCTCTTCGACGGTCTCGAAGCCTTCCGACGCCAGCAGCTGGGCCAGCGTCTCGTCGGCGTCGAGGGCTTTCTGAAACAGGTCGGTGCGCTCCTTGAACTCGCGCTGACGACGTTCCGAGTCGGCCGACTCCGTCATCAGGTCGATCTGCCAGCCAGTCAGCTGGGACGCAAGGCGCACGTTCTGGCCGCGACGGCCAATAGCGAGCGGGAACTGGCTTTCTTCGACGACGACTTCAACCCGGCCCTCTTCCTCGTCGATCACGACCTTGGAGACTTCGGCCGGTTGCAGCGCGTTGACGATGAAGGTCGCGTCGTCGCCCGACCACGGGATGATATCGATCTTCTCGCCGCCGAGTTCGGACACAACCGCCTGCACGCGCGCGCCGCGCATACCGACGCAGGCGCCGACCGGATCGATCGAGTTATCGTGACTGAACACGCCGATCTTGGCGCGCGATCCGGGATCGCGGGCACAAGCCTTGATCTCGATTACGCCCTCGTAAACTTCTGGAACTTCCTGCGCGAACAGCGCGATCATGAAGCTCGGGTGCGAGCGGCTGAGGAAGATCTGCGGACCCTTGGCTTCGGCCGAGACCTTGTAAAGGTAAGAGCGGACGCGGTCGCCGGTATTGAAGTTCTCGCGCGGGATCGCATCGTTGCGGCGGATGACACCTTCGGCCTTTCCGAGATCGACGATGATGTGGCCGTATTCGACGCGTTTCACGGTGCCGTTGATGATCTCGCCGACGCGGTCCTTGAAATCATTGTACTGGCGGTGACGCTCGGCTTCGCGGACCTTGCCCGTGATGACCTGCTTGGCGGTCTGGGCGGCGACGCGCCCGAATTCGAACGGCGGCAGTTCTTCGCGGAATTCATTGCCGATTTCAGCATCGGAATCCATCTTCTTGGCTTCGGCCAGCGTCAGCTGCGTAACCGAGTTCTCGACCGTCTCGACGATGGTCTGCACGCGCCACAGCTTGGTGTCGCCCGAGTCCGCATTGATCTCGGCGCGGATGTCGTGTTCCAGCCCGTAGCGCGAGCGCGCGGCCTTCTGGATCGCCTCTTCCATCGCCTCAAGCACGATGCGCTTGTCGATGTTCTTTTCAGCCGCGACCGCGTTGGCGATCTGCAGGATTTCGAGCTTGTTTGCCGAAACTGGGCCGGTTGCCATTCCCTACTCCTTTGCGTCGGGGTCGAGGTCTTCATCCTCGTCGTCCGACTCCGTTTCAAATTCATCATCGACTTCGAGGTCGTCGAAGTCTTCTTCAGCTTCTTCGCCGAGGCCGACGATTTCTTCCTCGTCGTTGTCTTCCTCTTCAACCACCGCCGGAGCCTTGGCGCGCGCGGCCTGGATCAGCTTGTCGGTCAGTACCATGGTCGCCTTTACCATGTCGCCGACGACAAGGCGCGCCTCGCCGCCATCCTTCAATTTCAGGTCGACCACGCCATCCGTCTCGGAGACAATCGACCCGTGGAACCGCTTGCGGCCATCAGCGCCAGGCGTCGCCAGCTCGACCTTCACTTCATGGCCGACCCACTTCGCGAAATCGCCGACCCGCGTCAGCGGGCGATCGATGCCGGGGCTCGACACTTCGAGATGGTACTCGGTCGAAATCGGGTCTTCGGTTTCCAGCACCGGCGAGATGGCGCGACTGAACTTCGCACACGCCGCGACCGTCATCGTGCCGTCGGGACGTTCCGCCATGATCTGCAGCGTGGGCACGTCCCCGCCCATCACGCGAACGCGCACGATATCGAGGCCGAGCTCTGCAGCCACGGGCTCGATCATGTCGAGAATGCGTATTTCGAGTTCGCCTTGCGCCCGCATATGGGGTGCTATTCCTTTGGTTTTGGCCCGCCCCGAAGGACAGAAGTCAGGCCGAAAATGCGAAGCGGCGGCCCAGTTCCCGGGGCCGCCGCTGCGATGTGAGAACAAGTTCGAGTGGGCATATAGGCGGTCCGGATAAGCCTGTCGAGCCCCTGTTTGGCTTGCGCTCCGATCTCGACAAGCTTTACGCACGCGTCCATTGAGCAGCGAAACAGAACGGGGACCGACATGCAGTTTACCACCAAGCGCCATCTCATGCTGGCGGCTTCTGCCGCCGTGCTCGTGCTCACGGCGTGTGCGCCGGAAGCGCCCAAGCCGGAAGCCGTCGTCACGCCGCCGCCTGCGCCGGCTGTTGCCGATCCCGCACAGACCTCGCTGACCATGGCCGCCGATCCGGTCGCCCTTGGCTTTGACAAGGCCGTGTTCGACAAGGCCAAGGCCGCGCTCGAAGTCGACGTGAAATCCGGCAAGATTCCCGGAGCTGTCCTGCTGATCGCGAAGGGTGGACAGGTGGTAGATCTCACCACGGTCGGCACGGAAGGCCCGGGCGATGCCGATCCGACCAGCGCGGAGACCATCTTCCGCATCTATTCAATGTCGAAGCCCATCGTTTCGATCGCGGCGATGCAGCTGGTCGAAGAAGGCAAGCTTGCCCTCGAAGATCCGATCTCGAATTACATTCCGGAATTCGCCAACCCGAAAGTGCTCGGGAAGGACGGGAAGACGACCCGACCGGCCACGCGCGAAATCACCGTGCGTGACCTGCTGAGCCACGAGTCCGGCCTGATCTATGGCGTGTTTGCAACGTCGGACGATCCGCTCGGCAAGCTCTACATGGCCGCCGGCGATACGCGCTTCGATTTCACGGCTCTCGACCTCGCCAAATCCATCGCCGCCCTCCCCCTCGCCTTCGACCCCGGAACGGCCTGGAACTATTCACGCTCGACCGATGTGCTCGGAGCCGTGCTGGAGAAAGCTTCCGGCAAGACGCTCGATGTTCTGCTGAACGAAAGGATCTTCACGCCACTCGGCATGAACGACACGCACTTCTATCTCGAACCCGATGAAGCCAACCGCCTCGCCGAGCCGCCGACCACGCTGAAAGCCCCGCTCTCCACGCCCAAGATCGTGCAGCCGATGCTCTCCGGCGGCGGCGGTCTCAATTCCACGACGGAGGACTATTTCCGCTTCGTGGAAATGCTGCGCGGCAAAGGCGAATACCGTGGCGTGCGCATCGTGAAGCCGGAGACGCTCGACGCCATGCTGGTCGACCAGATCGGCCCGGCCGTTGACCGCAAGAACTGGTTCTATGGCCCGCTCGGCGGCTTCGGCCTCGGCTTCGGCCTGCTCCCGATCGACCTCAGGGACCCGGTCAAGGGCAACGTCTTCTCGTGGTCGGGCTATGCCGGCACCAACATGTGGGTCGATCCGAAGAACGACATCACCATGGTGTTCATGATCCAGAACAACGAAGCCTCGGCCGACTATCCGCAGAAGCTGCGCGACTGGGTCTATGGCGGCTACAAGGATCCAGCGGTTAGTTCCGCCGCTGCTCCGGCTCCTGCAGCGCCAGCGGCGCCGCACTAGGTCAGCTGATCTGAAAAACCGAAAGGCCCGGCTCATCACCGGGCCTTTTGTCTTTGACTACCACACCTTCACGCGCTCGCCCGGCGCCAGATAAAGCGCCTGTCCCGGCTTCACGTCGAACGCAGCGTACCAGGCATCAAGATTTCGCACCGTCAGCGCGCGATAGGGCGCTGGCGCGTGGCCATTGGTCAGCACCTGCCGTCGCATCGCGGCCTCGCGCGCCTTGTAGCGCCACGTCTGCGCAAACGAGATGAAGAACTGCTGGTCGCCAGTGAAGCCGCCAACCGTCGGCCCCTCCTTGCCGCCCAGCGACGCGCGATAGGCGTCATAAGCTGCCGCAAGCCCAGCGACGTCGGCGATGTTCTCGCTCAGCGTCAGCTTGCCATTGAGCGAGAGGTCCGGGAACGGCTTGTAGGCGTCATACTGTTTCGCAAGCGCGTCACCAGACGCCGTGAAGTGAGCGAAGTCTTCGGTCGTCCACCAGTTGCGCATCCGCCCCGTGGAATCGAACAACGCGCCACTGTTGTCGAACGAGTGGCTGATCTCGTGACCAATGATCGCCCCGATCGCTGCATAGTTCACCGCCGCCGGCGCTCGCGCGTCGAAATGCGGTGGCTGCATTTCCGCGGCCGGGAAGTTCAGCGCGTTGAGAATGGGCAGGTTCACCGCGTTCACCAGCTGCGGATTCATCACCCACTCGCCGCGATCCACCGGCTGGCCGAGCCGCGCGATCTTCTGGTCGCTGATGGACATCGCCGCGCGCTCGATATTGCCGAATGCATCGTCGGGCGCGATCTCGAGACCCTCATAGCTCTTCCACTTGTCGGGATAGCCGATACCGACTTTCAGGACCGCGAGTTTCGCCTTGGCTTCCTTCTTTGTCGCCGGGTCCATCCAGCCGAGCGCATCGACGCGCTTCTCGAACGCCGCTGTGATGTTTGTAACCATCTCCTGCACGGCCGCCTTGGACGCGGGCGGGAAATACTTGTCGGCGTAGAGATGCCCCACCGCCTCGCCGAGCGCGGCATTCGTGGCGGCGACCCCGCGCTTCCAGCGCTCCTGGAGTTGCGGCGTCCCCGACAACGTCTTGCCGTATAAGTCGAACCGTTCGTCGACGAACGCCCTGGAAAGCTGGTTCGCGTTCCGGTCGATGTAATGGAAGGTCAGATACTCCTTCCACGTGGCGATCGGCGTTGCGGCGACAGTAGCCGATTCCCCGGCAATCGCCGCGGGCTGCCACGCAACAAAAGTCGACTGCCCGGAGAGCTTCGCAGCATCGAGAAAGGCCGCCCAGTCGATGCCGGGGGCCCTGGTGTCGAGATCTGCACGCGACCAGTGAGTATTGCCCTTCGCCGGATCGCTGGTGTCGTCCACCGACGCGTGCACGCCTGCAATCTTTGTCTCGAGATCAAGGATGCGCTGCGCCTTCGGCTTGGCGTCTGCAACGCCCGCGAGCGTCAGCACCTTTTCGATATGCAGCTTGAATGCATCGCGTACGCCCGCCATGCGCCCTGAATCGACGAGATAATAGTCGCGGTCGGGCAGGCTCAGTCCACCCTGCATCAGGAAGGGCGCATACGTGTCCGGCTTGTCGAAGTCGGCCGCAACCCAGAGACAGAACAGGCTATCCGTCGTCAGCTGCGTGTTGTTCATCACGTCGCATTCGGCGCGCAGCGTGGATCCGAAATAGGATGACAGGCTCTTCTTGTCCGTGATTGCGTCAATCGTCGCGAGCACTGGCTTGAGCGGTTCGAGACCCTTCGCCTCGATGCCGGCCTCGTCCATGTACGCCTTGTAGAAATCCGCGATAAGCGCCGCTTCGGACCCTGGCTTCGGACTGCCCTTCCCCGCGCCTTCAATCAGCGCGGCGACATCCTTGTCGACCTGCTCGGCCAGGATCGCATTGCCACCCCAGCTCGAACGATCAGCCGGGATCTCCGCCGACTTGTCCCATGCGCCATTGGCGTAGGCGAAGAAGTCATCGCCCGGCTTCACCGTCATATCCATGCCGGCCGTATCGATACCTGTCTCGTAAGTTACCGGCGGAGCGGCACACGCCGATAGCAGGAGCGCGGATGCAAACAGGATATGACGCTTCATCAGACGCCTCCAGAAAATGACCATGCCGGACCTCGGAGAAAATCTCGCCACGAATTGCGACCGCTTTCTAGGCGCGCACGGTGAAGGACGCCAGCCGCCCCCGATTCAGGCGCCCACCCGTACAAATGCGGGCCATGTGAGGGTCGGCGTGGCGAGCAGACAAGCGATCCGGCCGCTACGCGTCCAGCGCACACTTACTCCTCCAACGCCGCCCGCAAAGTCTCCGGCGCATAGAGCGAGCGTGACGCTTTATGTGTCACGCGCGTCTCGGCCAGGGTGAGGGCGGCGTTCACCCGCGCCGCGTTCGCGGCATCCGGCGCGTCGATCCACGTGGCGATCTGCTGGCTGGCGTCGAGCAGGGCCGCGCGGACATCGGCCTGGCCTGCTGCGATGAAGCGCTCATTGAGGCGCTCCAGACGCTCGCGCGCGGCGCGCGCCATCAGGCGCTGGTCGGCGCCCGGCCGGTCCAGCGCGATAAGGAGGGCTTTGCGCGCGGCATCGATATCCATCTGCACAGTCACGGGTTCGCGCAGCGTGGGATCGGGACACGGGACCATCCCGTCCATATAGGCGATGACGGCGCCCAGCATGGCCGGGCTCGGCTCCTGCCCGTCGAACTCTTCCGCGATCAGCCCGTGGACCTTGGTGCGGAATTCGGCGCTGGTGCGATCCTTGATCTGCTTGCCATCGCGGGCCGCAATATCGGGAATGGGCTTCGGATCGAAGGCGCCATTGCCGCGCGTTTTCGAGAACAGGTTGTTGGTGACGTCAGCCGTGCCAGGCGCGGCCGAGACGCCCTCGACGAAAAAGTCCGGATTGTCGCGGCCATTGAGATGGCAGGACGAACAGGACAAACCCATGCGGGCCGCAGCGCCGCCGAGCAGCGCAGGCGATTCAAAAGCGATACGGCCGATGTCGATGACGCTCCAGTCATCACGCTGGATCCCGCCTTCCGTGCGGCTCATAACCCCCGCGTCTTCATCTTTTGCGCGGCAAGCGACGGGCTGCGTCGTCATCGCGCGCACGCGATCAGCGCCCGGCGCGATCCAGCGCAATACACGCAGGCTGTCGCGGGCAAGCGGCGCGTCTGCTTGCGGAGCGCTGGCGCACGCCGCGAGCACAAACAAGAGGCCAGCTGCAGTCCGCTTCAGAGCCGACCCTCTCAGGCCGGAACGCGTCAAGAATGCCCGCCGGCGATCCACCGGCGCAGTTCCTCGGCTTCCTCGCACCCGAACTTGCAGATGCCTTCGAGCTTCACGAGTTGCTGCCTGGCTTTGGCGGCCTGACCTGTCTCGACATAGTACTCGCCGAGATACTCGTTGGCGCCGCGATGGTCTGGCGCGAGGGCGAGCGCGGCGGAATAATAGCTCACCGCCACGTCGTAATTGTGCAGCTTGCGGTTGGCGAAGCCCTGGTAAGTCAGCACGTCCGGGTGCGGCCCGAGCGCCAGCGCCGCATCCTTCAGCGACCACAGGGCATCCTGATAATGGCCCGCATTGATGAGGCCAAACGCCTGCAGATAGGCCGCATCGCCATCCTTAGCGGAGGCAAAATGAACGAGGTCGCCCGACAGTTGCATCGGGTTGGCCGGGGTCGCGACATACATGTCGATGCGCGCGATGCCGGTGTCGATGGCCTTGGCCTCCGGGCAGGTTCCCGCGCACGTCGCCTTGGCCGCTTCCAGCGCGGTCTTCTGTTCCGCCGCTTTTGCAGCCTCTCCCAGCTTGGCCTCAATCGCGCCGAGCCAGCCCCGCGCCTGCACATGGTTGGCGTCATACTTGACGGTGTTGCGCAGGTATTTGCGGGCCTGCTCGAAATTCTGCTGACCGATCTGCGCCAGCGACATCATGAAGTTGGTGCTGGGGTCCCTGGGCGCAGCGCGCAGCACGTCCCCGAACGCCTTTTCCGCCTGCTTGAAATTGCTCGCCTGGAGCTGCTCCACGCCCTGGGCATACCGCTTGGCCGGGTCCACCCCCGACCCGCTCGCCGACGGCGCACCGCCCCCCCCGCCGCCGCCGCCCCCCGCCGCCAACGCCGGCGTGGCAACGAGCGCCGCAACAGCAGCGGCGATCAACATGAGGGCACGAGTTTTCATGAGCGATCCTCCCAACGGGCTGGACGGAGCCTACACCCGCCGATTTGCCGCGCCAGATGGAAAAGCTCATTGAGCGGGTGGGCAGTGGCATGTGGACGTTGCGTCACGGGCACACGCTCAGCCGACCTGTCTCCAGTGGAGGTGCGCCTGGCCGTCAATTTCGCAGTTTCCGCCTCACGCGCCCTTGCCCGCACCAATCGCCGCGACGGGCGCGCGGAACTCAAGCGGTCCGTCTCGGGCTGGCGAGAACGTCGCGAGAACGATTTGAAGGAGATGGGGTGGTGATCCCCCTGTCCGATTGGCCCGGCCACACCAATGGGCCTGATATTCCCGAAAACGTCCGGTTCAAGGAATGGTGCTGGACGCGGGCCCGGAAAGCTGCATTCGCGCCTCCAGACCCCGAAACGGGCGCCCGTTGGGCCCGCAAGGCCGAAGAATTGGGCCTTTCTTACGCGGAATATCGGTTGGAACTGCTTGAACGCGGACGTCATCCGACGGATGAAGACGCTCGACGCATTCGCGACGCCCGGCCAATAACAGCCGCCGCCGCGAGGGCGTGACGAATATCACTTGAGCCTGACCCACCAGTTCCCATATGAGCCCCAGCCCGCAAGGACTTCTGGTTCTTGTGCGCGATCAATGACCAAGACCATGGGGTCGCCCAATCAGGGTGCTGCTAGTCAGGCCCAGACCTGAGGGTGGGGCGGCCGCCGCAGAAAAGGACGTTTGTAGTTATGGGCAAGATCATCGGCATTGACCTGGGGACCACCAACTCGTGCGTGGCCGTCATGGATGGCGGATCGGCGCGGGTGATCGAGAACACCGAGGGCGCGCGAACGACCCCCTCCGTCGTCGCATTCCAGGATAGCGGCCAGCGCCTCGTCGGCGTCATCGCCAAGCGCCAGGCGACGGTAAACCCACGCTTCACCTACTCCGCCATCAAGCGCCTGATCGGGCGCAATTACGAAGATCCGATGGTGAAGAAGGACAAGGACCTCGTCGCCTACGAGATCGTCAAGGGTCCGAACGGCGACGCCTGGATCAAGGGGCGCGACAAGGATTACTCGCCCCAGGAAATCTCCGCCTTCATTCTCGGCAAGATGAAAGAGACAGCCGAGGCCTATCTCGGCGAAAAGGTCACCCAGGCCGTCATCACTGTCCCCGCCTACTTCAACGACGCCCAGCGCCAGGCCACGAAAGACGCGGGCCGCGTTGCCGGTCTTGAAGTCCTCCGCATCATCAATGAGCCGACGGCTGCCGCCCTCGCCTACGGCCTCGAGAAGAAAGACACCGGCAAGGTCATCGCCGTGTACGACCTCGGCGGCGGCACGTTCGACGTCTCGATCCTCGAGATCGGCGACGGCGTCTTCGAAGTGCTGTCCACCAACGGCGATACGTTCCTGGGCGGCGAGGATTTCGACAACCGCCTGGTCGAGCACATCTGCGACGAGTTCCAGAAACAGAACGGCGTCGACCTCCGCAAGGATCTGATGGCGCTGCAGCGCGTGCGGTCCAAGGCCGAGGAGGTGAAGAAGGAACTGTCCACCGTTTCGCAGGTCGACATCACCGAGCCCTACATCACAGCCGGCCCGTCTGGCCCGGTCCACCTCAACATGAAACTCACGCGCGCCAAGCTCGAGAGCCTCGTCGAGGATCTGGTGAAGCGCACGATCGAGCCCTGCAAGAAGGCACTTTCCGACGCCGGCAAATCGATCACGCAGATCGACGAGGTCATTCTCGTCGGCGGCATGACGCGCATGCCGAAAGTGCAGGAAGCCGTGAAGGCGTTCTTCGGCAAGGAGCCCCACAAGGGCGTCAACCCGGATGAAGTCGTCGCCGTCGGCGCCGCTATTCAGGGCGGCGTGCTTCAGGGCGACGTGAAAGACGTCGTGCTGCTGGACGTGACCCCGCTGTCGCTCGGCATCGAAACGCTCGGCGGCGTGTTCACGCGCCTGATCGACCGCAACACCACGATCCCGACCAAGAAGAGCCAGGTCTTCTCAACCGCTGACGACAACCAGTCGGCTGTGACCATCCGCGTGCTGCAAGGCGAACGCGAGATGGCAGCGGACAACAAGCTGATGGGCAACTTCAACCTTGAGGGCCTGCCTCCGGCCCCGCGCGGCGTGCCCCAGGTCGAGGTCACGTTCGACATCGACGCCAACGGCATCGTCAACGTGTCCGCCAAGGACAAGGCGACGAACAAGGAACAGAAGATCACCATCCAGTCGAGCGGCGGCCTGACCGAAGCCGAGATCCAGCAGATGGTGAAAGATGCAGAAGCCAACGCGGCCGAGGACAAGAAACGCCGCGAGGCGGTCGAAACCAAGAACCAGGCTGAAGGTCTGGTCCATGCGACCGAGAAGCAGCTCGCTGAGCATGGCGGATCGATCAGTGCCCAGCTGAAGTCCGAAATCGAAGGCGGCATCGCTGAACTCAAGTCCGCCCTGGAGAAGGACGACGCTACCGCGATCAAAGCGCGCAGCCAGACCCTGGCAACCGCGGCCATGAAGATGGGTGAAGAGATCTATGCCAAGGCCCAGACTGAGGGCGGCGGCAAACCTGCAGGCGACGCTGCGGCAGGTTCCGACGACGTGGTCGATGCCGACTTCGAAGAGGTCAAGGACGACAAGAAGAGCGCCTGATAGCTGGTCAGACGGTGTCAGGTGAGATGAAGAATTGAACGGGCCATGATCTGGCGGGGGCTTTAATCCCCACGGATCATGGCCCATCTAGTTTTTGCGCTTGGGAAGCCTGATCTCCAGAAAGTCTGGGCGCAAATCTGGTTTCAGCGATTGCTAAGGTTCGCCTGCAATACATCGTTAATGGCGCGGCGAGCGGAGTTGTACGTCTTGATCATGGTCCGGTCCTCCCGATGAGCGAGCGCTCCTACTACGATGTACTCGGCGTGGCGAAAGACGCCGACGAGAAACTCCTCAAATCGGCCTTCCGCAAGAAGGCGATGGAATACCACCCAGACCGCAATCCGGGGTGCAAGGACTCCGAGGCAAAGTTCAAGGAAATGTCGGAGGCCTACGAGGTCCTCAACGACCCGCAGAAGCGCGCGGCCTATGACAGGTTCGGCAAGGCCGGCCTGAATGGCGGCGCGGGCGGCGGCGGGGCGCAGGGCCGGCCGGAAGACATTTTCCGCGACGTGTTCGGCGATGTGTTCTCCGAATTCTTCGGCGCCCAGCAACGCAACACGCGTGGTGGCCCGGCGCGCGGCGCCGACCTGCGCTATGATTACGAGATCAGCCTCGAAGAGGCCTTCGGCGGCAAGCAGGCCGAGATCAACGTGCCCACCAACGAGTCCTGCGCGCCCTGCAAGGGATCAGGCGCAGAGCCGGGCACGGCGCCGGAAACCTGCACCACCTGCCAGGGTCATGGCCGCGTGCGCGTGAGCCAGGGCTTCTTCACGATGGAGCGCACCTGCGGGCGCTGCCAGGGATCGGGTCAGATCATCAAGACGCCGTGTCGCGAATGCGGCGGGCGCGGCGCTGTGCGCAAGGACCGTACGCTGTCAGTCAACATTCCGGCCGGCATCGAAGACGGCCAGCGCATCCGCCTCACCGGCGAGGGCGAGCCGGGCATGAAGAACGGCCCGAAAGGCGATCTCTATATTTTCGTGTCCGTACGCGAGCACGAACTGTTCGAGCGTGATGGACAGACGCTGTTCGCGCGTACACCCGTTCCAATGACGGTGGCGGCCCTCGGCGGCGAAATCGAGATGCCGACCATCGATGGCGCGCGCATGAAGGTGTCGATCCCCGAGGGCGCGCAAACCGGGAAGCGCATGCGCCTCAAAGGCAAGGGCATGCCGAACCTGCGCGGCGGATCAAATGGCGACATGGTCGTCGAACTCTTTGTCGAGACCCCGACGCACCTCACGCCCAAACAGAAGGAACTGCTGCAGCAGTTCGCCGCCGAGTGCTGCCCGAGTGGGAAGTGCCATCCGGAGAGCCAGGGCTTCTTCAGGAAAGTGAAGAAGTTCTTCGAGGAAGATACGCGGGCTTAGGGCCGCCAGTTACTGCCCCGGCGTGCCCGTCTCAACGACGACATCGCCGTCTTCGTTCAGGCCATCGATCAGGTCGCACTGGATATCGACCGGCTTCTTCTGCGCCATCGAGACCGGGCCCTGATAGATGCCGCAGCTGAGCAGATTGTTCTCGTGCGTCTTGCGCGCAGAGTAGACGTTGACCAGCACTTCGGGCTCGCCCTTGACGCTCTTGATGTAGGTAGCGTCGAACCCCTCGCCTGAAACTTTCACGTCAGCGCTTTCCGGGGGGACCTCGATCTCGCTTGCTCCGAGACCAATTTCCATCCCGTGTTCGTCTATACCCGGCGCATCGTCGCTGACCGGCAGGCCGTAGTACATGGCATCGACGATGACGCGCTCATCGGTACTCGCCAGGCGCTCGGCCGCGCGCGCGGTCAGCGTCAGGTTGACGTCGAAATCATAAGGGCTGGCGGGCACCGCATCCTCGCTCGCGGACGGAGCGTCCGCGGCCGGCGCGGGGCTGCACGCTGCAAGCAGGAATGGCAGGACAAGCAGCGATCTGTTTTTCATGGGCCAGACACTTGGCGTGATTGGTTCGGACGGTCAATTTGGGTCGCCCTCGCCTGCCATGAAATTCCGGATATAAGGCGGCTCATGAGCATCAGGATTGCAATCGCAGGTATAGCCGGACGCATGGGCCAGGCGCTGGTCAATTCGGCGGGTCCCGGCGTGACCATTGCCGGCGGCAGCGAGCGCGACGGATCGCCCGCGCTTGGCGTGGCGCCGGGCGGCTGGACGGTGAGCAACAGCGCAACGAAAGCCGCCGAGGCAGCCGATGTCTGGATCGACTTCACAACGCCCGCCGCCTCGCTGGCGGCGCTGGAGCAGCTTAAACTTACAAAGGTGAGAGCTGCGGTCATCGGCACCACCGGATTGTCGCAGGTGCAGGAGCATGAGATCGCGGAGCACGCCCGACGCATCGCCATTGTCCGCGACCGCAATTTCTCGCTGGGCGTCAACCTGATGATCGGGCTCGTCGAACAGGTCGCTGCCCGGCTCGGGAGCGATTGGGATATCGAGATTTCGGAAGCCCATCATCGCCGGAAGGTGGATGCGCCCTCGGGCACCGCCCTCATGATTGGCGAGGCCGCAGCACGTGGCAGGGGCGAGCCGCTGACCGAGTTGCGAGCGCCTCCACATGACGGCCAGACCGGTCCACGCAAGGCCGGCTCCGTCGCTTTCTCCGTCACGCGAGGTGGCGGCATAATCGGCGACCACGAGGCCGCGTTCATCTCCGACGAGGAGATCCTGTCGATCAGCCACCGGGCGCTCGACCGGGCGATCTTCGCCAAGGGGGCGCTGGCAGCGACGAAGTGGGCGGCCGGACAGCCGCCGGGGCTCTACACGATGCGCGACGTTCTCGGCCTGTAATCTGGCCCGGACTCTGATCTGGCCGGCCCCTGATTTGCGGCCCTGTTTCAGATTGTTTCGAGGCTTTCACTTTGCGTGTGGCGCCACGTGCGCATAGACGAAATGCATGCGGCCGGGACGCGTCGCAGATGGGAACGCATTTGACGGGGGTTGGCGCGCGGAATGACGCAAGCGCCGAACATATTTCTGACTGCTCGGACGCAACTTGACCGGCTGGCGCTTGGGCAGGTGAGCGCGGCCGACCTGCTCGAGGAGCATGTCGGGCGCTATCAGGTGGCGAACCCTGCGGTGAACGCGGTGGTGCGCACCGATCTGGAGACCGCGCGGACGCGGGCGCGCGACCTCGACAAGTTGCTGAAGTCGGGTGTGCCGGCCGGTCCGCTGCACGGGCTGCCGATGACCATCAAGGATACATTCGACGTGGAAGGCATGCCCGCAACCGCCGGCGCGCCTGAATACGCCAACCGTCCGTCCCGCACAGCTGACGCCGCCGCTGTTGCCTTGCTCCGCAAGGCCGGTGCGGTGATCTGGGGCAAGACCAATACGCCTTACCTTGCTGGCGACAGCCAGACCTACAATCCAGTCTACGGTCGTACGTCGAACCCTTGGGATCTGAGCCGAACGCCGGGCGGAAGCTCAGGCGGAGCCGCCGCCGCATTGGCGACGGGGATGACGCCGCTGGAGCTGGGTTCCGACATTGGCGGCAGCTTGCGGTTCCCCGCACACTTCTGCGGAGTCGCGGCGTTGAAGCCGAGCTATGGCCGGGCCCCCATCATGGGACATGTCCCGCCTGCGCCGGGGTCGCTCGCCGTGCGTGACCTCAACGTCGCAGGACCGATGGCGCGCGACGTCGCCGACCTGCGCCTGATGTTCCAGGTATTGACTGGTGCGCCCGTAATCCCGCCGCCGAAACGGACATCCCTGAAGGCACGACGGATCGGCGTCTGGGCCGAGGACAGGGCCTTCCCTGTGTCAGCCGCCTGCCGCTCCGCTGTCGAAACCGCAGCCGAAGCCGCGGCCGACGCCGGCGCGCAAGTCCTCGCAACGCGGCCGGACCTGGACGGAACCGCCCTGATCGACCTCTACCTCCGCCTCCTTCTCCCCCTCCTCGCCACCGACCTCCCCGCGCCTCTGGTGAAGGCGCTGGAGGCGGGACGACCACTCGCGCGATTGATGGCGCGCGGTGAGCCGTTCGGACGGGGCAAGTGGGCCGCTTACTCAGCTGCAACCCATCATGACTGGCTGCGGGCGGACGAAGTGCGACGGCGCCTGAAGCGCACAATGTCCGACTTCTTCAGCCGTTGGCATGCGATCATCACGCCCGTCGCGCCGGCGACGGCATTCGAGCACATCGAAACGGGCGACGCCGTGAGCCGGATGATGGATATCGATGGCAAGCCGGCGGCTTATCACCTGCTGCATGGATGGATCGCATTGGCGACGGTGTGTCACCTGCCCGCTGTCGTCATTCCTGTTCCGCGCAAGCCGGGCCAGTTGCCGTGCGGAATCCAGATCATCGGACCCGAAGGCGGCGACGAGGATGTGCTGGCAATTGCCGAAGCGCTGGAAGCGCAGATGGGCGGTTTCCAGCGTCCGCCCGAAGAAGGTCTCTCCGCGCAGCTTGGTTCCCGCGCAAAGCCGAAGAGCAATACAAAAGCCAAGACGGCGTCGAAGCCTGCGAAGGCCATCAAACCGAAGCCTGCCAAGCCGCCAAAAGCGGTAAAGCCAGCAAAGCCAAAACCGCCGGCGAAGACGAAGCCTGTGAAGCCGCTCAAGCCAGCGAAGCGGTAAATCTCGCGCTTGGGCTCACCAGCCGCCGATATTCGGCGCGCTGGCCCAAGGCTCGGCCGGCGCAAGGGCTTCGCCCTTTTGCAGCAGTTCGATCGAGATGCCGTCGGGCGATCTCACGAAAGCCATGCGGCCATCGCGAGGCGGGCGGTTGATTGTGACGCCAATCTTCTGGAAGCGTTCGCACGCGGCATAGATGTCGCCGACCCTGTAGGCGAGGTGTCCGAAATTGCGCCCGCCCGCGTAGTCATGTTCGTCCCAGTTATGCGTCAGCTCCACCATGGGCACGCCCGGCGGCAGGCGTTCCTTGCCGTCATACTTCGCGCGAGCGACGTCTTCAGGCGCCGCGAGAAAGACCAGCGTGTACTTTCCTTGCGGATAGTCGTTGCGGCGGATCTCGACGAGGCCGAGGCCGTCGCAGAAGAATTTGATCGCCGCTGGAAGGTCGCCGACGCGCATCATGGCGTGGAGGAACTCAAGGCTCATGGCTGGTCATCCTGATTGTGTCGTTCGCGGCGGGCATCGCTGATGGCCTGCGACAGTCGGCGGGCGAAGGTTTCGCGTTCGCGGGGCGTCAGGTGTTCGCCAAGCGGATAGGCCCGGGCGGAACTGGCCAAGCGGAGGGCGTTGGGGCCGGCGGCGGCGCGGTCAAATTCGACGCGCGCGAAGTGCGCGGGCATGCGAGCCAGGCGTTCCCTGCCCCAGCCATCGACCTTGCGGACATCGACCGCCTCGGCGGTGACGCGGACATAAGTGCGCGCGGTCTGTGAACGGAAATTGAGTTTGAACACCGCCCAGACGGCCAGCACGTCGAGACCCAGAAAACCGACGATCGGCCAGGCGCCCATAAAGTAGAAGATCAGGGCCGGGATCAGGCTCATGACGCCGAAGAACAGCATCGCGCGGTTGAAACCGCGCGGGCTGAGCGAGCGCGGCGGCTCGAGCACTGCATCAAGGTAGACGATCGGCATCGGTTGAAGATGAGCGCACGGGGCGGAGGGAGCAAGAGGTGGCGCCAGTTTCGCGCGTGGACAATTTGCGCTTTCGGGATGGCAGGCTGTGGCGCTAGGTACGTTCATGGTCACTGCGAAGAAGAAAGCAAAACCTGCGAAGGGCTTCTCTCCGGAGAAGGCAGCCGAGATGTTCAAGCGGCTGGCGAAAGCGCGGCCGGACCCGAAGACCGAGCTGGACTATAAAGACCCCTACACGCTGGTGGTTGCTGTCGCGCTGTCGGCGCAGGCGACGGATGTCTCGGTCAACAAGGCGACCAGGGGGCTGTTCAAGGCGGCCAGCACACCGGCCAGGATGGTGGCGCTTGGCGAGGAAGGTGTGGCCGAACATATCCGCACGATCGGGCTGTGGCGGGGCAAGGCGAAGAACGTGATCGCGCTGTCAAAGATCATTCTTGAGAAGCACAACGGCGTGACGCCTCGCACGCGGGAAGACCTCGTGGCCCTACCCGGCGTGGGACACAAGACAGCAAGCGTGGTGCTGAACGAAGCTTATGGCGAGGCGACGATCGCGGTGGATACCCATGTCTTCCGCGTGTCGAACCGGACTGGTCTCGCGCCGGAGTCGACGCCGGAAAAGGTCGAGGGGCGACTGCTGCAGGTGGTGCCCGAGCAATACAAGAAGGGGGCGCATCACTGGCTGATTTTGCACGGACGCTACACGTGTGTGGCGCGCAAGCCGGGATGTCCGGAATGTGTGATCCGCGATCTTTGCGAGTATGAGGCGAAGGCGGGAGAGTAGCGCTCAGCGATTGGCGTAAGGAAAGCAATGGGCGCGCGGCAGGTCGATGCCGAAATGGCGGCCGAGCGCGGCGATAGCGTCGGCGTGGTCGCGATAGGGATCAGTATTTTCAGGACCGACGATGATGGTCGGGAAATCCGCTGCCGATTTTCCACCGGGCGGGAGCATGGCCGTGGCAAGGCCCGACCCATCGTCGGCGCGCAGCGTGAGGAAGGCCGGGATGGTGCGCGCGATGTGGCCTTTCAATCCGATATCGCGTTCGAGACCGGGACCGGGCACATAGGTTGGGCGCGCGCGCTGCTGAGCGGTCTGGTAGTGCTTTTGGACGGCGTGACGCATCAGGCGGGATTCCGTTGCCGCTTCTGCTTCCGTTTCAATGCGGAACCAGGTACGCCCTTTCGGTGCATCGCAAACGAATTGCATGTGTGTGGTCTCCGGAGCGTCAAGGATAAGCGCACGCTGTGAGACGCGGAAGGGGCGGGATGCAGATGTGAAGGGGCGTTCCCTGCGGCTGGGGGCCGAGGGGGGTGAGGGTGCGCTGGGCCTGTGCTGGATCAGGCCGATTTGGCGCAGCATGAACCGTTGATTCCGACGTCCTTCGACAAGCTCAGAATGAGCCGTAGGAATCCAGGAGCGGTTGTGCTGAGCGCGCAGGCTTGCAGCTGCCAGGCGGCACATGGCTCGCGGTCTGCCCTGGATGCCGACATTCGTCGGCATGAGCGGAGAGAAGGCGAGCTTCTGGTCCCTGGGTTCTGGGTCTGTGGCGCTGTGCGCCTTCGCCCGGAATGACAGGACGGAACGCGGCATCGAGATCAGCCGCGGCTGCTCAACCCGCGTCCCCCGCGAAGGCGGGGGTCCGGTCAGTGCGCAGAGCGCGCTCGGGTTACGTATCCGCACGGTGTGCGGAGCCTGGAGGCCACGAGCATAGCGCGCCGCTTGCGTCGCTCGGGGGAGGTCTTCGGGCGTAGCTTGCGTGTGGCACTCACGTGCGCGGCGGACGAGGACCATCTGGAAGGTTGAGGCGGCGTGGGACACGAGCTCGGCGAACAGCATCAGCACCGCATCTATCGAACGATAGAAAGGCGGCGGGGTTACCAGTCCGTATGATGCGGTTCGTGCGCGTGTCATGCGGACGAATGTAAGGTCGCCGGAGTGCGTGCAGGACGGAGACCCGCCGCTTCTTGTTTTTGCGTTTCAGCTGTCGTGTGTTTTTTCGCGCAAGCGCTTGAAACTGCGCGCGAAGATTTCCGGCTTTCCGCCGGATCTGCACGCGCGGCCTTGCAACAAGATGTGGTGCAACTCTGAAGCTGACTAGCTCGCGAGGCGGCGTGCAAGGGCTGCGCCGAGCATGGCGCCGATACCGGGCCCTTCTTCCGGGAAGAGATAGGGCTCGAGCACTTCCAGCTCCATCAGGAGGAGATCTCCGCCCGCACCGCGCACCATATCGACGCGGGCGTAAAGCGGTGGTGATGTGAGCACGTCGAGAACGCGTTGAGCGGCGGAGCGGTCTTCCGGCGTCGGATCGATGACCTGGGAGACGCCGCCATAGGCGGCCTGGATGCGGTAGTCTCCGGACTTCGGGCGCTTCAGCAGAGCGTGGCTGAACGCGCCATCGACGAACAGGAAGGAGAACTCGCCCTCCGTGGCGATGGCGGGAATGAAGGGCTGGATCATGCCAGGACGATCCATCACCGCGCCGGCCGCTGGCAGGTTGGCGCGTGTGTAGCGCACCTGTTCGCGGGCGCCGCCGCCGACCTGTCGCTTGAGGATCACGTCGTCGGAGGCAAAGGCGTCCATCGCCGTGGTGATGTCTGCGGCGGTTGGCGCTTCGGGCCAGCGCGTCGGGATGATGGGAACGCCCATCGCCTCCATCTCGCGCAGGTATGTCTTGCGGATGTTCCACCGGACGGTGGCAGGATCGTTGAACACGGGAATGCCCATGGCGGCGATACTGTCGAGCGTGGCGAGGAAACGCTCGTGATGGTCCTGATAGTCCCACGCGCAATTGACGAGCACGGCGTCGAAACGGTTCCAGTCGCGGTCGGGGTCCATCCAGCGTATCGGGGTCAATGTGAGGCCGTGCGGGGCAAGACCAGCGCGAAGAATTTCAAGCTGGATGTCGAGGAGACGAGCGTCAGCGCGACGGTCGGGCGCATCCGGCATGAGATTGGCAGCCGTCAGCAGGGCGATTTCACGGGTTGCTGGCATGTTTCCGATTGTCTCACTTGCGCCGGGCATTTCCCCAGTCTTTAAGTCCGGCTTGGCTGGCTTTCCATCATGGATTTTGCGCCGGCGCAGGGAATATTTCTCATGCCGGTGAAGTACGACGTCGTCGCCCTTGGCAATGCGATCATGGATGTGATCGCGCAGGTCGATGACGACTTCCTGGTGAAGCACGACATTCCCAAGGCGCGTACCAACCTGATCACGCCGGAGCGGTGCGACTATCTCTACAACGCCCTGCCCTTGAGCCGGATCGAGACGAGCGGCGGGTCGGCCGGGAACACGATTGCGGGCCTGCGGAGCCTGGGCGGCAATGCAGCCTTCATGGGTAAGGTGGCGGATGACGCAATCGGCGGAGCGTACGTCGCGGACATGAAGGCGATTGGCGCGGACTTTTTCGGATCGCCGCTGAAAGGCGGGCTATCGACAGCACGCTCGATGATCGCAGTGACGCCGGATGGCGAGCGGTCGATGAACACATTCCTCGGCGCGTCCACCGAGTTCGCAGCGAGCGATGTCGACGCGGACGCGGTGGCGGCGGGCGAGTGGCTGTATCTGGAGGGCTATCTGTTCGACAAGCCCGCGGCGAAGACGGCGTTCATCCATGCGTCCGAAGTCGCGAAGGCGGCGGGACGGAAAGTCGCCATCACCATGTCTGACGTGTTCTGCGTCGACCGCCATCGCGAGAGCTTCGTGCACCTGATCCGCACGCACTGCGATCTGGTGTTCGCCAACGAGGCGGAGCTGCTGGCGATCTATGAGACGAGCGATTTTGAGGCGGCGGTGTGGCAGATCCGCAGCGACAGCCAGATCGCCGCTATCACGCGCTCGTCCAAAGGGTCGGTGATCGTGTCGGGCGGCGATACATGGGTGGCGCCGGTGGCGCCAGCGCATGTGACGGATGCGACGGGCGCTGGCGACCAGTACGCGGCGGGCGTGCTGTATGGCATTACGCACGGGCTTTCGCTGCAGGACTCGGCGGTGCTCGGAAATCTGTGCGCGGGTGAAGTGATCGGCCATATCGGGGCCCGCCCGGCGGTGAACCTGCGCGAGCTGGCGACCGCGGCCGGACTGAAGGTTTAACGCTACACTTCAGGCGTGATGATGTGTTCGGCGCCCTTCTTGGTGAGCTCGGTCACGCAGAGCCAGCAGAAGCCGACGACGCCTGTGGCGCCGGCTGCTGTAGCGGCAAGGCCAGTGGTCCAGCTCAGCGCGTAGAGCGCGCCGATCATGATGCCCCAGAGAACCAGGCCGATGAGGCTGGCCAAGACGACAATGGCGATCGGCGCAATGATCAGCGTTAGCCAGAAATCGCCCATGAAGATGGTCTCACCCTTCGTGCGCCAGAAGTTGAATACCGCGAAGGCGAGCGCACCGAGACCAAGCTGGAGCAGCGCCGTGATACCGCTGACATCCCACAGGCGGGCAGCCGTGAAGATCAGCGCGTAGACGGGCGACTGGATGCCCCGTCCACCCGCCGCGCCGATGCCGGACAGGGCGCCGTCCTTGACGGTTCCAGAGAACGAGGCCTGAAGCTCGCTGCTGAACATGGTCGCGACGTTGATCGGCGAGGTATGCTGAACGGCGGCGACCCATTCGTCCTGCGCGGTCTTGGCGCTGGCAAGCCATTCCCTGTCAGTGACGTGCTCGGCGACGGCGCCGACAATCAGCGTGACAACGAGCCCAATGAGGATTGAGAGCACCCGGCGCGGCAGGCCGGAGAGTGGCGATCGTTCAGGTGATTCTTCTGTCATGGCCACCCTCTTCCCCGGACGGGATTTGGCATGACGGACGGGGTTGGAGCAATCGCGGGTTAGGCTCGCAGCAGCGCCTCTTCCACAAAATCCAGCCGGTCCTGGCCGAAGTGCATCTCGTCATCGACGAAGAATGTGGGCGCGCCGAAGACGCCGCGCGCGACAGCTTCGTCGGTCGTGGCTTTGAGCTTTTCCTTGTTGGCCGGATTTTCGGTGGCGGCGAAGAATTCCTCGGGCGAAAAGCCGGCTGTGGTCACCACTTCGGTGAGGACAGCCTTGTCAGCGATGTTCTTCTGGTCGCGCCAGGCGGCGGTGAAGATGGCGGCGAGGTATCTGTCGAAGTCAGGACGGTCGACCCATTCCTGCGCCGCGCGCTGGACCATCAACGTCATCATCGGGAAGTGGGGGTTGGACTTGAAGGGCGTGCTGAAGCGCCTGGCCCAACGCACAAGATCTTCAGCCATCCACTTGCCCTTCTGCGGCAGCGTGCCGGGTGGACGGTTGCCCGTGGCCTGCATGACACCGCCCAGGAACATGGGACGGTACTTGATCGTCGCACCCGGGCGTTCAGCGATCGCCGGCAGGCGCGTCCACGCGAGATAGGCTGTGGGGCTGGTGAAGTCGTAGAAGAATTCGACTGTCTTGGTCATGAGGTCCTCCGTGCGCCCCTACGTCCAGGGGTGGTCCTTTTTGTGGATACGCCTGGCGCGCCTTACGCCATCTTCTCCATCCAGGGGCGGAGGTCGAGTTCGTGGGTCCACGCGTCCCGCGGCTGGGCGTGCAGCATCCAGTAAGCGTCTGCGATGTGTTCGGGATTGAGGATGCCGCCCTGCTCCTTCAGCGCGTAGCGGGCGGGAAAGTTCTTGGCGATCCATTCGGTGTCGATAGCGCCGTCGATGATCGTGTGGGCGACGTGGATGCCTTCGGGGCCGAGCTCGCGCGCCATGGATTGCGCCAGCGAGCGAAGGGCAAACTTGGCGCCGGAGAAAGCAGAAAAGCCCGAGCCGCCCCGGATCGAGGCCGTGGCGCCGGTGAAGATGATGGTGCCCCTGGCGCGGGGGGCCATGACTTTCGCGGCTTCGCGGCCGGCGAGGAAGCCGGCGAAGGCGGCCATCTCCCAGACCTTGCGATAGACGCGGCTGGTGGTTTCACGAATGGGGAAGTTCACGTTCGCGCCGATGTTGAAGATGACGACTTCAAGCGGGGCGATGTTGTGCTCGATGGTTTTGAAGAGCTGGACGGTCTGGTCTTCGTCGCGGGCGTCGGTTCCAAAGCCGTGGGCCTCGCCGCCGTCGGCGCGGATCTGGGCCAGCAGGCCCTCGAGGCTGGCCAGTTCGCGGCGGGTGACGACGGTGGCGTAGCCTTCGCGGGCGAAACGGCGGGCGATGGCGCCGCCAGTTGCGTCGCCGGCGCCGACGATCAGAGCTGCGCGCTTTTCTGGCATCGGCAATTCTCCGTTCAGAAATAGAACGTACAAGCTTTGCATGCGAGCGCAATCGAGGCAGGGTTCGAAAATGGCACGCGCGAAAACGAAAGAAGCCAGCTTACCAGCAAGCAAATGGGATGAGCTGGCGACCGACTGGTGTCCTGTGGCGCGTGCACTGTCGGTGATCGGTGATCGCTGGACGATGTTGATCGTACGCGATTGTTTTCTAGGAAAATCAAGGTTCGAGGAATTCCAGACGAGCCTGGGCGTGACGCGCCATGTACTGTCGGACCGACTTAAACGGTTAGTGGCGGACGGAGTTCTGGAACGGAACGCTTATTCGACCCGGCCGCTCCGCTACGCGTATCGGCTTTCCGAGAAGGGGCGTGACTTCGCGCCGGCGCTGATCGGGCTGAAGGACTGGGGCAAGAAGCACATGCCGATCCGCAAGCCGGCTGCGGTATAGGTTCCCTTAGAG
>JBBATZ010000037.1:0-44463 GCA_040398425.1 Hyphomonadaceae bacterium
GCGCGCAGAACAGGCCGTCACGTTCCGGCTTGAACGTGCGGTAGTTGATCGTCTCTGGCTTCTTGATCTCGCCCGAAGACCATTTGCGGATCTCTTCGGGGCTCGCGATCGCGATGCGGATGGCCTCAAACGTCGGAACCGGCGTGTTGGGGTTGAACAGGTTGGTAATTTCCTGGCTCATCCTGACTAGTCTCCCTCTTGGGGTGACCGTGGAGCCCTCGGGCCCCACGGATATTAGTTGCGATAGGTGGTCGACGAACTCGGATTACAAGCCGCCTTCCTCCTCGGCAGCTTCAGGCTCGGCTTCAAGCAGCTCGACGTTGAGACCCAGCGAACGCATCTCCTTGACGAGAACGTTGAAGGACTCCGGGATGCCAGCTTCGAAGTTGTCGTCGCCGCGAACGATCGCCTCGTAGACCTTGGCGCGGCCTGCGGTGTCGTCCGACTTGACGGTGAGCATCTCCTGCAGCGTGTAGGCGGCGCCGTACGCTTCGAGCGCCCACACCTCCATCTCGCCGAAACGCTGTCCGCCGAACTGCGCCTTGCCGCCCAGCGGCTGCTGGGTGACGAGCGAGTACGGACCGGTCGAGCGGGCGTGGATCTTCTCGTCCACCAGGTGGTGGAGCTTGAGGAGATACTTGTAGCCCACCGTGACCTTGCGGGTGAAACGCTCGCCCGTGCGGCCGTCGTGCAGGTAAACCTGGCCCGACGTGTCGAGACCGGCTTTCTTCAGCATCGCGGCGATGTCGTCTTCGTCGGCGCCGTCGAACACCGGCGTCGCGATTGGAACGCCATTTGTCAGGTTGGAGGCAAGCTCTTCGAGTTCGTCCATCGACTTCGGCAGCTCTTCGTCTTCGCCATAAGCGTCGCGGAGAGCTTTCTGCAGCGGCTTGCCGTCATGAGTATGACGGTACTCTTTCAGGGCCGCGTCGATCATCTTGCCGATACCGGCGCAGGCCCAGCCGAGGTGCGTTTCGAGGATCTGACCGACGTTCATGCGCGAAGGCACGCCCAGCGGGTTCAGAACGATGTCGAGCGGCGTGCCGTCTGCGAGATACGGCATGTCTTCGAGCGGGTTGATCTTGGAGATCACGCCCTTGTTGCCGTGACGGCCGGCCATCTTGTCGCCCGGCTGAAGCTTGCGCTTCACGGCCACGAAGACCTTCACGACCTTCATGACGCCCGGGGGCAGATCGTCGCCGCGCTGCACCTTCTCGATCTTGTCCGCGATGCGGGCTTCGATGAGGTTGTTGGAGTCCTCGTACGAGCCCTTGAGCGCCTTGAGCTGCGCATCGACGGCATCATCGTCCACGCCGATCTTCCAGAGATCAGCCGGTGCGTGTTCAGCGAGGAACTCCTCGGTGATGTCGGTTTTCTTGCCGCCGCGTGCGACAGCTTTCTGGCCGATCAGGAGCGCGCGAAGACGCGACAGCGCGTCCCGCTCGATGATCGCCATCTCATCTTCCTTGTCGGTCATGAGTTGGTCGATCTGTTCGCGCTCGATCTGCATGGCACGCTGGTCTTTTTCCACGCCGTGACGGTTGAACACGCGGACTTCGACCACCGTGCCGGTCGCGCCCGGAGGCATGCGCAGCGAGGTGTCGCGGACGTCCGAGGCCTTCTCACCAAAGATGGCGCGGAGCAGTTTTTCTTCCGGCGTCATGGGCGACTCGCCCTTCGGCGTGACCTTGCCGACCAGGATGTCCCCGGCCTGCACTTCGGCGCCGACGGCCACGATGCCCGCTTCGTCGAGGTTGCGCAGGGCTTCCTCACCGACGTTCGGGATGTCGCGCGTGATCTCTTCCGGCCCGAGTTTCGTGTCGCGGGCGGCGATCTCGAATTCCTCGATGTGGATCGAGGTGAAGACATCGTCGCGCACAATGCGCTCCGAGATCAGGATCGAGTCTTCGAAGTTGTAGCCATTCCACGGCATGAACGCGACGAGCACGTTGCGGCCGAGCGCCAGTTCGCCGAGATCGGTCGAGGGACCGTCGGCGATGATGTCGCCCGTCGTCACCTTGTCGCCGACCTTCACGATCGGGCGCTGGTTGATACAGGTGTTCTGGTTCGAGCGCTGATACTTCGCCAGACGATAGATATCGACGCCCGACTTGGACGATTCGAGACCCTCGGTAGCGCGCACGACGATACGGGTCGCGTCGACCTGTTCGACGATGCCGCCGCGACGGGCCGAGACGGCCGCACGGCTGTCACGCGCGACGATCGCTTCCATGCCGGTTCCCACAAGCGGGGCGTCGGTCTGGATCAGCGGCACGGCCTGACGTTGCATGTTCGAGCCCATGAGGGCGCGGTTCGCGTCGTCGTTCTCGAGGAACGGGATCAGCGCGGCCGGAACGGACACGACCTGTTTCGGCGACACGTCGATGTATTCGACGTCTTCACGCGCAACGAGCATGGCGTCGCGCGCAGGTCCGACCCGCGCGTTGACGAACTCGTTCTGCAGGTTGCCCTTCTCGTCCATCTTCGCGTTGGCCTGCGCGATGGAGTAGCGCTGCTCTTCCATGGCCGAGAGGTATTTCACTTCCGGCGTCAGCTTGCCTTCCTTCACCTTCCGGTACGGGCTTTCGATGAAGCCGTACTTGTTGATGCGGGCGTGCGTCGCGAGGTTGTTGATCAAGCCGATGTTCGGACCTTCCGGCGTTTCGATCGGGCAGATACGGCCGTAGTGCGTCGGGTGCACGTCGCGCACTTCGAACCCTGCGCGTTCGCGCGTGAGGCCGCCTGGTCCGAGCGCCGAGAGACGACGCTTGTGCGCGATCTCGGAGAGCGGGTTGGTCTGGTCCATGAACTGCGACAGCTGCGAGGAGCCGAAGAACTCGCGAACAGCAGCGACGACCGGTTTCGCGTTGATCAGGTCGTGCGGCATGACGGTGTCGATATCAACCGACGACATACGCTCCTTGATCGCGCGTTCCATGCGAACGAGACCGACGCGGACCGAGTTCTCGAGCAGTTCGCCCACTGAACGGACGCGGCGGTTGCCGAGGTTGTCGATATCGTCGACTTCGCCCTTGCCGTCCTTGAGGTCGAGCACGGTGCGCATCACGGCGATGATGTCTTCCTCGCGCAGCGTACGCTGCGTGTCCGGCGCATCGAGGCTGAGGCGCATGTTCATCTTCACGCGGCCGACGGCCGACAGGTCGTAGCGCTCGCTATCGAAGAACAGCTGGCCGAACAGAGCCTCGCCGGCTTCGAGCGTCGGCGGTTCGCCAGGGCGCATGACGCGGTAGATGTCAGACAGGGCGTCGATACGCGACGTGGCCTTGTCGACTTTCAAGGTGTTGCGCAGCCACGGACCGCGGGCGTTGTCGCCATCGGTGTCGAGCAGTTGCACGGACTTGATCTTCGCGTCGCGCAGCGCGGCCACGGACTCTTCGGTCAGCTGGTCGCCCGCTTCGGCGTAGATCTCGCCGGTCGCGGCGTTGACCACGTCTTCGCCGATGAATTTACCTTCAAGGAAGGTCGAGGGAACGAGGATGTCCTGCAAGCCATCGGCTTCGGCTTTCTTGGCCTTGACCGGGGTGATTTTCTTGCCAGCCGGGAAGACGGCCTTGCCGGTCTTCTTATCAACCAGGTCGAACTCCGGGCGCGCGCCTTTCCAGCGCTCGGCCGAGAAGCCAGTGACCCAACCAGCCTTGTCGAGCTTGTACGTGACCTTGTTGTAGAACGTGTCCAGGATCTTGGAGCCGCCATAGCCAAGCGCCTGCAGCAGCACGGTGGCCGGCAGCTTGCGTTTGCGGTCGATGCGGACGTGCAGGATATCCTTGGCGTCGAATTCGAAGTCGAGCCACGAACCGCGATACGGGATCACGCGCGCCGCGAACAGCAGCTTGCCCGACGCATGGGTCTTGCCCTTGTCGTGATCGAAGAACACGCCCGGCGAGCGGTGCATCTGAGAGACGATGACGCGCTCGGTGCCGTTGATGATGAACGTGCCCTTGTCCGTCATAAGCGGGATATCCCCGAGATAGACGTCCTGTTCCTTGATGTCCTTGATGGACTTGGCGCCGGTTTCCTCGTCCGTTTCGAAGACGATGAGGCGCAGTTTCACTTTCAGGGGCGCAGCGAAGTTGAGGTCGCGCTGCATGCACTCCTGGACGTCGAATTTCGGCTGTTCGAACTCATACGAGATGTACTCGAGTACGGCGCGATCCGAGAAATCCTTGATCGGGAAAACCGATTTGAAGACGGCCTCAAGGCCGTCAGCGTCCCGCTTTTCGGCGGGCGTATGCATCTGGAGGAACTGTTCGTAGGAGGCGCGCTGAACCTCGATGAGGTTCGGCATCTGTACCGATTCCTGGAGTTGGCCGTAGGACTTCCGAATACGCTTCTTCGCCGTGAACGACAGAGCCATGTGCTGGTCAGCTCGCTTTTCTCTTGGGCCGCAGCATCACCCGGGAGGATCGGGAGCGCCGTTGGACCGTTAGTATCCGGTGCGCGATCGGCGGCGAGACCAGTCCATGAAGGACGAGGCCCCGCCGCCGTAACACTACGTTGGTCGTCAACCCCCTCCCCTCGCGCAGAGGAGAGAGCCAACGTTCGGCAGGTCGATTACTTGATTTCGACCTTGGCGCCGGACTCTTCGAGTTTCTTCTTGATGGTCTCGGCTTCTTCCTTCGACACGCCTTCTTTGACGGCCTTCGGAGCAGCTTCGACGAGGTCTTTCGCTTCTTTCAGGCCGAGGCTCGGCACGACTTCGCGAACGACTTTGATGACGTTGATTTTCTTGTCGCCGGCATCTTTCAGGATGACGGAGAATTCGGTCTGGACTTCAGCAGCCGGAGCAGCGGCAGCAGCCGGGCCGGCAGCGGCAGCGGCCGGAGCAGCAGCGGACACGCCCCACTTCTCTTCGAGAAGCTTGGCGAGGTCGGCGGCTTCGAGGACGGTCAGCGAGGACAGGTCCTCGACGATTTTATCAAGTTTCGACATTGGAGGTTTTCCTTGAGTTCGGGTGTGTGACTACGGATGTCTCGTTTGGCAGAAGGTCTCAGGCAGCGTCCTTGTTGGCGTAAGCGCCAATGACGCGAGCGAGCTGAGCCGCCGGCGCAGCCACGATTCCAGCGATCTTGGTCGCCGGAGCCTGGATGAGGCCGATGATCTTGCCACGGAGCTGGTCCAGCGACGGGAGAGCAGCAAGCTGCTTCACGCCATTCTGGTCGAGCACCATATCGCCCATGAGTGCGCCCACGAGAACGAGTTTGTCGTTCCCCTTGGCGTAATCAGCCACGACTTTCGAAGCCGCAACCGGATCGGGCGAGAAGGCGATCGCCACGGGGCCAACAAACATGGCCCCCGCTGCTTCGCCGCCGCGACCATCCAGAGCGATTTTCGCAAGACGGTTCTTGATGACCTTCAGATTTGCGCCTTGAGCCTTGAGCTTGACGCGCAGATCCGTGAGCTGCGTTACGGTCAATCCGGAATATTGCGTGACAACGATCACGCCGGCGTCGGCGAAGACCTCTTTATAGGCCTCCAGCGCCACCGCTTTTCCAGCTTTATCCATATGCGGTCTCCAGGTTGGACGACCGGACTAGCCCAGCCGCCCCAGGATGCGCACGCAGGACACCGCGACCGCTTCTCCCCTTCCAGTCCACCCGACGCCCGAAGGCGACCGGTCGATCTTGGAGGAGCCAGCGGTCGAATGACCGACGTGGCCCCGTCCCAGGGCAGAAACGAACTTAAGGGTGTCGTCGTTAGCGATTCCGCCAACTACGCACCCTGTCCCGTCACACCCCGTCTCATGCAGAAAATTAAGGAGCAAAACCAGATACTTAGCTGGTCTTTTTAAGTGGCTCCACCTGCAATCTCGGACGAGAAACGGGAGGCTCGTGTTAACGAATCTCCCGTTCAGGCGGTTGCTATAGCCGCCTACCCGGTTTGTTGCAAGCCGGGTCTTGCTTTTTTCCAGAATGCTGTTCCCGAGCGCTAATTTGCCGGGAAAACGCCAAATAGTGACGAGTTCACCCAATTACCAGTGGCGCGGGGCTGCCCACCCAATAGCAAAAGGCCGGCGGATTGCTCCGCCGGCCTTCGCGATTTCAGTTGTCAGTCGACCTTATTGCGGAGCGACCTGCGAGATGTCGGTCACGTCGACCGAAACGCCCGGGCCCATCGTCGAGGAGATCGCGATCTTCTTGACGTAGATACCTTTGGCGCCCGACGGACGGGCCTTCACGAGCGCGCCGACAAAGGCGCGGACATTCTTCTCGAGATCAGCTTCGGTGAACGAGGCCTTGCCGACGCCGGCGTGGATGATGCCGGTTTTCTCGGCGCGGAATTCGACCGAGCCGCCTTTGGCGTCTTTGACAGCCTGGGCGACGTTCGGCGTGACCGTGCCGACTTTCGGGTTCGGCATCAGGCCGCGCGGGCCGAGAACCTTACCGAGACGACCAACGAGGGCCATCATGTCCGGGGTGGCGATGACGCGGTCGAAATCGACCTTGCCGCCGTTGACCGTTTCGAACAGGTCTTCGGCGCCCACGATGTCAGCGCCAGCGGCGCGGGCTTCGTCGGCTTTCTTGTCGCGTGCGAACACAGCGACGCGAACCGTGCGGCCCGTTCCGGCTGGCAGGTTGACGACGCCACGGACGTTCTGGTCCGCCTGTTTGGGGTCGATGCCGAGGTTGACGGCGATCTCGATCGTTTCGTCGAACTTCGCTTTCGCGTTGCCCTTCACGATTTTGACGGCATCAGTGACCTTGTAGACTTTGGTCGGGTCGACGTTCTTGCGAGCGGCGACTGTGCGTTTTCCGATTGCCATGGATTACGCTCCCGTGACCTGAAGACCCATCGCGCGGGCAGAGCCGGCGATGATCTTGGCGCCCGCATCCACGTCGTTCGTGTTGAGGTCCTTGAGTTTCTTCTGGGCGATCTCGCGGCACTGATCCATCGTGACCGTGCCGGCATTGTCACGGCCCGGAAGCTTGGAGCCGGACGTGATCTTCGCCGCTTGCTTAAGGAAGTAGGACGCCGGCGGCGTCTTGATCTCGAAGGTGAACGACTTGTCCTGGTAATACGTGATCACTACCGGAAGGGGCGTGCCCTTCTGTTCCTGCGCGGTACGAGCGTTGAACGCCTTGCAGAATTCCATGATGTTGATGCCGCGCTGACCGAGAGCGGGGCCGATTGGCGGAGACGGGTTAGCGGCTCCGGCGGGGACCTGAAGCTTCAGGCTCCCGAGCAGTTTCTTCGCCATGTTTCCCTCACGTGCGAATACGACCTTCAGCTCCCGGGGGAGCCTCCAGTCTGGGAATGCGTGGTGCGGCGGCTAGCCTTCCACGCGCTCGTGCGGAGCAAGCTCCGCGTACGATCAGACCTTTACGACCTGACCGTATTCGAGATCGACCGGGGTGGCCCGGCCGAAAATGGTAACTGTAACTTTGAGGCGGCCGGCATCCTCGTCGATCGAATCGACTGCACCTTCGAACGAGGCGAACGGGCCGTCCGTAACCTTGACCTTCTCGCCGATCTCGAACTGCATCTTCGGGCGCGCGCGCTCGACAGTGCCAGTCGCGACCTTGCCGAGGATCTGGTCGACTTCCTTCTGCGGCACTGGCAGGGGCTTCTTGCCGCCTTCGGCGCCGAGGAAGCCCGTGACCTTGGGCGTGTTCTTGATGAGGTGGTAGGCCTCGTCGGTCATCAGCATCTTCACCAGCACGTAGCCGGGCATGTGCCGCTTTTCGACGGTCCGTTTGCGGCCGCGAACGACCTCAACGACTTCTTCGGTCGGCACTTCGATTTCGGCGATCAGATCGCCAAGGCCCTGCATGTCTGCCTGCTCACGGATGGTGGAGGCGACCTTCTTCTCGAAGTTCGAGTAGGCGTGGACGATATACCAGCGGGGTTCAGCCATTGGGCGTCGCGCCTCCGGCAGGGATGCCTGTCGCCAGGAAGACAAAGAGTTTCACGAGCGCGTCCGTCGCATAAAAGAAAAGGGCAGCCGCGAACACCATGACGACGACCATGATGGCCGCAGCACGCAGTTCCGGGAACGATGTCCAGGTCACCTTGCGCGCTTCGGAACGGACCTGACCGATGAACGCGATCGGCCCGACCCGCTTCTTGGGCGGCACAGGAGAACTGGATTCGGAAGTTCCGGTCGGCGATTTCATGACATTCCGGGGTTTGGACGGGACCGTCTAAGGCAAAGGGACCCGCCCGTCCATGGGGAAAAAGCGAGTAGCGAATAGTCGGTAGCGAACAGGGATCTGGAAGCGGATGTCGCGGAATTTATGGGTTTCCAGTGACGGACGCCCAAGCCGGCTATTCGCCATTTACCATTCGCTAGATTGGAATCCACTTCGGCCGGGCCGTCTTCAGCCAGATCGACATCATCCAGCGCGCCACGATGACCGCCGTGAAAATCGAGGTCAGAACCCCGATCAGCAGGGTAATCGCGAACCCGCGGATCGGGCCTTCGCCCAGCATGATCATGACGCCCGCGGCCACGAGGTGGGTGACGTTGGCGTCGATAATGGTCGCCATGGCGTGTTCATAGCCGGCCTCAACTGAGGTCATGGGCGACCTGCCCGCCTTCTTCTCCTCGCGGATACGCTCGAAGATCAGCACGTTATAGTCGACCGCCATGCCCATGGTGAGCAGGATGCCCGCGATGCCCGGCAGGGTCAGCGTCGCGCCGAAGCCCGACAGCACGCCGATCATCATGACCATGTTGAGCAGCAGTGCGGTGACCGCGAACACGCCCAGCAGGCCGTAGACCGCGATCATGAAGATCGCGACCAGCACGACGCCGACGATGGATGACAGCACGCCGGCGCGAATCGAGTCGGCGCCGAGGCTGGCGTCAACGACGCGGCGCTCAACGACCTGCAGCTTGGCCGGCAAGGCGCCCGAACGCAGCACGATGGCGAGCTGGCTGGCCTCTTCCTGCGTGAAACTGCCTGTAATCTGGCCGCTTCCGCCCGTGATCGGCGAATTGATGACAGGCGCGGAAATGATGCGGTTGTCCAGCACGATGGCGAACGGCCGTCCCACATTGGCAGTCGTCGTCTTGCCGAAGCGCTGTGCGCCCGGACCATGCAGCGTGAAGGAGATGCTGTGGCCGCCATACTGGTCGAAGGCGGGGTTGGCGCCCGACAGGTCTGCGCCGGTGATAACGGAGTCGAGCAGGATGACCTGCGGCGCGCCGCCCTGGCCTTCATTCGGCAGCGCCACGCGGTTATTGCGCGGCACGCCAACCGTGTAATCGGCCACATTTGCCTGCGTATCGACCATGTTGAAGGTCAGCACGCCGGTTTTGGTCAGCAGTTCGACGAGGCTGGTTACGCCCTTGGCATCGAGGCCGGGAACCTCGACCAGAACGCGCGTTTCGCCTTGTTTTGTAACGCTGGGCTCGGTCAGGCCACTCTGGTCCACGCGGCGCTGAACGGCTTCGCGCGAGGAGTTAACAGCGTCGATCTGCAGCTGTTTGAAGTGCTTTTCCGTGAACTTGATCTCGATCGCGCCGTCGGCGCGGCGAACGATGGAGTACTGGTCAGCAGTGCCCAGCGTCTTGAGCCTGTCTATCGCGCGCTGCGTGTTGGCCGGATCGGCCACGCGCACGATAATGGCGTCGCTTTCCGGGTTGCGCTCGCGGACCGGGATCAGCGGCGTCTCACGCAGCTTGTCGCCGACCTGCCGGTTCACATTGCGCAGCTCGTTGGCGCGCAGTTCGACCGGGTCGATCTCGAGCGAGATCGACGCCCCGCCCTTCAGGTCGAGGCCGAGTTTGAGCGGCTGCGAGGGCCACCAGGCGATATAGTCCTTGCGCTGCTGCTCGCTCAGCACGTTCGGCACGACAAGCAAAATGCCCGCGATCAGCGTCACGAGCAGAAGCGTGACTTTCCAGGCCTCGAAACGCAGCAGCATGGAAGGATTAGCCTTCCTTGACGTCGTTGGCGGGGGCCGGTCCGTCGCTGTTCTTCACTTCCACGACCATGCTGCGCACGATGCGGAGCTTGCCGCCCTCGCCCGTGTCGATGGTCACTTCATCGTCGGTGATCTTGAAGACGCGACCGATGATGCCGCCCTGCGTGATGACCTTGTCGCCCTTTTTCATGGCGGCGATCATCGTGCGGTGTTTCTTCAGACGCTGGTTCTGGGGGCGGATCAGCAGGAAGTAGAAGATCACAATCATGCCGACCGGCAGCAGCAGGCTCATCATAAGGTCTCCGCCGCCGGCAGCGGCCGCCGGGGCAGCGCCAGCCTGGAAGAACATCGGGATCGGCAGCATCGGGTCTCCGTGGAATCTCGGGGCACTCCCGCCAGACCGGGGGAGTTCTAAGCGGCGGGACTATATCGGCAGCCCCCCCCTTGGCAATGTACGGAAATGTGCTCGGTTTTCCGGAGGCGCAAGACGCATAGTATCTCGAGGCAACAGTGGGGCGCCAATTGTCGCGGGGTGTGACCTTATCCCCGCATCAGCCCTGCATTGGGGGCAGATGAAGCGACGGATCGACCGGCTCCTTGCCCTTGCGCAGCTCGAAATGCACCTGCGGGCCGCCGGCATTGCCCGTCGAACCCACGGTCGCAATCGGCTGGCCCTGCCGCACAAGGTCGCCTTCGCGGACCAGCACGGTGTCTGAATGGGCGTAGGCCGTGACCCATCCGCCGGGATGGCGGATCAGCACCAGATTACCGAATCCGGCCAGCTCGCTGCCGGCATAGACGACTTCGCCACCGGCGGCCGCCATCACCTGCTCGCCCTTGGTCGCTGAAATATTGACCCCGTCATTGCGCTGGCCATCGGCCGTTGCGCCATAACCCTTCACCACCCTGCCCGACACCGGCCAGACGAATTCCTTGCCGCCCGCCGGACCGGTCTGCACGCGCTTGGGCGATGTGGCGACGGTGACGGGAGGGGGCGAGACCGGCTTCACGGCGGGTTTGGGCTCGGCCTTCGGTGTTGAAGGTGCAATCGCCGGCGCCGGCGTGGCAGCGGGGGCCAGTGCGATGGGGCCGGTGACCGCCGCAGCGGGGGCGCCGGAGGATTTGGGCGGCGCAAGCTTGGGAGGGACAGGCTTTGGCGGTGGGGGGAGCAACACGAGCGGCGCCTGGGCCGGAATGCTGACGGCGACAGGCTTCTGCTGGATGCGGCCCTGATCCCGGGCCAGGGGCGGCAGCAGGAGTTCATCGCCCGGATAGACCGTCCAAGGCCTGCCGATGCCGTTCAGCAGCGCCAGCGAGCGGGTATCAACGTTGTAGCGGCGGGACACCGAATACAGCGTCTCGCCAGTCTCGATGACGTGGATATTGGGCGCAGCCAGATGGATAACGCTGCCCGGGGCAAGCGAATACGGTGGCTCTAGCCCGTTGGTCTCGATCAATGCGCGCATGTTCACCGAATAGCGCCGCGAGATGTCGTAGAGCGTATCGCTGCGCTGAACCTCAATGGCGCGGGCGCTGGGGTCGTCAGCCGGAAGCCTGCGCGCGCCCCCCGGCCGCTTTCCTGTCTCTGGTGCAGCACTGCGTGTCTCGACGATGGCAGACGTGCCGGCAGACGCGCCGAGGTCGGCAACGAGCTGGTAGGGCGCTGGTTCATCCGGCGGCGCCATCGGGCGCGGCTGGACGACCGCCGGCGGACGGGTTGGGTCAGCGAAAACCTGCGGTACTGGCGGCTTATGCTCGGCGAACGTGCCTGGGGCCGCCGCCCGGTAGTCAATCACGACGGGCTCGCGGGGCGGGTTCGAGGCGCACGCCGATAGGCCCGCCGCAGCGGACAGGAACAGCCATGTGCGCGGGGCGAGCGTCATCGCCGGCAGTCCTCCGGAAATCAGCGGACACATTGCCCTGATCATGCTTACCGGAAGCTGAAGCCCGCTGAACCTAAAGTTCCCTCGCGATTCCGGGCTGTAGCGCCGTGAACGTGCCGATCCCGACCTTTGCCTCGTGCAGCGACCCGTCGGCCTGCCTGACCAGACGGATGATCATCTCCTGCCCGTCCCGCTCAATCGGCATCACGGCAACCCCACCCACCGCGAGCTGTCGGCCGAGATCCGCTGGCAACTCGGACGACGAGGCCGTCACGATGATCCGGTCGAAGGGCGCTGCCTCCGGCCAGCCAAACCAGCCGTCGGCGTGCCGGATCTCGACCTGCGAGGTAACGCCCATCTGTTCCAGCGGCGGCCGCGCCTTCTCGACCAGCGTGCGGTAGCGATCGATGCTGTAGACGCGCCGGGCGAGCCGGGTCAGCACGCCCGCGACGTAGCCGGAGCCCGTGCCGATCTCGAGCACGGTGTGATCCTTCTCCGCACCGAGCGCCTGAAGCATCACGCCGACCGTCACCGGCCGCGTCATCGACTGGCCGCAGTCGATCGGGAGTTCGACATTGTCCCAGGCGTCTTCCTCGAACGGGCGCGGCACAAAGATGTTGCGCGGCGTCGTCTCGATCGCCTCGGTCACGCGATGGTCGGTGACGCCGGCTTGCCGGAGCGCGAGCACAAGGCGCGCGGCCTGGAAACGGGGGTTCACATCGTTCATCCGCTTTCCGTCCCGCTTTAGCAGCTGGAAGTCAAACATGCAGGAGAACCAGCCAGTAAAGGCGCACAGCAACGGGCGGAATTGGTGATCAGCGCCTACCCAGGCAGGTGTATCCGCTCAAGCGCGGTGAAGGGCGGGATGTCGTCGTCGAAGCCCATCTCGTCGTGCCGGAAACCGGTGAGTTCGGCCGCGACGTCGAGCGGGATATCGAAGACGAAATCCACGCCGCCGCCTTCCCGTTCGGACTCGGCCTGCGCGGCGATGGCCTCCTGCTTCAGCTCATCGAATATCTCAGGAAGCTCGCCCTCGACTTCAAGGCTGTCGCCGCCTTCGCTACCATCATGGGCGAGCGACCAGACCTGTTTGCCATCCAGCCATTCGGTGGCGAGCGAGTTCATCGTGTCCTCATGGACGACCGCAGCGACCAGCCTTCCACCCGCCGACCATTGCGCCAGCTTGTCCGGTGCGAGCAGGCCAACATCGCTGGTGACGATGACGATCCAGCCGCCCGGCAATTCGCCGGCCGAATGTTCTTCCTCGAAATACTCGTCGACTTCGCCCGTGTCTTCGAAGCCGGCGCGCTCGAGGAAGTCTGCGCGGGCGATGCCTTGAGCGGCGAACCAGGCGAGCGAGAATCCCATGCCTGCCCTCCCCTAATCGACGCAGATTGTCGGCAGGGCCGCGCCATCCTCGATGCGCGTGTAGCAACAGCACGGATCGTTGGTGGCGGAGCACTGGCCAGTCGCCGGCTGGCCAGGCTTGTAGTCGGATTTCTCGCCACGGCAGCGGCCGCTGTTGCAATCAGCGCTGTCCGAGCACGCCTTGCCGGCGTCAGCGAAGGTGATGACGCACATCGGCTGTTGCATGCGACATACCGGACGCAGAGTGCCGCCGGCCCTGGCGCACGCTGCAGGATTGCCCGTCATCTCGGCCTGGACCGACGCGTCGATCTTGCCATCGGCCATGATGAGCGGACGCCCGTCGATACCGACGAAAGTGGCAGTGCTTTCAGGCTGGGCCTGATCCGACGCCACTGGCGCAACGCAGGCGGCGGCGAGGAGCGCGATGGTGACGAACAGGGCACGGATCATCGGGGAACTCCAATCGACCGGTCAGCCCTTCCTGTGGCGCCATTCGCGGAATCTGCAAAGCGGTTGTGAACACCGCGCTCGTGCTTCGACGGACGGCCCTACGGGCCTGCTCAGCATGAGCGCTTTTGCTGTCGGCTCCCGGCAGCACTCATCCTGAGCAGCGCGCTTGCGCGCGCGCGTCGAAGGACGAACGCGTGCTCGCAGATGCCGCCTCAGCCAATCACCTCAAGCCCGCCCATGTAGGGGACGAGCGCCTTGGGGACATCGACCTTGCCGTCTTCGCGCTGGTAGTTTTCCAGCACGGCCACCAGCGTGCGGCCGACGGCGAGGCCGGACCCGTTGAGGGTGTGTACGAATTCGGGCTTCTCGGCTTTGGCTGCTCCCGCAGGCGTGCGGCGGAACTTTGCGTCCATGCGACGGGCCTGAAAGTCGCCGCAGTTCGAGCAGGACGAGATCTCGCGATAGGTGTCCTGCGAGGGCAGCCAGACCTCGATGTCGTAGGTGCGGCGGGCGCCAAAGCCCATGTCGCCGGTGCAGAGCATCACGGTGCGATAGGGAAGCTCGAGGCGTTCGAGGATGCCTTCGGCGCACTTCGTCATGCGGAGATGTTCGGCCTCCGAGTCTTCCGGCTTGGTGATCGAGACGAGCTCGACCTTGATGAACTGGTGCTGGCGGATCATGCCCTTGGTGTCGCGCCCTGCACTGCCGGCTTCCGAGCGGAAGCACGGCGTGGCGGCCGTCATGCGGACGGGCAGGATTTCGGCGTCGACGATCTGCTCGCGGTAGATGTTAGTGAGGGAGACTTCGGCGGTGGGGATGAGGTAATGGCCTGGCGACACATACTCCTTGAGTTCGTGAATCGCGCTTGCTACATCGAGGCTCGCAAGTTTCGTCATCGAATGTTCTGTGAGCGTGTTCGCGCGCGACATTTCCCGAGCGGTTTCTTTCAACGCTGCATGCCACTCTTGGGCTTGATGAATCCGCATGCTCAAGTCCGGAGGCACGGGTCGGCTAGTCTGGAACAAATCCTCGGCAAACTTCGGCAGCTGGCCCGTACCAAACATGGCCTGCGGCTTCACAAGCAGAGGCGTTGCGTGTTCGGTGTAGTCGTTCTGCTCCGTCTGCACGTCGAGCATGAACTGGGTGAGCGCGCGTTCGAGTTTTGCGAGCTGTCCCTTCAGCACAACGAAGCGCGCGCCGCTCATGCGGGCAGCGGCTTCGAAGTCCATCATTTTCATGGCTTCGCCGAGGTCGGCGTGGTCTTTCGGGGCGTAGTTGAACTTGCGCGGCGTGCCGTGTTTGCGGACTTCAACGTTGGCATGTTCGTCGGCTCCTTGCGGCACGTCTTCGAACGGCAGGTTCGGGAGGCGGGCCAGCAGGTCGTCGCGTTCGGTGGTGGCGGCGGCTTCGTCGGCGCCGGCTTTCTCGATGGTCGCCTTCGCCGCGGCGACCTCGGCCATCAGCGTGGCGGCGAGCGCTTCGTCCTTCGTCGCCTTCGCCTTGCCGATCTCTTTCGACCTGGCGTTGCGGGCGGTCTCGGCCTCCTGCTTGAGCAGGATGGCGGCGCGGACCTTTTCGTCGGCCGCCATGATTTTCGCGACTTCGGAGGCGCCGTCCACGGTCGGCCGGCGCGACAGGGCAGCGGCGTAGGCGGTCGGGTTCTCACGGATGGCGCGGATGTCGTGCATAGTCGTCCTCTGGGGCAGGCCTCAGCTTTGGTCGGGGTCTAGCGTGATGCGGGCGGGGCTCCAAGGGTGTTGGGGGCCGGACTGCCTTTCAGCCTGCGAGCCCGGCCTCGTGGTTCGACGGGCGCTCCCGTTGGTCGCTGCTCACCATGAGGCCTTTTTGAGATTACGCATCTCGAAGGCCTCATGGTGAGCTGGCCCGGAGGGCAGTCAGTCGAACCACGAGGCCGGGCTTGGAGGCGCAAGACATCGTCCCGACATCGGACCGGCTGAGCCGTCCGGGATGCTGTGGTTCTGGGTCTCCGTAACAGGTGGAGGGCCCGGGGACGCGGGATGCCCCGCGTGGTTTGGCTGCACCGATTGCTCGGAGCTACCGGTGGACAAAGGAAAGCGCGGATCCCGCGTCGCCGACAGATTGTCTACGGTGGCGGGGTAGCACCGGGGCTTTTCACCCGCCTGCGCCTATAGTCGCCGCCGACGTGGAGGTCGCGATGTTCAGCCGCGATCCCTCGAACACTCCCGAACTTAGCCATACAGCAACACGCACGGGCTCTTCACGCTCATCTGTGTCCGATCCCGCGCCGTTGAACAGTGATCAGCTGCCCTCCTGCGAGATGGATGCACGCAGTATCGCACGGGGCCGCGGGTGTAGGATTGAGGCAACGGAGATTATGTCCGTAATCCGGCACAGTGCGTTGAGATTGTTCGCATCAGCTTTTAAAACGCGTTCGCAGAACCGGCCGATTCTGGCGGTGAGCGGGGCGATTGATTGAACAGGCTCGCTGCTGCGCAGCGACGGCGAGGCAGGGGCCTGGCGGTCCAGAGATCCGGCGGTCCGCGGTTTACTCGCCCGCCGGGACCGTGCCGGAGGGAATGGATTGGGCGGCGGCGCGGCGGCGGGATTCTTCCTCTGCGGCTTCGCGGCGGGCTTCATCTTCCTCGGCCTTCGCTTCGGCAGCTTCGCGACGGTTCCGGCCGCGCTCGATCAGCCAGGCGACGATGATGCCGGCTTCGTAGAGACCGTAGAGCGGGATGCCGAGGATGAACTGGCTGAACGGGTCGGGCGGGGTCACGACGGCGGCGACGACGAAGATGATCAGCAGCGCGAACTTGCGGCCTTTGCGCAGCATGGACGACTTGACCACGCCGGCCAGCGCCAGAAGCGCGATCACGATCGGCAGCTGGAAGGCGAAGCCGAAGCACATCAGCAACGAGATGGTAAGTTCGTAGTATTCCTTGACCTTCGGAACGTAGACGGCCTTCACATTCGTGCCGACGAGTTCCTGGCTGAACGACAGGTCCATGAAGGTCGGCAGCACGGAATAGTAGACCAGCGACGCGCCGACCGCGAACAGGAGCGGCATCACGAACAGGAAGGGCATCACCGCCGCGCGCTCGCTCTTGTAGAGGCCGGGCGCGACGAAGGCGTAGACTTGGTAGGCGATGAACGGGAAGCCCACGGCCAGCGCCATCACGAAGGCCAGCTTGAGCTTCACGAACAGCATTTCCAGCGGCGCAGTTGTCTGCGCGACGAACAGTTCGTCCGGCGGGCGGCCGGCGCGGAGGGCGGCGTCGCCCAGCGGCGTAAGCAGGAAACTGAGCACCGGTTCGGTGATGAACCAGGCTGCGCAGAACAGGATGACCAGCGCATAGAGGATACGCATCAGGCGCTGGCGCAGCTCGACCAGGTGATCCATCAGCGGCGCACGGCTGGCTTCGACCTCGTCGATGGGCGGGGGGGGCGGAGGCGGCAAGGCGCCCCCGACCGAGGTCCCGGCGGCTTTGGCCACGGCCGTCGACTTCTTCGGCTTGAACTTGTCGTTGCGGCTGACGAGGTTCTTGTCGGACATCAGGCAGGGGTGTCCTGCTTCTTGAAGGTCGGCCACGGCGTCGCGGCCGGGTGCATGCCTGCGACGGGGCGGACGTCTTCGTCCGGAACGACGTGAACGTCTGGCTCCGCGACGATTTCGGCAACCGCTGGCACCGGTGACGGATCGGGCGCGGGCGCATCAACGGGGACGGCCTCGCCGGTGTCATAGCCGGGATGGTCGGCGGACAGGCCGGAATAGTTGGGGATCTGCTTCGCCTGCGCTTCGGCGGCGGCGGCGTCTCCCGGCGAGCTGGCGGCGGGGTGGATGGAGGGCGTTGGCGCATCGCGCATGACGCTGGCGACATCGCTTTCGAGGTCAGCCTTGTCCTTTTCGAGGTCGCGGCGGATGTCGTCGATGCCGGTTGATTTCTTGAGGTCGGCGACTTCCTTGCGGAGTTCTTCCAGCTCGGCCTGACGGCCCAGTTCGTCGATGCCCTGTTTGAACTCGAACGCCATCGCGCGCATCTTGCCCGTGAAGCGCCCGAACTTGCGCATCATCAAAGGCAGGTCTTTCGGGCCGATCACGACGATCGCCACGATGACCAGCAGGATCATTTCCTCGAAGCCGACACCCGGCATCATGGCGATGTCGCTCCTTCCGGAGACGAAAGTTCAAACGCACCCACGCAGTGAAACATGCGGGCCAGAGCGATCAGACCTTCGACTTCTCCTTCTCGGGGGTGACGTTGATCGGTTCGTTGACCAGCGCGCCAGAGGTGGTCTGGCTGGTGTCGACGTCCGCCTCGTCTTTCATGCCCTTTCGGAAGCTTTTGATGCCCTTGGCGACATCACCCATCATGCCGGAAATCTTGCCGCGGCCGCCGAACACCAGCAGCAGGATGGCGAGGATGACAATGATCTCGAGCGGACCAAGACGTCCAAACATAGGTTCTACTCCGGTTCGCCACGGGGTGGCGTTTTCGTCAGGCGTCGCCGCCCTGCTCTATCCCACGAAGTACGCCACCACCAGACCAAGACCTTTCAGTGGCCCGGGGGCCAGCACGAAGATCACAGCCATGGAAACCACCCCGAAGGGCAAGCCCGGTGAAGCATTCATCGTTCTGTTTCCTCTATGTAAGGTAGCCCTCCCGGACCCCGAGCGCAAATCAGACCGGGGTCGGGCCCACGCACATTTGCATTAACTGTCAGGCGCGGTCGTCTGCGCCTTCAAAGAAATCGGCCTGGAACTCGCTGTCTTCGAGCGCATCCTCGCCCAGGAGTTCTCCCGTTTCAGGGTCGCGCGGCGTACCGACAAACTCGAAATCACGGGGAATCTCGGCGCTGAGCAGGCCGGAGGCTCTCAGTTCGTCGCGGCCCGGCAGGCTGTCGACGGAATCGAGGCCAAACTGGACGAGGAAGGCATCCGTGGTTCCAAATGTCACAGGACGGCCCGGCGTGCGGCGGCGGCCACGGGGACGGATCCAGCCGGCCTCCATCAGGATGTCGAGCGTGCCGGAGGAGACGGCGACGCCCCGGACATCCTCGATCTCAGCGCGGCTGACCGGCTGGCAGTAGGCGATGATGGCGAGGGTTTCGAGCGCGGCGCGGCTGAGGGCGCGGGGTTGCTCCCGGGTTTCTTCAAAGAGAAAGGCCAGATCGGGGGCAGTCTGGAAGCGCCACTTGCCGGCGAGTTCCACCAGCTGGACCCCCTTCGTGGCGTAGGCGGCTTTCAGCTTGAGCAGGACGTCGCCCGCCTCGACGCCGGGCGGGAGGGCTTGGGTGAGCGTGTTGGCGTCAATCGGCTCGTCGGAGGCGAAGAGCACGGCCTCGGCGCGGCGCATGGCGTCGGCGAGGCGTTCGGGATCGGGCTCGGCGCGGGCGGGTTTTGGGGTGCCTGAAAGCACGCCCTCGTCCTTCGAGACGCCGCTGCGCGGCTCCTCAGGATGAGCGTTACTGGAGGCTGGCTCTGAGGACTTTGCGACCTTCGCCTTGCCGCGCTTGGCCAGCTTCGCGACGGCGTCGCGCATGGCCTGCAGGTCGGGTTTTTCCTGATCGTCGCTCATTCGGCAGCCTGCAGGTCTGGCTCGCCCTTGCCCGCCTTGCGGACGTAGACGTCGGAGAAGGCCTGGTCCTGCCGGATGTCGACGACGCGGTTCTTGGTGAGTTCGAGGGCGGCGGAGAAGAAGCTGGCGACTTCAGAGCGGCGGGGCGCGTCCTTCGAGGCTTCGTCTTCGGCGTGCATCATCTGGATCGAGGCCCAGTCGATGAGGTCAGGCACGAGCGCCTGTAGGTAGCGGCGTGCGGTGTCGAGCGGCACGACCGGCTGGCGCGCGATGACGTGGGATTTCAGTTTCACCTTGCGGACGTTGATGTCGCCGAAGGCTTTCAGGAGGTCATGCAGGCTGGAGGTCCAGAGCGGCTTACGGATGATCTTGGCGAGCTGCGGGTCGCCGCGCTTGAACACATCGCGGCCATCCAGGTGACCGGCATAGAGATCATTCACCGCTTTGCGCATGGCGTCGAGGCGGCGGAGGCGGAAGGCGAGCCGGCCGGCGAGCGCATCGGGGTCGATCTCGTCCTCGTCCTTCTTCTCGGACGGCAGCAGCAGTTTCGATTTCAGGAAGGCGAGCCAGGCGGCCATGAGGAGATAGTCGGCGGCGAGGTCGATCTTCTTTTCCTGCGCCTCACGGATCCAGACGAGGTACTGGTTGGCCAGTTCGAGGATCGAGACCTTCACCAGGTCGATCTTGTGGCGCCGGGCCAGGTCCAGCAGCATGTGCAGCGGGCCTTCGTAACCGTCGAGTTCGACCGAGAACGCGTTGCGCGCGTCGGCGGCTTCAGCGGCCGCTGTGGAGAGCAAATCCTCGTCGGAAACGGGCAAAATCGCCATATCCGGGACCTAGACGAGACGGCGGGGTCGGGCAACGTGGATTCGCCTGTGGGCGGTGTTCTGGCTGCAGTGAGCCCGACCGTTCCCGTGTCCCTACGAACGTCGGGACACGGGAACGGTCGGGCGGCGGCAACGGGATTGAAGGTGCAAGCCGGGGCAAGGAGGACGGGCGGCCCTGGATCCCGACCTTCGTCGGGATGAGCGGTGAGAGGGCTGTGAGCCCGGCCCCTCGTGGTTCGACGGGCGCTCCCTCAGGTCGCTGCTCACCATGAGGGACCTCCTCAGGCCTCAGGGTGAGCCCTCATGGTGAGCAGGTCCGCAGGGCCGTCCGTCGAACCACGAGGGCGGGATTAGGAGTCTTGCCGCTTCAGGCTACGCGGCGCGCTCGCCAGCAACTCCGTCAGCCGCGCCCTGCTCGCGGCCATTTCCTGCGGGTGTTCGAGAGCGGACATCAGCGGGATGGCCGCTGAGAATCCTCACGACGGCCGAGGCCATTTTTACGGCTCACCCCACCACAGGTTAGCAACGCGACGTCGATCGTTAGTGATAATTCGTCCGCTGCTGCGAGAACGCTCTTGCTACTCATGTTGGGGCAGAGAACGGACTGCTGTCTGGTTTGTTTAACCATTGCTTTTCGGAACTGATCGCATTTGGCGAGTGTCAGTCGGGGGATTGGCAGACGTAACTGGCGACTAGGGGTGGTAGCATGCATGTCCGTATACGGCAGAGGCGCGAAAGCGTCAGCGCAGGCTCATATGACGGTGAAGGCACCACGCGCTGGGCCGATGTGCTTGATATGATGGCCGCGATCGAAGCCAAGGCCAAGGCAATTCACGCTTTGGGTCTCAACGAAAAGCTTCCGGCCCTGATCGCCGCAATCAAGGCTTCGAGACGGATCGTCGAAATGTCGGCGCGCAACGCGGAGACAGCGAAGCTTTTGATGCCATGCGCCAACGCTGCGATACTTCATGTGCGCAGCGAACTGTCGCTGATCGGGCGTTCCCTGAGCGACCGCGCGAAACATGACTGCGATGCGGGACAGCCGCACGCGCAGATCATGGCGTCCAGCCCGTCGGCTTAACGTCCAACTTCCCAAATCTGAACTCGTGGGGCGATCCGGCGATGCGGTCGGCGTCCTGCATAATTCCAGGAGTGCCTATCCAGTGAATATTCGCCAGAATCTCGTTCTCAGCGCTTTGGTCTCAGTCGCGATTGCGATCTCGGTCGGGGCCATCGGGCTGGTCGGCATGAATATGGCCGCTTCGGGGGTGGATCGCGTTCATAACTTTGCCAACGCCATCCGGAACCACATGCAGGCTGACATGATGCATGACGCCCTCCGCGGCGATGTCCCCCTTGCCATCAGAGCAGGTGGACAGGGCGACAGCGCAGCGCTGGCCGAGACGCCTGCGGCGGTCGTGGAACACAGCAACGATTTCAGAGCGAGCATTGCAGCCAATGAGGCGTTGAGCTTGTCCGCGGACATCGAAGCGACGCTGGAAGCTCTGACCCCGCATCTCGACGCCTACATCGCGAGCGCCAATGCCATTGTGCGGATGGCCGGAACCGATGGCGAAGCGGCAAGCGCCGGCTTCCCGGGCTTCGGTCGGAAATTCGAGGCCCTTGAAGCAGACATGGCCGGCGCGGGAGATCTGATTCAGAGCGCAGCCAGCGCCATAGACGAGGACGTGGCCCAGCAGAAACAATTGCTTCAGATCGTTCTCGTCCTTGTCCTCCTCTCTGCCGCCGCGATCATCGGGGGCGTCAATTTCCTCGCCATGCGCGGAATCATCAAGCCGATTGCGAGCATGACCCGCGCGATGACTGCGCTGTCGGGCGGGGATACGTCGATCGAGATTCCGGCACGCGAACGACGGGACGAAATTGGCCTGATGGCCGGAGCTGTCGAGGTCTTCAAAAGCGGCATGATTGAATCTGCCAATCTACGCGCGGCCCAGGATGAGACGGCGCGCCGGGTTGTGGCGGATCGCAGTCAGATGATGCGGGAACTGGCGCAAGGGTTTGAAGTGTCAGTCGGGGGCGTTGTTACGGCGGTGACTGCCGCGGCGACGGAACTGCAGACTACCGCACAATCGCTGTCGAAAACGGCTGACCTCGCATCGCGGCAGTCGCAAGCAGTGGCGTCGGCATCCCAGCAGACGACCGATAATGTGCAATCGGTGGCTGCGGCAGCAGAACAACTGTCCGCCTCGATCATGGAAATAGGTCATCAGGTGAGCCGCTCGAGTGACGCGATCGCTGGCGCCGTCACGCAGGCTGTGCAGACGAACGCAAAAATACAGACGCTTGCTGCTGCGAGCCAGAAGATCGGCACTGTTGTCACGCTCATCAATGAGATCGCAGCGCAAACCAACCTGCTCGCACTCAACGCGACGATCGAGGCGGCGCGCGCGGGCGAGTCGGGCAGAGGGTTCGCGGTTGTTGCTGCGGAGGTCAAAAACCTTGCCACTCAGACCGCAAGTGCGACCGATGAGATCGCGGGGCAGATCCGCGCCATACAGGAAGCCACCAAATCATCGACAGAGGCGATCCACGAGATCACCCTGACCATCCACCGTGTGCAGGAGTTCGGTGTCGGCATTTCAGCAGCCGTTTCGCAGCAAGCGATGGCGACGCAAGAGATATCCCGCAACGTCCAGCAAGCCTCTGCGGCGACATCCGAAGTTTCGGAGAATATCAGCGGCGTCACCGAAGCGTCTGCGGCGACAAGCGCAGGCTCAGCTGAGGTGCTCGACGCAGCTGCTGAGCTGGCCGAAAACGGCGAGCGCCTGAAGCGGGATGTCGATGCATTCCTGCGGACTGTTCGCAGCGCTTAGGCAGGTTGTAAGAAGAATCCGCAGCGGAGGCCTCGGGAAGTCTTCGGGTCGACATGCGCCTGAGCCACGTCACTTGCTGGCGTGGTGGCCGCATGGCCGGACATAGCAAGCAGCACGTGTCGAGACGCGCGACCACTTGTAGCCATTTTGCTATGCGGAACTAGGGTAAGCGTTGCTCGTGAAGTCGACCATGAGCATATCAGGCAAGGCCGCGCTGCGCGCTCGCCAACAGTTCGTTCAGCCGCGCCCTGCCCTCGGCCCTGTCGAACGGCTTGGGCGTCTGGACGGACGTATCCGCAGCCATCGCGCGGCGTAGCGCATCGCCGGAGAGTTCCGGGCAGGCATCGACGATTTCGTTCATTTCGCGGAGGACGATCTCGGGGTCGCGCTGGACCTTGCTCCAGGCGTCGAGGCCGGCGCAGTGGAGGATGACGTCGCAGCCGGCAGCGAGGGCGCGTGTGGCCCGGCTGGAAAGATCGCCGCCGAGGGCTTTCATGCCGAGGTCGTCGGTCATCAGGAGGCCGTCGAAGCCGATCTCGCCGCGGATGATTTCGGAGATGATCTTCGGCGAGTGGGTTGCAGGCGTGTGCTCGTCGTCGAGCGCGGCATAGGCAAGGTGCGCGGTCATCGCCATCGTGGCGTGGCGCACGGCGGTAAACGGGGTGATGTCGCGTTCAATCTCGGTGCGGCTGGCGCGAACGACGGGCATGATTTCGTGGCTGTCGACTTCGGCGCGGCCGTGGCCGGGGATGTGTTTTATGACGCCGGCGACGCCGCCATCGGCGAGGCCTTCGAGCGCGGCGAGCGCCATCGCGCCAACCTCGCCCGCCGTTTCACCGAAAGCTCGATCGCCGACAATCTGGTGGTGGCCGACGTGGAGAAGATCGCAGCATGGGGCGCAGTCGGCGCGCAGGCCCATCGGGGCCAGTTCGGCGGCCATCAGGCGGTGGTGCAGCCAGACGGCTTCGCGGCCGAGGTCTGGGTCAGCGCGATAGAGCGGCGTGTACGTGCCCGGCGCAGGGAAGTCGGGCCATTCGGGCGGACGCAGGCGACGCACGCGCCCGCCTTCCTGATCGATGAAGATCAGCGTTTTGCGGCCGGTGGTCTGGTGGATTTCGGAAATCAGCGCGGTGACCTGTGCGGGGTTCGCGCAGGAGCGGCCCATCAGGATGATCCCCCACGGGTTGGCGCGGGCCAGCAGGGTCTTCTCCCCGTACGTCAGGGTGTGACCCGAGACGGAGAGGATGCACGCGCGGGGTTGTGGCATCGGGCTTTTCCGGTTCGGCCGGTTACTTCAGCGCCGGATAGCAGTTGCCGCCCTTGGCCTTGAACGCTGCGCAGAAGGTTGCCGCGTCGGCCTTGGATGCGAACGATCCGACGCGCAGACGGTAGACGGTCTTCCCGTTGACGTCTGCCTGCTGGATGAACTTTTCGCCGCCGGTGAGCAGGTCAGGATAGGTCTTGAGGAACTTGGCCCATTCGCTGTTGGCGGTGGCTTCGCTGGAGGTCGCGGCGATCTGCACGACGTGATCGCCATAGGCGGCGAAGCCTGGCGCCTTGGCGGGCGCCGGCGCCGGTGATGCAGCAGCCGGGGCGGTGACAGGCTTGGCGACCGCGGGTGCGGGCTTCGCGACGGCGGGCGCCGCCGTGGCGGCGGGCTGTTGCGCGGGCGGGACGGTTGCGACCTGCACGGGTTGTTTCAGCAGCGCGGGCGCAGGCGCCGTCACTTTCGACGGCGGCGGCGTTGCAGCGGCTTGTTCGACCGCCTTGGCGGGGGTGAGCGAAATGGGGCGCTCTTCGTCGCTGGCTTCGATCGCGGAAGGGCCGCCATCAAGCGCCGTTTCGGGCGCTGTTGACGTCGGCTCTACGACGATAGGGGCTGGCTCGATCACGCGCGGCGGGGTCTTGAAGGCGCCGGCGGTGGAGAGTTCAGGCGCCACTTCAACTTCGTCGCCCTGCAGGCCATCGCGATAGGCGTTCCAGACCACGACGGCGAAGACGACCACGATCAGCAGCGCGCCGACGAGGAGGAGCGGGCCGCGCTTGCCGTCGTCGGACATCTGGCGGCGGGCGCCGTCATCGCGCAGCGGGGCGTATTCGGAGGCGCGGCGGCCCGTCGGAGCGCGGCGGTCGGCGACGGGGATGCGGCGTTCCTGAGCGCCCTTGCGGCGGTCGGCATTCGCGCGGGCGACGAGATGGTCGTTGTCTTCATCGACCGGCGGGAGGAAGTCGGGCTCGGCGTCGTCGTTGGCGGGCCTGCGCTGCTTGCCGCCGAAAACAAGACGGTCGAGGCCGTCCGTATTCGGGGGTTCGTCCGCGGCGCGGCCGGGAAGGACAGATCTCGAATAGCGTGTCATGGCCGGAACCGTGTTTTCAGCGCCTGTCCGTCCTGCTGCCCTGCACCGGCGCGCGTGCCCGGCAGCCACGGACTCGCACGTGTCCGCCAGCGCGGCAGGGTGGCGGGCTTAGCTTAAGGAACAGAAAACTTGCGGGCCCAGGCGTGCCGCTTATGCGGCGTCCAGGGCGGCGATGAGGTCGGCTGGCAGGACCGGCTTCGAGAGCATGGCGCGGACGCCCAGACCGGCGAAGCGTGTGTTCAGGAAGTCCAGGCTTTCTCCCGAAACGACAACAACCTCCGGTGAGACGCTGAGATTTCTGCGGACCCAGGTCAGCACTTCCGCAACGTCCATGCCCGGCAGGCTGTAATCAAGCAGCATTGCCCCGTAGAGCCGGGAGCGGACCTTCACGATGGCTTCGAAGCCGTCCGCGGCGCGATCGACCTTCCAGCCCTGCGACTGGAGCATAGTGAAAGGCTAAACCAGCAACCGAGCGACCGCGTAACAGCGACAGGGATGTTACCCGACGAAAGCCCCTGTTCTGGCTGCATTTTATTTGTTGTTACATGGGGCCGTCCAACGCCTTTCGTTCGGCTACGGACGGATACACACTGGCTCCGGCTCGCAAAGGAGCGGCGCATGGACTTTTCTCGCCCTCCTGAGGGGGACGGAAATAGACCGGATCAGATTGGGGGCATTGATTCAGGGGCGGCTGGCCGCGCCGAGATCGAAGCCGCCATCGAGCGAATTCTGGCCTCGCGCCTCCTTTCGTCGTCGCCGCGCCAACAGGCCCTGCTGAGTCATATCAAAACAGAAACGCTGGAGGGCCGGGGGGACCGGCTGAAGGAATTCAGCCTGGCGGTCGATGTCTTCGGCCGTCCTCCCTCATTCGACCCACGCGTCGATTCCATCGTGCGGGTGCAGGCCAGCCGACTTAGGGCGCTGCTGGCGGAGTATTACGCGAAAGACGGCGCGTCGGAGACGCTGAGGGTCGAGATCCCGGCTGGGGGATATGTGGCGACGTTCAGCCCGGCGACACACCAGGCCAGGCCGCCCGTGCAGAAAAGTCCGCCGAAAGACGACACGATGGGCGAGCCGCCGATGCGGAAGGCTTCCGAGTCGCCGCCCGATGCGGGCAATCCGCTGACGAGTTTCGCGGCGGGCAAGCCGTGGCTGTTCCCGGTGATGCTAGGTTTGGCCAGCCTCGCCCTGCTCCTGCTGGTTGTCGCGGTCGGCACGCTGGGCGGGCAGCGCACAGCAGATGACCATGTGCAACCTGTTCGGCCGGGGGGGCCGACCATCTTCGTGAGCAGTACCAGCTGATCGACGGACCAGCATTTGCGACGATCCTGCGCAACGGACTGCAGTACGAATTGATCGATACGCTGTCGCGCTTTCCCGAACTGTCGGTGCTGGGCATCGACACGGTCTATGGATCCTCGCCGGACGCCGCCCGCAAGAATCCCTACGGTGCGGATTTCATCCTTACCGGCTCAGTGCAGGCGACAGCAAGCGAAGTGAAGGTGACCAACCAGCTGGTACGCGCGACGGACAACACGGTGGTATGGTCGCGGGTTGACACAGCGTCGATCAAGGATGCGTCCGGCATACTTGACGTTCAGGCGAAGATCGCGGGCGATGTGGCGGGGCGGCTGGGCCAGCCCTATGGCGTGATCCAGGAGCGGCTGAAGGAAGACCTGTCGGAATCGCGCGCCGTGTCGCTCGACGATTATCTCTGCGTGCTGCGTGGGTACGACTATTCACGTGCGAAGACGCGGGACAAACATGCCGAGGTGCGCGCTTGCCTCGAAGAGGTGGTGAAACATTCGCCGGGCTATTCGCCGGCCTGGGCCAAGCTGTCCTGGATGTATGGGGACGAGATCCGCTTCGGCTTCAACCCACTTATCGCCCCCGCCCCGCCCTTTGAACGTGCGCGCGAGGCGGCCGAGAAGGCCGTCGCCGCGAACGGCTCGTCGGCGATGGCGCACCAGTATCTGGCACTGGCGCTGCTGGGACTGAACGACGATCGCGGTGCAATGGCGGAGATCGAGGAAGCGCTGCAGCTCAACCCGAACAATTCCGAAATCCTGGCGGATGCGGCGCAGATCCTCTCGCAGCTTGGCGATCTGGAACGCGCACGTGAAATGGCCGAGAAGGCGATTACAGGCAATCCTGGCCATCCCCCGTGGTATCACGGCCCGCTGGCGATCTATCACATCCTGCAAGGCAACAAGGCCGAGGCTATCCGCGCGGCGCAGGAAGCGGCCAAGGACGGATCCCCCCTCGCAGGCTATCTGCTCGCGGCGGCGCTGCGCCTGAACGGCGACGCTGCTAAAGCCAATCAGGCGCTGGAGTCGTTGTATGCGACGCATCCCGAAGCGCGCGACAACCGCGATGAACTGTTGAAGCGGTTGAGGCTACCCGAGAAACTGGTGAAGCTCATCTTCGGATAGTTCTGCGAAAAGTGTTTGGTCGCCGCCCAACCTAGCGGCAGCGCCGAACAGGAGTTGGCGCCACCAAGTTAAACCCAGATTGGGTTTCCCCTCACGAAATTGACATTGCGGGTTACAAGCCATCGAGCGCAAAGCCTGACATCCTCCAAATGCAGTGCTCACCGCAGATGCATCTGTACAAAAAATAGACTCGCTGTCGCTGGTCGCCGAACAAAGGACTCTTTCCACGTTGAAAGCCGATGTTTCGATCGCGGGTGAAGTCGAAGACAGTGTTGTCCGAAACGCGCGTCACAACGCGAAGATTGCCCGGATCAGATTGCCGATTTCGGTCGTTGTCTCGGGTTTTCTGTTCATCTTCGTTGATAACAGAGCCGGTTGGACATGGCTGGCTGCGCTTGTCGCGATCGAAGCATTCGCAGCGTATGTGCGAGCGCGACTTATGGTGGGCGACCTCAGCTTTCGGATACCTCATCTCTTTGCCATCGGCTCGATTTCCATTGCGTGGGTGACGCTTGGCCTCCTGCTTTGGAACAGCGGAAGCGAAGTCGCGCGGCTTGCTAGCCTCGTCGCCCTGTTCTCGTTGTCGTTCTATGGGGTTTCAGGCGGTTACAAGAGCGCGCCCATCCTCGTTGTGCTGGTATCTCCACCGCTTCTGGCGCTCTTTGCCATTCTGACAAGTTTTGCCTGGAAGACGCTGGATGTTGGACCTGCAATACTGACCACCTTTGCAACATTTGGTGCGTGCGCGACCGTGGCATTCACGGGATGGGCCCTGCACAAATCCGATCGCGGCCTCGAGGCTGCAAATGCCGATCTTCGGTCGCTCACGAACCGGCTGACACTCCTCGCGGATCGCGAAAGAATCGCGAGCAACGCCAAGGATACGTTTCTCGCAAATGTGAGCCACGAGATCCGTACGCCTCTGAATGGCATCATTGGACTTTCGGCCACGCTCGACACGCGTGCGCTCAGTCCCCGCGATCAGCATTCGGTCGATGTGATACGCCAATCAGGTGAAATGCTGGAACGTCTGATCTCGGACGTTCTCGATGCCGCCGCTATCGAAGCCGGCGGAATTCATCTCAAAGCGGGCGCGTTTGATCCTGCCATGCTTGCCAGATCGACCATCGTGCTCATGGAGGGCGACGCTGCCGCGAAAGGCCTGACGCTGTCTCTGTCGGTATCGCCCGAGACGTCGCAGTGGCTGCTCGGTGATGATGTCAGGATCCGGCAGATCATCCTCAATCTGTTGTCGAATGCGATCAAGTACACCGAGGAAGGTGGGGTAAAGCTTGACGTCGGTCTTGAGTCATTAGGTGACGAAGGTAGCGCGCCGAGGTTGCGCTTGCGCGTAGCCGACACGGGTCGCGGCTTCGACCTGGCGTCCCATGAGCGGCTGTTTGAGCGTTTCGAACGCGGCGCCCAGATTGAAAACGACCCCAGCACCGGCCTCGGACTGGGCCTTGCGATCACGCGCGCGCTGGTCGGCGTGATGGGCGGTGAGATCCATGTCCGCAGCACGGCGGGAACGGGCAGCACATTCGAGGTCCTGCTCCCGTTGCCGCGCGCGCTTCCTCCGGCCAACACGACCATTGCAGACTCGGTTAGCACGACCGCAGCGGCAAAACTTGCGGGAAGCCAACGTTCATTGCGGGTCCTGCTGGTCGAGGACCATCCAATCAATCGGCTTGTCGTGACGCGCATGCTGGAAGCGATAGGAGCTGAGATAGAAACCTGCGTCGATGGCCAGGAAGCCGTGCAGGCCGCAGGCCGTACTGACTTTGATGTCGTCCTGATGGACCTGCAAATGCCGACCATGGACGGTTACGAGGCGACACGTGCGATCAGGCAGCAGGAAGCAGAAAACGGCAAACCGCCGACGGCGATAATCATGCTGACCGCCAGCACGGGACCATCACAAGTCGAACAGGCGATCCAGGTGGGCTGCAATGCGCACCTGACCAAGCCAGTCACCCCTACACGTCTCTTCGAAGCGCTGGAGAAGGTTCTCCAGCCTGAAGCTGTCGCACGACGGGAAAATGGAGCGCTGGGGAAGCAGTCCTGAAATCCAGCCGCTCCCGACGGACCTGGACGCTTGGCCGAAAGAGACCTGCACCGGCCTGACTTGCTCACCCCCAGCGTTCAAGGTTGAATAGCTTGCGGTGTTCGTCGATGGCGTAAGTGTCGGTCATGCCGGCGATGTAGTCGCAGACGATGCGGGCGCGGCGGTGCACATCAATCGCAGGGTCTTCCGCGCGCTGCCCCCAGGGCGGCGGCAGGGTGTCAGGCTCGGCCATGAAGAGCGCGAAAAGTTCGCGGACGATGCGGCGGGCCTGGCTCATCATACGGTTGACGCGGTGATGGCGGTACATGCGCTCGAACAGGAAAGCGCGCAGGGGCTTCTGCCGCTCGGCAATGTCTTCGGAGAAGGCTGCGAGCGGATGGCTCAGCGCCCTCACCTCTTCAACGCTGGCCGGTTTAGCGGCGGCGGCGCGGCGGGTGAATTCAGCTACGAGATCGGTGATCCAGATGCCAATGAGACGGCGTACGGATTCCGAGATAATGCGATCCGTCTCGATGCCGGGATACTGTCTCATCACCTGCTGCAAGACTTCGCCGGCGAGCGGCACATCCATCAGGTCAGAGATCTCGAACAGGCCGGCGCGCAGGCCGTCCTGAATGTCGTGATTGTTGTAGGCGATGTCGTCCGCAAGGGCCGCGACCTGCGCCTCGGGACCGGCGAAAGTGTCGAGGCCAAGCGACTGCAGCGCCTCGTAGTCGCGGAAAGCGGCGGGGAGTTTGGCGAGCAGCTTGTCGGCGGTGACGAGCGGTCCGTTGTGCTTGATGACACCTTCGAGGGATTCCCACGTGAGGTTGAGACCGTCGAAAGTCGGGTATCGATGCTCAAGCTTTGTGAGCACACGGAGAGCCTGCGCGTTATGGTCGAAGCCGCCATACTCAGCCATCACCGCATTGAGTGCAGTCTCTCCGGCGTGGCCGAAAGGCGGGTGGCCGATGTCGTGGGCAAGCGCCAGCGTTTCGGCGAGATCTTCGTCCAGCCCGAGCAGGCGGGCGGCGGTGCGGGCGATCTGGCTGACTTCCAGCGAATGGGTAAGGCGCGTGCGGTAATGGTCGCCTTCGTGGACGACAAAGACCTGCGTCTTCTGCTTCAGGCGGCGGAAGGCGTCGGCGTGGATGATGCGGTCGCGGTCGCGCTGGAAATCGGTCCGCGTGGCGCTCGGCGCCTCCGGATAGAGCCGGCCCCGCGAACGGTTCGGGTCGGTTGCAAAGGCCGCCCGGGGCGGGGCGGTGAACCGATTGGCCATGAACGCGCCTTCCATGTAAGCTCGGGGCTTCTTATCTGAATCGCTGAAAACAGCGAGTTAAGGCCGTCATGCCCGATACAGCCATTTCTCCGGAAGTCCGCCTCAGCGCCTCTGCCGCACGCCGGATCGCCAAGATCGTGGCGGGACAGGCGGCGGGAACCATGCTGCGCGTTGAGGTTATCGGCGGCGGGTGTTCGGGCTTTTCCTACCGGTTCGGCTTTGCCGACAAGGTAAACGCCGACGACCGCGTGATCGAGCGCGATGGGGCCAAGGTCGCCATCGACGAGGCCAGCCTGCCCTTCCTTGAAGGGTCAGAGATCGATTTCGTCGAAGAGATCATCGGAGCGGCGTTCAAGGTGCATAACCCGAACGCCACGTCGGCCTGCGGGTGTGGGACCAGCTTTTCAGTCTGATCCCACCGAGCCCGATTGTTGCTGACGCCTAGTTGTCGTCCCGGCCGCGACCACCACGTCCGCCCCGATCTTCACCACCGCGACCACCATTGTGCCGGCCGTTGCCTTGCGGCGGCGGCGATGACTGTTGCGGCGGAGGCGCTACCTGCGGCGCGGGGTCAGGCTGCGGGTTGAAGCGGTTGCCGCCACCGCCGCGTCCGCCGCGATCATCATTTCTGCCACGGTCATCGTTGCGTCCCTGCTGCGGAGGCGGCGGGGCGACACGCGGTGACGTGGGTTGACCGCCGAAGAGCGGCAACGGCGCGTTGCGATTGTCGTTGTCGCGTCCCCGGTCGCCGCGGTCGCCACGATTATCGTCACGGCCGCGCGGTCCACCCTGCGGCGGCGTCGGGTTCGAGCGCGGCGGTTCTCCGCCGAGCAAAGGCGGGGGAGAATTGCGGTCGCTCCCGGCACGATTGTCATCACGGCCACGGTTGCGGCCGTCATGGTTGTTCTGGCCCGAGAAGAGCGGCGGATAGGTATTGTTGTCGCGGCCGTTGCCGTTCCAGCCATTGCCGCCGCCGTGATTTCCACCGCCATGCCCGTTGTCGCGGTGATCCTGGTAACGGTAGTGCCGGCCGCCATTGAAGGTCTCGCGGCGGAAGTGGCGGTTGTAGTCCCGGATGTACGGACCGCTGGAGCCGGACTGATACCAGAAGTAGCCATCAGGCGCCCAATAGCCGCCGAAGACCGGGCCGTAGAAGCTGTCATAGTACGCGTCATGGAACGACAGGTTTACGCTGGTTCCGCCATAGCCATAGCTGTCGCCATAGCCGTAGTCGTCGTACCCGCCGTAGCCGGTGTTGTACCCGTAGTCGTCGTACCCATAACCGTAACTGTCATAGCCATAGGTCGAGCACCCGCCGAGGCCCGCGAGGGCGAGAGGCAGAGCCACAAGGGCAAAACGCTTTTTCATTCCGCTCATGATGCTGGTCGAACCTGAACGGGACACAACGGTTCGTGGTCGAACTGCACAAAATCGTGCTCAGGGAATGGAACCCGCACTCTCTTCTTTCGGCGGCGGGGGCAGTTCGGGATAATCGGGCAGGACGACCTTGCGCGGCCGCATCAGGCGCAGAACACCGAGCAACGCTACGACAACCACTGCCAAGGCGATCAATGCCGCAATCATGGGCTGTGTCATGCTGCCGCCTCGTGCTTCTGCTAATGTCGAATGATCGAGCGTCGCCGCTTGCCATGGGGTCGGTCAAACGAACAAATGGTCATGTGGTTGGACAATTTTCTGCCCGAAACTGCGCGGGCAAGCCTGGGGTCATGAATGACTGTCACTGAAGCCGTACGCCAGCGCATATCCACACGCGCCTTTCTGGACGAGCCGATCCCGAAATCGGACCTCGCGGACCTGCTGGAGACGGCGCAGCGCTCGCCATCGGGCGGCAACCTTCAACCGTGGAAGGTGATCGCGGTCGCCGGCGAAGCCAAGGACGAAATCATAGCGATGGCCCAGCGCGTGCTGGCCGCCGACCCGATGGGGCCCATTCCCGGCGACCGGCCGGTCTATCCCGACTTCAGGCTGATCGACCCGGTCTATGACGCACGGCGCAAGCGTGTGGGCGAGATGATGTACGACAAGATCGGCATCCCCAAGGAAGACCGCATGGCGCGGATGCAGTGGTTCATGCATAACTTCCGCTTCTTCGGCGCGCCCGTCGGCCTGTTCTTCATCATCGACACCCGCATGGGCCACGGCCAGTGGGCGCACACCGGCATGTTCATGCAGACGATCGCCCTGCTGGCCGAGGAACGCGGCTGGGGCACGTGCATGCAGGAATGTTGGGCGCGGTTGCGCGTGGAACTGCATGACCATTTCGGGCTCGACGAAAACCACATGGTCTATTCCGGCATGTCGATCGGTATTCCGGACCCAGGCAATCCGGTCAACGACATCTACGCCGACCGGGCGCCGCAGGAAGAGATTTTGGAGTTCCGAGGATTCTGACCGCCAAGTAAAACGCCCACCCGCTTGTGCGGATGGGCGTTAGGCAGATCTGCTCAGCTATCAGACCGTCGGCGATCCCGGCTGCGGGACAATAACGCCCCTGCGCGTATGGCGCATTACGAAGAAATTGACTTGCGCAGCCTTGTCGCGGTGATGACCGCCGGATCCTGCGCCGAAGAAGGCAGCAGCAGCGCCAGCGAGCAGCGCCGCCGCTGTAATGAATGTCGAGATCACTGCAGCCTTGCGAGCGACTTCAGCACGACGTTCAGCAACAGTTTCATCGGCGGCTTCCGGATTGTTGACCCGCTCAGCGGCTGCCGCCTGATCGACTTCAGCGCTTGCAGCTGTCGTAACGCTCTCGATGATGCTGCGGCCGTTGCCACTTTCCGCAGCTGCCGTGACACCGCCGATAGCGACAACGGAAATGATTGCTGCGGCGATCACGCCCGCGCCCCAGACGAGCAAGCCATGCAGGCCGTCGCGGACATCGACTTCATGTTCGGAGAGTTCAGGCTGGCGCGCACGCAGACGTGCACAGATGTAGCCGCCAGCGCCAAACGCGAATAGCTGAACGAAGAGCAGCCACAGGCCGGCGACGAAGGTGAACATGCCCGGTGACACGCCCTCGCCCTCATAAGGCGAGTTGGTGCTGAGACCGATACCGAGTCCGAATGTTGTCAGGATAAGGCCGATAGCGGTCGCGATGGTCGCGCCCGCAAGAATGGCTGGCCAATCAACGCGTGTATCTCTGGTGATGACTTCTGGGGTGATGACTTCAGGCATGGATCAACGCAGGCCGACGAAGGAGAGAATGGCCATGACAACCACGATAAGACCGACCAGGTAAATAATGGAGCTCACGCGCACTCTCCCATAACTCACGGCCAGCGTGCTGCTGGCGTTGCGCACACTGAATGTATCCGTGATGTGTTTGTTCCCTGCGGCGAGGGGGAACTTTCGGGATTCCAGCCAAAGTGGGCGTGGCTTGCGGTGGAATCGCCGAAACTGCTTGGTAGATTGATGATCTGGCCAGGATCTGCACTTCCTGTTGCAGGCGCTGCGGCGGATACGGTGCCGAGGCTGCTGAAAGTGGCCGGGCTCAACTAAGCCACAATGGGGTTTGTCGACCTCCTGTATGAGATCGCGGCGCGGCGTTAGAGCTCAGCCAACGGCTCCCATCCGCTTCAAACCCGCGCGTTGGGCCGCCGCCGTCACGTGGGCGACGACACCGTAGGCGGCGTCGCGGTCGGGATGGATGTGGAGTTCGGCTGGTTGGGCCTTGCGGCCTTCAGCGGCGAAGCGGGCATCGAGCTCCGCACGGGTGATGGAAGCGCCGTTCCAGCTGATGCCGCCGCCATAGTCGATAGAGACGGTGATGGGATCGGGCTGGTCGATGACGGGCGGGCATGTCTTGCAGGGCACGGGCGTATCGATCTTCACGGCGTGTCGTTGCGGTGGCAGCGTGACGATCAGCATGATGAGCAGGACCAGCATCACGTCGATCAACGGCGTCGTGTTGATTTCGGACAAGGGCTCGCCTTCCCGCAGAAAACCAGCCTGCACGGCCATAGTCGCCTCCTGATTTGCAATCGCGAGCCACCGCTCGTATTACACTTGTCATCCGCTCGGCAGGCTGAGGCAAGCGAGGGACGGTCAGGAAAAGAGAATGGCGATGAAATCCTGTGGCGGGGCTGCTTCGGGCCAGGTCGGTACGCCGTCGGGAATAATGAGCCAGGGCTGCTTCCGCTTGACCCAGATGTGGGCAACGAGGTTCAGCGTGTGGCTCTCATCGAGCGTTCCCGCGCGCACCACGGCAATGCCGGGACGCGACGCGTTGGTGTTGAAGATGCGCGTATGACATGTCGGGCACATGCGCTGGCTTGAGACGCGGCCGCTCGGGTTGACGAATTCGTACGGTGTGACTGCGCCTGTAACGCTGAGTTCGTCTTCACGCAGGAGGAACTGCTCGCTGAAGGCGCTGCCAGACCATGTCTGGCAATCGAGGCAGTGGCATGCACAGGCGCGCGGAAGTTGCGGCAGATGGAGCGCATAGCGCACTGCGCCACAGCGGCATCCGCCCGTGAGGTCTTTTCCGGTCTGCATGACTGTATTTCTCTTTCCGCCCGCATCGCGCCGGGTATTCTCCGGTATCAGAGCCGAAATGCCCAGAGGTCACACATGCGTTCCTTCCTGATGCCGATTGCGTTGGGAGCCATCCTGCTGACCGCCGGATGCGCGCTGCCCGACGATGAGGAGTATGGCTATGAAGACATCCTGGCGTATGAGTACGTTCGGCCGGACGACGAGATCGTGATGCCCGGCTGGGCCGAGCGCTCGCCTTCGGCGGCCGACGTCCGCAAGGTCTATCCGGAGACAGCGCTCAATCAGGAGATCGAGGCGCGCGTCGTCCTGTTGTGCACCATCCAGCCCTCGCGCGATCTAGTCTGCACCGTCGACACCGAGGAAACACCGGGTTACGGCTTCGGTCAGGCTGCACTTGCTGTCGCGGGCCTGTTCCGGGTCAAGCCCGCAGAACCGGACGCGCCGACGTCAGTGGGGCGACAGGTGCGGGTTCCGATTCGCTTTGCTGTGGGTTGAGGCATGAAGATCGCAACGTGGAACGTGAACTCGGTCAACGCGCGCTTGCCGACCGTGTTGGAGGTTATGAAGACCTGCGAGGCAGACGTCTGGTGCCTGCAGGAGATCAAGTGCGTCGACGAGAAGTTCCCGCGCGAGGAACTGGAGGCGCTTGGCTTCAACTGCGCCGTGTTCGGTCAGAAGACCTACAATGGTGTCGCGATACTCTCGAAGCATCCGATCTCGGATCAGGTGCGCCATCTGCCCGGCGAGCCCGAGGACGAGCAGAGCCGCTATCTTGAAGTACTGATCGAAGCGCCGCGGCCCGTGCGCGTGGCGTCGGTCTACCTGCCCAACGGCAATCCGCGTCCGGGCGACAAGTATGCCTACAAGCTGCGCTGGATGGACCGGCTGAACGCGCGGGCGGAAGAGCTGCTGAAGAACGAAGAGTCGATCGTGCTGGCTGGGGACTTCAACTGCATTCCGCGCGACGAGGATTGCTGGGATCCGAAAGTGTGGGGTGATGACGCCCTCGCCTGGCCGGAGACGCGCGATCGTTTTCGGAAACTGCAATACATGGGCTACACTGACGCGTTCATGGCGCGCGATGGCCGCATCCAGAAATATACGTTCTGGGATTACCAGGCCGGTGCCTGGCAGAAGGACTGGGGCATCCGCATCGATCATCTGATGTGCTCACCCCAGGCGGCCGACCGGCTGAAATCCATCGGCATTCACAAGATGGCGCGCGCGCTGGAGAAGCCGTCCGACCATGTGCCGGTGATCGCTTCCTTTGCGGATTGAGAAAGCGGTATGAAGCGGACCGGGATGTCCTTCGCGCTGGCCAGCGCGGCGCTTGTGCTGCAGGCCTGCGCGACGACGCCGGTTGTGTCCTACCTGCACATTGCAGACCCGGACCATTTGTTCGCCGCGGCTGACTGGACGGAGGATCTCGATGCTGCGGTGAAGGCTGCAGGTTGGGAGCATCGCATCCCGGACATCCGGGCGCACATGGATGAGAAGGGGGGCTGGCCAGAGAAGATGAAGGACGGTGACGCCCGCTGGTTCGGCAAAGACATGATCGCGAAGTACAGCGTCGTCGAAATCGCGCGCCTCAGCTTTTATGGCCAGCCCGCGATCCTCCTGCAGGTTCCGGCAATTGCGAATAGCCACATGCCGGATGGGTGGAAGCCAACCACCGACTTTTATCTGGTTATGGCGAAGGGGACCTTCACAGCGCCTGCAGCAGCGCCGAATTGAGTGGTTCGATCTCCCGCGCGGCGCGACCGTCCGTATCCGGACTCTCAAATGCAAAGTGTAAGCGGCGTTTCACCGCCGCATTCGCGACACAAAGTATCTTGGCATCGCCCCTTTGTCGTCCCGTCACGGGCGCCAGACTTGGCGACACAGGATCATTCTCTCCCCCGAGAATCCGCCTGGATCCCCGTCGGCGCTGTCGACGGGGATTTTTCTTGTCTCGAAACGAAGCGGTCTAGTGGCTGCTTGACTGGTGGCCGCTGAGCCAGTCCATTAGCGCAAGCAGCACGCCCGATACCACGAAGACAAGGTGGACGATCACCTGCCACATAAGGCGCTGTTGCTCTTCCAGGGCGAAGGCGGCCCCCGCGCTGATCTCGAGGAAGGACTTCAACAGCGCGATGCCCGAGATGGCGACGATCGAGGCGATGAGCTTCAGCTTGAGGCCGGAGAAATCGACCGTGCCCATCCACTCAGGTCGGTCCTCGTGGCTGCCGGTGTCGATCTTCGACACGAAATTCTCATAGCCAGAAAACATCACGATTATGACGAGGTTGGCGGCGAGCGACAGGTCGATCAGCGTCAGGGCCAGCATGATGGCGCCATCGCCGCTCATGCCGTGATCCGGCGACCAGAGCAGCGGGAATTCGTGCGTTAGGTCCTGGAAGAACACCACCATCAAGGCGATCACCGCGCCGATCAGGCCGACATAGAACGGGGCCATCAGCCACCGCGACATGAACAGGCCGCGCTCGAGGATACGTTCAAAGATCGGTTTTTTCATCGTCGTCGAGCGCTCTGGCTAGCGAATAAGAGGCTCTCAAATCAAGAACCGCGATTTAGCGCAACTGAATTCGCATCTGAAGGGAGAGCGGTGGACGGGAGGCTGCACCGCTAAACGCCCGGTTCCCGCAATGCATCCGGCGTCAGGCGCTGACTCATGGCGTCTATCAGAAGGAAGATCGCAGCGAAGTCCTGCAGGATTTCCCGCACGCGGCCGAGATCGTCCATCTTGCGCTGCATGGAGCCGGGCTCCAGCAGGTCCTTGCCCTCGCACGCCAGCAGCATCTGCCCGCCGGTGAAGGCGCAGCGCACCTGCCTGCCCTTGAACGTGCGCTCGAGCCCGATCAGACGCTCCATGAAATCCGGCGTCAGGATGTAGCGCGCCTCGACCTGGTCGGTCGAATAGACCTCGAACGCCTTCTCGAAGACAGGATCTTCCAGCTTGACGCGCTGGGCCTTGCCCCCCTGTCCGAGCTTCTTCAGGAAATTGAACGCGCCGGCGTCGCGATAGACTTTCGTGACGCCCTGGAACTGCTTGTGAAACTTCACAACGAGGCACTGGCCCTTGAACACCGTCACCCATGTGGTCCGGGTGCGGCCCTTGCCGTCCGTCGTTGTACGCTTTTCTTCGAGATGAGCCTCGAAAAATTCGAACGGTGTATCGTTGCGCTGGCCGGTGAGCTTGTCTTCGAACTTCTCGCGGTCCCAGCCGGGCACGAGATCGAGCGAGCGGAAGGTCATCATGTCGTCAGGGCGCGGCGGCGCCAGCTCGTAGGCTATGTTGAATTCGGCCGCGACCGGCTCGACCAGCATCAGCTTGGTCTCCTTGCCGAGCCTGGTGATGTCCGCGCTGCCCCAGGCATACATGCCGAAGCCGGCCAGTGCGCCGATGGCGACGCCGAACGGCTCCTGGAAAACGCCGAAGCCAATCGCCGTCGCGGCAATCGCGAGCACCACGCCGATGATCAGGAAATTACGCTGCTTCTTGACGGCCTTGACCCGGTCTGTCTCGCGCCCAGCCAGCGACGGCTGGATCGACGAGGTGAAGCTCTCGGCAAAGAATCCGAAATCCTTCGGCAGGCCTTCCATGGCCTCGCTCAGCGACAGGATTTCGCGTTTTTCAGCCACATGAGCCCCGAGTCGGTTCCCTCAGCGCCTTACATACACGAGGGTCCGGCATTCCGCGAATGGGGGCTGCGAGACCTTGGCGAACCAGTCGCGGTCGAACCCGGCCAGTTCTCGCAGCCGCGCTGTAAGGTCTTCCCAGCCTTCGAGGTCTTCGTGCGCGGTAACCATCCACTCGCCGTCGGTCTCGTACCAGATGTCGAAGCAGATCAGATCGACAGTGCCCTGATCGCGCTTGTAGGCGTCGATGCGCACGATCTCTAACATGGCGCAGCGCCAGAGCGGCTTGCGCTTCCGCTCGCCGCCCACATGGTCGCCCTTGATGACGATGCGCTCAGCCGGTTGCATGGACGTGGCCCTTACCTCTCTGGCAAACGTGGCCGAGTCGGGCAACGGGCGAAAGCTGGCTTGGGGCCGCAACCTACTTCCGGATCTGTCCGAGGTCGCGCACGGCGCCCGTATCGGCTGACGTGACCAGCGCCGCGTAAGCCTGCAGCGCGGCCGAGACCGCGCGCTTGCGGTTGTGCGGGGTGTAGGCATCCTTGCCGCGCGCTTCCTCCGCCAGGCCGCGATGGGCGATGACATCGGCGGGCACGGCGAGGTTGATCGTCCGTTTCGGGATGTTGATTTCGATCCGGTCGCCCTCTTCCACCAGCGCGATCAAGCCACCGGCCGCAGCCTCCGGGGAGGCGTGACCGATGGACAGGCCCGACGTGCCGCCTGAGAAACGGCCATCCGTCAGCAAGGCGCATTCCTTGCCGAGGCCGCGCGATTTCAGGTAGGTCGTCGGATACAGCATTTCCTGCATGCCCGGCCCGCCCTTGGGACCTTCATAGCGGATCACGACCACGTCGCCCGCAATAATCTTGTTGTTGAGGATCGCCGCCGCTGCGTCGTCCTGACTTTCGAACACGCGCGCGCGACCGTTGAACTCCCAGATCGATTCATCCACCCCGGCCGTCTTCACGATGCAGCCCTTCTCCGCGATGTTGCCGTACAGCACGGCGAGCCCGCCATCCTTGGTGAAGGCATTATCCTTCGAGCGGATCACGCCCTTGGCGCGATCACGGTCCAGATCGGACCAGCGCTTCTCCTGGCTGAAGGCGACAGTCGTGCGCACGCCACCCGGCGCCGCCTTGAAGAAGGTCTCGACCTCTTCATCGTTCGACAGGCGGATATCCCAATAGGCAATCGCGTGGCCCAGGGTCGGCGAATGCACAGTGCTGGTTTCCGTGTTGAGCAGACCGCCACGCGCCAGCTCGCCCAAGATGCCCATGATCCCGCCGGCGCGGTGAACATCCTCGATGTGCACAGTCGACAGCGCCGGGGCGACCTTGCAGATGCACGGTGTCGCGCGGGAGATACGATCGATATCATCCATCGTGAAATCAATGCCGCCTTCCTGGGCCGCGGCCAGGATGTGCAGCACGGTGTTGGTTGATCCGCCCATCGCAACATCGAGCGCCATGGCATTCTCGAACGCTTGCCTGGTCGCGACGTTACGGGGCAGGACGCTCATGTCGTCCTTCTCGTAGTGGCGGCGCGAGATGTCGACGATCAGGCGACCAGCCTGCTTGAACAGGCGCTCGCGATCCTTGTGCGTCGCGACGACAGTGCCATTGCCCGGCAGCGAGAGACCCAGCGCCTCGGTGAGGCAGTTCATCGAGTTAGCCGTGAACATGCCCGAGCAGGATCCGCACGTGGGGCACGCTTCCGCCTCCACCGCCGCAACCTGCTCGTCTGAGATGCGATCGTCGCCCGCCTGCATCATGGCGTCGATCAGGTCGAGCTTCATCTCCTTTGAGACGCCCGTCTTCGCATCCTTCCAGACGACCTTACCGGCCTCCATCGGACCGCCCGAGACGAACACCGCCGGAATGTTGAGCCGCATGGCGGCGTTGAGCATGCCGGGCGTGATCTTGTCGCAATTGGAGATGCACACCATCGCATCAGCACAGTGCGCGTTGACCATGTACTCGACCGAGTCCGCGATCAGGTCGCGGCTGGGCAGCGAGTACAGCATGCCGCCATGGCCCATCGCGATGCCGTCATCGACAGCGATGGTGTTGAACTCTTTCGCAACGCCGCCGGCCGCCTCGATCTCGCGCGCGACCAGCTGGCCCATATCCTTGAGATGGACGTGGCCGGGCACGAACTGCGTGAACGAGTTTACGACCGCAATGATCGGCTTCGAGAAGTCGCCATCCTTCATGCCGGTCGCACGCCAGAGAGCGCGTGCGCCAGCCATGTTGCGGCCAAAGGTGGTAGTGCGTGAACGGTAAGCGGGCATGGCCCTAGCTAAAAAGGCAAAACTGGTCTTTTCGCAAGGGAAAAGAGCCGCAGTGCAACCAATCTGTGCCTTCACCTGAGCTGATGAGGCGTTGTGTCACCAGCCGCTCTCCGCTGGGAAATGACAGAATCACCATGGCATTTTGGGGATGCTGATGCGCTGCCTCATGTTCTTGGTCCTGTTGCTCGCGAGCGGATGCGGCGAGGGCTATGTCGCTCCGCAGGCGGCAACCCGGGTGGAGTTCGCTTCGCCCGCAGACCTCGACGGGGCTTTTTCCGCTATCAAAGCGCACATCCGCGGGCAGGGCTTCGTGCAAGTAGCCAATGAGCCGGCACCCGCGTTCATGCTTGAAAATCTGAGCTCCGCCATGTGTTGGCGTACGCTTCACGCCAAGCACTTCTGGCGCGACCGGGGCGGCTTGTTCGATCGGGAGCAGGCCCGCATCTTCATCACGCCCTACCCGGACGCCTCCGCAGACTACCAAGCGTACAACGGTTACAGCGACGCGCAGCCTCACTGGCCGTTTCTTGAAATCCACATTTCGGAGAGTCGGCCAGACGGCTTCAGCGCCGGAACGCTCCAGTTCTACGACGGTCTCGTGCAATCGCTTTCGTCGCCGAACACGACGATCGTGAACCTGGCATCGCCACGGGCCGGAAGCCCGGAGGTCTACAAACGGTATGTTCTAAGCGGATTGGCGCAGCTAGTCGTGTGGTGGCTCGTGACGTGGGGCATCAGCATTGCGATCATAGGTCGGATTGCGACTTGGCTGCTCGGGTTTTTTGATTGGAGCCGGCGTGTCCGGCGTCTTGCTTTCGTCATGGTAGGCGGGTTGCTGGCGACACCTTTCCCAGTGCCGACGATGTTTGTGACGCTTCTGCTTCCGAGTATGTTGGTGTTCTGGACGCCCGAACTCGACGCTGAACTTTCCAGGCAATCAGGCCTCATTGTCGCGGCGATGTTCGTCACTTCGTTTGCGCTCAGCAGTGTGGCTGCTATCGTCTTCATCCGCGAGCAGAAGCAGAGATCTGTCACGTCGCCCCAGGAGTCGGGTTAGACTCAGCGCGCCTGAACTGCCGAGCCATTCGAGAAGATGCGCAGGATCAGGATTTCATCCTCGTCCCGCCGGCTCACCACCACATAAGGCGTGTTCTCGATGTGCAGTTCGCGCACGCCGACCCGTCGCGTCTTGCGGCCAAGCTGGTCGAACCGCACCAGTTGCTGGATGCGCGTCTCAACCAGCGATTTGTCGCGCGAGGCGTGGGCGATGTGCCCCGCCGACGAGGCGGCGATCAGCGTCTCGAAATCGTCTGCAGCGCGGGGCCGCCAGGTGATGATCATCGGCCAAACCGTACGCGCATGCGTCCCATCACGTCGGCATGTGTCAGGCGCACACCGTCATCCGTGTCGATTTCGGCCTCGACCTCGCGCCATTGCGAGACCGACAAAAGCGAGGCGGGTTCAGCCAGCAGGTCCTCGATCTCGCCGGCCAGCATATCCTGCTCCGGCTCCGGCAGGGCGCGCAGGCGCTCGATCACAGCTTCGATGCGGGTGGTCATGACGACAGCGGTAGCGTGCGACCTGTGCGATCGGGATTAACGACGGCGCACACCCTGTCTTCCCTTGGTATTTGGGGCTTTGGCTCAGCCTTGTGCCGGTCAGAGACGGATCACACGCCCTTCGCTCGGATCGCCGCGACCGCTGGCCAGATCAGCAAACACCTTGGCGGCGGCTTCCAGGCCGCAGCTCTCAACGACCTTAGTCGTACGCGCAGCCGTCGGCAGAAAGGCCGCCCACGCCGCGCCCACCTTTTGCGAGAAACCAGCCGGCCCCCAGTCGGTGATCCGCTTCTTCACCACATCCGGCGCGAAGAACATTTTGGGCGCCGGGCCGGCGGGCGGCTGTTCCTGACGCGGCGCATCCCAGTGCGTGGCGCCGACCGCGCAGCTGTAGGACAGAGCGTCGCCAAACTGCGCATGAACGGATGCCCGCACGCCGGAATTGCCCGCGATATCGACGAACACCGTCGGAACCGAAGCCGCCATCCCGCCGATGTCTTTGTAAGCCAGCACGTCATCGTAGAAGCCCAGCGCTTTCGTGAAGCCAACATTCGAGGCTGAGGTGAGACCGACGACCTTCACATCGCCGCGCGCCTTCAGCAGCTGTGCTGCCGCATAGGATGTCTTGGCCGACGCGCTGGAAAAGATGATCTGCTTGCCGCCGAAGTAGCCGGCGTCGGCCAGGAAGTCGTCGATCAGGAATGACGTCGTGAACAGCGGCCGGAACAGAACCTGCAGCGCCTCGGTGTCTTTGGCGTAGAGCGGGTCGCCCGCATTGAATACGTAATTGTTGTAGACCGGGGCGAGACCTGCGCGCTGTGGGTTCGTCTCCGCAAATCCGCCATGCTTCCGCTCGCCGGGCTTCACCACGAATGTCTCCGACATCGGCAGATAGCCATAGACGCGCTCGCCCACGGCGATGGACGCAGACTTGCTCTCCACCGCGGTCGCAAAGCCCCACACCGGCACGCGGCCCCAGCCCTCTTCGCCCGTCGGGTAGAACCGCCAGTACTGCAGGAAGTCGCCGGCCGCCCCGTAGGTGACGTTGTTGGCGGTCAGCGAGAAGAGATCGACGTGCATGCGCACCTCGCCATCAGCAAGGGTCGCCTGCGGGGCATCGACGAGCTTCGATTGGGCCAGAGCGCCCTTCTTGGTGAGCAGGTCCACGGTGGTCTCCCGTTCGCAATTTTCACCTCGCATATCACGCCAGTTGTGCGACGGCACGCGGACAACCTGAATTGGGTTGTAGCTTTTGATCTGAATCAACGCGCGAAGGCCCGTCCCGCGGCGCACTGCGGAAAAACTGGAGGAGGACTAGCACATGCCCAAACGCCTGATCGCCATCACCGGACTTGCCGCTACGGCTCTGCTCGGCTTCGGCCCGGCCGCCTTTGCCGAACCGCCAGCCGTTGCGAACGCCAAAGTCGAGAATTTCACGCTGCTCGATCAGGCCGGCGCCAGCCACGAGCTCTACAAGTCAGTCGATGCTCCAGCAATCGTGATCGCAACTCAGGTCAATGGCGACCCGCTGTCC
>JBBATZ010000038.1:0-2177 GCA_040398425.1 Hyphomonadaceae bacterium
GGGGCGACCCGGCGATGTCGACTATTGTCGCGTCGCGACATGGTATTCGACTGGACTAGTGCTGGGCGTGGAGCGGTGGTGGGGCGTCTCAGAAGGAGCCGCCACATGCCCAAACCTGCCCGCCCGCGCCGGATGGATGCCGATCACACCCGCCATTCGAGGCCATTCGTATTCGTCGTGACCTTCGGCCCCGGACGATGGCCGCGCGTGCCTCCGTGGCGACCACGCTTGCCTTCGCCGCCGCCGCCGCGCATCGCGCTTCCCGCGCCGATTGTCCCGGACGCCGGTGCTGCCCGCCCCGGTGCACGCCCCGCCCTATCCCCGAACAGCCAAACGGAGACCGCCTCATGACCGCGCTCGCTCTCACCGATCGTCCCGCCGTTGCAGCGGATATCTCGCCGGGATGGAATGATCTGGCCGAGGAGGCCTATCACGCCGATCCCTGCCCCACCCCTTCGCTCTCTTCCCACACCGCCATGACCATCATCGGCGAGACACTGATGCATGCCTGGCGTCGACATCCGCGCTCGCCCACCTTCTCGCCCTACGTGCCCGGCGGCGCTGCCGACCGCGGCACCGCCGCCCACGCTCTTCTGTTTGGCGGCAAAGCCATCGAAGCCATCCTGGCCGACGACTTCCGCACCACCGCTGCCCGTGAGGCGCGAGATCGCGCCCGCGCCTCGGGGCGGGTGCCTCTCCTGGCCAGGGATGCCGAGGCGATCCTCGCAATGATAGGCCCTGCCCGTGAGCGGTTCGCCTCGCTCCATCAAGGTGACTATCTCTGCGAGCAGTCGGCGCTCTGGCAGGCGGGGACGGGCTGGCGCCGTGCCCGCATGGACACGCTCTCCACCAACCGCGCGCTGATCGTCGACTACAAGACCACCGAGGGCGCGGTCGACGCCCTCTCCTGCGAGCGGCGCATCGCCGACATGGGCCTGCAGATCCAGGCTGCCGCCTATGTGGATGCGGTCGAAGCGCTGCACCCTGAGCTTGTCGGCCGGGTCAGGTTCATCTTCCAGTGGCAGGAGCAACGAGCCCCGTTTGCACTCTCGCCTCCAATCGAGATGTCGGAAGCGTTCATGACCCTTGGCCGCGCCCAATGGCAGGCCGCAGGTCAGCTCTGGGACAAGGCGCTCCAGCATGGCGCTTTTCCGGGGTTCTCGTCTTACGCTCACATTGCCTGCCCGCCGCCCTGGGAGCTGAGCCGGTGGGAAGAGCGCATCCGTCTTGCGGAGGTGTTCGCATGAGCCTGCTCACAGTTGAAGATGCAACCGCAACGCGCCTCGCAGATCCATCTGGTGCTGCGCCATCATCCTGCGCGGCCTCTTCTGCGCCATCCTCGGGACCTGCCTTGCTGGCCCCGCCTGGCCGCAGGTTCATCGTCCAGCCCGCCGTTCGCCACGAGGTTCCCTTGTTGATCGGCCTCGTCGGTCCCTCGGGCTCGGGCAAGACCTACTCGGCTTTGCGGTTAGCGACCGGCATGGCGGGGTCAAGCGGGTCTGGCCCCATCGTGCTGATCGACACCGAGAACAGGCGGGCGGAACACTATGCCGACCAGTTCGCATTCCAGCACATCGACTTCGCCCCACCCTATGGGCCGCTCGACTATCTCGCCGCACTCCAGGCGGCCGAGCGGGTCGAACCTTCGGTCATCATCATCGACAGTCTGAGCCATGAGCATGATGGCGAGGGCGGCACGCTCGATTGCGTTACCGCCGAACTGGACCGTCTGGCCGGGACCGATCCCACCCTGCAGCAGAGGCTCGCGGCCGCCGCCTGGCGGCGGCCCAAAGCCTCGCGCCGCGCCATGCTGTCCGGCCTGCTCCGAATGCGGGCCCATGTGATTGTCTGCATCAGGGCGACGGAGCGAACCCGCATGACCCGTGAACCGATGGCGACCGAACCGGTGGAGCTGGGGCTAACCCCGATTGCGGCCCCCGAGTTCCTGTTCGAACTCACCTGCTCGACCCTGCTCAAGGCCGGCGCGCAGGGCGAACCGTGCTGGGCCAGCACGCTTGCTGGCGAGCATGCCGCGATCAAGCTGCCACGTCAGTTTGTGGACGTGTTCCGGGGCGGCGGGGCGCTCAGCGAGAAGCATGGCGAGCGGATGGCGCGCTGGGCCAGCGGCGAGGTTCTCCCGCCCACCGGTCGTCGCAGGAGGACCAGGTCATGAGACC
>JBBATZ010000038.1:2277-43034 GCA_040398425.1 Hyphomonadaceae bacterium
AGCGGCGAGGTTCTCCCGCCCACCGGTCGTCGCAGGAGGACCAGGTCATGAGACCTCGGCTCGGACTACGTGAACCGGTGCGGCCACAGCTACGGCGCAGGTTAAGTCGGGTTGAGTTCGCGCGGCTCATTCTCGAACAGGAGGGACGCTGCGCGCGCTGCCGGGAGAAGCTGCAGCCGCACCTGATCGTGGATGAGCATCTGACCCCGCTCGACTTCCTCGGATCCAACGACCTCGATAACCGGGCCCTGTTCTGCACCGCCTGCGCCCGGGCCAAGACCGAGGACGATATGGCGGAGATACTTCACGGCAGGAGGGTACGGGGCGAGATCGGCCAGCAACGCCGTCGCAGGGCCCGCGCGTTGAAGCCGTGGACGCAGCCACGCACGTTCCTCACCAATCGCGACGGACCGCTCAAGCGCAGAATGGATGGAAGAGTGGTGCGGCGCAAAGCGGAGCGCCCGGGGCGCAAGCTGGCAATCAGGCGATAACAGGCAACCCTCGCTCCAGGCCTGACACTGGACAGCTTGCGAGGGGGGCGGTGACAGACGGGGTACATGCTCCCGAACCCCAATACTGTATGCTGAAGGATGGACCGCCGCGCCGTCCGCCGCGTGGTGGGCTACGGGCAGGCCTCCGCCTGATAGCAGCGTTCAAGCGGGAGAAAATGCGCACGCGTAGTCGAGGCGCTATCGGCAGCTTTTGCGTTCGACGGAAGCAAGCATGCCGAAGGCAAAGAGGATCCTGGCAGTCACGACGCAAGATCGGAGGAGCCGCCCGCGACTGAACCAAGTCTGGGCATCTCCCCACTAAAACAGACCAACGTCCAACGAAGGCCGCGCGCGCGCCACAGGTCGTCGCGGCTTGCCGGGAGTTCGTTCTCCCGGAGGCCGCGAGAGACCTTCAATCCGCCGATTGATGTGGTTCAGCGCCTGACTCAGGCTGTCGCACCAATCGTCATACCGGCCATTCGGGAAGCTGGTGAGTTCCTTGCGCACGTCTGCCATGAACGGAGCATCGCGCGGCAATTTCGCCATCCCGCTATAGAGGCGCTCCGCTGCCGTCTCCAGCCGTTCGCGTTTGGATGCGCGGGCCGTTACCAGAATCGCGCTCACCTTTTGACCAGCGCCTTTGTTGGATCGGCGAACATCGCTGACGAGATTGGATCCGAGGCCGGAGTTCTCGATCAGGATGTTGTCGGCCTTCCATCTCCTCTGCCAGGCCAGGATGCCCGCCAGAATGCCGTGGTAATCCTGCCGGAAGCGGGTCGCATCGATCAGGTGCCATGCACCTTGATGCAGGCCCCAGGTCGTGCCCGCGGTAAAATCAGACGATGGACCTTCGGTTACCGCCGTATCCCAACTCTGGAGAACGCGATCCCATCGGACCGTAGAGAAGTCAAAATCGTAGAACTGAAAATCCTGATAGCGGATAACGCCTGCGTCCGGTGCTGTCGGGTCCTGCTGATATTGCGCTTCAAAGACCGCTGCCCCGAGCTCTGCTCGTATACGGTCAAGGATCGCGCGCGGTTCGCGTTCCGGATTGAGCGCATCGCCGATCTTCCGGCAATGACGCCTCCCGCGCGTGAGGTTGAAGGTGGAGTCTTCAACAGCGATTGCCGGCAGCTTCAGGTGGAAATAGCCCTCCTTCTCCAAAGCGTGCGCGACGATGTCATCTTCATGCAGCCTTTGCTGGACGACGAGCACGCGTCCCGTCGCCTTGCTGTCGAGCCGGCTCAGGAGCGTTTCATCGAAGAAGCGCTTGAGCTTGTCGCGGGACTGAGGCGAGGCGGTATCGATGGCTTTGGTGAGATCGTCGCAGATCAGATAATCCGCGCCGCGCCCGGTCAGCGTGCCGCCGACCGTGGCCGCATAGCGATAACCTCCCCCCACCATCGTTGTCTCGGTATTGGTGTCGCGACTTACCCGCGCTGCCTGGTTCGGGAAGACCTCGCGGTACCATTGGCTTGAGACGACCCGTCTGAACTCCCGCGAGAGCGCGTCGGCCAATTCCTGACCATAACTGGCGACAATGATCCGAAGGCTGGGATCCCGGCCCATGGCCCAGGCCGGCAACAGAACCGAGACAATCGTGGACTTCAGGTACCGAGGCGGCAAGGTCATGATAAGCCTTGGGCATTCGCCGCGATATGACCTGTCCAGCTGATGCGCCATCGCTGAGAGATACCAGTCGTCCCCAAGCGTCTTCCCGGCGTTGAGATGCGAGAAGCCCAATCTGAGGAAAACCTCGAAGTCGTCACGCGCGGCCCAGTGGATGAGGTCCCTGGCGTGGAGGTTCGGTGTCATTGGCCGTCCTCCATGCGCTTCTGGATCAGGGCCTCGAGCATCTGCTCGTAGACCTGGTCGGGGATTTCTGTTTCCGCGGGAGCAGATTGGTTCGAGACTTGGGCGCGTTGCTGATGTGCTTTCGCTTCGAGTGTCTGGATCGCCGCGAAGGCGCGCGAGTCCCCCTTGGCGGCCTTGTCGACCTGCATGCGCACGATCAGCTCATCCTTGCGGTACTTCTTCCGCCTGCCGCCTTCCGTGACCATGACGGGCCGCGCCAGCTCCTGGTCGAGGATCGTCATCAGGTTGCGCGACCCTTTCGGGCGACCTTTCGGATTTCCCGACTGGCCTATCTGGAAACAGTGTTCCTTTGGGGGACGACAATATCCAACTTCAGATTTCTTGTCTGACATGTCAGATCCCCCCCGCAGCGGTGGTGATCGCGCGATCAGCTCTTGCTTCGGCAAAGGTCTGGCCGGTCGATGAAAGTCGCGCCTCTTTGCCGGTGAACGACTCCCATCTGTTGATCGCCACGTCGCAGTAACGAGGCTCAAGCTCGATCGCGCGCGCACGACGGCGCGCCATCTCGGCTGCGATAAGGATCGTCCCGCTGCCCGCGAAGAAATCGAGGACGATGTCCCCTCGCCCCGTACTGTCGAGCAACGCATCCCGCACCATGGCGGCGGGCTTTACCGTGGGGTGGAGCGAACGAAGATGTTTCTGGCCATGTCCCGCGCCCGACATGCCCGGATAGGCCCAGACGTTCGTTCGATCCCGCCCGTGCTTGCCGAGCTCGATCCAGTTGGTGTGCTGCGCGCCCGGCTTCCGTGCGAGGAAGATCAGCTCGTGGCGGGATCTGTAGAACGAGCCCATGCCTCCCTGAACCTTGTCCCAGACAATCAGGTTGAGGAGTTCGAACCCATGTTGGTCGCAGCCTTGCAGGAGCGGACTTATATTGCGCCAGTCCATGCACATATAAGCAAGGCCACCCGGCACTAGTGCTCGCGCAGCCTGGGCCCAGACACAGCCCAGAAAAGCGGTGAACTCCTCGCTGCTCATCTCGCCTGAGGCCATCGCAAACTCTGCGTGCTGACCTGACTTGGTGACAAAACCGGGGATGGAGCAGTTGTAGGGCGGGTCCGTGAAAATGGCCTGCGCTTGCTCGTCGCCAAGGACGGTTTCGAGCGATGCTGTCTCTAGCGCATTTCCGCATAGAAGCCGATGGTCGCCGAGTGCCCACAGATCGCCCAGCCGGGTGACCGCTATTTGCGGCGGTTCGGGCACGGTGTCGGCGCCGCCGGCCTCCTCGTCGCAAAGAACAAGGGCATCGATGGCCGCATCATCGAAGCCGATAACATCAAGGTCGAATGCGAGATCAAGCTCGACCAGCTCCTGTAATTCGGCCTTGAGAACGCTCTTATCCCAGCCGGCTAGTTCCGCCAGCCGGTTATCGGCGATGGCAAAGGCTCGCTTCTGCGCGGGATCGAGATGGGAGACCACCACGACCGGCACCTGTTCGAGCCCGAGCAGGCGCGCCGCTTCAAGCCGAGCGTTTCCGGCGAGAATGCGTTGCTGCTCATCGACCAGGATCGGAACGGAAAATCCGAAGGTACGGATGCTTTCCGCGATCTGGCCGATCTGCTTTCGGGAATGCGTTCGAGCCTTGCGCCCAAGAGGCCGAAGCTTGTCGGGGGCAACCCAAGTGAGGGTGATCCCTTCCATGCCGGAGGGATTGGAATTGATGTTGCGAGTGGCGATCATGGCGGTTCCTTCAATACGACGCGACATGACCTCTCGTTCGTCTCTCGAACGAGAACGCTTGCCGCTGTGGGGTTGAGGAAGTCTGCCAATGGCGCCCTCGAAGGGGGGCCGCTGAATGCTTCGAGTCCGGAGACTGGGTCTCCAGAGCTCAAGTACGGACGCGGCGATTTCCTTTCAAGAGCGGGTCTGTATCTAACTGCATTTCGTGGCTTGCGGCAGGTCGGCATTCATGCATGACGAACGCTGTGGTGATCCCGTCGGATTGCGATCGCTGCCAGAAGCATCGGCGCCCAGCGCGTCTCGGCGCGTGATGGATAGCGGGCGCTCTCAAGACAGCAGCGCGCGCGGCACGCGCTGCCCCTCTCAACCTGTGGTCGAGCACGACCGCCATCAAGCGCTAAGGCGATGCCGGTGAAATGCTTCTGCTGGTCAACGGGTCTCGAGACCACTGCCATGCGGCATCCGTAGGATTTCCAGGCGGCTACCGAGCGCGTCAGCTGCAATCATGCTCGGCAGGACCGGCGAGACAGTCCCGCGGCCTTTGTTGTCATGCATGAAATCTCGGACTTCACCGTCGACACCGCGATCGCCAATACCATGGTAATGATCGCTTCCGATGGCGTTCCGTTCGTGAACGGGGCCGGCCACCCGCGCGGGGCTGGGACCTTTGCGCGTGTCCTTGGCTACTATGTGCGCGAACGTCAGCTGCTCAGTCTGATGGATGGGCTGCGCAAGATGACGCTGATGCCGGCGCAGCGCCTGGAACAAATCTCTCCGGCAATGCGCAAGAAAGGTCGCCTGCAGGTCCGCGCCGACGCTGACATCACGATCTTCGATCCCGCCCGCGTTATCGACCGGGCAACCTACGCCAAGCCGACGACACCCTCAGACGGCATCCCCTATGTGCTGGTCGGCGGCGTTGTCATCGTCGACAAGGGTCAGATTGCCGCCGACGCCCATCCGCGTAAGGGCATAAGGTCGGGCGGACCGAACGTCGACATCGCGAAGTGATCAGTGACTGAATAGGGCCAGCCCTTGCCGGCCCGCCACGATCCGACGGATGGCCGAGCCGCTCGTGAGCTGCCGTTCCGTGGAACCGGTGCGGTTGCAGGCATTCATGGGATGATTCCCACAGAACGATAGGAACTCGCTTTTGACGAGGTACGGCGTTGCCGTATAAATGCGTCATGGATAAGTTGCTGACCGTCATCGAAACTCCAGCTTTCCTTTCCGACGCCGATTATGCGGGGATGACTGAAGAAGATCGTTCAGCGGCTGTAGATCACGTCTCGCGCAACCCGGAAGATGGCGACGAACTCGGCGGCGGTTTGTTCAAGGTCCGCGTCGCTCGTCCCGGTCGCGGGAAGAGCAAGGGTTGGCGGATTTTGGTTGGCTACCGCAGAGGCGCTGACACAGTTTATCTGCTGACCGTCTTCGCCAAAGGCGACAAAGCGAACCTGACGAAACAGGAATTGCTGTTCCTGAAAGACCTGATGAAGAAGGAGCTTGGAAATGAAAAAGATTAGGAAGGCAGCCGCCAAGGTTGGGGGCCGCCCTTCTATTGCGGAGCGTACGGCCGTCGCCATCAAGCAGGCTGGCGCGTACGCGCGCGGCGAGCACGTTCCGGGTCTGGTCGCCCGCAAGCCGGTCGACGTCAAAGCGGTCCGTGCGAAAGTCGACATGACGCAGAATGAATTCGCTACGACATTCGGTTTTACGCTCGGCGCGGTGCGCGACTGGGAGCAACATCGCCGCACGCCAGAGCGCGCGGCGGCGACGCTCATGCGCGTGATCGAGATAGCACCGGAGATCGCGAAGAAGGCTGCAAGCGAGGCGGCGTAGACGTGCTTCCGCTGGATCGGCAAGCGTCGGCGGCGGCCGTCCTTCGGCGGGCGATTTCTTCTAGTTTTCCTTCGGGTCCTCCGCCCACACAGTACTCACGCGATGATCTTTGGCGCGCAGGCGGCACAAGAGCCGAGAGCGTGAGCTGCTGAATTAGTCGAATAGCATCGAGGTGCGCGGGGAACATTTAGGTGAGGCAACGCCGTCGAGGTTCGGGAACATCTGTCCGCGAGGCAATACGTACCGTCGATTCATCTCAACGCCTCCTTGCAAATCAAGGCGAGAGTCGAATCTTCAAATGAATCAAAACTCAGGCGAGACTGCAGGGGCACCAGGCCCGCGCTTCACCCCGACACAGGGTCAGTACCTGGCCTTCATTTATGCCTACAGCCGCATCAACCAACGCCCACCGGCCGAAGCCGACATGCAGCGCCACTTCAGCGTTACGCCCCCATCGGTCCATCAGATGGTCATCACGCTCGAACGCCTCGGCCTCATCAAACGCGAGCCCGGCGTCGCCCGAAGCATCCAGCTGCTGATCCCGCCAGAGGCGCTGCCCGTCCTCCGCTGAGGCGCCAGCCCAACCCGTGAAATCCTCAGGGCAGCGACACTCGGACAACAGCTGACTTGCGAACCGATGCCGCGCCTCTCTTCCGGGAGTGGCCGATTGTCCCCGCCCCCCATCAGAGAGCGACGGCGATGAAGTGAAAGAGGTTGGCGGACGGCTTCGCTCTGCAAATGCGCAAAAAGGGGAAACACGAAAGCGGCGCGCCCGAAAAGCTGTCGTACACGCGCGTCCAGGCCAGCTGATGACAGAGGCTCGTGTCATCGCCTTTGGCTTATGCCTTCCCTGATACGCCGGCTCCAATTCGCTGATACGCGCTTTGAAATTCCCTGTTCCGGGACGGCTCGCGAGCACGCGAATAGCCGCAGTTTTCGCGTATCTTCGAGTTAAACACGAGGCAGGGCCCGAATCCCGCGCCCCGAATTCACGTCAAATTCGCTGTTCTTCCCTGTTGATGCGTCGAACACCGCACAGGCGCTCTTCGCACCTCGCACGGAAGCTTCGCTGCTCCGTCCTGATAATGGCGTGTCGCGCAAGAAATACCTCCCGAACATCGGTCGAGCGTGAAGACAGATCGCAACTGGCGTGTGCGTCGGTCATGGCGGTTGTCATCACGTGCTTTGCGCTTCAACTTCAGCCGGGCATGCAGAATTTTCTGCGCTCAGTCATTCAGCCAGAGCCGGCCGTAGCGCTCTGGACGTAAGCGATCTCGCCGATCCCGCCTGTGGACACATCCACCGCTCACACATGCGCCGGCAGGCGCGCCAACGGTTGCAAATTCAATAAGCTCTGGGGACGCCTCCATAGCCAAGTGCGACCTATGACTTGGCGCCGCACGCCGACCGCGTTGTATCGGTGCACGACGCTGCGCATCGCAGCATCGCTCGCTGTTGCCTGCGGCAGGATTTGCAGCCCGCGGAGCTTCACAATCTGCGCGCCCAGGTCAATCTCTGCCAGCACGGTGGTCTCGCCTGTGTGTCCGGCGCTCTGAACCGCGACAGAAAAAGGCCGCAGTCAGACAGCACATACGACACGCGCAGGCCTGATCGGCGTGCACTTTGATGCCCAGAATTTTTGACGACGGAGGAGCGCGTGCGTGCTCGCGTCATCAAGGCGGCGCGCCTGATGCGAGGACGTGCGGGGCTAGACGCCCCACTTTTTCTGATGAAAAGCCCACGCCGTCGAGACGACTGTGTCGATGTCCGAATGCTTCGGCCTCCAGCCGAGTTCGCGCGTCACCTTGGTCGTGTCCGCGTAGAGCGCAACCGCATCGCCCTGCCGCCGCGGTGCGATGTCGACAGGAACTGCGCGCCCGGTCGCGGTCTCGACCGCCTTCAGCACCTGCATCACTGTGCGTCCCTCGCCCCCACCCAGGTTGAGCTGCAGGTTCGTGTTGGTCGCTGCGATCTTGTCCGCCGCCAGAATGTGCGCTGTCGCCAGGTCCGTTACATGCACATAGTCGCGCAGGCACGTGCCATCGGGCGTCGGGTAGTCGGCACCGAACAGCTTCATCGGCCCGCCGAGCCCAACAGCAGCCTTCAGCGCGTTCGGAATCAAGTGCGTTTCGGGATCATGCTCCTCGCCGATTTCGCCATCGGGATCGGCGCCAGCCGCATTGAAATAGCGCAGCGCCGCGAAGTTCAGCCCGTGCGCGCGGCTGATATCTTCCAGCATCTGCTCGCACATCAGCTTGGTGCGGCCGTAAACCGACACCGGCCGCTTCGGCAGGTCTTCAGTCAACGGCAGCCTTTCGGGATTGCCATAGATCGCGCAGGTTGAGGAGAAGACGAGATTGCGGACCCCTTCTTCGAGCATCACGCGCACCAGGTTCAGCGTGCCGGCGACATTGTTGTCATAGAAATGCGCTGGGTCCTTCTCGCCCTCACCGACTTCGATCCGCGCGGCGAACTGCATCACCGCGCTGGGCCTGTGCTCGCGGATGGCGGCACGCACCGCGTCCGCATTGCGAATGTCGCCCTTGACCAGCGGTCCCCACTTCACTGCGTGCGCGTGGCCGCAGCTCAGATCGTCAAACACCACAGGCTCGCGACCTGCCAGCCGCACGGCCTTGGCAGCGTGGGAGCCGATATAGCCGGCGCCGCCAACGATTAGAACGCGATCAAGGCTCATGCGTAACCCGCTCCACCAGAAACGCGTGATGGCGCCAATTGGTTAGAGCTACATTTCGGGATTGCAGCCGATCGCGCAAGTCGCGCAATCAGCGCTGATTCTTGAATTCTTCGGACTCCAGCAGGCTACGCAGCATCTGCTTCCGATTGCCGGTATCCTGGATAAACGTCAGATTGTCCGCCGCGCCGCCTTCATCGGGTTCCCGGCCAAGCGCCACGCGATAGGCGCCGTCGAGGTATTCCTCGTCACTGGAACTCTGATCGGTCTCGCCGTCCTTTTCGTCGGCCAGCATCACGACCATCGCGTGGGCCAGGTCTACGCCCGTACCATTGGAATAGCCGTTGTCTTTGAGCTTCTCAGTTATGTCGGCAGGGCATGCCGCACCCCATCCATTCCTGCAAAAACGCTGCACCAGGTCCGGGCTGGCGGCGAGATCAACCGTCTCGGAAATGTTCTGCGAGTAGGTCTGCAGCTTGTCGCCAGCGGCCACGTCAGCTTCTGCGATCGCCTTCTTGGCGTCGCCGCAGGCTGCCAACCCCAAGGAGGCCAGACCCAACGCGAGAACCGTGAACACACCGAGACGCCCAGATGACCGCACGGTAAGCATGAAGCCGCTCCCTTTTTGTCCAGCGTCTAATGCTGGCTTTCCGGCGTGGTGACTTTAAGGCCGTCAAGATCGTCGCGGATCTTGATCTGGCAAGAGAGGCGCGAATTGTCTTTCACGTTCTCTGCGAAATCGAGCATCGACTGCTCCATCGCCGACGGTTTGCCGACCTTGTCGGTGAACGCCGCGTCGACATAGACGTGGCAGGTCGCGCACGCGCAGGCCCCGCCGCAATCGGCGTCGATGCCGGGCACGTTGTGCTTGATGGCCGTCTCCATGACGGTCATGCCGTTCTTGCCCTCGACCGTGCGTTCGGTCCCGGACGAATCCACATAGGTGATCTTCGGCATGTTCTTCCTTGGCCCAGTCGATGGTCTAACTCGACGCGCGTGCGCCGATGTCTTTCATGGATATGGATTTATCGGCTAGTTCGGCGGGCGCAACCTTCGCTTTCGCCGCAACCAGCTTCTTTCCGACAATGAATTCCGGCGCTGAATTGACTGCATCTACCGCAATCAGGCGACCTTCCTTTAGGTAAAATACGGCAAAAGCCCTGCTGGATGGGTCTCCCCTCACCACGCGCTGGTCGGCCCCGGTCCACAAACCAGCCGTCTGCAGCTTGAGATCGAACTGATCCGACCAGAACCACGGCGCTTCCACCGGCGGCGGCGGCGTGCCCAGAATGGCAGCGGCGGCCAGTTTTCCGCCCTCGATGGCGTTGTGGACAGATTCCAGCCTGCCCTCCCGACCGTAATGAACCAGTGGCCGCCACGCGATATCGCCCACGGCGAACACGTCCGGATGGCTGGTCCCCATAGCCTCATCCACGACAATGCCATTGCCGCAGACCAGCCCGGCCTCCAGCGCAATCTCCATGTTGGGCAGCACCCCCACGCCCACCAGAACCAGGTCCGCCGGCAGGACTTCCCCATCCGCAAGCCGCACGCCGGTAACCGACCCCACCCCCTCAAACCCGTCGATCCGGGCGCCCAGCCGCACATCCGTCCCGGCCTCGCGGTGGATACGCGTGTAGAACGCTCCGATTTCGGGGCCGGCGACACGGGAGAGGACCTGCTGCATCGCCTCCAGGACCGTAACCTTGAGACCCAGTTGGACGCCGACGGCGGCGGCTTCGAGACCGATGTAACCCGCCCCGATCACCACCATCCGGGCGCCGGGCGTTGCCAATTTTTTAAGCTGATCAACGTCGGCCAGGGTGCGGAGTTCGGTGATGTTCTCGAGGTCGGACCCCGGCAGGCTCAGCTTGCGCGGCCGCGCGCCCGTGGCGATCACCAGCTTGTCCCAGCCCAGCACCCGGCCACCGGCCAGCGAGACCTGCTTCGCGGCGAGGTCGATCGCGGTCGCCGCCTCGCCCGTGATCAGGTCGATGCGGTGCTCGGCGTAATAGTCCAGCGGCTTGAGGAACAGCCGTTCGGCGTCCATCTCACCCTTGAAATAGGCCTTGGACAGGGGGGGACGTTGATAGGGCGGAGCCGATTCATCGCCAACAATCGTGATTTCGCCAGCAAAACCGCCCTGCCGGAGCGAATAAGCCGTCTGCCCGCCCGCCTGGCCAGCGCCAATGATGACAACGCGCTGAGGCGTATCCGACATGCCGGCTGTCCTTACCGAAACGCGAGCGTCTTAGCATGGTGCCGCGCTTAAGACAGGGGACGCAGCTTTCCGTCCGACCGGGTCGCGTGGGCCATTGTCAGGCCCCAATCCGCCGGTCAAACCAGCGCCAATGACCCATCCTGTCCTGACCCTCGATCTCGCCAGAGAGGCAGATACCGCCGCGCTCGGGCAGCGTCTGGCGGACGTCGCCCGCCCGGGGGACGTCATCGCGCTTTACGGGGATCTGGGGGCTGGAAAAACGACGTTGGCCCGGGCTCTGATCCGGCGTCTGGTAGGGCCCGAAACGGAAGCCCCGAGCCCTACATTCACTTTAGTTCAGACTTACCAGGCCGGATCCGAGGGCCTGACCATCTGGCATTTCGACCTTTACCGCCTGAACGACCCCGGCGAGGCGCGGGAACTCGGGCTGGAGGAAGCTGTGGATGGGCTCGCGCTGATCGAATGGCCGGAAAGGCTCGGACGCGATCTTCCCCTCGCGCGGATGGAAGTTCGGCTATCCTACGGAGGCGCCGGACGAATCGCCCGGCTTGTGGACCTCGACAACTGGAGCACACGGCTCAATGGCGACTGGCGCCCAACACCATGAGTAACAACCTGCGCGCGACCGAGCTCCAGGAATTCCTGGATGGCGCCGGCTGGGGCGAGGCTGCCCGTACGCCGCTGAACGCCGACGCATCAACGCGCCGCTATGAGCGCCTGCGCCGCAAGACCGAGACGGTGATGCTGATGGACGCGCCGCCGCTGGAATCCGCGCCCTGCCCGCCGGGCGCCGACGACGAAGAACGCCTGAAGCTTGGCTGGAACGCGATCTCGCGTCTGGCTGCGTCGCGGGTCGAAGCCTTCGCCGCCGTCGCCGCCCATCTGCAGGGTCTGGGCCTGTCGGCGCCGACCGTGCTCGAACAGGACTTGCCGCGCGGTCTCGCCCTGCTCGAAGACCTTGGCGATGATCTCTTCGCAGAAGTGATCCTGAAGGGCGGCGATGAAATCGCGCTCTATGCCGCCGCAGGCGAAGTGCTGGCGGCCGTGCATCGCGCGCCAGCGCCCTTCGTCATGCCCTATCGTGGCGGCGAATGGCCGATCCTGTCCTACGATCACCTCGCCCTGTCGGCCAACATGGACCTGTTCGTCGAATGGATGCCGCAGCGCGACCTCGACATGCGCATGGGCGAACAGACGCGGCTGCGCTGGGAGCGCGTGCGCGAAAACCTGATTGGCAAGACAGAAGAGTTTCCACGCGCCCTCATCCTTCGCGACACGCATGCGGAAAATCTACTCTGGCTGCCACAGCGCGAAGGTCTTGGCCGCGTCGGCCTGCTCGACTTCCAGGATGCTGTGCTGGGCTGGGGCGAATGGGACATGTCGATGCTGTTGCATGACGCCCGCCGTGATGTCTCCGCCGAGGCCCGCGAAGCGGCGACTGTCAGCTATCTCGATGGCATGGGCCTGTCGCGCGCCGACTTCGACGAGCGCCTTGCCGTGCTTGGCGCCATGAACGTCATGCGCATCATGGGCATCTTCGCCCGCCTCGTTACGCGAGATAAAAAGCCCCGCTACGACCAGTTCCAGCCGCGCCTGCGCGGCCTGCTCAACGAAACACTGAGCCATCCCGCCATGGCCGAAGCGCGCGGCTTCGTCACAGCGGTTGCGCCGCACCTGCTGGTTTCAGCATGACGAAAATCTCCACAGCCATGCTGCTCGCCGCGGGCCTCGGCTCGCGCATGAAGCCGCTGACCGACACACGGCCCAAGCCGCTGATCGAAGTCGGCGGCCGCGCCCTGATCGACCGCGTGCTCGACAAGCTGGTCGCCCAAGGCGTTACCCGCGCCATCGTCAACGTCCACTATCTCGCCGACGTGATGGAAGCGCATCTTGCGGCCCGCAAGGACGTCGAGATCATCATCTCGGACGAGCACGCTCTCGTGCTCGAAACCGGCGGCGGCGTCGTGAAGGCGCTGCCCCTGCTCGGCGATGAGCCGTTCTTCGTCATCAACACCGATGTCACCTGGGCGACGGCGGGCGACCAGACCTTTCTCGACATGGCCGCAGCCTACGACCCCGCCACAATGGACGCGCTGCTGCTCCTGGCACAGATGGACGCCACGCTTGGCTTCCGCGGCCCCGGCGATTTCTATCTCGCTTCCGACGGCCAGGTCGAACGCCGCGGCGACCGGCCGACCGCGCCTTACGTTTTCGCGGGCACGCACATCACGCGCGCCCACCTCCTGCGCGGCTACGAAGCGAAGCCCTTCTCCGCCAACACCTACTGGAACGCTTTCTCCGCCCGCGGCCGCCTGTTCGGCGCAGTGATGTCGCCGTTCTGGATGCATGTCGGCGACCCTGCCGGCCGCGATGAAGCCGAGGCCCGCCTCAACCTGATGGGACCCGGCGCGTGATCTCCGCCGCCTCGCTCTTCTCCGGGGAACACAAGGTCTTCAATCTGCCGCCCTCGTCCGCCTTTCTCGACGAGCTCGCACGCGGCCTCGTTGACGCCACCGGCGCGCGCGACAATCCGGAAGCGCTCGCCGACGCGCTGATCTTCACGCCGAACCAGCGCGCCGCGCGTGGCCTTGCCCTGGCACTCTACAACGCCATGAACGGGACGATGCTCACGCCCGAGATCCGACCGCTCGGCGACATCGAGGAGGAGGATGGCCTCGCTGCCTTCGGCCCCGACGCGCTCGACCTGCCGCCATCGCTTTCATCCGCCCAGCGTCGCGGCGCCCTCGCACGTCTCATTCAGGCATGGCGCATCAATGTCGATGGCGAGCGCCTGCCGCCCGCCTCGCTGCTCGCCGCCGCGGACGAGCTTGGCGCGCTGATCGACCAGGCCTCCCTCGTTGGCGGCGTTGACTGGAGCCAGCTCGAAGCCCTCGCCGGTGAACTCGCGCCCGCCCTCGCCGAACACTGGCAGGTCTCGGCCGACTTTCTCGACATCGTGATGAAGGCGTGGCCAGCCCACCTGCGCGAGACCGGCTACTCGGATCCGCAGGTGCGCCGTCTCGGCGCTGCCGAAGCGCTCGCGACGCGCTGGGCAAGGAAACCGCCACAGCATCCCGTCGTCATCGCTGGCTCGACCGGCGCAGGCGCCGCCACGCGTCGCCTGATGCAGGCCGTCCTCTCCCTGCCGCGCGGCCTCATCGTGTTCCCCGGGCTCGATCCTGACCTGACCGCGAAAAGCTGGGGGGCGATCGCCGCCGCCGCGAGCCACCCGCAGCACACGTTCGGCGCAACGCTGGCCTGGCTCGGCCTCAAGCCATCCGACATCCGGCCCTGGCCCGTCGAAGCAGAAGTTTCGCCCGAACGCGCGCGCCGCCGCCTGATCAACGAAGCCCTTGCTCCCGCCTCTGAGACCAGCGACTGGAACCGCCGTCTCGAAGCGCTCGCCGCGCCAGCCTCCGCGCGCGAGCTCGTCACCGAAGCATTGCACGGCCTCTCCCTCATCGAAGCCGAAGACGAAAGCGAGGAAGCGCTCGCAGCCGCCCTGCTCCTGCGCGAGACACTCGAGACGCCAGGCGCAACCGCCGCCCTCGTCACGCCGGAAGCCTCACTTGCGCGCCGCACGGCTGCCATCCTCGAGCGCTGGGGCATCGACATCGCGCCCTCCGCCGGCGTGCCGCTGACCCGCACCGCCCCAGGCAGCCTGCTGCTGATCTTGTCGCGCTGGATCGCCGCGCCTGCCGATCCCGTTCTGCTGCTGTCCGTGCTCAGGCATGACTGCGTCGCAATGGACCGCACGCCTGAGGAAATGCGCACCATCGTGAGCGACATGGAGCGCGCCACGCTGCGCAATCCGCCGCGCTCGCTGACGCTGAAGCATCTCGCGCACAGGCTGTCGACGCTGAAATGGCCGCACACGCCGCTCCCCGACGCGGCGCGCCTGATCGAAGAGCTGGACAGCGCGCACTATGCCGCCAACCCCGCTTTCGCTGATGACGCAATCGATGGCGCTGCGGCAGCCCAGGCGATCGCGCAGCTCGCCGAGACGCTGTGCGCGACACCAACCATCGGCGGCGCGCGCATCTGGTCTGGCAAGGCCGGTGCGATGGCGGCGCAGTTCATCGACCAGCTCTCGCAACTGTCGGACGCGATGGGCCCGATGGACGCGCACGCCTTCCCCGATTTTGCCGAAGCGGTCATGCAACGCATGATCGCCGCGCCGGATGCGCCGGAGCATCCGCGCATTGCGATCTTCGGCCCGCTCGAAGCCCGCCTGCAGCGCCGCGACCGCATGATCCTCGCCAGCCTCAATGAAGGCTCCTGGCCCAAGCCCGCCGCCGCCGACGCCTTCCTCAACCGCACGCTGCGCAAGCGGCTCGGCCTGCCCGATCCGGACGAGCGCATCGGCCTCTCTGCGCACGACTTTGCGCAGATGGCCAATGCGCCGGAAGTCATCCTGCTGCGCGCACGCCGTGTTGACGACAAACCTGCCGTTGCCTCGCGCTGGCTCTGGCGCTTGCGCACGCTCGCGGCAGGTGGCGTTGGCGGACGCGAAGCGGCCGATGCGTTGCTCGCGCCAGCGGCCGATGCCGATCCCCTCGTATGGGCGCGCGCCCTCCGCCATGTCGATAAGGTGACGCCAGCCAAACCGCCCGCACCGACACCGCCGGTCGAAGCGCGTGATCTCACCCGTTTCTCGCCCAGCCGTGTCGTGAAGCTGATCCGCGATCCTTATGCTGACTATGCCCAGAAGGTTCTGCGTCTCGAACCCCTGCGCTCGGTCAGCGAGGATGTCGATGCGCGCGAACGCGGCACGGCGGTGCACAAGGCGATCGAGCTGTTCGAGGAAGAAGCCAACGAGATGTCGATCTCGGCGCTCATCGAACAGGAACTCAACAAGGCCGGGGCCGCCGAAGAACTCATCCGCCTCGAAATGCCAATGTGGGAGCGCGCCGGCGCCGCCTACCTTCGCTGGTCCGCCGAACGCAAGCCGCGCCGCGCCGACGCGGTGACGGAGAAGAAGACATCGATCACGTTCGAGTCGTCGGCAGGCACAGTCACACTGAAAGCAACCGCTGACCGCGTCGAGCGGATGAAAGACGGCACACTCGCGATCATCGATTTCAAGACAGGCCAGCCGAAGAAGGCGGCGCAAGTCGAGACCGGTCTGGAGCCGCAGCTGGCGCTTGAGGCTGCCATTGGCGCCCGTGCGAGCTTTGGTCACCTGCCCGCCGCGCCTGCGTCCGAGCTTATCTATTTCCAGATCTCGATGAGCGCCGCGACGCTGAAAGACACAAACGGTAAACCGCTGCAGTTCAACAGCGGCTCGACCCGCGAGATCGCGGAGAAGGCCCTCGAAGGCCTCAAGGGCCTGATCGAACTCTACGCCAATCCCGCCCAGCCCTATTACTCGAAGCCGCGCGTCGAATTCATCTGGAACGTCGCTGACTATGACCGCCTCGCGCGCCGCGCCGAATGGTCGGCGGACGAAGGAGGCGATGAATGAGTGCGCTTCTGGATGCCAAAGACAATCAGGAATGGCCAGAATACGCTGCTGCGACAGAAGGCCAGCGGCTCGCAGCCCTGCCTGAATCATCCGCCTGGGTTGAAGCCAATGCTGGTTCCGGCAAGACGAAAGTCCTGATCGACCGCGTTGCACGCCTGTTGCTGCGCCGTGTCGAACCTGATTCGATCCTGTGCGTCACCTACACCAAGGCAGCAGCCAGCGAGATGCAGGCCCGCCTGTTCGAACGTCTCGGCGGCTGGTGCGTCATGGACGCGGCGCAGCTCAAGCAGAAACTGTGCGACCTCGAAGGCCGGCCGCTCGAAAGCTATGGCGAGGAAGACATCGGCCGCGCCCGCGAGCTGTTTGCGAAAGCGCTCGAGACGCCAGGCGGCCTGCGCATCGAAACGATCCATGCGTTCTGCGGTCGCGTCCTGCGCCGCTTCCCGCTGGAGGCCAGGGTCGCGCCGGGCTTCTCCGAACTCGATGACGACGCCGCAGCCGACCTGTGGGGCGCCGCCTTCCGCGCCATGGCACGCCGCGTCGTCCGGGGCGACGCTGCCCTGATGCAGGCCGCGCGCACCGCCGCTGAAGCGGGCGGCGGCAAGGGCCTCGACATCGTGCGCAGCCTTCTCCCCCGCCGCACCGCGATTGCCCGCTACATCAACGAAGCAGGTACGATCGACGATGCAGAGGAACGCCTGCGCATCGATTTCGGCGCGGGCGATGTTCCGGTCAGTAAAATCCTCGACAATGCGATGGGCGCGGCCCTGCCGCGCGAGGCGCTGCGCAATCTCGCGGGAGCTCTTCCGCGCGCCAAGCCGACCGACGCCAGCTTTGCCGATACGCTCGCGCTCATCCTGTCCGATGCCCCCGTCGAGCAACGCTTCGAGGCGTGGACGTCGATCGCTCTCACGGACAAGGGCGACCTGCGCAAGAAGAACCCCTACACGGCGGATGCCGCGAAGACCGCGCCATCCGTCGTCGATCTCTTCCAGATCAAGGACATTCCCGAAGGTTCGGAAATTCTCCGTATCCAGTCAGTCGCAGCTGCCATCAATGCGCGTCGTGTCTTCGAGCGGTCGGCCGCGATCCTGCGCCTCGCCCATACGCTGTTCGCAGACTTTGCCGATCGCAAGCGCGCGCGTGGCGGCCTCGATTTCGACGACCTGATCGAGACCACCGCCAACCTGCTGGAACGCAGCCATGCGGCGGAGTGGATTCTCTGGAAACTCGATGGCGGCATCAGCCACATCCTGCTCGATGAAGCGCAGGACACCAGTCCCGCCCAGTGGCGCATCCTGAAGGCGATCACCGACGACATTTTCGCCGGCGCCAGCGCCGTGCGCGATGCCCAGCGCACGCTGTTCGTCGTCGGCGATCGCAAGCAGTCGATCTATTCCTTCCAGGGGGCCGATCCGGAATTCTACCTGGAGAAGCGACAGGAGTTCATGACCAGCTCCGTCGCGATCGAGCTGGCGCACACCCTGCCCGATCTCGCCATGTCCTTCCGCTCAGCGCCCGAAGTGCTCAGCTATGTGGACGCAGTGTTCGACACCGCGGCCTTCGACGGCAACGCGCCCTTCACGATCAACCCACCGGCAACCGCAGACATCTTGCGGCACACGCCTTATCGCCGCGCGCAGCAGGGGTCTGTCGAACTCTGGCCGCTGGAACCTCGCGCCGAGACGCAACCGGCCGAGCCGTGGGATGCGCCTCAAGGCATGGAGAACGAAGGCAGCGCAAAGGCGCGGCTGTCCGCCCGCATCGCGAAATTCATCAAGGGCGAAATCACGGCCGGCGCCGCTGTCTGGGACAAGAGCAAACAACGCCCGTGCAAGCCGGGCGACTTCCTCATCCTCGTGAAGGGCCGCACAGGCGGTCTCTTCGATGGGATCCTGCAGGCGCTGAAGCGCGAGAACGTGCCCGTCGCAGGCGCTGATCGCATCCAGTTGCTCGATAGCCTCGCCGTGCAGGACCTGCTCAACCTGATCCGTTTCGCGCTCTGTCCGGAAGACGACCTCGCGCTCGCGGAGATCCTGAAAGGCCCCTTCGGCGGCCTCGACGACGAACGCCTGTTCGCGCTCGCCCATCCGCGCACGGGTTATCTGTGGAATGCGCTCCTCGAGTCACCCGACCCCGCACTCGGACCTATCCGCGCCTTCCTCCACGACGTGCTCGCCCGCGCGCATCAGCCGCCCTACGAATTCCTCACTCACGCACTGGAACGCGGCCACGGCCTCGCCCAGCCTGGATGGGAGCTGATGCTCTCGCGCTTTGGGGCGCCCGCGCGCGAGCCAGTCACCGCCTTGATCGATCGCGCTGCCGGCTTCGATAGCGACCAGCCGCCCAGCCTGCAGCTGTTTCTCGATGCCGTCGAACGTCGTGGCGGCGAGGTGAAGCGCGAACTCTCCGGCCCGCAGGGTGAAGTGCGCGTCATGACAGTCCACGGCGCCAAGGGTCTCGAAGCGCCCATCGTCATCCTGCCCGATACCTGCTCCGCACATCGCGGCGAGCGTGATGGGCTTTTCATGTCGGAAGACGGCGCGCCGCTCTGGCCGGGTCCCAAGTCCAACGACACGAACACCACAGCCCGGCTCCGCGACATCGAGGATGCCCGCGCCCTGCGCGAACACCACCGCCTCCTCTACGTCGCCCTCACCCGCGCGCAGGATCGTCTGATCGTGTGCGGCGCGTTTGCGGGAAACACGAAGGACGGTTTTGCGAAGACCTCGTGGTATCGCGTGTGCCAGGCAGCCATGCTGCGCCTCGCCGAAGGCGGGCAGACACAAGACTTTGTCGGCGAGGACCACACCTATCGGCGGCTTGGAGCTGCCCCGGCTCTGCTGATCCCGCAGACTGTCACGCATGGCCCGTCGGCGACGCCTCCCGCCTGGCTGCGGACACAGGCGCCGGGGGAAACCACTGCGCGCGTGTTGTCGCCCTCGCGTCTCACATCTGCCTCGGAGCCGCCGGTCATCTCGCCCTTCGGCCGCGGCCGCGCCGAGCGCCTGCGTCGCGGCAGCCTGATCCACCTGCTGTTCGAGGTGCTGCCCGACCTGCCGGTCAAAACACGTCGCAAGGCTGCGGAGACCTTCCTGAAGCGTCAGGCCGACCTCTCCCCGGATGAACGGCGTGAAATGCTGGACGCCACCATGGGCGTGCTGGAGGACAAGCGGTTCGCCAGCGTCTTTGCCGAGGGCGGCCGCGCCGAAGCGCCCGTCATCGGCCGTCTCGGCGCCGACACCATAAATGGCCGCATCGACCGTCTGGTGATTACGGACACCGAGATCCTGATCGTGGATTACAAAACCGACCGCCCCGCCCCCCCAACCCTCCAGGGCGTCGGCGTTGCCTACATTACCCAGATGGCCGCCTATCGGGCCGTGTTGTCGCAGCGTTGGCCGAATCGTCCCATCCGGTGCCTGCTGGTCTGGACAGATGGGCCCCAGCTCATGGAAATACCGGTAGCGGCGCTCGATTCCGCGCTCGCCCATATACAGCCGTGAACTGTTCCTTTAGCGGGGCTCTGTTGGATACCAATCGGTCCGCGCCTACCTGATCAGACCGGAACTTGAAGGAACTGCCCCATGTCCGTCGCCAACGTCTCCGATGACAGCTTCGATGCTGAAGTCCTCGCCGCCAGGACACCCGTAGTCGTGGATTTCTGGGCCGAATGGTGTGGACCGTGCAAACAGGTCTCCCCCCATTTCGAGGCGCTGGCCGCCGAACTTGGCGACAAGGTCAAGGTCGTGAAGATCAACATCGACGACAACCCGCTGACCGCCGGCCGCTTCGGCGTGCGTGGCCTGCCGACCTTCATGATCTTCCAGGACGGACAGGTCACGGCCACCCATCTCGGCGCCATGAACAAGTCGCGCCTGGCCGAGTGGCTCAAGGAATCCGCGCCGTCGATCGAGTCGGCCGCTTAGCTTTTTGCAGGACACACGCCATGGCGCTCGCCGAAGTTACTGACGACACGTTCGATGCCGAAGTGCTCGGCGCTAAGGGGCCGGTGGTTGTCGACCTGTGGGCCGAATGGTGTGGCTCGTGCAAGCAGATGATGCCTGCGTTTGAACAGCTTGCCGGCGAACTCGAAGGCAAGGCCAAGCTGGTGAAGTTCAACGCCGACGAAAACCCGATGACGCCGGGCAAGTTCGGCGTGCGCGGCCTGCCGACGCTGCTGATTTTCGAGAACGGCAAGCTGCTCTCGATGAAGACCGGCGCGATGACCAAGGCGAAGCTCGCCGAGTGGATCGCGCAGACAGCGCCTGGCGCAGCCTGAGCCACGGACCGCCGGACCGCAGACGCGGCGACCCCACAACCTTAAAACCCGCGCAGTCCAGCTGCGCGGGTTTGTTGTTTTCCCGCAGCCACGCGGCTTCCCTAAAACGCGTCTTGCTCTTCTCGCGTCCTCGGTGTTTCTGCTTCGCAGCAAATGCCTGAGACCGGGACGACACCATGAGCAGCCGCACACCTCGCCAGTTCTTCAAGCCGCTCGCGATCGGCGCGCCGGCACCTCTACGGGAACTGCCCGTGAAACTCGAACGCATGATTCACTTCGTGCCCGGCCATAACGAGAAAGTCCGTTCCAAGACTCCGGAGATGGCGGCAAAGGTCGACGTCATTCTGGCGAACCTCGAGGACGCCATCCCCGCCGACGCCAAGATTCAGGCGCGCGCCGGCGCCATCGAGATGGCGAGCATGGTCGACTGGAAGAAACTCGGCACCGGTCTCTGGACGCGCGTGAACCCGCTCAACTCGCCCTGGTTCCTCGACGACGTCACCGAGATCGTGACCAAGGCCGGCAATGTCTATGACGTCATCATGCTGCCCAAGGTCGAAGGCCCCTGGGACATCCACTATGCGGACCAGCTGGTCGCTCAGCTTGAAGCCAAGGCCGGCATCACCCGCCCCATCCTTTTCCACGCCATCCTCGAGACCGGACAGGGCGTCGCCCTGGTCGAGGAGATCTGCGCCGCCTCTCCGCGCATGCAGGGCATCTCGCTTGGACCGGCCGACCTCGCCGCCAACCGCGCGATGAAGACGACACGCGTCGGCGGCGGCCATCCGATGTACAAGGTGATCGAAGACCCGGTCGAAGGTCGCGAGCGCATGTCGGCGCAGCAGGACCCGTGGCACTACACGCTCGGCAAGATGGTGGATGCGTGCGTCACGTCGGGCATCAAGCCATTCTACGGCCCTTTCGGCGACATCGCTGACCTCGCCGCCTGCGAACAGCAGTTCAAGAACGCGTATCTCATGGGCTGCGCCGGCGCGTGGTCGCTGCACCCCGGCCAGATCGACATCGCCAAGCGCGTCTTCTCACCCGAAACCGCCGAGGTGAAATTCTCGCTGCGCATTCTGGAGGCCATGCCCGACGGCACAGGCGTCGCGATGATCGACGGCAAGATGCAGGACGACGCCACCTGGAAACAGGCGAAGGTCATCGTTGATCTCGCGAAACAGGTCGCCGCGAAAGATCCGGAGATGGCAAAGGCTTACGGGCTTTAGTCCCTGTTGCCTGTTCTCGTACGCATTTGTTAGCAATTGAGACCGCCGGGGGATTCGGCGACCCATGAGAGGGGACTCAATGAAACTGATCACTGCGCTTGCCATCGCGGCAGCGTCCGGATGCTTGTGCGCTGCACCGGCCTTCGCACAGGAAGCACCGGCGCCTGCGCCCGAAAAGCCTTCTGCCTCTGGCTTCTATGCCGGCGGTGGCATCAACCTCTACTTCCTCGATCGCGACTACGCGGCCGACGGCCTGCCGATCTTCTTCGAGGACCAGCCTTCGCCCGGCGCTTTCATGGGACGGCTTGGTTACGCAATCAACGAATACGTTGCAGTCGAAGTCGAAGCAGGCATTGGCGGAGCTCGCTCGCAGTTCACGCTCTCAGGCAACTCCAGCGACGGCGAGATCGGCATCGAGAATTCGGTCGGTGCGCATCTCGTGCTGTCGATGCCGCTGGGCGGCGGCGGATACGTGATGGGCAAGGCTGGCTATGTCAGCGCCACCATCTCACGCGAACTGTTTGGAGCGAATCCCGGGGACCTTGATCTGAGCGGCGCGGCATTCGGCGTCGGCGGTGGCCTGCGCGCAGGCGCGTGGGACTACAGAATGGAATACAGCGTCATGTCCGGTGGCGACAGCGGGGACGGCGGCGTGCTCGGCATGTTCGCGATGTACCACTTCTAGACAGAATTCCTGCGGTGCGGGGCCGATCGCGGCCTCGCCCGCATCTGTCACTTCGGCTCCACCAAACCCGCCATGTCGTGGGACGGATCGAGCCGGAAGTTCCATGTCCCGGTTACGAGCGCGCCATTGATGCGCAGGCACGCATAGGGGCGGCCGGGCTGGTTATCCGCATCACGTCCGTCGATCGGCCAACGCTTTTCGCAGTCTGCCTTAAGGCAGTAGCAGGCCTCACCGGCCGCCACGCCCGGGAGTGGATCAGCATAGCGGAACAGTTTCACTTGCGGCGTCTTCGATTGCTTCAGTCTGGCGAAGGCCGTGTCCGCGCCTGAACGCAATTCCGTGGCGCGATAGCCATTGCTCAGCAGCTTGCCGAGTGCAGCATCGCTGTCGCTTAGCATCGCGGCTGCGAAGTTCGCGGCGATCTCCATCATCGGCTTGTAATGCGCCCAGTCCTCTGACGCAGCCTTCAGGTCGCCGCCCTTCGCGCCCGGCAACCTGCGCTTGAGGCCAGATGGCTTGATGTCGCTGCCCGTCATGAACATCAGCATCGGCCCCTTTGGCACGAGGCAGCCCAGCGTGCGCCCATTCTGGTTGATGCCTGGCCCACGCAACTGACCATTGAGCAGGGTCGCTTCCGCGACCGCGCAATCCGTCACGCGACCGACAAAGGATCCACGCCAGGCCCCGGACAGAGGCTGCATCCCGTCGATGAAACCACCGAGAAAATTCGCATTCACGCCATAGATCGCATCGGCATCCGCATAAATGCGCTCGTTCACATAGAGCCCGTCCACCGCAACGCACCGGCCCATCCATGCTGCAGGATCAGAAGCAACTTTGGCGATCGTCGTCGCGGTCGCATTCTCCGGCGTGCACACCGCAGAGCGTGAAACATTCTGCGCTTCGGCATGGCCGAATGCGGCGAACACCGGGGCGAACAGGGAGAAGCAGATAGCCAGGGCAAAGCGCGTCATGCGCCTTGGCTAGCACGCGCAAATCGTCCCGTCAGGTCCAGCCATGTCAGGTCCAGCTTGAAAACCTGAACCAGCCCTGCATCGGCCAGTTGAACAGGCACGGCTCTTCCTGCGTGCCGGCGCCGATATTGTGAGCCACAACTGGCTGGTCGCCCTGTTTCTTTCGCGTCACCACGCCGATATGCGGCAGCCCCCCGCCCGTGAGCCGCCAGCTGACCACGTCACCCGGCTGAAAATCGCCCGCAACCTTGCTCAGCGTCTTCGCCCCGCCCCGGCGTTTGAAGAAGGTCTCGAGATTGGGCACGCGGCGGTGATCGATATTGGTGTCGGGCCGGGTCAGCCCCCAGGTCTTCGGATAGGCGCTGAAACTGGCGGCCATGTCCTTGTGCACGGCTTCCTGCAGGTCGACACCGGCATGGCGGAACGCCCGGATCACCGTGTCGGTGCACACGCCGCGATCATCCGGCACGTCGCCCATCGGATAGGCGATGCTCACATAGGCCGGGTCATAGCTTTCGCGCTTCTGCGCCCGCAATTCGGCGCCCACGGTCACGCGCAGGGCGAATGGCCAGTCCGTGTCGTCCTGCGGAGATTGCGCCTCGGCCAGCGGCTGCGGCCCACACGCCGCCGCGACGAGCCCCAGCGACCCGATCAACAGACCGCGCCGGTTCAGAAGCAGATGCACAGGTCCAGACATGAAGATCCCCTGACGTCTTGAGACATCAGGGGGCCATGTGATTGCGGCCGCGCCGCGACCGAAACCCGGCGAGCTGCAGCCGACGCTGCGCCCGTGGCGCCGTCTATTTGGTGAGCTTCACGATGCCCATATTGGTCAGGATGATCAGCACCCCGCCTCCGATGGCCATGAGCACGCCGAGATCGATGTGAAATCCGACGAGGCCCAGCACGCCCGGCATGCGTGACCCCATGATGTCGCCGCTGGCGCCCAGCGCCATTCCGGCGATGAGCGGCAGCAGGATCGGCCCGGCGATCGCGACCGCCGCCGTGATCAGGCGGAACTGGGCAGTCATCCTGTGACCGGTGAACTCCAAGAAGATCAGCACGCCCGCGACGACCGGAATTGCGAACAGCAGCGCGATGAAGATGGCGCTGATGCCAAGTCCCATGATGCCGCTCATGTGGCTCAACGCGTCGAGCGCTCCGAGGTATCCCGCGATCAGCGACCCCAGGATGATCACGGCGCCCCAGAGTACGTAGGGCCTGGCGAGAAGGCTCGCCACGGTGGGATTTGCCGCCAGAGCCGCCAGGTCAGTATTGGCCTCAGCCCCCTGCGCGCCGCCACTCGGCATGCTGAAGCCCCTCTTCACCGCGTAGATTTCCTTGGCCGCGTCATCGACAGCTTCGAAGTCGACCGTGTCGTTGGCCTTCAGCGGGGCCGGCGACTTGTTGTCGGCAGTGATGAACTTGTAGCGCTTGCCATCGTCACCGCTGATGGCGCCGGCCTCGCTTGCTGGATCGAACCCGAGAACCTTGCCCTTCATGGCCCGCGTATCCTTCTGCCCAAGTCGCCCTGTGCCAGGACTGGGTGGCAAAATCTGGCCTTGCACGCAATCAACTCCGCATCCGGAAGGACTTTCGCAGGCCTTCACGCGCAGGCTTTCTTCGCCCTGTCATGCGATGCGCCATGCAGGCGGCCGGCGCGCCCTTAACCGCGTCTCAACTCTTTTTCCTTCCCGAACAACACGGCGCGTTAAGCTTGCTCAGGCATAAACGGCACAACCAGAAATTCGACGAGTTGGTGGGTCCGCGTCATGTTCCAGATCATAGGGATCGTGGTTGTCTTCGCGATGGTGTTCGGCGGCTTCATGCTCGCCGGCGGTCATTTCGACGTGATCATCAAGGCCGCGCCCTTCGAGATGATGATGATCGGCGGCGCCGCGATCGGCGCCTTCCTGATCGGCAACTCGTTCAAGACAGTGATGGCCGTCGGCGGCGGCTTCGGGAAAATCATGGGCGGCGCGAAGTGGAAGCCCAAGGATTACACCGACCTGTTGTCTCTATTGTTCGTGCTGACGAAAACAATGAAGACAAAGGGCGTCGTGGCGATCGAACAGCACATCGAGAACCCCAAGGACTCAACGATCTTCCAGAACTATCCGAAGATCCTGAAGGACCATTTCGCGACAGATCTCATCTGCGACACGCTGCGCATGATGACCATGAACCTCGAAGACCCGCACCAGGTCGAGGAAGTCATCGACAAGCAGATCGAGAAACACCACCACGAAGCTCATGCCCCCGCGCACGCGCTGCAGGGCATGGCCGACGCCCTTCCCGCGCTCGGCATCGTCGCGGCCGTGCTCGGCATCATCAAGACCATGGGCGCCATCTCCCAGCCGCCGGAATATCTCGGCAAGCTGATCGGCTCGGCGCTCGTCGGCACCTTCCTCGGCGTGTTCCTCGCCTATGGCTTTGTGGGTCCGTTCGCCTCGCGCCTCGGCCAGGTCATCGATGAAGAGGGCCAGTTCTACAAGATCATCAAGGACGTGCTGGTCGCCCACCTGCACGGCAACGCAGCCCAGGTCTCGGTCGAGATCGGACGCGGCCAGATCCCAAGCGCGGCCCAGCCCTCCTTCGCCCAGCTCGAAGAAGCGCTCGGCGCCGTCACGGTATAGACTTTCCTCCCGGAAAGACGTGGACCGGCCCGGGGCTCCGACCCCCGGGCCGTTTTTTTGTCATGGGCCGGTGATGGCCTCCAGCTTGCCCGGGACGACACGCGCCTCCTGCGCATTCTCATCGGTAAGCCAGCGGTTTGCCGCGGCGACCACATCCGCCAGCGTAATGGCGCGCACACTCGCTTCGATCGCCGCGAGCTTGCCGCGCTCCAGCAGATCCGGCCGCCCCTGCGCCTGCGCAATCAGGCCAAGCCAGTAGTCGTTCGACATGGCGTTCTGCGGCAGCGCCTCCAGTGACGGCGTGATCGCTCGGCTCAACTCGTCCTCGCTGATCCGCCCGGCGCGCATGTCAGCCGCAATCACGCGCATGGAGATGATGATCTGATCGACCATCTCCGGCTTCACCTCAGCGCCCGCATTCACATAGCCAAAGCCCGGATAGACGGCAGACAACGACGCCGACACCGAAGGCGAATAGCTCGCGCCCAATGTCTCGCGCAGCTCTTCCGTCACTTTGAGCCGCATGATCCCCGACAGCACGGCCAGCGTCCGCGACATCTGCGGGTCGGTCTCCGGGTCGACGTCGGGCACGGACCAATAGACATAGGCCAACGCCTGGTTCGCCTCCCCCGCATGCATGAAGATCAGTGGCGTACGTTCGCTCCGAAACGCAACGGGCAAGGTCGCCTTGAACTTCGTCGGCGCTTCGGCCCGCTTCGGCAGTGCGCCGAAAGTCTTGGCGACAAGCGCGATCACCTTTGCCTCATCGACATCGCCCACGACCGCGATCTCGATCGGCCCGTCGCGCAGCGCTGACGCAAGGTAGTGCCGTAGCTCCACGAAGGAGCGCTGCCACGCGCCGTCATCGGGATCGTTGCCAAACCGCCTGTCGCCGCCCATCATGGCGCGCAGCCCCCTCGCCGACCACACCGCCTGCGCATTGGCGTCCAGCCGAGGCCAGCTCAGAACGATGCCCTGCCGCCAGCGCCGCTCGGCCTCCTGGCGATAGCCGGGATGCGTGATATACGCCGCGATCACCTGCAGCTGCAGCTCCAGGTCCGCCGGCGTCGTCGCATAGCTGCCGCCAAAATAGGTCGAGCCAGCGCCGAAGCGCGTCGACACAACCCTGCCCTGCAGGATCGTCCGCAGATCATCGATCGAATGCTTCTCGAGGCCGCCGCTGGAGAACGCGCTCATCAGGCCGTTGAGCCCGAAGGGCTTGTCCGGGAAATCCAGCACCCCATGCCCGATATGCACCGAGACCTGCACCGCGTTCTTCGCAAAGTCGGTCCGCTTGATGTTGAGCCGCACATTGTTGTCGAACGTCAGCAGTCGCGTATCGATGTCGGCCAGCTGCTCATCCTTCACCACCGTGCCGGGCTTGCCGAAACGGGTGTAGGCGAAAGTCTGCTTCGCGCGCGCCAGTGGCGCTGTCACCGGGATGCTGGCGCTTGCCGTCCAGGCAGCGACAACGGCATCGCCGAGTCCGGCGCCGCCGGTGGTCGTCGCGACGAAGAACAGCGGATCCTTCGGCGTCATCCATTTGCGGAATGCGGCGTTGACCATCGCGGGCGTAACCTTGCCCGCCCACGTCTCGAAGCGCTTCAGCCCAGACGCTGGCGTCGAGAAAACGGTGTCATTCTCCACCGACGACAGCAATGCGCTTACCAGCGCCTCCGTCGGCCGTGTGCCCTGGCGCTCGACCTGATTGACCTGCCCGATCCGAAGCGCCTCGATCTGGCTGTCGACTTCCTGCTGCGTGAAGCCATGCAGCAGCGCCCTGCGCCATTCCTGTTCCAGCGCTTCAAGCCCTTCCTTCCATCCCTCCGGCGTGACGATGACGGACGCGCCGGCAACCGAAGCTGTCTCCAGCAGGTCGCCCGTGCTCAACCCCGCACTGCGAAATGGCGGTTCGTCCCAATTCGCCATCGGCGACAGCCGCCGGCTCAGCGCGGCGATTGCGAACATGAGCAGGTTGTCTTCGCGCCGCTGAGCACCCGTATCGACCACTTTTCGATACGGCTTGAGCGACGTCACATTAATCGAGTCCCCGCCATCCTTGTGCGTGAACACCGACGACTCGAAACCACGCGGCTCCAGGACGTAACCAGGATCGGGCTCCGCGCCCGCCTCGCCCCGCGCAACCCAGTCGCCGAACTTGGCACGAATCTTCGCTTCGACAGCATCGACATCGAAATCGCCGACCATCACCAGCGTCGTCCGTTCTGGCCGGTAGAAGCGCTGATAAAGTGAAACCAGCGCGTCACGGCTGGCCGTCTCGATCACCGCCTGCTCGCCGATCGGCGATCGGCTCGCGGCCAGCGATCCCGGCAGAAGGAAGTCCAGTTGCTGCTCGCTCCGCCTGCGCTGGAAATTATCCCCGCGGCGCCACTCCGACAGCACCACGCCACGTTCGCGATCAAGCGCACTGGCGTCAAAAGTCAGTTCGCTGGCCGTCTCGCGCAGCAGCAACAGACTTTCGTCGAGCAGGTCGTCGGAGGCTTTCGGCAAGTCGAGCTGGTAGGTTGTGAAGAACTGACCGGTCGAGGCATTTGTGTCGGCGCCAAAGGCGAGGCCCAGCCGCTCGAGGATTTTCACCATCTCGCCTTCAGGCACATGGGTCGACCCGTTGAACGCCATGTGCTCGATGAAGTGGGCGAGGCCCCGCTCGGCCTCGGTTTCATACAGCGACCCGAATGCCACCGAGAGGCGAAGTGACACGGCTTCAGCGGGCAGCGCATTATGCATCAGGGCGTACCGCATGCCATTAGGCAGGTTTCCGAAGCGCACAGACGGGTCGGGCGCGATGTCGCTTGCCTCATGCGCCCACGGCCGCGCGGTCTGGGCGGCGGCAGGCGCGCCGAGCAGCGCCAGGGCCGCCAGCAGCGCTCCAATGAATTGTGGGAATCCCGGCCGGCCAACGTCACGCATCGCCGAACATGTCACCACAACCATATGCATGTCGATTGCGCCAGGTCAGGTTCCAGCGTCACGCAGCAGCACCTATTCAACTCGCTCGCCATTGAGGACAAGCGCCGCGCCGCAGAGATAAACCGATCCTGCAATATAGACGCGACCGGCCGACTGGCCAGCGACGCGCACAGCTTCCATCAGGTCGCCAGCGATTGCCGCGCGACCGCCCAGCCTGTTCACCGTTTCTGCGACGTCGCGCGGGTCGGCGCCTGGTCCGCCCTCCTGCCCGCCACTGTCGGGTAGCGGGCACGTAACGATCAGATCCGCTGCCGGCGTCAGTTCACGCAACACCGCGTCGATATCCTTCGCCCCCTGGATCGCGATAACAATGGCGATGCGTTCGCCCGCGTCACGCACCGCGTTGATCGCACGCGACAGCATCGCCGCCCCACCCGGATTGTGCGCCGCATCGATCCAGACATTTCCCGTTCCCGCCAGCGGCCCGGGCTTCAGCTGTTGCAGGCGTCCCGGCCACGCGCATTCGCGCAGCCCCCCCGCCATTGCGTCTGCCGTGATGCGGCGATCTCCGAGCACTTCAACCGCCGCACAGGCGGCGGCGGCATTCTGCGCCTGATGCGCGCCGGGCAAGCCAAGCCAGGGCGCTCGCACGGTCAGCTTCTGTCCCGAATAGACAAACGCGCCGTCTTCCCAACCACCGCGCCACGCCTCGCCCGCATACAGCACGGGTGCGCCGGCCAGCCTCGCCTCCTCCCGCAGCACGCCCAGCGGCAGGGCCGGCTGCTCGGCGATGATCACGGGAGACCCGTCGCGGAAAATTCCGGCTTTCAGCCGCGCAATCGCCGCCACACCGGAAACGCCAAAAAGGGCCTCATGATCGCGGCTGATCGGCGTCACCACGCAAGCGGCCGGATGGCTCATCACGTTGGTGGCGTCGGTTGCCCCGCCCGCACCCACTTCAACAACGCAGAAGTCAGCGCGCTCCTGTGCGAACAGGCAGAACGCCGCCGCCGTCAGGGCCTCGAAATAAGTCAGCCCCTGCGTGCGCCCTGCAATGTCGGACAGCACGTCCGCAAGGGCGTCGTCTTCGACCAGACGGCTTGCGACGCGGATGCGCTCGTTGACACGTGTCAGATGCGGCGAGGTGAATACATGCACCTTCAGTCCCGCCGCCTCCCCCATCGCGCGGATGAACGCCCCGGTCGACCCCTTGCCATTGGTGCCCGTGATGTGGATGGCAGGCGGCATGTGATCCTGCGGATCGCCCAACTCCACCAGCGCTTTGCGGATATGCGCGGTGCCCCACGCTGGCGACACGCGACCCGCGCTGTTGCGCCGGAACCGGTCCAGCTCTGCTGTTACGAAAGGCGTATCGGCCACGTGGCGTTCTGCTCCATGATCTCACGGCACGCCAGCAGATAGTGCGGTCCGGGGGTCACGAAAACCGCATTCGCCTGCGGCGGATGTCACGCGCTTCAGCGCAGTCCGTTTATCTGCGCGCAGGTTGTGGCGAACGTGTCGAAAGCGCCCGTGTCGTCGGGCGCGCCGCCACGCTCCTGTTCGCCGTCCTGGTTGGTCACCACGAGGCGGGCATTGTTCGTCATCATCACGGCGGTCACCGTGTCCGCATTCGCCGGCAGCAGGTAGACCGGACTATACCTGTCCATCCCCCCCTTCATCGCCGTCGCGCCGATCGTCACAGGAAATGACGTGTCGCCGAAATGGACAACCGCCTTGTCGAACGGCCCCTCCTTCTCCCACGCCGGCGCGAACGAAATGCGCATCACGCCTTTCTCCTCCTCGCACGCGATGCTGAGACCATCGCCGCCAAATGCAAGCGTGAGGATGGGCGACAGCCCCACATCCCATTTCATAGGCGCGGCACCGTAATCGGGCCCTGCGGTTTCCACCACTGGTGCGGCATGCGCCTCCGCGACCGGTGCGGTTGCCGGCTGGCACGCGCTCAAGCCTGCAAGGGCGACCAGCGCCAGCACATTCCGCTGCATTTGATCCACCCCGCACGTGCATCGACGGCTCCGCTATCCGTAACGCATCGCGGTGGCGTGTGCCAGCTGTCGCCTCCATCGCCCGAGGAAGCCGAACCACCTCACCCAAACGTTTTCGCCATTCCGTAGCGGCGCCCCATTGGCAGGCGGCGACAACATGCGATCCGTTTGGCGTGCCGCGCGTAAGATGCACGACGTGATGAAAAGAAGAGGACGACAGAGATGATCGGAACATCGGTTCTGAAACGGTTCGCCCCCGGCGTTTTCGTAGCCGTCCTGGCACTCGGCGCATGCGCCAGCCAGCCAACGCCGCAACCAGCACCCAATTACACAGCGCGCGGGCCCAACGAGGTTGGCGTCCTGACGATGGATCTGAGCGACCGCAAGATCGAGGTCTACTATCCCGCCGCCGCTGGCGCCGCCCAGGGCCGGACCAACGATGTCTATCTGCAGACCGAGCCTGTGCCCCCAATGCTCGCCGGCATGCTCAAGAAGATACCGGAAAGCGTCGATCTCAAAGTCACCGTACCCGCCTTCCGCGACGCTCCCGCAGCAAAGGGCAAGACGTTTCCGTTGGTGATTGTCTCGCACGGCGCCGGCGGCTGGCGCAGTGGTCATGGAAATGTCCTGTCGGGTATCGCTTCATGGGGCTTCGTCGTGGCTTCCGTCGACTTCACAGAGTACGGCTTCGCCTCGTTCGCCTCTCCCTCGCGCGACATGGCGGCGCGCCGCACCGCCAGCGCCACCGCACTCGATGCAGCGCTCGACCTGCTGGGCCGCACGACAGCCAACACCCAAAGCCCGCTCGCCGGTCTGATCGACATGTCGTCCATCGCAGCCGTCGGACACTCCGCAGGCGGCGGCACAATGTTCGCCGCGATCGACAATCCCCGCATCGACACCGTGATCGGCTGGGCGCCCGTGCCGCCGCAGGGACCTGGCGCCACGCCCAAACCGACCCTGATACTCGCCGCCAAAAACGACTCGGGCATAAAGGTCGATGCGCTGGTCGCGGCCTACGACAAACTCAATGCACCCAAGCGTCTGGTGATCGTACCAGGCATGGGACACAACGCGTTCAGTGATTCATGCCTGTCGATCCAGAGCGGCAATGACCTCATCTCCGCAGTGAAGCAGATGGGCCTGCCTGTGCCAGGACCGCTGCTGGATCTTGCCCAGAACGGCTGTCGTCCCGGGGATCTGGATACACGCGAAGGCTGGGCGATCATCCAGCACGTCACGGTCTCGCAATTGCGCTACGGCCTCGGCCTGCCCGGCGCAGCATCCGAGATCAACACCGACCTCGGCCCCGCCTTCGCGAACGCACCGCTCGAGATCCGGGAAGTCCTGGGGACGAAGACGCCCTGAACCTGCAAAAGCAAAACGGCGTCTCCTCTTCGGAGACGCCGTCTGCAAAACCTGGCATCGCGCGAGTTACTTGGCCGCGACAGCGTCCTCGACAACCACCTTCGCGCGCTTGCCCCGCTGGGGGGCCATCAGCATGCCGAGAATGGCGCCGATCGTGGGCGTCAGTTCCTTGCGGTGCGCGACGATGTCCACCATGCCGCGCTCGCGCAGGAATTCGGAGCGCTGGAAGCCTTCCGGCAGTTTCTCCCGGATCGTCGCCTCGATGACGCGCGGACCTGTGAAAGCCAGCTGCGCGCCCGGCTCAGCAATGTGCACATCGCCCAGCATGGCATACGACGCCAGCACACCGCCCGAGGTCGGGTCAGCCAGCACAACAATGTAGGGAAGCCTGGCGCGCTTCACGTCCTGGATCGCCAGCACCGTGCGCGGCATCTGCATCAGCGCAAAGGAAGACTCCTGCATGCGCGCGCCGCCTGAAGCGGTGACGACGATCAAAGCTGCCTTGCGCGCGACAGCCGTCTCGGCCGCCTTGATGAAAGCCTCGCCCGCCGCCATGCCCAGCGATCCGCCCATGAAGGCGAAGTCCTGCACGAGCACCACTGCCTTGCGGCCGTTGATCTCACCGAGGCCGGCGACCATGCAATCGTCGCGGCCGGTCTTGGCCTTCGCCGACTTCAGGCGGTCGGTGTAGCGCTTGTCGTCCTTGAATTTCAGCGGGTCGCGCGGCACCGGCGGCATCTGGATCTCTGACCACAGACCGCCATCGAACATGTATTCGAAGCGCTTCTCCGGGGTGATGCGCAGGTGGGCGCCGGCAGGGGTCACCCAGTACGAGCTCTCAAGCTCCTGCCGGTACACAAGTTCACCTGTCTTCGGGCATTTGACCCAGAGGTCATCACCTTCAGTGTCGTCCCGCTTGGGGGTGAAGATCGACTTCAGCCCTGGGGGAAGATTTGTAAGCCAGTTCAATGAACGCTCCGCTCGTGACGCGCCGAAGCTATGGCGTTTGACAGTGACTTAGCAACCACACTTATGCGCTTGACAGATGAGCCAGGATCGCCCTGCTCCACTGCCTCGCGCACCAGTTCCACCAGCGCGGAACCGACCACAACCCCGTCAGAAATTCTTGCAAAAGCAGCTGCTTGCTCCGGCGTACGCACGCCAAAACCCACTGCGACAGGCAGACCAGAAATGCGCTTGGCGCGCTCCACGCCCGCCGAAATATCCGCCTCCGCCCCCACCCCCGCGCCGGTCACGCCTGCAACCGAGACGTAATAGACAAAGCCCGACGACCCGTCGGCGACCGTTTCCATGCGCTTTTCGGTTGTCGTGGGGCTCGCGAGGCGGATCACCGCCAGCCCGTGTGCAGCCAGTTCCTGGCGCAGCGGGGCGTCCTCTTCGGGGGGCAAGTCCACTGTGATCACGCCATCGACCCCGGCCTCTGCCGCTGCCTTGGCAAACGCAGCATAGCCCATCCGGTGGATGGGATTGGCATACCCCATAACGATCAGAGGGGTGGACGCATTCTCGGCCCGAAAGCGTTTCGCTATGGTTAACGTGTCCTTAAGCGTGGTGCCTACCGCCAAGGAACGAAGCGCCGCCTTCTGGATTGCAGCCCCGTCAGCCATCGGATCGGTGAAGGGCGCTCCAAGCTCGATAATGTCAGCGCCTGCTTCCGCCAAAGCCTTGATATTCTTAAGGCTTGTCTCGATATCCGGATCGCCGGCCATCAGGTAACCGACAAAAGCTGCGCGGCCCTGGGCAGCGCATGCAGCAAACGTCGCGGATATGCGGTCGGCGGTCATATGGGGGACAGGTGCTTTGGGTCGGGCCTGAGCTGTTACAGCGCTGGGTCTGGGGCGAGGCCCCGAAGCAAGCGGATACTATAACGGAATCGCACGCCCCGACCTACCCCTCCATCCGCTTCCTGATGCCGCACCGCAACAAAGAGAGAACACCTACAGATTCGCCCCGTCGAACCGCTGGATCTCCAGCGTGTCGAGGTCGATGTCGGGCACGCAGCGCAGGTTCACCGCCACCATCCGCGTCCCGTCCGGCCCCACGCCAGAGCCATGCGTCGAGATCCCGCAATTGGCGCAGTGATAATGGGTGATCGTCTGCTTGCCGAAAAGGTAGGTCGAGACGTCCTTCTGCGGCGTCGTCAGGCGGAAATTCTCCGGCGTCGTGAAAGCCAGCATGTTACCGGACCGGCGGCAGTAGGAGCAGTTGCACACTACGGCGCCGCCGAACGATCCCGTCAGCTCAAACGCGACGTTACCGCAATGGCACGATCCGGCGTGTGTGTGCATGTAGCGCTCCTTGGCTCGCGGCCTTCATGCCTGTACCGGCGCAAAGGGTGAAGTGAATTAGAGACACGATTGACGTCTTTGATCGGATTGCTGCTTCAGCTTGCGCAGCCGCCCACTTCGAACCGCACGATCATGAAACGCTTGCGTGACATTTTCTCAGCGCCCGCATCGACGGACAGCTGTTTGCACGCGGCGCCTCCGCCCAGCGTCCAGACTTCGCGGCCAGTGTCGTCACCTTCCACCTTCGCCCAGCCCTTCGCCTTCAGCGCTTCGGCATAGGGCGCGAGTGGACGTGACGCCCGCTCGATGATCACACAGTCCGACATCGGCGTCGTGTCGTCGAACCCGTCATCGGTGCACAGCTTGATCCTGTCTCCCGCCGCCAGCTTGAGATCCACCTGCCCCGGCAGGATGAACTTGTCCGGCGCGGTGCACGCGGACAGAAGCGCGGCGACGACAATGACGAAAGCGATGCGCATCTGATTCATGTCTCGCACGAAGGCGCCTGAAGAGGTTCAAACGCGGAGGCGGTCGCCGGTCTGACACTTATCACGTTCGTTACAGATTCGCGCGCAAAACACTGGAACTCATAGTCGCGGCTGACCTCCGTCCAGGCCGCGCCGCAGATTTCCGTATCGGTTATCCTCTTGTCCGACAGGCGAACAAAACCTTTGCCTGCCACACAAAGCATCGTGCCGAAATCAGCATCGCTTGCACCCATCGTTTCAATCTTCGGCGCCACCAGATCGTAGCGATAGACCTCAATACAGGCTACCATCGGGGCCGCGAGCAAGGCCAACGCAGTCAAGCGAATACCGGCCCGGCCCATCTCGCCTCCCTAGATCGCCATCCCCAGATGGTCTGCGACCGAGAAGATGTCCTTATCGCCGCGCCCGCACATGTTCATGATGATAAGCCCGTCCTTGCCGAGCTCCTTGGCGATATCGCCCGTGCGCGCCAGCGCATGCGCAGGCTCCAGCGCCGGGATGATGCCCTCAAGACGCGTACAGAGCTGGAACGCCTCCAGCGCTTCCTTGTCCGTACACGTACGATAGGTCGCCCTGCCCGTCTCGTGCAGGAAGGCATGCTCCGGCCCGATGCCCGGATAGTCGAGCCCCGCCGAGATCGAGTGCGCGTCGATGATCTGGCCATCGTCGTTCTGCAAAAGATACGTGCGGTTGCCATGCAGGATGCCGGGCTGTCCGCCCGAGAGCGAGGCGGCATGCATGGGGGTATCGACGCCGTGACCGCCCGCCTCGACGCCGATCATGCGGACGCCTTCGTCCTCAAGGAACGGATGGAACAGGCCAATCGCGTTCGACCCGCCGCCGATCGCCGCGACCAGCACGTCCGGCAGACGGCCTTCCTGTTTCAGGATCTGCGCCCGCGCTTCCTTGCCGATGATCGACTGGAAATCGCGCACCAGCATCGGATAGGGATGCGGGCCCGCCGCCGTGCCGATGACGTAGAACGTATTCGACACATTCGTCACCCAGTCGCGCAGCGCTTCGTTCATTGCGTCCTTCAGCGTGCCCGTGCCCGACGACACCGGCACGATCTCCGCCCCGAGCAGGCGCATGCGGAACACGTTGGGCTTCTGTCGCTCGACGTCGGTCTCGCCCATGAACACCACACACGGCAGACCGAAGCGCGCGCATATCGTTGCGGTGGCGACCCCATGCTGCCCGGCGCCGGTCTCCGCGATGATCCGCGTCTTACCCATGCGCCGCGCAAGGAGAACCTGCCCGATGCAGTTGTTGATCTTGTGCGCGCCCGTGTGATTCAGCTCGTCGCGCTTGAGATAGATTTTCGCGCCCCCGAAATGCTTCGTCAGCCGCTCGGCATAATAGAGCGGGCTCGGCCGGCCGACATAATGCTCCAGCAGCCAGTCGAACTCCGCCTGGAACGTCGGGTCCGCCTTGGCGCGCGCGTATTCCTGCTCGAGATCGAGCACGAGCGGCATCAGTGTCTCGGCCACATACCGCCCGCCAAACTCCCCAAAGCGGCCATTGGCATCCGGCCATTGCGACCAAGTGTTCGGGAGAGCTGCCATAACGATATCCTCGGTTGGGAGCGTCCTTTACGCCGCCCGAACCGCCACATCAATCCGCTACCCCGGGCCTCGCGGGCTGGCGCAAAACGAAAACGCGCGCCCCGCAAGGGACGCGCGCCGCGTGTCAGACCTGAGGGCTAGTCTTCATCTTCGTCCTGGTCGTCTTCTTCGTCCTCGTCGTCTTCTTCGCCCTCATCCTCGTCGGCGTCTTCTTCATCCTCGTCGCCGCCTTCATCCTCGTCGCCCTCTTCCTCTTCTTCCGCGTCCTCGTCAGCAGCGAGCAAGGGAGCGGCGTGAAGCATGGCGTACAGCGCGTCGAGATCATGCTCAGTCGGGGTAGCGTCCAGAAGTCGAGCCATGTGACATCCTCTTTTTTGCGAAGCTTAGTCGAGCGAAACGACAGTCGTGTGAATCACCACGCCGCCGACAGAACGAGATCAAGCTAGAGCACACGCTGGCGGAGAAAAGGTAAACCGCCAGCCACCCCATACATATCGCCGATCGCACCGTCTCCGGGCGCAACTTCATGCGCCAGCAGCGCGGCTCATCTAAAGGCAAAGGCGACAGCGAAAAATCCGGCGGCAGCGGCGGTCGAATGGGTCTGGGCACCGGGCGACACGTTGGCGGGTAACACTAGCTAGCTTTTACAGCGACCAATGCAGCGCCATCCGACAGGTCTCGCATCTCGCATCGGACCCTGCTTCCCGACGCGAACTGCCACGTCTCAGCCTGCAGTTCGGGCGTCACGATGAGATAAACGCCATCTGCTTCGATCGTTGCCTCGACCGGTCGCCAAACATCCACGCCTTCATCGAGAAGCGCGACAAAAATGGTTGTTGAAGTCACCCCGCCGCCTTCGCCGCTTCGATAAACGCGCGCACCTTCGCGTGGTCCTTGATGCCATGGCGCGCCTCGACGCTGGACGACACATCAACCGCCGCAGCGCCCGACTTGGCGATCGCCTCGGCGACATTCTCTGGCGTAAGGCCGCCCGAGAGCGTCCAGTCCTCGTGATCGTGCACGCGGAAGCCCTTGAGGATAGACCAGTCGAAGGATGCGCCATGGCCGCCCTCGCGGGTCGCGCCCGCCGGTGGCTTGGCGTCGAAAAGGAACGCGTCAGCGCCGACAAAATCCTTCGCCTCATCGAGGTCGCGCGGGCGGGAAATGCCCATCGCCTTGATCACCGGAACCAGCTGATGCCGGCGCGCAAAATGCGCCACCTGCCCCGGGGTTTCCTTGCCGTGCAGCTGCACCGCGCCAATCTCCGGCGTCTCGTCGACCAGCTTGTCGAGCCACGGCACAGCCAGGGTCGCCACCACCCAGGGCTCGACTCCCAGCTCCGCCGCCTTGAGGATCAGCGCTTGCGCCGTGTCGAAATCGACATAGCGCGGGCTCGTCTCGACCACGACGAAACCAACCATGTCGGCGCCCGCCTCGACCGCCTGGGCCAGGTCTGATTCGTTGGTGATGCCGCAGATTTTTACGCTGATCATGGTCGCCCGCCTGGCGCAGCCCTCTGAATTTGCAGCGTTTTCAGGAGCCCGGAAAAGCAGAAAGGGCGGCGCTCAGGCCGCCCCTTCCGTACGCTACGAACTCTACTGGTTAGACGGATACCTCAGCGCCCTTTGGCGAGCAAGTCCCGGATTTCCGTGAGAAGCTTCTCCTCGGTCGACGGGGCCGGCGGCGGCGCGGGCGAGGCGGCTTCCTTCCGCTTCAGCTGGTTCATGCCCTTGATGACCATGAACATTGTGAAAGCGACGATCAGGAAGGTGATGACCAGGTTGATGAACTTGCCATAGTTGATCGTGACGGCAGGGATCTCCTTGCCATCAGGGCCGAGTGTTGCGGCCTTCAGCTGATAGGTCAGGTCAGAGAAATCCATGCCGCCCGTGATCAGGCCGATGATCGGCATGATGATGTCTGCCACCAGCGAGGTGACGATAGCGCCGAACGCCGCGCCGATGATCACGCCGACCGCAAGGTCGACGACATTGCCGCGCATCGCGAATTCACGAAATTCCTTGAACACAAGAGTCCCCTATTCCGTCCGACGCCCGATTGTACGCCTGTTGATACATCGCACACGCCCCGGAACCGCTCCAGCGTCAATCCGGAAGGGCGGCTATTCCTGAGCCGTGGCGGCCCAATCTGGGTGTTCGTGTCCTCGGTCCTCTGATCGCGGTCTTCTAGTCCCGGTCTTCCGGGTCATGCCCGTTGTTCAGCCGTGAGCGCAACTCCTTGCCGGCCTTGAAGAAGGGGACATGCTTGGCGTCCACCGATACGGAATTGCCAGTGCGCGGGTTACGCCCGGTGCGTGCATTGCGCTTGCGAACGGAGAACGCGCCAAAACCGCGCAACTCCACCCGATCCCCGCGCTCGAGCGCGCCGGCGATCTCGTCGAAGATCACATCGACGATGCGTTCAACCTCACGCACTTTCAGCGTGGGGTTCTCTTCGGCCAGTTTTGCGATCAGTTCTGAACGGAGCATTTTGCCAAAATTGCGCTAAGCGCCGAGGAAGGCAAGAGTTTTTCGACTCGCCTCATAATGGGCGCTGTCATTTTTGTACCGGATTGATCCAGGTCTGATGAAATCAGCCGGATTCCCCCGCGAAGTCATTCTCCGACTCATGCCGAGAACCGCGGTTCTCACCGTGGGGGAACGCCAAGAATTCCGCACCTGATCCAACCGGGCCTCCCGGGATGGGCTTCGGCTGCCCGTGCATGACTCCAGGGAGAATATCCCTCAAAAGCAGAACGCCCCCGCTTTCGCGAGGGCGCTCCACATTCAATTCAAGTCCGGAAAGACTACTCGTCCGTCTTCGCGCCCTTGAGGGCCGCGCCGAGGATGTCGCCGAGCGAGGCGCCCGAGTCCGCCGAGCCATACTGCTCGACAGCTTCTTTCTCGTCCTTGATTTCCATCGCCTTGATCGACAGCGAGACCTTGCGGCCCGCCTTGTCGAACGAGATGACCAGCGCGTCGACCTTGTCGCCAACTGCGAAACGCTCGGGACGCTGTTCAGCACGATCGCGCGACAGATCGGTCTTGCGGATGAAGGACTTCATCGCGCCGTCAGCGATCGAGACTTCGATGCCGCCGGTGGTCACTTCCACAACCGTCGTGGTGACGATTGAGTTCTTGCGCAGGTCGATCGTTTCGGTCGGGTCCTGGCTGAGCTGTTTGATGCCCAGCGAGATACGTTCCTTCTCGATGTCGATATCAAGCACGCGCGCCGAGACGGCGTCGCCCTTGTTGTACTTCTTGATGGCTTCTTCGCCGGGCACGTTCCAGTCGATGTCGTTGATGTGGACCATGCCGTCGAGATCCGGGCCGAGGCCGACAAACAGGCCGAACTCGGTGATGCCGCGGACTTCGCCCTCGATGTTGGTGCCAATCGGGTGTTCGGCCTGGAAGGCTTCCCACGGATTGTTCATCACCTGCTTGAGGCCCAGCGAGATCCGGCGCTTGTCGGCGTCGACGTCCAGCACCATCACATCCACTTCCTGCGAGGAGGAGATGATCTTGCCGGGGTGGACGTTCTTCTTGGTCCAGCTCATTTCGGAGACGTGGATCAGGCCTTCGACGCCATCTTCCAGCTCAACGAACGCGCCGTAGTCGGTGATGTTGGTCACGCGGCCCGTGAGCTTGGCGCCCACCGGGTATTTCGCGGAAACGCCATCCCACGGATCGGTCGCGAGTTGCTTCATGCCGAGCGAGATACGCTGCGTGTCCGGGTTGATCTTGATGATCTGGACTTCCACTTCCTGGCCGACTTCCACGACCTGGCTCGGGTGCGAGACGCGCTTCCAGCTCATGTCGGTGACGTGCAGAAGGCCATCGATGCCGCCGAGGTCCACGAACGCACCGTAATCGGTGATGTTCTTGACGACGCCCTTGCGACGCTCGCCCTCGGCCATGTTGCCGACGATCTCTGCGCGCTGTTCCGCACGGCTCTCTTCGAGCACGGCGCGACGCGAGACGACGATGTTGCCGCGCGGACGGTCCATCTTGAGGATGGCG
>JBBATZ010000039.1:0-40183 GCA_040398425.1 Hyphomonadaceae bacterium
CGTACAGGATGGGAGCTGATTGATCATGCGCGCTATTCCTACTGGGGCGGCAAGCGCGCGGTGGTGGTGCAGTTCTCGCGCGGATGTCCGCATCCTTGCAATTACTGCGGCCAGCGCGGCTTCTGGACGACGCGGCGCCATCGCGATCCAATGCTGTTCGCCGCTGAGATCGCGCGACTGCATCGGGAGCATGGCGTCGAGGTTTTCAATTGTGCCGACGAGAACCCCACCTCGTCAAAGAAGGCGTGGAAGCAGTTTCTGGAAGCGCTGATCGCGGAGAAGGTCGAAGTAACGCTGGTTGGGTCGACGCGGGCGGACGACATCATACGGGATAGGGATCATCTGCATCTATACAAGCAGGCCGGTGTCGAGCGGTTCCTGATGGGGATGGAGAACACCGACGAGCAGGTGCTGAGCAGGATCCGCAAGGGTGGCTCGACCACAACGGATCGCGAAGCCATCCGGCTGATGCGCAAGCACGGCATGCTGTCGATGGCAACGTGGGTGGTGGGATTCGAGGAAGAACGCGACCGGGATTACTAGCGGCAGATGCGCCAGCTGCTCGCCTACGACCCCGACCAGATTCAAAGCGTTTATGTGACGCCACACCGTTGGACGCCGTTCTATTCGCTCGCGGCGACGCGCAAGGTGATCCAGACCGACCCGTCGAAGTGGGACTACAAGCACCAGGTGCTGGCGACGCGCCATGTGCCGCCATGGCGCGTGTTCCTGTGGGTAAAATTCATCGAGTTCTTGTTGCAGACGCGTCCGAAGGCGCTGTGGCGCGTGCGACCGGAAGATACGCCGGGCGCAGCGCTGGTACTACCAGATGGGACGTCGCGTCTGGTTCCACGAGGTGCTGGGCTTCTTCCTGCGCGATCGTCGCCTCCGCAATGGCCCGTCAGTAGAGGAATTCTGGGGCGCGGCGCAGGCGCATGAGAAGAAAGCGCTTGCGCCAAATCCGCGTCGCATGCCGGGCAAGGTCGCATTGCCGATTGGCCGACAGGCACAATCAGGACAATGAGACGGGCAGCTGTGAGTGCTTTCACGAGCAGTGACAAGACGTGGAATGCGATGCTCTGCGAGTAGAGACGCAAGCCTGCCGCAGGTGATCAGCGCATCAGGAATTTCAGCAAGCGCTTTGCGCGCGGGCCGTAGGGCGGTGAGAGCAGCGACGCGGCGTTGAAGAAACCGGTCTTGAATACCGCGCGCTGGTGCGTGAAGCGGTCGAAGCCAGCCTTGCCGTGATAGGCGCCCCAGCCACTGGCGCCGACGCCGCCGAAGGGAAGACCTTCCTGCGCAATGTGCAGCAGCGTACCGTTGACCGTGACGCCGCCTGATTGCGTGCCGTCGAGAACCTTGGACTGCTCGCGCATGTCTTCGGCGAAGACGTACAGGGCGAGCGGATGGGGATGCGCGTTGATCCAGTCGAGCGCATCCTCGAGCGAGTCATAGCCAATCACGGGCAGCACAGGACCAAAGATTTCCTCGCGCACCAGGAGGCAGCCCTGTGGCGGGTCGAGCACCACGATCGGCGGCAAGACGCGGCGCGCGCGATCCGACGGCGCAGGATGCCGCAGCACCTTGGCGCCGCCAAGTTCCGCTTCGGTGATGGCTGCGGTCAGGCGATCAAAGGCGCGTTCGCTGATCATGCTGGAATAGTCGCCGCCAAGGTCGGGATAGGCGCGGCGCGCCTCGGCAAGCAGGAGTTCGGAAAACTCGATGACGCGTTCGCGCGGCGCCAGCACATAGTCCGGCGCTATGCAGGTCTGTCCGGCATTGATGAACTTGCCATATGAGATCGCCTTCACGGCCTTCTTCATCGACCCGGACGGACAGATGACGGCCGGCGACTTGCCGCCGAGTTCGAGTGTCGATGGGGTGAGATTTTCTGCGGCGGCGGCGGCGACACGGCGGCCGACGGAGGTGGAGCCTGTAAAGACGAGATGGTCGAACGGCAGGCGCGAGAATTCCGCGGCGACTTCCGGCCCGCCCAACACGACAGCGACCTCATCCTCCTCAAACGTCTCGCCGATGGCACGCTTCAGCAGGTCGCAAAAATTGGGCGTCTGCTCGGCTGGTTTGATGATGACGCGGTTGCCAGCCGCGATCGCGTCGACGAGGGGCGAGAGCGCCAATTGCAGCGGATAGTTCCACGGCGAGACGATGCCGACGACGCCAAGCGGTTCGGGCCTGACCCAGGCCGAGCCGGGCCAGAAATTGGCGCCGACCTCGCGATAGTTCGGCTGCATCCACCATTTGACGTTCTTGCGCGCGTAGCGAATGGCCGAGATCAGCACCATGATTTCCAGCAGATCCGTTTCGAAGCGCGAACGGTTGCCGAAGTCAGCGGAGATGGCGTCAGCGAAGGAGTCCGCGCGCTTTCGGATCATGTCCTCGAGCTGGTAGAGGCGATCGGTGCGCACACGGGACGATGGAACGCGATCCTTCGCTTGCGCCGTGCGCTGCAGGTGAAGCAGTCGCGCGCTTTCCGTTGCTGGAGGGGAATGGCCGTCCATGTCGCCGCCTTGTCCGTCCCGTAGCCGAGTTGACCTATACCGGGGGGTGGTTTCAAGCGTCTCGGCGAAACATTCGGGGGTTGAATTTTCCAATGGCGGCAGCGCAGGCATGGAACCTTGTTCGGACCGGCTGCGCCGTCCGGGATGCTGTGGCTCTGGGTCTCCGTAACAGGTGGAGGGCCCGGGGACGCGGGATGCCCCGCGTGAGTTAGCGATGCTGTTGCCAGCACTACCGGTAGATGAAGGAAAGCACAGATCCCGCGTCCCCCGGCAGGTGATTGACGGCGGCCCAGATACGGCGGGGTTCATTTCAACCGCTTGACCATGTTTCGGCCAGCGGCGTGCAGGTCATGGTGTTCGGCCATGGTCCCTCGAAGCGTCCCGGATTTGTAACAGATTCACCCGGGCTCTTCACGCTCGCCTGCATCGATCCCACGCCGTTGAACAGTTGCGCGACTGCCCGCCTGCGAGATCGACCAGGAGCAGTCTCCCACGGAATCGAAAGTGCAGGATTGAGAAAACGATTTTCGGGGCGGCCTTCGCGGTAAGCCGTTGGAATTGCTGAAGTCTGTCAAAAACACGCGTGTGCAGATTCGGCGGATAAGTCTAACCCACGGCTGTCATCCCGGGTCTCGCCTTTGGCTCGCGCGGGATGACAAGTTGGAGCGGCGCCTCAGGGTGGCCAGCCCCGCGGTCCAGAGATCAGCCCGGTGGAAAGCGGGTGAGAGCGTTTTGCGCAATGTACCTCGCGGTGGAGTTGAACTGGCGGTTGGCGAGGGCGAGCATGATGATGAGGGCGGCGAGGATGAAGCCCCACCAGGTGATGAACCAGGCGAGCACGGCGATGGCGAGGAAGAAGGCGCGAAGGCCGTGAGTGAACTGGCCGGCGGCGGCGATGTTCATTTTGGCCACGCTGCTCGCGGCCTCCTCAGCGCCGGGCTGGCCGGCTTCGGGCGTCGCGGCGAGCATCACGGCCGAATAGTTGAACAGGCGATAGGCCCAGCCGAACTTGAAGAAGGCGTAAGCGTAGAGCGCCATCAGCACAGCAGTCTTCACGTAGAAGGCGGCGCGGTCGATTTCGAGGTGGACGAAGCTCTGCTCGAAAGCGCCGATGATGGTGTCAGCAGCGGTGAGCAGACCGAAGCCCGCTCCGACCGCGAGCAGCGCGGTGGAGGCAAAGAAGGAGGTCGCCTGTTGAAGGCCGGTGATGATGTTGGCGTCAACGAGACGCACGTCGCGGCGCGCCATCTGCCGCATCCATTCACGCCGCTGCGCCTTCATCGCGTACGATAACGTGCGCTTGTGCCAGGGCGATGAGTCAATGAGCCAGCCGAGCAGCCACCAGCCGATGACGAAGAATGCGAACGCGCCACCATCAAGCCACGTCATGAGTGTTCCCCGGGGTTCGGTGGCGAGTGTCGGGGATTGGTGCGGCGGTGGCTAGTCTTGTTGCAAATAGATGTCCGCCGCTTTGCGGCAGCCCCCCCTCCGTCTCGCTTTGCGAGCCGCCTCCCCCGCCTTCGGCGAGGGAGGACTCAGAACATCAGGGCCGGCCGAGGAAATCCATCTTGCCGAGGGGGACCCCATTATGGCGCAGGATCGCGTAGGCCGTGGTGACATGGAAGAGGAAGTTGGGGATGACGAAGCCCGTTAGGTAAGCGAGGCCCGTAAACTTCATTTCGCCGTTGGGAAATTTCAGGACAACTTCGCGCTCTTCCGAGCCGTCGATCGCGCTCGCGGGGACGCTCTTCACATAGTCGATCGTGTTGGCGATGCGCATGCGCAAGTCGGCGATCGTCGCTTCCGTGTCGGGCATGGACGGCGCCGTCCCGCCGGAGAGGCGCGCCATCGCGCCCTTGGCCGAGTCGCTGGCGAGCTGGATCTGGGCGGAAAGCGGGCGCATGTCGGGCGCGAGGCGCTGGGTGACGAAGACGTTGGGGGCGAAGCCGCGTTCCTTGGCGTTGACCTCAGCCTTTTCCAGCAGCTGATCGAGATTTCCGAGCATGCGGAGGAAGACCGGCGCGCTGGCCGCGTACATTGAAATCGACATTGTGTGTCCCTTGTCCCCTGGTTCACTTGAAAGTCTGGACGCCGGAGGAACCGGCGCTGTCCGGCTTTGCATATGGGCGCGGTTTTTGGCGGCGCAATCTGCTAGGATTACGAATCGCCGATCCGGGGATGACCCTTGAAACTGCAATTCTGGTTCGAATTCGCGTCCACTTACTCCTACCCCGCCGTGATGCGGGCGGACAAACTTGCCGCCACGCGCGGGGTGGAGCTGGAGTGGAGGCCCTTCCTGCTGGGGCCGCTGTTTCATGCCCAGCAGGGTATGAAGGACAGCCCGTTCAACGTGGTGCCGATCAAGGGCAGCTATATGTGGCGGGACATCGAACGGACCTGCGAAAAGTACAACCTGCCCTTCCGCCGACCTGGGCGTTTTCCCCAGAACGGCTTGATGGCTGCGCGGATCACGCTGTCGCTGCCGCAGGCGGATCGCGGGAATTTCGTGAAGGCGGTCTATCAGGCGAACTTCGTGCATGACCGCGATATCTCCGACCCGCAAATCCTGCATGCCGCGGCGCGGCGCGCGGGGCTCGATCCCTTGGAAACGCTGTCGGCGATGACATCCGAGACGGTGAAGGATCAGCTGCGCGAGGAGACCGCCAAGGCAGCGGATATCGGGATATTCGGGGCGCCGAGCTTCGTGGCTGAGGACCGCGAGATGTTCTGGGGCAATGACCGGCTCGAGGACGCCCTTGATTGGGCGGTACGCGGAACGCTAAGACCCAATACGCAAAACTGAAGCACCGGTATTGAACCGGTCATCCATGGAGACGTCCGATGGCGTTCGTGCTCACCGAAGAGCAGCAGATGCTGCGCGACAGCGCGCTGGCGTTCGCGACCGAGAAGCTGCCGGTGAGCCAGTTGCGCGCGCTGCGCACGGCGGGCGCGGGTTTCGATAAAGCCGCGTGGAAGGACATGGTGGAGCTGGGCTTTGCGGGCGTGCTGATCCCGGAAGAGTTTGGCGGGTCTGGATTTGGGTATGTCGGACTTGGTCAGGTGCTGGAAGCGCAGGGCCGGACGATCGCGGCCTCTCCCCTGCTCTCGACGGCGATGATCGGTGCGTCTGCTCTGATGATCGCTGGTACGCAGGCGCAGAAGGAAGCGTGGCTGCCGAACATCGCGGCGGGCGAGACGCTGACGGCGCTGGCGGTGGATGAAGGCGCGCATCACGATCCAGCGCACATCAAGCTGAGCGCGAAGAAGTCTGGCGCGGGGTTCGTGCTGAATGGCGACAAGCGGTATGTGGTGGATGGCGGTGACGCGGATCTGCTGATCGTGGCGGCGCGCACGTCGGGCGATGCAGGCGATGCGACGGGCGTGACGCTGTTCCTCGTGCCGGCGGACGCCAAGGGCGTGACGCGGACTGTGCTGAAGACGCTGGATGCCCATGCGGCAGCGAACATCAATTTCGCGGGTGTTGAAGTGAGCGCGGACGCGGTGCTCGGCGCGGTCGATGGTGGTTATGGCGCGCTGGAGCAGATCCTCGATCGCGCGCGGATCGGTGTGGCGGCGGAAATGCTGGGCGCGGCTGATGCGGCGTTCGACATGACGAGCGAATACCTGAAAGTGCGCAAGCAGTTCGGCCAGCTGATCGGATCGTTCCAGTCGATCCAGCATCGCGCGGCGATCATGTTCACGGAGCTGGAGCTGACGCGGAGCTGCATCGCAGCGGCGCTTGATGGGCTAGATCGCAACGCCAACAATTTGTCGGAGATGGCGTCGCTGGCAAAGGCGCGGGCGGCAGAGACCCTGCACCTGGTGAGTAACGAAACGGTGCAGATGCATGGCGGCATCGGGATGACTGACGCGCACGATAGCGGGCTCTACATGAAGCGCGCGCGGGTGCTCGAGAACCTCTATGGCGGAGAAAGCTTCCACCGCGACCGCTATGCGCGGATCGGCGGATACTGATTTTCCCGGTCTGGTCGCGAGAAACAGACAAGCCGCCTGCTGTTGAAGCGGGCGGCTTGCCTACGCGAATCCCGGAGGGGGGAGACGTACGTCTTCGGGGAGGAAGAGGAAAAGCGCCTTACTTGGCGGGCGGCATCAGGACTTTGTCGATCACGTGAATTACGCCGTTGGAGGCGTCGACGTCCGCGGTGACGACTTTGGCGTCATTGACCATAACGCCCGTGGAGCTGCCGACGACCTTGACGGTTGCGCCTTCGACGGTTGCCGGGTCGAGCGTCTGCGTACCGATGGCGGTGGACATCACTTCAGCCGGCAGCACGTGGTAGGTGAGGATGGCTGTGAGCTTGGCCTTGTTCTCGGGCTTCAGCAGGTCTTCGACCGTGCCGGCCGGAAGAGCAGCGAAGGCAGCATCGGTCGGCGCGAAAACGGTGAAAGGTCCCGCACCGCGCAGGGTGGACTCGAGACCAGCCGCCTGGACAGCAGCGACGAGCGTGTTGAACGATCCAGCGGCAACGGCGGTATCAACGATGTCTTTCGCTTCGACGGGAGCGGGCGCCGGAGCGGGCGCTTCAGCGACGGGCGCTGGCGCGGGAGTGGCCGGTGCGGTCTCGCCGGAGCAAGCAGCGCCCATGAGAGCGAACGCGGCGATTGGAAGGAGCAGCTTCATTTTTGGTTCCTGTATCTTGCGCGAGATGGTGCCGTTGCCGGCTCACCTGCGTCGTGTGTGATGTTAATAGTACGCGCGCGCTGCGCAGTTGGATTGCAGATCACGAAAGAGTAATGCGCGAAGGTCTCAATTGTTCGGCGCGACCTCGATCATCACCTCGTTGCGGCGAAGAAAGGCCATCGTCCATGGAGGGTCATAGAAGGCGAAGACAGGTTCGCCGCGCGGCGTGAGAAGCGCACTCGACACCTTCTGAAGGAGAACGGTCTTCGCCGCCTCCATGTCGCTGGCGGCAGCGAGGCCAGTGAAACTGTAGACGGCCATGCGCCGCGACGGTTGTTCGATCAGCTTTACGTCGGGGCTTACAGGCGCGGGCAGTGATTGCAGCGTGGAACCAGCGGGCATTGTGAAGGCGATAGTCCATTTGTCGCCGCTGGAGGCCTGCTGCGTGACGGGCGCTGTCATGGCGATTGTCTCGCGCGGCGCTGACTGGGTGACCGGGGCAGTCATTGCGATCTTTTCGCCCTCGCGTCCCTTGGCGAAGATGTAGTCGGCGAGCGGACCAAATCCTCCGAAACGCGAGCCCCAGGCATCGCCCTGCACTGTCGTTTCGGCAATGATCGTTGGGGCATAGTCTCGCACCTGGAAACTGCCGCTGGACATCTCAAGCTTGAAAGCCGGCTCTTCCACGCGCTCGGTGGCGCAGGCCGCCGCAACAAGCGGGAGTCCGAGCAGTGCTGCAAGACGCATGGTGTAGCTCCGGTTTGCCCGTCTTACGCGCGCCGCACGTCAGTGGATCATTCCCTTGCGGGGCCTCTGGTCTTTCGCGGAGGCGAGTCTAGGCTCCGAGCTGCGGAGACAATAACGCACGGGGAAGATAATGAGCACCAAGTGGACTGCGGAGACCAGCGACCCCGTCGCGCGCGGCCTGATGGCTGGGTTTCCGCCAGCTGACGATAAGCGGGTGCGGGCCGAGGGTAACCTGTCGGGCAGCTCTTTCCCTCAGACGCGATGGGCATTCAGCCATCAGCGCGAACTGAAATCGACGGTGAACATCCGGCGCGGGTCGGGACCGGTTTCCGTGCTGCCAAAGCAGCTGCGCGATGACATCGACAGGATTGCCTTCACGACGATGGAGGGCGAGCAGACGACCTGGGGCCAGTCGATGGACGCGCTGTTCACAGACGGCGTGGTGATGCTGCATCGCGGCCTGGTGGTATATGAAAGCTATCGCGGCGCGTCGTCAGCGGAACTGCCGCATATCGCCTTCTCGGTAACCAAGTCGTTCGTCGGGCTGATCGCGGCGTCGCTTGCGCATGAGGGCGCGATCGATATGGCCGCGCCCGTCGCAAAGTATGTCCCGGAACTCGCGGCATCGGCTTTTGGCGATGCCACCGTACGACAAGTCATGGATATGACGGTCGGCGTCAAATACTCGGAGAACTATGTCGACCCGGAAGCCGAGGTGCGGACTTATGGCATCGCAGCTGGCTATGGGAAGCCGTCGGAAGGATATGATGGACCGCGCTCCATCGTGGAGTTTCTCGCAACGCTGAAGAAGCAAGGCGAGCATGGGGCGGCGTTCGCCTACAAGACCTGCAACACGGAAGTGCTCGCGTGGATCGTGCAGCGCGTGACGGGCAAGGCGATGGCGCAGCTGGTCTCCGAGCGCATCTGGCAGAAGATGGGCATGGAGGAGGACGCACATATCATCGTTGATCCGGTCGGGATGGCGGCCTGTGGCGGCGGGATGAATCTGTGCCTGCGCGACCTTGCGCGCGTCGGCGAGATGATGCGCAATCGCGGCGCCTTCAACGGGCATCAGATTGTGCCCGCCGCAGTGGTGGATGAAATTGCGGGCGGCGCGCGAAAGGAGGATTTCGCGAAGGCCAGCTACACCACCCTGCCGGGCTGGAGTTATCGCACGCAGTGGTGGGTGAGCCATGACGATCTCGGCGCGTACACGGCGCGTGGCATCCACGGGCAAGTATGCTGGATTGCGCCGAAAGCGGAGCTGGTGATTGCGCGGTTTGCTTCGCATCCGGTGGCCGCAAACGGGAATTCGATCTTGGACAAGGTGTCCTTGCCGGCCTACGCGGCGGTCGCGAAGCATTTGATGCGGAGATAGGCTTGCGGGCCTTGCGCTTATGCTTTGATGGACGGCCATTCGAACTTGCTCACACCCTGGGAGGTTCAAAATGATCCTGGAAATAGATGGGCGAGAGTTCAGGAACGCGGGCGACCTGCACGACAGACTGGCTAATTGCAGCGGGCTGCCGGACTTTCATGGCCGAAGTTTCTGTGCGTTTCGTGATGTCCTGACAGGGTCCATTGAGCGTCCTTTCAAGATCATCTGGCGTCACTCCGATGTTTCGCGGGCAAACTTGGGTGAGGATTTTGTGCGGCTTACATTGATGATGAGGCAAGCCGCTGAAGTGACCTCGGGTTCAGAATGAAAGTTCGAGTTTGAACTCATTGCCTGATCGCTTGTGGCGACCACGCCGCGGTGGCGAAGCATTTGATGCGCGGGTGACACCCTAAGCCCGTCCTCGTCCTTCGAGAGGCCGCTTCGCGGCTCCTCAGGATGAGGACTACGCTCGAGATTGCAGAGTAGCCCTCATCCTGAGGAGGCCGAAGGCTGTCTAGAAGGACGAGGGCGTACTCACCGACGGATCAACATCGCCCTAGCCTTTCACGGCCGCCTCGCTAGGTTGCGCGCCAACAACAAAGAGCCGGGAGACTGCTGCATGATGATCGACAATCTATTCTCGCTGAAGGGGCGCGTGGCGCTGGTGACCGGCGGGTCGCGCGGGATTGGCAAGATGATTGCGCAGGGCTTTGTCGAGAGCGGCGCGAAGACCTACATCTCGGCGCGCAAGGCGGATGCGTGCGATGCCACGGCGGCGGAGCTGACTGCGCTGGGCCATGCGGAATGCATTTCGCTGCCACAGGACATCTCGACGGTGGCAGGGGGCAAGATGCTGGCTGAGGAAATCTACAAGCGCGAAGGCAAGCTCGACATTCTCGTGAACAATGCCGGCGCTGCCTGGGGGGCGCCGTTCGAGGAGTTCCCGGAGCATGGCTGGGACAAGGTGATGGACCTCAACGTGAAGTCGCCCTTCTTCCTGACGCAAGCCCTGCACGCAGCGTTGAAGAAAGCTGCGAGCCCGGAGCGTCCCGCGAAGGTGATCAACATCTGCTCGATCGACGGCATTCGCCTGAATCCGTGGGACACGTATTCTTACCATGCCTCGAAATCGTCGCTGCTGTACCTGACCAAGCGGATGGCCGCGCGGCTGATTGATGACAACATCGTGGTGACGGCAATCGCGCCGGGACCGTTCGCTTCGGAAATGAACAAGGCCGCGCGCGACCATGCTGACGCCGTAGCCGATCGCACGCCCTCGCGCCGCATCGGGCGCGATGAAGACATGGCTGGCACGGCAATCTTCCTCGCATCGAAGGCGGGCGATTATGTTGTCGGCGATTCCATCGCTGTCGACGGCGGCATCGCCTATGCCAGCCTGCCGAAGGATGGCCCGAGCTAATCTGCCTGCATTTTTTGTTGTTGCAGGATGCAGCCGGTTCCCGCCGGCTGCATTTTTTTCGTGTGCGTGTCGTCAGGAACCACACCCGCGCCGCCTCGTTTCGGATTGAGCATCGGGAATGAGGAAAGGCGATAAGCCATGAGCACGCATGTTGACGAACTTGTCTTTGCGCCAAAACGGCATTTCGATCGTCCGGAAGACGTATTGGAAGATCAAAAGCTCTCCAACGGCGACAAGCGCCGTGTTCTGGAAAGCTGGAAGCAGGACTCGCAGCGGCTTGCTGAGAGCACCGCGGAAAACATGACGGGCGGTGAAGAGACCGACTTGCGTGAAGTCTCGCGCGTGCTCGTCGAACTCAAGGCGATGACGCTTGCGCCGGAAGCGATCCACGTGGCTCAGGCCACGCGCGTTGTGTCTGGCATGACGGTCGGAGCACTAATTGGTGCGGGCGTCGGGCTGGTTGCTGCAGCCGCTACAGCGGCATCGCTTGCGCTGGTTGCGCAGTCCACCGTCGCAGGTCTGGTCATTGGCGGCGTGACGAGCGCACTGCGCAAGCCGCGGAACTAGCGGGAACCCGGGTTCCAGTGGAGCGTTGGAACAACGCACATCCAAGGAGAATTCAATGAAAACGATCATCATTGCCGTGAGCGCAATTGCCGCGCTTGGCGCGGCGGCGTGCACATCCACTGGCAACACCGAACGTGGCGCTGTTGGCGGTGCCCTGCTCGGCGGCGTCGCTGGCGCCGTCATCGGCAACAACACGGGCTCGGGCGATGCCGGCCAGGGCGCCGCAATTGGCGCAGCCACCGGCGCGATTGCAGGTGGGGTTGTCGGCTCGCAGCAGGACCGGAACTCGCCGCAGGCTGGCCCGCGTGGTGAGGCGCTGGTCTACGACAGCTACGCTCGCCGGTATTACTATGTCGACCGGAACAGCGGGCGCACCTACTGGTCCAACGGCGACTATCGCGGTTGAGACACCGACCGGTCTGACATCGGAATCAGGACTGTGGGGCGGGCGTTGCGAAAGCAGCGCCCGCTGCGCGTCAGGGCGGAACAATTCGGTAGCGCGCCACGTTGTTTTGACACATCCGCCCAGAAGAGGCTGAGAGCAAGATGTCCGAACGTGATTTTTCAGATTTTGACGAGCGTGAGGTTGTCGAACACCTTGATCGCGAGGCTGATCGCAAGGGCTCGCTCTTTGCCCTGACGGCATGCCTAGCCGTTGCTGCGGGGCTAGCACTATCTGCGTTGCTTGTGTTCGCGGGCGGCTGACCTGCTGAGGCGCGCGTAGTCAGTATTGGACCGCGTCTGGTCCGGTCTGGCTGATCCTTGTGGTCGAGCGCGGCGGGATGCTGATCCGCACAAACCGTCCGCCGCCTGCAGGAACGCCCTCTTCCAGCGTTCCGCGCACCTGGCGCGCGAAGGCCGCCATGAGTGTTGCGCCAATCCCAGTACCTTGATCGCGTGAACCGACGCCAATTCCGTTATCCTCGATGCAGAGGCTCCCGCCACCCTCGGAATGCCGGTAGACGATGCCGATGCAACCGCGCGGGCGGTGTGTCTCGCCGTTCGGGAAGGCATGCTTGACGGCGTTGGTGACCGCCTCCGCTGTAAATAGCGCCAGCGGAACGGCGAGATCGGCGTCGATTGCGTCGTTGTCGATATCGGCTTTTATGTCGATGCCGAGATCTTCGGCGCCGAGCGCCTGGCCAAGATTAGAGGCCAGCTCAGTGAAGAAGCTACGCGTATCCACCATGTTGATGTTGTTGTGCTCGTACAGCGAGCTGTGGATCAAGGAGAGCGCGTTGATGCGGGCCCGGGCATCGTCCAGCGCGGCGGCGGCGGCGCGGTCTTTCAGCTTGCGCCCCTGCAGGCTGAGCAGGCTATTGATGATCTGTAGATTGTTCTTCACGCGATGATGGATTTCCTTCATCGCGGCATCGCGGGCGGCCAACGCTTCTTCCATATGCGTGGTGCGATCTCGGATACGGACGGCCATCTCTTCCATGGTGTCGGCCAGCACGTTGATTTCGGTCGGAGCCTGGCTCTTGGCCCGCAGCGGCTGCACCGACAACTTGCCGCTAGCATATAAGGCGGCGATGCGCCGAAGATAATCGAGCCAGCGCAGGACCAGGCGATCCATTGCCAACCAGGCCGTGATCAGCGCTAGCAACCAGGCCAGAAGCGGAAGCGCAAAATTTCCAAAAGCGTTGATGTTCTCGAGCGCGATAGGCGGCGGGGTCGGAGCGGAGACCATGGCGTAGAACTTGTTTCCAGCCAAAGGAACGATAGCGGCTTGGCGGCTTTGCTGGGTCATGGACTTGACCTCGAAGAAGCCGGGCGCTCCAGGCTTCACGCCCGACATGACGTTGCCATCCAGCGTCGCCCAGTTGGCGCTGCCGAAGACCTGACCGGATGAATCCAGCAGGGAGACCTCATAGCCCTTCGGCAGGTTGGCGCTGTCGAGTTGCGCCACAAGGGCGTCAATCGGCGTACCGAGCACCAGCGCGCCGTTGAAGCTTCCGTCCGCGCGAACGCGTCGCCGCGCCGTTGCGATCGTCCACTTGCCCGTGACGGGCGACAGCAGAGCGGTCGATTGTACGGTCTCGGCGCCAGTGTCGCGAAGTTCGCCGAACCAGTTTCTGTTTGAGATGTCCAGGCCCTTGGCGGCCTCAACGCTCGAGCAGACGATGCGACCCTCGGCGTCGGCCTCAGCGAACGACGCGTAGCTGGGCAAGGCCGCGACGACCTCGACAAAATCTGAATCGCAAGCCTCGCCGCGAATTGACGTGGAAATGAGCTGGAGCAGGCCGGGCGCGGTGACAAGGTCGCTTCCAGCGCGGCTGGCTGCTACGCGCGCGACCAACGTCATGGTCTCGCGGCGGTATTGAGCCTCGCGTTCGATATCGCTCGACCATCGGATGCCCCCGATAACCAACACCGGCGAAAGAGCGGCGGCGAAGATCAGTAGAAGCAGGATCCGAAGCGATAGCCGGCGCTGCGGCGTCTCATCAGTCGTCACCCTTTGCCCTCGCGCCGCCTGACGCAAGCTTGGAGGCTTGATCCAGGATGTCGTCGAATGCCTTGTCGGCCCCAATCTCATGCTCGGATGGTTTACGCGACATGCTGTCGGCCATCAACACTTCGAGCGCCTTGCGAGCCCGGCTGACACGGCTCTTGATCGTGCCAATGGCGACCTGACAGACCTGCGCGGCTTCTTCATACGCCATGCCGCCAGCCCCGACGAGGATCAGCGCTTCGCGCTGGTCATCGGGAAGCTTGTTCAGCGCGGCGCGAAGCTCGAGCAGCTCCATGGGCGCCGTCGGATTGTCGTTGGCGATGAGCGTGTTCTCCGCCACTTCCGCGTCCAGCGGTGTCGAGCGCCAGCTGCGCCGCTTTTCGGAGTAGAACTGGTTGCGCAGGATCATAAAGGTCCACGCCTTGAGGCTGGTGTCCGGCTCGAACGAGTCACGGGCTTTCCAGGCCTTGGCGAGGGCTTCCTGGGCAAGATCGTCAGCCTGGGTTGGATCCTTGCACAAGCTGCGCGCAAAGGCGCGCAGATGCGGAATGACGCCCACGAGCTGCTGGCGGAAGCTCGTTTCCGACGTTCCCGCTTCGCGCGGCTCATCGCCTCGCTTGGGGGTCATTCGTGAGGGATCACTTGAATCCGCCATTACACCGCCGCCATCAGGATTCGTCGTCGGGACGGGGCGTGTCCGCCCTCTTCCCGTCGTGCTCAGCTTCGAGGTTTGTGGCGCGACGCTCGTCGGCCTGTTCCAGGAGACCCAGGAAATCATAAGGGATGTCTTCGCTCACGACGTCGTCGTACATCTGACGCAAGCGACGACCGATCGGATCCTGCCTGCGGCGCGCTACACGGGCGTCCACAGGCTTGCGCCTATCCTCTCCCCCAGACATGTCTTTTCCCATCGCTTCTTGGTCTTCAAATAGACGCGGTCAGCCCGCTATGGGCCATCAACGCCAAAACAACATGATGGTTCCGCAATGTTTTGGAAAAACATGGAACCCGACTTGGGTAGGCGCGTTAACAGCACTCAAGACGCCTCAAAGAGACGTGTGGGAGACTTTATGAGCCTGGTTCAGAAACTCGGACCGCATCTGCCTTTTCTTCGTCGTTACGCAAGGGCCCTCACGGGCACCCAGAAAAGCGGGGATTCCTACGTAAAGGCCGCCCTGCAGGCTCTGGCCTCCGGGGATAACGAACTGGAAAACATGCCGCCACGGGTGGCTCTGTACCGGCTCTTCCACGCAATCTGGGAAGCGACCGGCGCACGGCTGGAAAGCGCCCCGGAGTCGCCTACCTCAGTTACAGACCGGGTCCTTCGGATTCCGCCGCGTCATAGGCAGGCCTTCCTGCTAACGGCGCTTGAGGGCTTCACTGTCGAGGAAGCCGCTCAAATCCTGGACGAGACGACGGACGGCGTCCGGGCGCTGATCGCCCGCGCGCAGACGGACATCGAGAACGAGCTCGCCACCGACGTTCTCATCATCGAAGACGAGCCCGTCATTGCGGCCGATATCGAGGCCCTGGTCATGGATCTCGGCCACCGTGTCACCATGGTCGCGACGACCCGCACCGAGGCGGTGAACGCGGTACGCGCCCACCGCCCCGGACTTGTTCTCGCAGACATTCAACTGGCGGACGGCTCGTCCGGCATTGATGCGGTCAACGACATCCTGCGGGGACATGACGTGCCGGTCATCTTTATTACGGCCTTCCCGGAGCGTCTGCTGACTGGCGAGAAACCAGAGCCAGCCTTCCTGATTACCAAGCCGTTCCAGCCAGAGACCGTGAAAGCGGCGATCGGCCAAGCGCTTTTCTTCCATGAAGCCCGCACGGTTGCGGCAGCCTCAGCTTTCTGATGTGAGCGTCAATCAATCGACCCACGTGCAAGATGCGCGTGGGTTGACTGTTTTCTGGCGTTCGCTTTTGTCATTTCCGCGCCGCCCGAGACTTAAGCCAGCTTGGCGCTGCCGTGACGCGGCATCCAAGTAGCAAGTCAACAGAGAACGTCAGGTCACGTCCGGGAGAAGTTGCGACCTCGCCTGGCGCGGCGGCGGCGTGGAGGCGTCTGCTGCTGCTACGACTGACTTCCGAAATATCACACCCACCTCGCCCATTGGGGGGTGCATGATGTCGGCGTCTGGACTGGCGGCCATGCGAATACGGCCCGCAGGAACGCCGTTGGCGATCAGTGCTGCCGCGACATCGTTGAGTCTTGCGAGCGCCAGGGCGATGGCCTGTTCGTCTCCCCCCTCGGCAGATGTGTCGATGTCGGTCACCAGATCGATGCCGTCCGGATTGCAGCGGGACGCCTCATCACTGATGTGAGCAACGAGATCGAGCGCCTGGCTCGTCGCCTCGGCCTCTCCTCGCTTATAGTAAATCGAGAGACGACCCCCCGTGCATGCCGCCGGCGCCGTGTCAGCCGCAGGGGTTTGCGCATGCGCCGCGGCCAATGGCAGAGAGGCAAGGTTGACCGCACAAAACAGGGATATCGATCGCATCATGGTTATTGCGCCTTACGCGCCCTCGGCCATCTCAGACGCCATGCATAACAGGCGCCGGACGGCAGGGGGCGCTTCGCCCTACGGCGCGCGCTCCCGTTTCCGGTCCTAGTTCGCGACGTCCTTGGCAGTTTCTTCAACAGCCGTGCCGGCCGCTCGCACGTCTTTGCCGGCGCCTTCAACTGTGTTGCAGGCGGCGGTGGCTGTGGCGAGAATGAATGCGATAGCGGCGAAAGTGATTTTCATGTGAGTGCCTCCTGGGTCCTGACGGCCGTTCTTGCCGCCCACCGACCTCAACGTGGCATGATGGTGAAGGGTTCCACTATTCGCGTGCGCTTGAAGATCGCAGGCTGAGGGCGCTCGGGGCCGTCGCGATGCCAAGGCGGGGCTGGAACCGCGTGCGGAACCGGATCAGCAAAGCAGCGTTGGTTACCCGAGTAGTTTAAATCTCAGGAGCGGATCATGCTTAGTTGGGCCCTTGTCTTTCTCGTGCTGGCGCTGGTTGCCGCGGCCTTCGGTTTCGGCGGTATCGCCGGCACGGCCACCTCGATCGCTCAGCTCCTGTTTGTCGTTTTTCTCGTTCTGACTGTCGTCACCTTCGTGGTCAGAGCGCTGCAGGGACGTTCTGTATTGTAGCGCTACGGCGTCAGCAACCGACACGAAATCGGCAGATTTTCGGGTAGAGCCGGCGTAAAGCCGGCTCTTTCTGTTCGGGCAACCGGCCCTTCCCGCCCGGCCCGTGCGACCCGGGTTCCCATCCAGTCGAAAATGCGTATGTTGCCGCCGCTGAGACAGGTCGGGCCTGTAGCTCAATGGTTAGAGCCGACCGCTCATAACGGTCTGGTTGCAGGTTCGAGTCCTGCCGGGCCCACATCCACTTTTGTTGCTGTTGTACAGCGGTGCGAGGCCTGTCAGACTCACCATCGAGCATGGTCGGAGCCGAGTTCGTGGATATCCGCATGTCGCTCAGACCAAAACTCGTCTCTTGCGGTCCCCGAACAACCGCGCCCTGCCCCGATCCAGAGACGAGCTAGCGGAATGCCTCATGCCCGGCAGGCAGCAGGAACTCGCTCGTGGCGGCCGACCTGCACATGGCCTGCCCCCATTTCGAGATAGCACCGATCGGACGGCTGCTGGCACCTGGTACAGGGCTTTCGGAAGACCTCAGCGCCGGAAGACGCCGACGAGCTCTTCGATGACCTTTTCCTGTTCTGAGGCGTTCTTCGAGTTCATAGCGCGATACACGCAATGCCCGAGATGTTGGCGCAACAGATCGCTTTCGATACGCGCCAGCGCAGCACGGGCCGCCTCGATCTGTGTCACGACATCAATGCAGTAACGGTCCTCCTCGACCATTTTAGCAATGCCGCGAACCTGTCCTTCTACCCGGTTCAGATTCTTCAGAGCCTTCTCGGAGACCGATTTTTCCATTTATACCCCTCCCGGGTACTTGTTTTGATACCCCCACAGGGTATATACGCTGAATAAGCAGTGCAAGCCCGGAGGGCGTCATGGCGCACACCCACCCTGAAGGATCTGTACTGAAAGATCCGGTCTGCGGCATGACGGCGAAGCCCGACACGCCGCATCGTGCAATGCATAATGGCCACGAGCTGTTTTTCTGCAGCGCGGGCTGCAAGACGAAATTCCAGGCCGAGCCTGGTCGATATCTGAAGCCCATGGCCAAGACCGAGCACAGCTGCTGCTCAGCGGATGGCGCCAAGGTTGCGCACGTTGGCGGTCAGGCCGCGGAGAGCCATCATCACCTCCATTCACACGCTCCATCCCCTGCACCTGCAGCAGCCTCCGCTCCTGCCGACGCGAAATGGACCTGCCCGATGCATCCGGAGATCGTGCGGGATGGTCCTGGCTCCTGCCCGATCTGCGGAATGGCGCTCGAGCCGATGATGCCGACGGCAGTGGCCGGGCCGAATCCCGAGCTCGCCGACATGTCGCGTCGCTTCTGGGTGGGTCTGGCCCTGGCGTTGCCGGTGCTGGTTCTGGAGATGGGCCGTCACTTATTCAACGTCGATGCTCTAGTACCTCCGAATATCAATGCGTGGATCCAGTTTGGCCTCGCGACACCGGTAGTCCTTTGGGCGGGTTGGCCATTCTTCGAACGGGGCTATGCTTCGCTCGTCAACCGTAGCCTCAACATGTTCACGCTGATTGCGCTCGGCACGGGCGTGGCATGGACATACAGCGTGGTTGCCCTGTTCTTCCCGTCGGCTTTTCCGCCAGAGTTCCGCGGCCCCCACGGTGATGTCGCTGTCTATTTTGAAGCGGCAGCCGTCATCACAGTGCTTGTGCTCCTCGGACAGGTTCTGGAGCTAGGCGCCCGCGAGCGCACGGGCGGGGCCATCCGCGCCCTGCTTGACCTTGCTCCCAAGACTGCACGGCGCATCAGTGATGGCGAAGAAGCGGAAGTACCGCTTGATGCAATCATGGTCGGCGATCGGTTGCGTGTCCGTCCGGGCGAGAAGACGCCGGTCGACGGCATTGTCATCGACGGGCGCTCGACGGTCGATGAGTCCATGGTGACCGGCGAATCCATGCCCGTCACGCGCGGCGTCGGTGACGCCGTCATTGCCGGGACCCTCAATCAGACCGGCGCGCTCGTCATTGAAGCAAAGCGCGTAGGCCGCGACACGATGCTGTCGCAGATCGTGCAGTTGGTTGCTGACGCGCAGCGCAGCCGCGCCCCGATCCAGCGCCTCGCGGACAAGGTATCCGGCTGGTTTGTGCCGGCTGTGATCGCTATCGCCGTCCTGGCGTTCATTGGCTGGTGGGTGTTCGGGCCGCAGCCCTCTTTAACCTATGGACTGATCGCTGCCGTCTCCGTCCTGATCATCGCATGTCCATGTGCGCTTGGCCTTGCTACTCCCATGTCCATCATGGCGGGCGTTGGTCGGGCAGCACGTCAGGGCGTCCTGATCCGCAACGCCGAAGCGCTGGAGCGCTTTGAAAAAGTCAACACGCTGGTCCTCGACAAGACCGGCACTCTGACCGAAGGCAAGCCCGGCGTCGTTGCAATCAAGACCGCTGCAAACTTGGCTGAAGCGGACCTCCTGCGCGCAGCAGCAAGTCTCGAGCAGCGCAGCGAACATCCGCTGGCGCTTGCCGTCGTGGCGGCTGCCAAGGAACGCGGCATCTCCCTGGTCGAACCGACCGAGTTCGACTCGCCGACTGGCAAGGGCGTGATCGGCAAGATCGACGGCAAGACCGTCGCGCTTGGAGCTGAACGTTATCTCGATGAACTCGGCATCGCGACATCGTCTCTTCACTGCGAAGCGGAACGCCTGCGTGCGGACGGCGTGACAGCCATCTATGTTGCGATCGACGGCGTACTGGCTGGTGTTCTGGGCATCGCTGACCGGATCAAGGCGACGACGCCAGAATCGCTGAAAGCCTTACGTGCCCAAGGCATCGAACTCGTGATGCTTACCGGCGACAATCGCACGACAGCCGAAGCTGTCGGCCGGACGCTAGGCATCGAACACGTCGAGGCGGAAGTCCTGCCCGAAGACAAATCGCGGATCGTCGAGCGACTCAAGCGAGAGGGCCGCGTCGTTGCCATGGCAGGAGACGGCGTCAACGATGCGCCGGCACTTGCAGCGGCTGACGTCGGAATTGCCATGGGCACCGGCACGGATGTCGCTATCGAGAGCGCTGGCGTCACATTGCTCCGGGGCGATCTCAGCGGGGTTGTGAAAGGCCGGGCTGTGTCGCGCGCCACCATGGCAAACATCCGGCAGAACCTGGTTTTTGCCTTTGGCTACAACGCCCTCGGAATCCCTGTTGCCGCTGGGCTGCTCTATCCATTCACGGGTCAGCTGCTTTCACCGATGATCGCTGCCCTCGCTATGTCCTTGTCGTCAGTTTCGGTGATCGTGAACTCGTTGCGGCTGGGGGCCACGCCGGCGGGCGGAACTAGCTAGCGGAACGCCGCATGTCGCTCACACAAAAACAAGTCTCCCACGGTCCCAAAGCAGTCTCGGTTGACCATTTCCACAGAGGGTTCACGGAGCATAGATTGGCAAGGACTCGGCGAATAAGCTGGAGTCTCAAGCGGAGCCATCAGCGCCCGTTACCGCTGCTCTCGAAAGCCGTCAGAGACGACTGCGCCGTTGACTTCGGGCGGCGCGGCCGCCGAGTAGCACACGGGCACTGAGCGGCTGATAATCGGTATGTGTCGCTTGCAAAACCTGTAACGGAGTAAGCGGCCTATGCGGCCGGTTCTGCTAGCGCTCATGCCGGTGCGTGTGATGGATATCTGGGAAATGCGGGTGTTTGTGCTTCACTGGCGCGTGCTGGTGCCAGTGAGAGTGAGGCACGCCCGGTGGGTCATTGGGGCCGTGTTCGTGCAGGTGGTGCTCGTCGCGGGTGTGGGCGTGTTCGTGTTCCATAGCTTCGTGCGTGTGATCGTGCTCGTGGCGCTCGGTCAGGTGCAGGTAGACGCCTAAGCCCATCAGCAAGGCGGCGGCGATGAACTGGTAGGTGAGCGGTTCGGACAGGAAGACCATGGCGATGGTCGCACCGATGAACGGCGCAGCCGAGAAGTAGGCGCCGGTGCGGGCTGTCCCGAGATTGCGAAGCGCCAGGACAAACAGGATCAGGCTGACGCCATAGCCGAGCAGACCGACGGCGCCCGCCGCCAGCGATGTCCAGACTGACGGCAGTTGTGCGCCGAACGCGACAGCCAAACCCAGATTAACGGCTCCGGCGACTAGCCCCTTGATCATGGCTATCTGGACAGGATCGGACGCGGATATTTTCCGAGTCAGGTTGTTATCGATGCCCCAGCACAGACAAGCCGCCGCAATGAATGCACCGCCGGCGTCAAAAGTCAGGCCAATCCCCTGCGACGACAATACAATGGCGCCCGCGAGGATCGCAAACGCTCCGAGAATGACGCGCGGACCCGTGCTCTCGCGGAAGACGATCCAGGCGATAGCCATCGTCGCCAGACCTTCGAGGTTCAGCAGAAGAGAAGCGGAGGCTGCCGGCGTCGATGTGAGGCCGAGCATGAGCAACAATGGGCCTGCGATACCGCCTGCGATCACCGCACCCGCAAGCCACGGCACGTCCTTCCGACGCAACGGCGTTTCGGTGGCGGACTGGTCTCCGCGCATCATGGTCAACAGTAGCAGGCCGGCGCCCGACCCAAGATACAGCATACCAGCCAGAAGCCATGGACTGACAGAGCCGAGCAGCCCCTTGGCGAGCGGCGTGCTGGCCCCGAAGAGAGCTGCCGAGGCTAGCGCCATAATGGCGCCCGTAGAGCGAGTTCCTGCCATCAAGCGAGCCTGACGATCAATCTAGCCATGCTACCGAAGCAGGTTGCAACCTGGCGTTGCCTTCGCCGCAGGGGTCTTCGCTGTACAGACATCGGCAAAAGATAACGCGAGAGGAACTCTGAAGCCATAGCAGGAACGCTGGCTTCGGGAACCAGCATTTTCGAGACGTCAGGTCGGCATTTTCATGCCCATCATGTCCGAATGCATTTTCATCATGGACATGCAGCGTTCGTCTTTCATCATATCGGCACGCTGCATCTTGTGACACGCCATCATTGCCGTCATGTCCGCTTCTGACATCTTCATGCTGCTCATCATGCTGGTGCAGCCAGAGCTCTTCATCATGTCATCGTGCGACATGGACATGCACGACTGCATCATCATGTGGTCCGCGCTGGCCATCTTCACGGCGGGCTGGGGCGCAGGTCCCTGAGCGCAACCTGCAGCAGCGAAGGCAAGCGCGGCGATTGCGAATGCCGGACGTTTCGACAAAATCATGGCTATTCTCCCTGGGGCCCACCAGTGGGCAATTGTAGAACGCCTGAATTGAGGCACATCGTGGCGCGCAAGCTTGATCTACCTTTGGGCAGGCGGCGGCATACTCTGCGCGACAAGCGATGGACAGAAGCTTGTGCTGGATCAAACGGAAGGTCTCTGACGCTACGCAATCGGGAATTTGGCATTAGACGCAAGCATAGCGCATGATCTAAGCCTATGGTGCCGTTCTCACGTACCCGAGGTTGCGATGACCACTCCGCTTGAGTATCGCGTCGCCGCTCGTCGCATCGATGCGCACGGCAGCCTGGCCAGCACTGAAAAGGCCGAGATTGTTCTCGATACCGACACCGATGGACGTCCGGACGCCTTCAATCCAGCAGAACTCCTGCTGGCGGCCATCGCCGCCTGCATGATCAAGGGCATCGAGCGCGTAACCCCCATGCTCAAGTTTTCGTTGAAAGGCGTGGAGGTCAACCTGCACGCGGTAAGGCGCGACAATCCCCCTGGATTCGATCGCATTGACTACGACTTGATCGTCGACACAGACGAGAGCGATCACCGTCTTGAGCTTTTGCACACCAACGTCCGCAAGTTTGGCACGATCTCCAATACGATTGCGGCGGCGACCCATCTCGAAGGCGTCATTCGCCGCAAGGGAGCAGCAGCAGTTTGACTGAGACCGAACCGCCCATTCCTTGCCAATCCAGCGACTGCCTGCCGGGTGAGTCCACCGGCCGCGTGCGAGAACTTGCGAATGAGTTCAATCGCAGCTGCTTCTGCATCACACTCGACCGCGAAGCGATGGCTAATGCGATGCAAGCAGCCGCGGTCGTTCCCGATTTCTACACAACGCATATCGTGAGCCGGCCTCACCTGTTCGCGAATGTGCCGGTGTTCCTGCCCGAAGCGGACCGGGATGCGATGCTGGCCATCGTGTATGCAATCGAGTCAACGGCCCGCCTCCCCGCTTACGTGGATGCAGTCTTGAAGTGGGCTCCTGATACTGCGCGCCGCGACTTCGGCCCCGTCGGCGCATTCATGGGATACGATTTTCACCTCGGTTCAGATGCGCCTCGTCTCATCGAAATCAACACGAATGCCGGTGGCGCCTTCTTGAATGCGTTCAGCGCTCGCGCTCAGCTGGCCTGCTGCGACATGGTCGAGCCGCTGAAGAAGGGTATGAACGTCGGTGGGTTCGATGAAGCCGTCATCGCGATGCTTGAAAGCGAGTGGCGGCTTCAGCGTCGGACAGGACGTCCAAAGACTGTCGCGATCATCGACGATGGGCCCGCGGAACAGTATCTCTATCCGGAGTTCCTGTTGGCCCGGCAGCTGCTTGAAGCCCATGGGATCACAACGATCATCACAGATCCCGCAGAGCTTTCCTACGTCGGTGGGGTGCTGCGTGTCGGCGAAACGGTCGTCGATCTGGTCTACAACCGCCTGGTTGACTTCGCACTCTCCGAGGAGCGCCACCGGGCCCTGCGCGACGCCTATCTTGATGATGCCGTGGTCGTGACGCCCAACCCGCACTGGCACGCCCTGTACGCCGACAAACGAAATCTGGCGCTGCTATCGGATCTGGACCAACTGCGCGACTGGGCCGTGGCGCCCGAAGTCATCCAGACGCTGGCGTCAATCCCGAAGGCGATCCGCCTCACACGTGACAACGCCGAGCGACTTTGGTCTGAGCGCAAACACTTGTTCTTCAAGCCAGTAGCCGGTCACGGCGGCAAGGCGGTTTATCGCGGGGACAAGCTGACGAAATCGGTCTGGTCCGAAATCCTGGGGTCGGAATACATCGCCCAGGACATTGCTCCGCCTAGTGAGCGTCTGGTGAAGATCGGCGATGCAGCAGTCGCGAGAAAGATTGACGTTCGTCTCTATACCTATCAGGGGCGACTATTGCTCGCGGCGGCGCGCCTCTACCAGGGCCAGACTACAAACTTCCGTACCGAGGGCGGTGGGTTCGCTCCAGTGAATTTTCTTTGAGAAGGGGAGCATGGAGTCGGGCCCCTACGCTCAAGTCTCCTTGATTCTCGAGGACTCGTAACTTGCCCAATCTGTACCGGCGACGATGGCAACACGTTGATCGGATTAAAGTCAATCTCATGTGGGCCTGCCCCGCCCTGCTCTCAATCCGAGAGACTCGATAGCGGAACGCCGCATGTCTCTCGGACCAACCAACCCATTCCGAGCGTTCCGGCGTAATACTTTACACCAGCCCCAAGACAACCGGGCTGCAAGCCTGCACCATGGACTGCAGCGCGCCTCATCTTATCGTTCGCCGCCCCGTCAATCGTACTGCTTGACGTCTGTGTACTCCCCGCTCGTACGAAGCGTGATCTTCACATCCCGATCCGTGCGGTTGCGCCAGAACCAGCCATGGCTGCCGTCGAAGGCGGCGACTAGCTCGCCTTCCTGGCGGGGGGTATTCGTGCCTTTGCCGTAGCCATGATAGCTGATGCCAACGCCGTCGGCATGAGTGTCGTAATTCACGCCCGCCCCATCGGTGAACCACTCGAACTTGGCCGTGGCGCCCTTCACCATCACCAGCTTGATCTCGAAGCCTCCGTCGGGGGCCATTGTGAAGACGCTTTCATCACTTGCTGCCGCCACTGCAGATTGCGGCAAGGAGGCCGCTGGAGCGGAAGGTGCTGCGGGCGGCGGAACCACAGGGGACGGCTCCTGCCCGCTGGGCGTGGAGATTGGCGCCTCGACAGTGGGAGCAGCAGACTCCGCCTGGTCAAGCGCCGCCTCTTCCGCCAGCTGCATCTTGATGCGGCCCATCTCTGTCAGTCCAAGGAGGGAGCCGGCTCCAGTGGGATCCACCCCGTACTCGGCGGGCAGGACAGCGAAGACAAGCAGTGCGCCTGCAACTGCCGCCGCTATCCCCGTGGATTTCAGCAGACGCCCCGTCGAGGGCAGTTCGGAGGGATCCGGCTCTTGTGCATTGAACATTGAGTGCTCCGGTCAGGCGACGAAGTATCCGACGAGCTGGTAGCCCGTCAGGGTAAAGCCAAGGGACATCAAGACCACGTTTGCGAGATAGGCATGCTTCCAGAAGCTCGGCGTCTTTCGCCAGAAGCCCATGGCGATGAAGATGGCGGCGAGCGCCAGCAGCTGGCCCAGCTCGACCCCGATGTTGAACGCGATCAGGTTCACAACGAGCCCGTCCGCTGGCATCTCGAAGTCCTGAAGCTTGGTGGCTAGCCCCAAGCCGTGGAACAGGCCGAAGACCAGCGTGGCGGCCCGGGTGTCAGGCTGGAAGCCGAACCAACGCTGGTAGGCGCCCATGTTATCGAGCGCCTTGTAGACAACCGACAGGCCGATGATCGCGTCCACGAGATAGGAACTCACGCTGACATTGGCGAGCACGCCTGCCAGCAGGGTGACCGAGTGCCCAACGGCAAACATGGTCACGTAGATGCCGATATCCTTCATCTTGTAGAGGAAGAAGATCACACCGAAGAGGAACAGTAGGTGATCGTATCCGGTCACCATGTGTTTCGCTCCGAGGTAGACGAACGGCCAGAACACGATGCCGGCGGTTTCCCGGATGTAGCCCTTGTCGCCGGCCTCAATGCCGTGAGCGAACGCCGGTCCTGCCCCGATGGCGAGCGCCAGTAGCAATACGCCGAACGCAATGAGAAGCGGGGACATGGTAGTTCGCAGCGAGATCATCTGATGTCACCACCTTGTCCAGAACGGGCGTAGTCAGTCGATAAGTCGAAAGGGCGAGATTCCGCCGGTCTCCCTCGATGTACTAGCCGGTAAAGCGCAGGCAGTACCAGCAGGGTCAAGAACGTCGAGGAGATGATGCCGCCGATTACCACCGTCGCCAGCGGACGCTGCACTTCTGCCCCGGCGCCGACGTTGAAGGCCATGGGGATGAAGCCAAGGCTCGCAACGAGAGCTGTCATGAGCACCGGACGAAGTCGGGTGAGCGCGCCGTCGCGGATGGCTTCATCAATGCTCTGGCCCTTTTCCCGAAGGGAGCGAATGAAAGTCAGCATCACAACTCCGTTGAGGACGGCGACGCCTGAAAGGGCGATGAATCCCACGCCGGCGGAGATGGAAAGCGGCATGCCGCGTGCAATCAGGGCAATGATACCGCCCGTCAGTGCGAGCGGAACGCCGCTGAAGACGACGAGCGCCTCGCGCATCGAGCGGAAGAGCCCATACAGCAACCCCACGATCAACAGCAGTACGACCGGCACGACGAAAGCGAGGCGCTGAGCGCCCGAGATCAGCTGCTCGAATGTGCCGCCATAGCTGACCCAGTAGCCCGCCGGGAGGTCGACTTCCGCGCCGACCTTCTCTCTCAGTTCGGTCACGAACGAGCCAAGATCGCGCCCGCGCACGTTCGCGGTCACGACGACGCGTCGCTTGCCATTCTCGCGGCTGATCTGGTTGGGGCCGATCGAGAGATCGATGGAAGCCACCTCCTGAAGCGGAACATAGCCTCTCGGATCGCCATCATGTCCGGGCAACGGAATACGAAGCTGGCCGATAGCGTCCACATCCTGGCGCAACCGTTCAGGCAGGCGCACGATGACATCGAAGCGGCGGTCGCCCTCGAAAACCTGACCGGCTTCCGTGCCGCCGAAAGCAGTGCCGACGGCGTTCTGGACATCGGCCACGTTGAGGCCAAGGCGAGCAAGCGCAAACCGGTTAGGCGTGATCTGCAGGACCGGCAGGCCGGTGACCTGTTCGACCTTGGCGTCCTGAGCCCCGTCTATGGCGTCGATGACGCCTTCGACCTGCTCGCCCAGCTCCGCAAGCTGTTCGAGATTGTCGCCGTAAATCTTGACAGCCACGTCTGAACGAACGCCCGAAATCAGCTCATTGAACCGCATCTGGATCGGCTGTGTGAACTCATAGTTGTTGCCGGGGATGCGGCTGACCACCGCTTCAAGTTCAGAAACGAACTCGTCGCGAGGCTTGCGCGGATCGGGCCAGTCCTTGCGGTCCTTGAGCAGCACGTAGGTGTCGGCCACGCTCGGAGGCATGGGATCGGTTGCGATGTCGGCAGTGCCGATCTTGCCGACCACGCGCTCGACCTCGGGAAGCTTCGCGATCGCCGCCTCGAGCGTCTGCTGCATGCCGATAGCCTGCGTGAGGCTGGTGCCAGGTATGCGCAGGGCGTGAAGCGCGATGTCGCCCTCGTCGAGGTTCGGGATGAACTCCGATCCCATGCGCGACGCCGCAAAACCCGAAATGGCAACGAGACCCAACGCTCCCGCGCAGATCGCCCAGCGGAAGCGCAAGGCCCAGTCGAGCGCGGGCTGATACAGCGTGCGCGCGCCGCGCATCATGAAGCTTTCCTTTTCCTCCACCTTGCCTGTTACAAATAGTGCAACGGCGGCAGGCACGAAGGTGAGCGACAGGATCATCGCGGCCGTGAGCGCGAACACGACCGTGAACGCCATCGGATGGAACATCTTTCCCTCGACGCCGGTGAGCGCGAAGATCGGCACATAGACAAGCGTGATGATGAGCACGCCGAAGATCGACGGCTTGATCACTTCGACGGTGGCAGCTTCCGCCATCGCAAAGCGCTCGCTGCGGGTCAACAAGCGGCCTAGCCCATGCTGCTCCTGCCCGAAACGGCGCAAGCAGTTTTCCACGATGATGACGGCGCCATCGACGATCAGGCCGAAGTCGAGCGCGCCCAGGCTCATCAGGTTGCCTGACACCTTGTTCTGAACCATCCCCGTTATGGTCAGCATCATCGAAAGCGGAATGACCGCGGCCGTGATGATTGCTGCGCGAATGTTCCCGAGTAGGAGGAACAGTACGACGATCACCAGCAACGCGCCTTCGAGCAGGTTGGTCTCGACAGTCTCGATCGTGCGATCAACAAGCGCCGTGCGGTCGTAAATCGGCTTGGCAACGACGCCAGCGGGAAGTGCCTTTGCTGCAGTTTCTAGCTTCTCGGCGACAGCTTGAGCCACGGTGCGGCTATTCTCGCCCATCAGCATAAGGACCGTCGCCAGCACGATCTGCTGACCATTCTCGGTCGCGGCGCCTGTCCGGAGCTCTTCCCCCAATGCGACATCGGCGACGTCGGCTACGCGTACTGGAACACCGCCTCGGTTCGCTACGATGATGGCCTGCAGATCAGCGATGCCGGTCGCCTGCCCTTCCGATCTCAACAGCAGTTGTTCGCCATATCGCTCGACATAGCCCGCACCGCGGTTGGCATTGTTCACTTCCAGCGCCTGGATCACATCGTTCATGGACAGCCCGGCCGCACTCAGGCGATCCGGCCAGGGGGTCACATGATACTGCCGGACATAGCCGCCAATGGTGTTGACCTCCGTAACCCCCTGCGTTCCCAAAATCTGCGGACGGATCACCCAGTCCTGCAAAGTACGCAGGTCCTCGGGCGTCCATTCCTCGCCGTCAGGTCTGCGCGCGTCGCCCTCGGGCTCGATAGTGTACATGAAGATTTCGCCGAGCCCGGTCGCTATGGGTCCCATCGTTGGCTCGATGCCGTCAGGCAGCGTGCTGCGCGCGGCCTGCAAGCGCTCATTCACAAGCTGGCGCGCAAAGAAGATATCTGTCCCGTCCTTGAAAACGACGGTTACCTGCGAGAGGCCGTAACGCGAAATCGAGCGCGTGTAGTCGAGTCCGGGGATGCCGGAGATTGCCGTTTCGACCGGGAAGGTGATGCGCTGCTCGGCCTCCAGCGGCGAATAGCCTTCAGCCTCCGTATTGATCTGCACCTGCACGTTGGTGATGTCGGGGGTCGCGTCGATAAGCAGTCGCTGGAAACTCCAGACGCCAAGCACGGCGACCGCCAGCGTTGCCGCCAGCACCGCCCATCGCTGGCGGATCGAGAAGCGGATGATGGCATCAAGCATGGCGCCAGCCCTCAATGATCATGGGTAGCGCCGGACTTTTCGATGTCCGCGCGGATAAGGTAGGCATTCTCGGAAACGTAGACTTCGCCCGGTTCGAGCCCGCCAAGAACTTCAGTCCACTCGGGCGAGCGACGGCCCAGCTCAAGCATCCGCACTTCATAAGTGTCTTCGATACGCGCAAACACAACCGTGAAATCGCGGAACCGCTGCAACGCCTTGGTACGAACCGCCAGCGGCGCTGAATGCGCGCCGACCACAGCTTCACCCTCCACCGCCTGCCCTGGTCGCCATGTCGCGCCATCCGCGTTCGGAAGCTCGACGTGCGCGATCACGGTCTGGGTCAGCATGTCGGCTGTTGGCAGCACCGTCTCGATCGTCAGCTTTGCGCTCGTGGCGCCTGAAAGGTTACGGACAGTGATCGCCTGCCCCGCCCGCAGGCGTTCGGCATCACGGGGATAGATGAAAAACTCGGCGTGCAGCTTGGTGGCGTCGGCGATGACATAGATCGCGGCCTCGCCGGCGACATCGCCGACGTTGGAATTGCGTTCCATGATAACGCCAGAAATCGGCGCGGGTATCGCATACGTCTGTAGGCTTTCAGCCGACGTTACGGTGGCAATGGTCTGACCCTTGCGAACCTGCTCTCCGATTGATTTCGTCATCGTGACGATGCGTCCGGGATACCAGGCTCGCACCTCGGCCCGTCCCTGAGGCTGGAGTTCGACGCGTCCCGACATGGCGATTGTTTCCGCGATCTCGGCGGGGCCGGCTGCTTCGACCTTCACGCCAGCAGCGTCAGCCTGTTCGCGTTCAAAAGTCGTTCGTCCCTCATAGGAGGCATACGACCATTGGTGTGTAGCTCCCGCGTGAGAAGCAGAGACACTCACGTCGAAGGAGTGCGGTTCATGGACGACGCCACCGCCAAGCAGATAGTCGCTTGTTGGCATGAAGGCGAACGAATCGACGCGCCCACCAAGTCGGCCAAGCTTCATCACCAGCTTTACGTCGGCGGACGCAAGCGGCTTGTCATTGAGATAGGGGAACACCCGGAACTGCGGCTCCACCCCATCCTCGAAGATCGTGATCTCTACGGCGAAATCGCCATCGCGCAGCATCCTTCCACGATGGGGACCGCGCTCGAACTCTTCGGTAACGGCTTCCTCGCCATGCTCGTCCGCAGGCGCCGCCGGTTCACCACAGGCAGAGAGCAGCGTCGCCATGGCAAGCGCCAGGAAGCTGCGTTTGATCAGTTGGACGTTCATCGAGAAATCTCCCGAGCCGGTTCCATGCCGGCATACGCGCCCGTCAGGCGGGCGAGCGCCGCGCGGGCGCGATGATAGGAACCAAGGGCGGAATTGCGCTGCAATCGTGCGCCGACCAGGACACGCTGTGCTTCTAGGACATCAAGATAAGAGAAGGCTCCGGCTGCGTAACCTTCTCTCGCCCGCTGAAGAGCCTGCTCGGCCGCGGGCAACAGTCGTGCATCAATCGCTTCGACCTCCGCACGCGCGATAGCCATCTGTGCGGAAACGGATGCGGCCTCCCGTTCGACGTTGCGTTGCAAGGATTGGGCTTCAAGACGCGTCTTCGACCGTTCGGCTGATGCGCGATCGACAGCGCCGGAATTGTCATCCCACCAGGTCAGCGGGATGGTGACGCCAACGACGAAGGCTGCTTCATCAAACTCGTTGAAGTAGCGAACGCCTGCGGACACTGTGGGGTCAGGCTGCGCCCGCGCGCGTTCCACAGCCAGATTGGCCGTGGCGCGTTGCTCGTCTACTTGCGCCCGGGCGATTGCTGGACTGCCGGCGATGCTGGTGGTGTCGCCTACAGCGGGCGCTGGCTTGGTAAAGCCTGACAGGTCAACAGTGAAGGCAGCGTCGCCTCCCCAGTAGCTTGCCAGCTGGCGGCGCGCCGCGTCGGCAGCCAGGCGAGCGCTGGTAACGGCGATCTCCGCGTCGGCCAGAAGAGCCTGCGACCGCGAGGCCGCCATCAACGGGTCCCGAGCAGCCCGAACCCGCCGGTCGACCGTGGCGACGATTTCTCTGGCTACGTCAAGCCTTTCATTGGCGACGGCGAGGTTGGCCACACTGACCTGGGCTGCGACGTAGGCTGTCTCAACCTCGAACAGCACATCCTGTCGTCTGAGCGCGCCATCAAGTTCGGCCGCCCTCACCCCCGCTCCCGCCAGCTGTGTCCGCGCTTCGCGATCTCCGCCCATTTCCAGGGCCTGACTGTACGAAAGAGTTAATTCCGTTCGCTCGATCCATTGAAAACTGCTCCAGCCACCGAAGTTCTCGGCGCCCAGCTCAAGCGTTGGATTGACCGCACGTTCGGCCTGGCGGAGGCCAGCCTCTGCCGCACGCCGCGCTTGCTCAGACGCCTCCAGCGCGGGCGCATCGTTGAGCGCTCGCGCGAACGCATCTTCAAGTATCAATGGTGGCGCGTCCATAACCTGCGCCGCAGCCGTCCCGGCCGTCAGCGCGACGGCGAGCCCGGCAACCCCCAAACGGGTCATCTTATAGAGAAATGACAAGGATGGCTCCTCTGTCTCAAAGACTTACGAGCCCGCCGCGGCGAGCGCAAACTTCGGATCAGAGGAAAGTGCGGGGTGGCTTACGCGGCGGCGAATAACCCAGCGAGCGAACAGAGGTGCTCAGTTCGCTCCACACTGCGGGGGCCATCGTTTCGGCTCGTCCAACGAATTCGGTCTGGACGACAATCGCGGGGTGCGAGCATCCGTGAACATGGAAGACCGGGTCGGTGTCGGGGTTTTCGCTGCCCGGGGCGCGGTCGGTATCGCGCTGGTCGTGAGCATGTGAGGTTTCGGCGGTGGAGTCTGCTTCGTGGTGGCCGTGGCCTTCAGCCCCATGCCCGGTGAATTTCACCAGGTGTTCATGCATGGCCTCGGATGCGTTGATCTGATGAACGTGCACGGGTCCCGCAGTCGCTGCGCCATAACCGGCGACAAGCGAGACAAGTACGATCGCAAGTATTTTGCGAAGAATACGCATGGTAACAAAGTTACCGCAGTACGCATTGCCAGTCCATGAAGAGCCGCCTTGACGGGATTCATCGGCGCATAACTCTCATAACCGGCGATTTTTGTATTCGCCGGCACATCGAAGGGCAGTTCCTGGGAAGCGACCCGGTTTGGCCAGATCCAGGCAGTTAAGCGGCGCTCCTTCTGCGTCTTGAGGCGCCTCGCAAACCATGACGGCCGGCGCCTGCGCCTGCTTTGGGCTAAGTGTTTTTCACGCTAATGGGGTCGAGCAGCTCCGGAGACCTTCGGAAACCACTCACGAGCCGACAACAACCAAACGATAAACCAAGTTCTTCGGACCTTTTGGGGGAGCGCAGCGTTTCTGCGTGACCGGTCCGCATGACACTGACGCGCGGACGCTGCCCCTGTGTGACACCAGATGGACGATGCATCGAGCACTGTCAGCACTCCTGTGCATAGCCTGGCGCGCGCTGGTGAACTACCCGGCCTGAAGAACCCAGAGATTGTCGAGACGCCAAAGCAGCCAACGAAGAAGCAACTCCTCGTGCTAGCAGCTGTTGTCGGCGCCGGCATGATCATTGTCACGAGCTGGCTGCTTCTCCAGCCAGTCGAGATCGCAGTCATCACGCTCGCGCCGCGGTCCGTGGAAATCGCGCTGTCTGTTGTCGGTCGCGTCCAGTCCCGCAATACGCTCGATGTTCGATCACAGAATGCGGGCCAGATCCTGCAATTGATGCAGGATGAAGGTGCAGTTGTCGCCAAAGGAACTCCCCTGGCTCTCATCCGCTCGGACATCGAAGCTGCCGAAACGAGCTCAATGGCTGCGCGAGAAAAGTCGGCGCAGGTCGAAGTTACGCGCACGCAGCTGGTGTTGACGCGTACGGAGACGCTCGCGGCAAAGGGCTTTGCATCGCGCTCAGCGCTAGACAACGCGCGTGCGGCCGCAAGATCTGCTCAGGCCTTGCTGGTTGCGGCAGCTTCGGATCGACGTGCGGCTGCCGCTAGATTGGGGGAGTTTACCGTCCGTGCTCCGATGGCAGGCGTGGTCCTGCGGAGACCGGTCGACAATGGCCAGGTTGTAACGCCTGCCACGACGCTATTTCAGCTGGGTTCTTCAGATGCTCGTGAAATAGACGTCGAAGTGGATGAGGCCTATGCCGATGACCTGCAGCCGGGCATGACCGCGCGCGCTGCCCCGTCCGGATCGGATGCCATCTTTACAGCTCGCATCGCGAAAATCTCGCCTCGCGTCGACCCCGCCACCGGCGGAAGATCGATCAAGCTCCTGCCAGATAGAAGCATCGTTCTTCCCCCCGGCAGAACCGTCGACGTCACCATCGTCCTCGGCGTCCGCGCGAATGCCCTACTCGTTCCACGGCAGGCCGTTATCGATGCAGGAACGAACCCGCACGTCTACGTCGTCGATCAAGGTGGCAAGATTGTCGCAAGGCCGGTCAAGCTCGACTCATGGCCATCCCTCAACGCCATCATCACAGCCGGGACAAGGGCTGGCGACAGGGTGGTACTGACGCCTGGCCAGACACACGCTTCCGCACGGATCAACCCGCGCGAAACCGCTACGACTGTCTCAAGCCCAGGAAACTAGGCCGTGTTCGCCTTCCTCGTCGCGCGCCGCTACCTCGGGTCTAACCCTTGGCAAACAGCTCTTCTGATCGCGGGCGTTGCGCTCGGCGTCACGGCATTCGTGTTCATCACCGCTTTGATCCAGGGGCTTGCGATCAGATTAACGGACGACGTTACGGCCAAGAGCGCGCACGTGTCGCTTGAGCCTGCCGACCGTGTCGCGCGAATCCTGCCAAGTTCCGGCGTCGATACCGAAGGCGTGGCGCTTGTGTCGATGCTTCAGCGCAAGCAGATCAGAACGTGGGCGGCGACAGTCGCACTGCTGGAAAGTCAGGCCGAAGTTACTGCGATCAGCCCTCAGATTACCGGCAGCGCGGTGCTTGTAAGAGGAGAGGCTGCGGCCCCCGTGGCCGTAACCGCGATCGACCCGAAAAATCTCGACGCCATCTCACCTGTCAGCCGGGAGATCGTCGTGGGCGACGCTCGTCTCAATGCCAACGGAATTCTGATTGGCGTCCGGCTGGCGGAGACGATGGGGCTTTCCGTTGGCCAGCCGGTTCTGTTCAGGACCGACCGCAGTATCGATCGCCTCCTTGTCGTCGAGGGCATTTTCAAGTCCGGTGTTCAGAGCCTGGACGAGCGCGTGGCCTATCTCTCGCTAGAAACGGCCCGCCCGCTGTTTCTTCTTCCGTCGGGCGTGACCAATATCGAGATCAAGCTGAAAGACACGGGCCAGGCGCGCGAATTCGCAGCCTTCGTGAGCGGCGCGACCGGCCTGCGCGCGACACCCTGGCAGGACAGGAACTCCAGCCTGGCGGACGCCCTGACCGCACAGGCGCAGACAGGAACACTGATCCAGGTCTTCTCGCTGATCTCGGTCCTTATTGGCATCGCAAGCGCTCTCCCCCTGTCGGCCAATCGCCGCAGGAGCGAGATCGGTATCATGCGCGCCTTCGGCGTTTCTCGCCTGTTCATCGCATCGGTTTTCGTGATGCAGGGTTTGCTGATCGGCATCGTCGGAGCATCGCTGGGCTGCCTCGCCGGTTATGGTCTCTGCAGCTGGCTGGCGACCTTCACCAAACCCGACGGTGCGCTCGCCCTGCCGATTGCACCGGCAGAGGGTGGCTATACGCTTGTTTTTCTCCTCACAACGGCTGGCGCTGTCCTCGCCTCCGTCATACCGGCCCGGTCGGCTGCTCGTCTCGACGCTCTGGAGGCAATACAGCAATGACCTCGGTTCTGGATGCGCGAGGTATCGTCATGACATTCCAGAATGGCGATGAGCTTACGCGCGTGCTGTTCGGCGTCGACGTCACGCTTGATCCAGGAGAACTGGTGGCCCTGCTCGGTGCCTCGGGATCTGGAAAGTCGACGCTGCTTTCCATCGTCGGCCTCCTTTTACGCCCAACTGCGGGCATCATTACGATTGGAGGCGAGCGCGTTGATGCCCTCTCAGACGCCAAGAGCTCCCTCTTTCGCAACGAGCGCCTTGGCTTCATTTTCCAGTTCCATAACTTGCTGCCCGATTTCTCCGCGTTGGAGAATGTCGGTTTCCCTGCGGCAGCGACCAGAGGTGGGATGACCTCGGCTATCCGCCAGCGGGCATCCGAACTTCTTGTGCGCGTCGGGCTCTCGGACCGGATGAATTTCCCAGCTGCCCGACTTTCCGGGGGACAGAAGCAGCGCGTAGCGATTGCGCGGGCCTTGATGAACCACCCCGAGCTGGTGCTGGCCGACGAGCCTACAGGCAGTCTGGACAGGGCATCAGCCGATCAGGTCCTGGCGCTAATGCGTGACATCAACCGCGAGGACGGGACGACATTCCTCATTTGCACCCACGATGAGCGGATTGCCTCGCACTGCACGCGCCGCATCACCCTTCGCGACGGCCATATCGACAACACGCCAACCAACGAATTCCATTAAGGGCCCTTCTGCAGAACGGTCGCCCAACCGACGGGCAACACGTTGCGCTGGCGCGAAAGTACTTCATCGAGATCGACAATCCGCGCGATTCCCGGCCAATGACTTGATGCTATGAGGATCTGCTGTGGCATTGCGCTCGCTAGGGTCCACACTTGAAGTAGGCATGGAGCTACGGGGCTCTCGGGATCGATCTCGAAAATCCTGTAGGCCTCCGAAGACCATACAGTCGATTGCTTCTCGAGATTCCAGTCCCAGGTTCCGATCCCGGTCAGATTCCGAATTTCCAGGTCGAGCGACGTCGTTGACAAACTGTGCGTCCCTTGGTTGCCGATGGATCGCGCGGGTTGCCTGAGCCGCAGGTAACGGACTGCCGAAAAGCGCGCGATTCTTCGCGCTTCTCCCTACGACAGATCCACCAAACTGGAACCGGGCGCCGGCGGCTAGCAACCACCGCGTCGTCTGGCAGGCTGTCAGCTTAATGCCCACTTCCGGCCCCAACTTCTCGGAGCTTGGCCTGATGTTACCGATGGCAGCGGCGCTCGTACGTTGCCGGTCACTCCCGCCCTACTGATCAAGCGCGTGCTTGCCCAGCAGCAGTCATTGACGTTATGAGCCTGGCTCAAAAATCCTGGGTGACGTCACCTACCCTCAAGCAGGGTCATCAGGCTTAGGGTCCACGTCAGTTCCCGCCACCACGGCGAGTTTGAAGGGCTCATTTGAGGGCTTGAGCAGCAGGCTCCGCAGCTCAACAATGATGGCTTTCTCAAGCCACCCATGTGGTCTGGCGCGATCTCCTGTGTTGTGATCCGCGCTGTGTAAATATCCTTCGAGGCGCTGGGTAATTTGTGATCGCGACAAGCTTCCCGCGCGGTCCAGTTCTTCAATCAGGATTGCCAACAACCCTGTCAGGGTGCCGGCAACCGGGATCGCAAGATCATTCTCGTTTTTCACATAGACCTCGGATCTAAGCAGCAGACGCCAAATTCTGTCCAGTGAATCGGACCGGCGCGCGGCCAAAGGAACTGATGCGCCCCTCGGATATGACTGCGGCCGATCCACACCTAATTCATGGAGCCCCAGTCGTTTGGCAGACCGTTCCATGAGCCCGATATCTGGCTCTATGGACAAGTCGAACGGATAGTCTGATTGGCACACGCAAGCTCATTGCGCCGCCCCGGGCTACCGCAGTGGTTCTGGGCGCGCAGGCATCGCCAGTTGAGCGGATCAACGATAGCGTGATGTGAATGGCCGTCGCGTCGGCTTCAGAAGCGATCCTGAGATCGCGGCGGTCGCTGGCGCGCGGTTCAAGCAGAACCAGGACTACGTGGACTACCTTGCGGGTCGCACGGCACGCCAGTTTGAGGCAGCGAGAACCGAAGTTCACTCCATCGAATAAACGCAATGTCGAATTTCCTTCAAGCCGCCTTCAACTGCTGAATGAAGTCGTCGACATGCTGGCGAAGCTCTTCCGACTGCCGCGCCAGTTCTTTTGCTGAATTGAGCGTTCGCGCCGAGGACGCGCCCGTTGTCTGTGTGGCCTCTGTGACACCAGAGATGTTCGACGATACCTCACGTGTCCCGGTCGCAGCCTCCATCACATTGCGCGCAATTTCCTCGGTAGCCGCTCCTTGCTCGTGAACGGCACTGGCGATGGCGTTGGAAACCTCGCTGACCTCTGCGATAACCGTCGAAATGCGTTTGATGGCTTCTGCAGAGCGCTGGCTGACCACCTGAATTTCAGATATCCTGGAAGAAATCTCCTCCGTCGCGTCAGCAGTCTGTTTGGCGAGCGCCTTCACCTCGGCGGCGACCACTGCGAAGCCACGACCGGCTTCTCCAGCCCGCGCACTTTCGATCGTCGCATTGAGCGCAAGCAGGTTCGTCTGCCCCGCGATCTCGCTGATCAGTCTTACAACCGCACCTATTTCATTTGCAGCCTCGATCAGGCCTGTGACATGCGCGTTGGCGCTTTCAGCTTCTTCAACTGCGCGCGATGCCGCAGCAGTCGACAACGAGACCTGGCGACTGATCTCGGAGATCGAAGACGACAGCTCTTCGCCCGCAGCAGCAACCGCCTGAACGTTGGCCGATGCCTGCTCTGAGGCCACCGCTACAGTGGCTGCCTGGCTGCAAGTCTCGGCAGCTTGAGACGACATCGCCTGCGCTGTTGTCTGGAGCTCAGATGATGCCGAAGACAGGCTACGGACTATCGCGCTGACAACGGAGTTGAAGTCGCCAACAATTACATTAGTACGTTCGGCACGCTGGAGACGCGTCTGTTGTTGCTTGACCTGTTCTGCCTGCGCCGCTTCGTTTTCGACGCCATTCTTCTTGAAGACCTCAACCGACCTCGCCATCTGACCGATCTCGTCGTTACGTTCCGTTGCGGGTACGAGAACCTGCCAGACGCCACGCGCCAGCTTGTCCATGGCCTCTGTCAGTTTCGCAATCGGACGGATAACGCGCCTCTGCAGCAGAACTGTTCCGCCGATGATTGCTACAACCCCGAGCAGGGCAAGCATGACGGATAGTACTGTGCTGAACTGAAATGCCGCGACAGCTGATCCGTGCTCGACTTCCACCTGTTTCACCTGAAGCGCGATCAGGCTTGCAATGACATTGGTGATAGGGTCGATCGCGGGATAGAGCTTGGTCGTTACGAATGAATCGAGCGCCACTTGATCTTCCGTCTTCAAAATGCGGGAGAGGTCGGTGACGCCCTTATCGGCGGTCCCCATCAGCGCCTGCGCTTCCGAGACAAGCCCGCTCTCTTCTTCCGTCAAGAGCGTGGCTGTGTAGCTCCGCCAGAGTTTGTCAATTCTCGTTGAGGCGCTTGATACTGCCTGAGCTCCCTCCGACCAGCTGAACTCCCTGCTGCGAACCTTATGTGTCGCATCCACAATGGATACCGCGTAGGCGTCCGAAATATCCTTGAGGTCACGGAGAGGAACAACCCGATCCCTGTAGATGGTCTCGAGGCTGGCGCTTGCGCGTGTCTGTCCCCACCAGGCAGCAACGTTTGTCAAAAATAAGGTGACGCCGAGCACCGCGAGTACGGCAAGCAACTGAACCTTGATCGACGACTTCAAGCTAGATCTCCGGTATGACTGTGGAGCTTGATGTGGCACGTCGCGATTTCCAGTTCGTTAAAATCTACGGCCCTTTTGTTTACCCTTTTTTTCCATTCGGGATCTTGGCATCGATCAAACGTGCGAGCGTGCGCCACCATGCTCGGCTCACTCCAGTGCCCGCTGCATCAAGCCTCAGTGTATCTTCATGCGCAGGGGTCCCAGGCCAATTGACAGAACAGGCCTCTACCCTTCCTGGCGTGGCCGAGCATGACCTGGATCACCCGGATGTCGGCGCCGCCTTCGAGAAGATGGATGGCCAAGCAATGCCACAAAGGATGCAGGGGGGCTAAGCTAGCGCAACCTGATCCGATACATGACGCCGCTTCGGCTGAGGAAGAACCAGGCCCTAGGCAGGTCACAATGAGGATTCAAAATCAGACACGCTGCTTCAAGTAAGAGTTGGCTAACAAAACCACGCTACAAATTCATCTATGAGGCGGTTTTTGGGTGTCCGAACTTGAAGAGATACGGGCATCCTGACCGGCCTGCTGAGGCAGGCCTCTACGCGTTGATCTATCTCAGCCGCGCACGCGCATTTCCCGCGAGCGAAGACAGGCTGTCATTCGAGCACATTCTCGCGCAGGCCAAAGCTCGTAACGCGCAATCTGGCGTTACGGGAGCATTGATAAGCCATGCAGGCGTGTTCCTGCAGGTACTCGAGGGTGATCGCGCAGCCGTAATCAGTACGTATCAGCGGATCCTCCATGACCCCCGACATCACACCTGTCATCTGGTCTGGCACGGCCCAATCACTTCGCGTCAGTTCTTGATCTGGGGCACATGCGGGCACTTTGTCGAAGCAGCCGGTACGTCTGGCGGCCCTCTGTCAGCGTTTTTGGAGCTTTTGCAGCCCGGCCAAAAAATCTCTGCGCACAAAGAAAAGCTGCTTCCGACTTCTCAAACAAGGCAATCCGCACCGCCGAGGGCTGCATGGGAGGAAGACGGTGACGTCATCTATCTCTAGCCGAGCTTCGGGCCACGCTCGCAAGTCTGCATCCGCCGAACCCCTCCGTCAGCGATCCCGATACCTCAAATTGAGTTTTGGGACTGACTCACCAATCCCGGCCAGGCGGCAACCCCATGATTTCAACATGATTGAAGCAGCAATCGTGTTTTCAGTTGGACATGACGTAATGGGGATTGAAACCGGTCGAGCAATTGCAGGTGCTCCTTGAGGAAAAATACTTCAGCCCGACACGCTTCGAATTTTCCCGATGCGATGCGGCGTTACGCGGTAGCGATTGAAGCGCTTGAGCGCATAACTGAGTTTCTTGTTGCTGCATCTGACGTGGTGACGAGCTGTGCGGATCTTTTGAAATCCCCGCAGCGCATCGGCGATGAGCAGGATCCACTTCGAGGAACACTTTGGTTCAACGCCGCTGACCTGAATGCCATACTCGCGCAATGGCGGATCTGTGTGAATGACGCATGGGCGGCCTGGAATGAATTGCCGGGACGCCAGCAAGCCAATGTCGAGCCGCCGCGATTTGGGATGCTCCCGCCTGGAAGTGACTTTTTCAAGGAACGTTAGTTTGGGTGGCCTGCACTCAGGATTTTCGGACCTCCCCAAGCTTGAATGACGAACGGCAGGAATGGGCCCACCGGCCCGTACTCGGCGTACCGAGGAATGCAGCAAACC
>JBBATZ010000040.1:0-39400 GCA_040398425.1 Hyphomonadaceae bacterium
GGAGACAGACATGACCCGGGCCGTAATCGCAGGTTTCACCCGCACCCCGTTCCACTTCGCCAACAAGGGAAAGCTGGTCGGCGTCCGGCCTGATGATCTCGCCGCCATCGCAATTATGGCCCTGGTCGAACGCACCGGCATCGACCCCAGATCGCTGGAAGACGTCGTCCTCGGCACGGCTTATCCGGAAGCCGAGCAGGGCTCCAACATCGCCCGCCTCGCCAGCCTTCTCGCCGGTCTGCCCATAGAACTCGGCGGCATCACGATGAACCGCTTCTGCGGCTCGTCCATGTCGGCCATCCACTACGCCGTCGGCCAGATCGCGATCGGCGCCGGCGAAGCCTTCATCGCTGGCGGCGTCGAGAGCATGACGCGCGTTCCCCAAGGCGGCTTCAACCACTCGCCGAATCTGCGCTTCAAGGGTAAGGCCGAAAACAACCCGGACGTCATGCTCGACGCCTACATCTCAATGGGCGAGACAGCCGAGAATGTTGCGCGCCAGTACGGCATCTCGCGCGCCGACCAGGAAAAGCTCGCCTACGTCTCGCAGATGAAGGCCGCTGAAGCCCAACGCGCCGGCCGCTTCAGGGACGAGATCGTGCCCGTCAAAACCGCCGACGGCATCGTTGACGCCGATGGCACGCTGCGCCCACAGACAACCCTAGAAGGTCTCGCGGGCCTCAAACCGGCCTTCCGGGTCGACGGCACAGTCACGGCCGGAACGTCATCGCCGCTCACGGATGGCGCCTCTGCAATGCTGGTCACCAGCGAAGCCTACGCCAGGACCAGTGGTCTTGAAGTTCTCGGTCGCATCCGCTCTGTCGCGATCGCGGGCGTCCCGCCGGAAATCATGGGCATGGGCCCCGTCCCCGCATCGCTGAAAGCGCTCGCCCGCGCCGGCCTCACCATCAAGGAAATTGATGTAGTCGAGATCAACGAAGCGTTCGGCTCACAAGCCGTCGCCTCGATCCGCGAACTCGGCATCCCGGTGGAGAAGGTCAACATTGACGGCGGCGGCATCGCCATAGGCCACCCGCTTGGCGCAACCGGCGCCCGCATCACCGCGAAAGCCGCGCAGATCATGAAGCGCGAAGGCAAGCGCTTTGCGCTCGCCACGCAGTGCATCGGCGGCGGGCAGGGCATTGCGACTGTGATCGAAGCGATCTGACATCTACCCCGAACTCGACGGGCGGCGTACAAGCGCCGCCCGTCGATTTTCGCGCGGCCTAGCGAACAACGAAGCGCGTTATCGGCCCCGTCCACGCCTTTCCGTCGCCCTAAAGCGCTTCTATATCCGAGGCGCCCGCCGCCGCAATCACGCGCGGCCAGAACGCCAGCGCAGGCGGATTGCGCATGCTGACCGCTATCTCCCACTGACCGGCGTGCATCTGGATCAGGTCGATCGCCGCCCGCGCGCCGACGCCCTCACGCCGAAACGTTCGCATCACGAAGAACTCGCCCATGTTGAAGTCGACAGGCCGATCACAATGCGACCGCGTGTTGAGCAGCGCAAATCCCGCGAGCTGACCACCAGCGCGGATGAACCACACAGAGCGATCAGGCTCGTTCCAGTACTCATCCAGCCGCAGCAGATCCGAAAACCGGCCATCCTCCTCCACCGCCAGCTTGCGCTGTACGGAGAGAAACTCGCTGAAGTCGTGCACGTAGAGCTGCACGAGATTCGCCAGCGTCTCGTGCTGCGAAGGACCGCCACGTTCGAGGCTTACACGATCAGCCATTCTCGTCCCTACAGCCAGGATTGGGGCGACGTGCGCACGCCGCCCCGTGTTTAGTTCCGGCGCTCGATCGAAGGCAAACCCTTGCGATCGAACCCCTGCTTCTCGCGAAGCGCCTGTGCGTCCATGCCGGGCGGGAAGACGTCGATGACGAGCCATGTACCGTCGTCGAACTTATCGGTCTTCAGCTCCACGTGCGCGCCCTTGCGGGCCCCGCGTGCTTCAATCCAGCCGACAGTCTCGGTTGCGCCTTGCTGCATGCGGCATTGATACCAGAGGTTGTTCATCGTCTTCTCCTTTCCGGTAGTCCGCCGGGCGACGGCCAATCCGCCGCCCGGCTTCAGTCCTTATCCTTTCACGCACACCACCTGCTTCAACGTGTGAACCACGTCGATCAGGTCGGACTGCGCCGCGATGACGGCGTCGATGTCCTTGTAGGCCATCGGCGTTTCGTCGATCACGCCCTGGTCCTTGCGGCATTCAACGCCTTCGGTCGCCTCGCGGTGATCCTTCAGCGTGAACGTCGCCTTCGCTTTGGTGCGCGACATCGCGCGGCCTGCGCCGTGCGAGCACGAGCAGAACGAGTCCGGGTTGCCCTTGCCGCGCACGATGAACGACTTGGCGCCCATCGATCCCGGGATGATCCCGAGTTCGTCGAGCCCCGCGCGGACGGCGCCCTTGCGGGTCACCCAGACATCGGCGTCGAAGTGGTGTTCTTTCTCTACATAGTTGTGGTGGCAGTTCACCGCATGCTTGCCGAGCTTGAACTTCGGCAGATGCTCGCGCAGCGCCTGAAGCGTCCGCTCCATCATCGCTTCACGGTTGGCGCGGGCATAATCCTGCGCCCAGCTCACCGCCTCGATGTAGTCGTCGAAGATCGGCTCACCTTCGACGAAGAAGGCGAGATCCTGATCCGGCACGTGATAGCCGAGCACGCGCTTTTCCAGCATGCGCCGGGCAGCTTCGATGAAGTACTGCCCGATCTGGTTGCCCGTGCCGCGCGAGCCCGAGTGCAGCATCACCCAGACAAACCCACGCTCATCGATACAGACCTCGATGAAGTGGTTGCCCGAGCCAAGCGTGCCCAGCTGTGCGGCCACCTTGTGGTTCGGAATCTTGCGGTGCTTGTCGCGGATGCGATCAAGACGCGCCTCAAGATCCGAATTGCGCCAGCGCGAGATGACGGAGTCAGGCGTCGTGCCCCATTCCCCGCCGCGTCCCACGCCCGTCGGCGCCTTGCGCTCGATTTCCGAACGCAGCTTTGCCAGCGAGTCTGGCAAGTGCTCTGCGCGCAGCGTGGTCTCCACCGCCATCATCCCGCAACCGATGTCGACGCCGACAGCTGCAGGGATGATCGCGCCCTTGGTCGGGATCACCGAACCAACGGTCGCGCCGCGTCCGAAGTGGACGTCGGGCATGACGGCGAGGTGAGAGTGTACAAACGGCAGCCCCGCCACGTTTTCGAGCTGTTCCCGGGCGCTGTCCTCGACGGGGACGCCTTTCACCCAGGCCTTGATGCGGCCACCCTTGGCCGTTTCGAACACTTCAAACGTGCTCATGTCTGCGTTTCCTTGTTCGCAGACCCTCCGCGCATCCCGGAGTTTTGTCATCATCCATGCGGACAACAAAAAACCCTCCGGCGCACTGCGCGGAGGGTTCGGTTTAAACCAGCGATGCTGGCTCCTGGACCTATCCCTCCATGCGATCGCGTTCGTCCAGCACTGGCTGGAAGATCGCTGCGATCTGATTTTCGTAGAGCCGTTTCATCGGCTGCTCCCGAAAGGAGGTTGATCCAAGGCGGCGGTGTTTGATCGAAGAAAGCGGCGGCGTCAAGGCGGATTGTCGCGGACGGGCAAAGCTCAATCAACCACAAGGACCAATACGCACCCCATCGCGGGTGGTCAGGAATACTTCCGGGTCAAGCGTGAGAAGGTAGCCTTCTCCCTCATAGCGATCGTCATGGCGTGGCCAGACGGATGACACAAAGTGGAGCACGTGACGCATGCCCAAATAGTCGATCGTTGCTTCCTTGCCTGTGTAGGTAACGCGGAAAATGCTGCCGCGCCCCTCCGCACCGCAATAACAAGTCACCGAGCCGTTTGCCGTATCAAATCCCGGTTCCAGCGAGCACGCGGACAGGCAAACCAGGAGAGTTGCAATCGTCTGCCAGCGCGCAGCCGTCATAACAGCCTGCCTAAGGCGCCGACGCGATCCTGAATCCTGTGCGCGTGTCTCGCTTGGTCGGGTCGTTGCGCGAGCGCGCTGCGATGCGAAGGCCTTCGACAGGATCCGAATAGGTCCCGCCACGGAGCACGCGTTGTGCGCATTTCGCAACTTCGACCGAGCGTCCATCCAGCGGCGCTTTCGCGAACGTGTTCACGTAGCAGTCCTGCACCCACTCACGCACATTGCCGGTCACGCCGACAAGGCCGAGCGGGTTTGCCGCCAACGTGTCGACCGCTTGCGCCGTCGCGCCCGTTCCCGCTTTGGTTGGGTCGTTCATCGCGCCCCACCAGAATGGCGTCGTCGTGCCGCCGCGGCCCGCGTACTCCCACTCCGCTTCCGTCGGCAGGCGATTGACGCGACCAGTTTTCTTGGTCAGCCACGCAGCGTAGGTTGCGGCGTCTTTCCACGACACGTTGACTACAGGCTGCTTGCCACGGCCCTGACCGTTATCCTTCGGCGTATACTTGGCGCAGCCGCCGTCTGCGATGCACGCGTCCCATTCTTCATACGTTACTTCGGTGATGCCGATTGCGTAGGGCGCCATAGCGACCTTGCGCTGCGGCCCTTCCCACGCCTTGCGGCCAAGCTCGTCATCGGGGGCGCCCATGAGGAAGGTGCCGCCCGCAACGTTCAGCATCAGCGGGCAGCCATCGCAATCGCGGAACGTACTCGCGGCCGGCGCGGGCCCGCGTGTATCTGCAACCGGGGCTGCAGGTGCAGGTGTCGCCGGAGGTTCGGTTGGCGTCTCAACAGGCGCCGTCTCAGGAAGTGCCCCGGCAGCCATCATGGGTGTCGGCGCGGGAGGGGGTGCCTCGGCAGCCTGCACCGGCTCACTCGCGGGCGCTGTGTGCATGAACGAGGCAATCAGGTCGCCAACCTGCTGCGGTCGCCACAGATACAGTCCGCCAATCGTTGACGCGATGAACAACAGCAACAGCACCAGGATCCCGCCGACGCCGATCCCGCGCTTCTTCTGGATATGCTCCTTGCGCATGGCCACCTGTTTTGGCGGCGCCTTGACCTTTCCGTTCTTGTTGGTCGGGCGCTTCACGCCGCCTTCCTGGAGCAGGGGCCCCGGCGGCGCGGCCTTGATACGTTCGCGGATCGTCTCCACCAGCTTGCGCCAGTTCGGATCGGCGCGGTCGCCTTCCCACTTGGACAGGTCGGTCGTCTGGATCAGCTCGAACATGACGGGCCGGTCGCAGTCCTCGATCATGGCGGGAACCAGCGTGCTCTTGCGCTGTCCGATCGTCGCCTCCGCCCGCACCCACCGCGACTTGACGGAGCGGCTGGACCACACCACCACCACCGCCTTCGCCGCCCGCAGCCGCTCTTCGGTGATCTCGTCGTAGTTCTCGCCGGCCTTGAGCTCCATATCGAGCCAGACGTTCAGGCCCTCATGGACCAGGCCGTCGACCACGCGCTGCGCGATCGGCAGATCTTCGCGATTATAGGAAACGAAAACATCAGGCATAGATGACCCCACGCGCCACGCGGCAAGCTGTAATCCTCCGCATCGGGAAGGCAACTGCCACTCGCCCGGACTTGCAGCCGCCGCTGCAAATGTTCGCCCGTGTGGCGGGGGGCGCCCATGCGGCAAGCCACTTGAGCAGGCAATGCGTGCTGTTAGAACGGGCAGGACCGGGTCGCTTGCCGTCGAGACTTGCCGCATGCTGAGACTGGAATCATCGGATGGGGCACATGCGGGTCTGGAACTGGATCAGGAAACGACCCTGGACGGGCCTCGCAATTGGGCTCGCCGGCGCGATCGCGATCCTGTTCGGGAGCGTCATGCTGGCCGAGCCGAGACTTGACCGGAGCTGGGTTGAGAACCTGTCGCGTATGCCGAAGGTCGAGCTGTCACAGGGATCGTTCTCGCTCGATCACGTCACGGACTGGTCCTACACGGACACGGCGCCAAGAACCAAAGGCTCCCGCACCTTCGCCAACACGTTTGATGAACTGCGGAATGTCTGGTTCGTTGTCGAGCCACAGCCGGGTCAGCCCTACGCCGCACACACCCTTATCCTGTTCGAGTTCGCCGGCGACCGCGTCCTCGGCCTGACGGTCGAGGCGCGTCTTGAGGAAGGCGAGACCTACGATGCCGTGCAGGGGGCGCTCAACAAGTTCGAGCTGTCCTATGTCTGGTCCACCGCGCGCGACTTGCTCACCCGCCGTGTGACCATGCTCCACAAGCAGATCTATGTGTATCCGCTCCAACTGGACGCAATGCAGAAGCGCAGCTTCCTGCGCGCACTGATCGAACAGACGGTCGACGTTTCCACGCACGCGCGCTTCTACAACACGATCACCTCGAACTGCACAAACGAACTCGCCAAGGTTGCGGGTCTAGGCTGGCACTATTCATGGGTGCTGACGGGCTACTCTCCCCAGCGACTTTACGAGTTGAAGCTGATCCCGGGGGCGACGTTCGAAGCCGCCCAGCAACGTGCGCTGCTGACGGAACCGCTTGCGTCCTGGAATGCCATGGAGACGCCTGAATTCGATCATGCCTTGCTGACAGAGTTACGCAGCAGGAGCAGTTGATGGCGACGTCGTTCTCGCCTGAAACCATCGACCAGCGCATCGAGGCGCTTGCGCCTTCAGTTGAGCTGTTCCTGCCCGAAGGCGATGGCCCACATCCCGTGGTAATTCAGTTCCACGGCTGTGGCGGCAAGAAGAACCTGCAGGGGCGCTGGGCCGCGGTCGCGCAGGCGGCAGGATGGGCTGTCGTTGTCGTCGACAGCTATGCGCATCGGCGTATCTCGCGGCTCGAAGCGTACGCCACGGTGTGCACCGGCCTGCAGCTGTGGGGGCGCGAACGGGCAGGCGATCTCTATGCGATGCTGGCGTGGGTGCGACGGCAGGCATGGGCCGATCCAGCGCGCGTGGCGCTCGCTGGCTGGAGCCATGGCGCGTGGACCGTGCTCGACGCAATGGCACTGCAGCCCGGCCGCGACGCCGAGCGTGAGACGCGGCTGGCCGGCATTCCCGACGAGCCGCTTGCGGGCCTCAGCGGCGCGTTCATCCTCTATCCGTGGCAGGGCATCGGCGCGCTCGCCCCACAGCGTGGCCTCCGCATCGATGTGCCAGTGCAGGCGATCGTCGGAACAGCCGACAGCGTGGTCGGCGGCCGCAATGTCGCGCGCGTCCTGACGGGCATGAAGACGCCGGGGCAGGCGATCAAGGTCGAGCTTTTCGAAGGCGCCACGCACGCGTTCGACGAGATCGAGGCGCAGGACTGGCGTGTGAAATACGATCCCGACTTCACCGCACGCGCGCACGGCATGTATGCCGCGTTCCTGAAAGGGCTGGCCGTCAATTAGCCGTGCTTGTGCGCCGGCTTCATCCGCTCGCGCACCATCTGCCACAGCGAGACAATCGCAGCGCCAAGGCCGAAGCCCGCAAGCCCGCCGACGCCGCTCGCGAACAGGTCGCTGACCGAAGCAGAGCGATCGGGGATGGGAATCTGGATGATCTCCACCGCCATCGCAAACGTCAGCACGGCGCCCAGCCCGACGAGACGCGCGAGCTTTGTGGGCAGCAGGCCGGCGCACAATCCGATGGCCCCGAAGGCGAGGATGTGTCGCATCTTGTCGGTATGGATGTAGCGCGACAGGGGATCATCCACCTGTGTGGCAGCCCACACCACCGTGCCCGCCATGATGATCGCGATGCCCGCCCACAGCAGGATGAGGTTGCGATAGGTGCTGGGCTTGGTCATGGGCGCGCCGAATGCTGGATCGGCGCAGCATGCGCCGCGATGATTGAGAAGGCTTGAACGTGGCTGCAGTGGGGCGGGAAGCGAACGGATTGTCTGGCAGGCCTTCGAAGGTATGTCACCAATTCAGCTGCACCACCTTGCGGCCGGACCTCGGCCAGATGAGATCATTGGTCGGACGCCAGGCGGACGATCAGAAATCCCCCGGCGATACATGCAAAGAAGATCAGCGAGCCCCAAAAGTAGAGCCCACGGTTGGGCGCCTGCCCGGGTATCACAGTTGCCTCCAGGCGATCCGCCGTCGCGCTCGCGCGCCAAATGACGAACACCACTGTTGCAACAGAGAATACAGCAGCTTTGAGAAAGTCATCCATGTGCCCGCCCGTTGCTCCTGCCGAATTGGAAAGCGCGTCCCGCAGGCATTGCCCATCAATGCCGAGTTCATCGCAGTCTCACCAATGGCGGGGTCGCCGAAAACCTACCACGCGCTTGTTACGGCGCTCGGGCGCTCCTTCATCCTTGCGAACCACGCATGGATGTTTCTGTTTTCCGGTTTCAGTGGCTGACCCACGCTGGCGCCGAAGTCGAGCATGCAGAATAGCAGTATGTCAGCCAACGTGAGGCTTGAACCAGCAATGAACGGTTGACCGGCAATCAGGCCGTCGAGCCAGGCGATGCGTTCTTGCGCGAGCGTCTTGAGGTCGTCAGCCGCCTGAGGAAGCAGCCGCAAACGGTTCTTGAAAATTTCAAAGCCTTCCGCCGCCCGAAAGCCGTTGAGCATAGGCTCGACCACGTGGAGGTCGATGCGTCGCGTCCACATCCGCGTTATGGCGCGCTCTTCCGCCGTCGCGCCGATCAGCACGGGTTGTGGGTACACCTCCTCTAGGTACTCGCAGATAGCCGTCACCTCGGCGAGGAAGCTTCCGTTTTCCAACTCGAGTGTCGGGGACTGCCCGGAAGGATTGCGCTTGAGATGCGCTTCCAGACGATTCTCTCCTGCCATGATGTCGACGTTGACGCGAGGAATCTCGACGCCCTTCTCGGCAAGAAACATATTCACGACCCGCGGATTGGGGCCGATGGAGGTGTACAATTTCATGTTATGCCGTCTCCTCGAGCGCATCGTTGTGCAGGACGGCCGCACTTACCGCCGATGTCAGCGTGTCTGTGAATGTCGGTGCTGGCAAGGCGATCGATCAATGTCTTTCAGGATTTGGATAGCGACGACCCCGGCGTTTGAGAGCAAGCGATCAGGGCTCGTTGCTACTCCGCCGCCTGCGGCCGCGCCACGGCCGGCTTGTACTGCGTCGCATCACTGGTGTGCGCGGCGTGACCATAGCTCGCGAGCATGCGCTCGATCTTCTTCACCAGCATCCGGTCTGTCGCTTCACGCACGCCGGGAATGCTGTTGGCGATGCCGTACAGCGTCTTGCGCGCGCCGATATATGCGCCGCATCCGATGAACACCGCCCAGTCCCACGGCGTGATCTTCACGCCGAGTTCTGCGGCCTTCTTCTGATCACCGCCGATGAAGCTGAGCAGGAAGAAGATCTTGGAGAAGCTGCGCTCCAGCTTGTCGAACATCCTGCTGCCAAGCTTTTCGTCTGTCGGCAGGTAAGCTGCCATGGTTGCGCGCAACAGCTCCCCGCACGTCTTGTCGTCATAGCCTTTGCGAAGCGTCTGCTCGTACATCACCATGATGTCGACCATCTCCTTCGGCGTTGCCGGCACCAGCTCTTCCGGCAAGCCGAGCAGGAAGCAGCGATAGCGCGACAGCTCCACGCGCGCGCGCTCCGCGGGCGTGTATTCGAACCGGCCCTTCGCCGTTATCTTGAACGCCAGCAGGAACACGCCGATCAGGCCAGCCGGCATCTGGTCCACCTGCGGGATCGGCACGCCAAACGTCTTGATGTCCCAGATGTTCGAACGCTTCAGTGCGTTGAACCGCACCATCGAGTGCATCAGGCGCACCATCGCCGCCGACTTGAATCCCGGACCAAAGCGCTCAAGCGCGCCGGGGAGGGTGGAAGTGATGAAGAAGCTCGCCGTGTCCTTCACGCGACGGCCGGCCGTCTCGTTGGACAGCGTGCCGGTCAGCGCCATGGGTAGGGCCGAGTACTTGTTCATGAAGGTGGCGATGAAGGCGCCGCGAATGACGAAGGGCGAATAGTTCGCGCTATCCTCGCGGCTCTGCCGCGCGCCTTCCTCGACCAGTTTCATGTCGACCCAGTCCGGGGTCGCTTCCATCGCGCGAATGAAGTTCACCAGTTCGGGCGGCGCATCGCTCATGCTCTCCACGCCATGGTCGCACGCATGCTCCAGCATGCTCACCAGCGGACGGAAGCCATACCTCGGCATCAGCGCGGCATAAGCATCCGCGACCGTGTCGCCGAGCATCGTGTAAGCGCGCATGCGCTCAACCTTTTCGGTGTCGGCCAGAAGCTTGGGCCGCATCGCGTCGAACTTGCTCTGCGAGGGGCCCTTCAGGACGAGTTCGTCTGCGAACCGCTCCGGCTTGATCGAGAAATCCACGTCGCCGTAAACCGCGGGCAGGTTGGTCTTCTGCGAAGCCACCTTGGTCCTGAGTTGTTCAAGCGTGAGCGTCATCGGCGGAAACTCCCCGAAAGGGCGTGCGAGGCCTGTGAGCGCAGTTTCGGGTAATTTCGAGTTTCCGCAAGGCCTTCCTTATGTCAACGCGTTGGGGCATGGCGAAGTGATGCAGCCCGACGACTAGCGATCACGCTTGCGCGTCGCGCCATCACCCTTCGCCTTCATGATCGTGATGCAGGGATAGCGCGCGTGGCCAAGACCAAACCCCGCCCACGTATAGCCCGCGCTCTTCAGCGTGAAGCCGCAATGGCCGAGGAACGGCTCGTACAGCGACCGCGACGCGACGGGGTCGGAGGCGATGAGATCTAGGTGATGGAGCAAGGTGCTCATGTGAGCAAATGTTGCGGTGGTGGAGCGTGCAAGTCCGGCGAGCCTGCGCTCGTCTTTCGACAAACGCTCCCGTTGGTCGCTGCTCATGATGAGCGCTTCCCTACAAGCGAGCTAGCCAACTAGCGCTCATACTGAGCAGGCCGAAGGCCGTCTGCCGAAGCACAGCGTGTGCTGCCCGCCGCCTATTCCAGGGCCTGGCTCGCATTCGGCTTCGACTGCAGCTGGATGTAATTCTGAATGCCGATCTGCGCGATCAGCTCCATCTGCGTCTCGATGTAGTCGACGTGCTCCTCCTCATTGTGGAGGATCTTGTAGAACAGGTCGCGAGAGCCGTAGTCGCGGACCTTCTCGCAATGCTCGATCGCGTCGCGGAGGACTGGGATCGCTATCTGCTCCGTCTTCATGTCGCACTCAAGGATCTCTTTCACGTTCTCGCCGATGAACAGCTTGCCGAGGTCTTGCAGGTTGGGGAGGCCCTCGAGAAACAGGATGCGTTCGATCAGCCAGTCGGCGTGATGCATCTCCTCGATCGACTCATCGTGCTCTTTCTTCGCGAGCTCCGAGACGCCCCAGTCGCGCAGCATCCGCGAGTGCAGGAAGTACTGGTTGATCGCGGTCAGCTCGTTCTTGAGCGCGGCGTTCAGGAATTCGATGACCTTGGCGTCGCCCTTCATGGCGGAGGCTCCTTGGATTGAGTGGCTGCACCGGGAGAAGGGCCGCCGGGCTGGTCGGAACGCACAACTGAACTCAAAGACCCCGACTCTCGGAGCTCCGCAAGTTGTTTCTATTGGACATTTTTGCGACTGCGAGGACGAAGCGTTCGCAGCTTACTCGGCGGCGACCAGTTCCCGTTCGTCCGCGCAGGAAGCGCCAGACTGCTCACGGATCATGCCGCACACCGTTTCACAGCACTTGCCGCAGTTGATTGTCGTATCGTGGTGCCGGTGCACCTGCGCCGGCGACCGCGCGCCCGCCGCGATTGCGTCGTTCACCTTCGCAGTATTCAGAGCTCTGCACACACAGATGATCATGAGAACTATTTGCATCAATGTGCGAACGATTGTCAATCGCGTCTTGCTGCGCGGTGCATGCAAGACTGTCGCGCCAAGAAAAATCTAGCAAAATCAAAGAAATAAAGACATCAGGAGCGGGGCTGACGCGGCAGGAAGCCGGGATGGTTGGCCGCCATCATCGCGAAACTGGCCAGAATCACCGAGTTCCGCCGCATGTCCTCGGGCTGCAGGGCTTCGAAGAAGTCCATGTTCGTGTGGTGAGTCGTGGGTTCGTAATCCAGCGGGTCCTGGATGAACTGGAAGCCGGGCAGGCCGGCTTCGTCAAAGGAGGCATGATCCGTCGACCGGCTGATCCGCTGTGACACCGCGCTGACGCCGAGATCCCGCAACGGCTCCATCCATTGCCTGAACACCGGCACGACCGCCTTGTTGCCCTGGTTGTGCACGCCTCGGATCGAGCCTGCGCCATTGTCGAGATTGAAGTACGCCTGAAACCGGCTGTGCGCGCGCTTGATGGGCACGACCTCGCCGCGTTCATAGCCCAGCGTCGGTGCGCCCCGCACGCCGCCGAAATGTTGCGCGACATAGAGGCGCGACCCAATCAGCCCCTGTTCCTCGCCGTTCCACAGGCACAGCCGCACGGTGCGTTTCAGCGGCGCCTTGGTCAGCGCGAGCAGGCGCATCGCCTCCATCAGCGCCGCGCAATTACCGCCATTGTCGGTCGCTCCGGTCGCGGCGTGGAAAGTGTCGAAGTGGCCGCCGATGATCACGACTTCATCTGGCTGCTCGCGACCGGGTATCTCGGCGACGATGTTGTACATCTCGGGGTTGTCGTACCAGGCGTTGCGGATATCCGCCTCGAGGGTGACAGGCTGGCCCTGCAGGATCGACCGCGAGATGCGGCCATAATGCTCAGCCTCGATGGCGATGCGCGGCAGCAGCATGTCCGGACCATCGGCCCGCCCGCCGCCGGTAACGTTGACCGTGCCATGCCCCTTGTTGGTGCTGATGACGCCGAGCGCGCCCTGTTCATAGTAGAACGTGTTCCGGCTGATGAGCTGCTGGCCGACAGGTCCGCGCGGCGCAGCAGATGCTGCAGCGGGGGGCGAGCCATTCTCCACCGGTCGCGCCGGCGTTTCGAGCAGGTCAAGATCGGCCTGTGACAGGCGGCGGGCTAAGGGATCCCACTGCGCCCGCATCTCTGCCGGGGCCTGTCCCAGAACCCATTTGCCGCGAAGCTTGCCCGCGAAGGTGCGGCGCAGCTCGCTATCCTCGATGTCGCCAATCAGCACGCATTCGCCGCTGACCAGGCCCTTGGTGCCTGGGGTCCAGGCGATCGACATCCCCGAGATCGGAAAAGCGTTGGGGGAGGTGGCGTGGAAGTAGAATTTCTCGTTCGCCCAGCCACGCGGGAACCCGTTATTGGTTCCGGTGGGGTCTGCGGGCCATGCCTCCAGCCCGGCCATTGGAACGCCCCAGCCCTTCAGCTTGCCGACCACCCAGTCCGCCGACTTGCGCAACTGCGGCGAGCCCGAAAGCCGGGGCCCCAGCACGTCCATCATGTAGCTGGCAGTCGACATCACCTCGGACGTGTCTTCGTCCAGCCCAACCTGCCGCAGCGCGGACAGCGCGTCGTAATTCAGCCCCTCGGCATAGGCCCCAGAGGGAAACAGTGCGGGGGCGAGGCCCGAAGCTGCGCCCGCCATCAGGAAGGTCCTGCGATTCATCGTGCTTCGCCCCTTTTAACGCCCGGAGTATAGAGGCATCTCGAACCGTCGATTGCCAAGCCCGCGCCACTCGCCCGCCGCCAACCAGGAACCCGCCATGGATATTCTGATCACCTTCGTGATCATCCTGATCATCTGCATGGCGGTTGCCCCGTTCTTTCTTCTCAGCGGTGCATTCGGAGCCAAGAAACGGAAGCCCCGGGACGACGGCACGGGGCTCATGACCCCTGTGCCAGGGACCGGCGACGGACCCATCTTTCCCAAGAAGCCTGCTGATTCCAACCGGGATGACGATGGAGATGGCAATGTGGATGGGGATGGGGGCGGCGGGGGCGGGGATGGGGGGGCGGATTAGTCGGCCAAAGCCTAAGGAAATGCTTGGTTTCCGGCCCTCGACAGTCTATGCCCCGCAGCTTGGTGGTCCGTGTTGACAAACCGTTGGGGCGGCTATAGCTGCACCCGTTCGTTTATCAGACCTAACTCTGACCTAGAAAGGCTCCGCGCCGGAGCATGCAAACCGTTTCTGTAAAACCGGCTGATGCCGTGAATAAATGGGTCGTGATCGACGCCGAGGGCGTCGTTGTAGGCCGTCTGGCCTCCTACATTGCCCTTCGCCTGCGTGGTAAACACCGCGCGGATTACACCCCCCACGTCGACCTCGGCGACCACATCGTGGTCATCAATGCCGACAAGGTCGCGATGACCGGCCGCAAGATGGTGCGCAAGAAGTACCATCGCCACACCGGCCATCCGGGCGGCATCAAGACGACCACGCCGCAGAAGATCCTCGCCGGGAAGTTCCCCGAGCGTGTGGTTGAGCTGGCTGTGAAGCGCATGATGCCGGGTGAGAGCCCGCTGGCCCGCCAGCAGTTCTCGAAACTCCGCGTCTATGCCGGCGCCGAGCACCCGCACACCGCCCAGAACCCTGAAGTCGTCGACTTCAAATCCAAGAACTCCAAGAACGCGAAAGTCGCCTGATCATGGCTGAAGCCGTCGAATCCCTGGGCAGCATCAAAGAGCTCGGCGTCCAGGCCGCTGCTCCGAAGGCTCCCGTCGCCGCGAAGATCGACAAGCTCGGCCGTTCCTACGGCACGGGCCGCCGCAAAACCGCAACCGCCCGCGTCTGGGTGAAGCGCGGCACCGGCAAGATCACGGTCAACGGCAAGGACATCGCCGACTACTTCGCACGCCCGGTTCTGCGCCTGATGATCCGTCAGCCGCTCGAAGCCGCCAAGCGCGAAACCGAACTCGACGTCGTTTGCACCGTCAAAGGCTCGGGCCTCACCGGCCAGGCCGGCGCTGTTCGTCACGGCATCGCCCGCGCCATCGTCGAATTCGAACCGGAACTGCGTACCGCCATGCGTCCGCAGAAGCTCCTGACGCGCGACCCGCGCGCCGTCGAACGGAAGAAATACGGCAAGGCCAAAGCCCGCCGGTCCTTCCAGTTCTCGAAGCGCTAGTCCGCCTCGATATCTGTTTCGAGAGGGCGCTTCGGGAAACCGAAGCGCCCTTTTGCTTTTGGCCTGAGGGATCGCCCCCATTGACCGTAAAAGTCTTCATCGACGGCGAAGCCGGCACCACCGGGCTGCAGATTCGCCAGCGCCTCGAAAAGCGCCGCGACCTCAACGTGATCTCCATCGACCCGGAGCGCCGCAAGGACGCCACCGCACGCGCCGCGATGCTCAATGAAGCCGACGCCGTCATCCTCTGCCTGCCGGATGATGCGGCGAAGGAAGCGGTAAAGCTCGTCACCAATCCGAACACCGTCATCATCGACGCCTCCACCGCGTTCCGCGTCGATCCGCAATGGGTCTATGGCTTCCCCGAAATGGCCGACGGTCATCGCGTGCTTCTGCAACGCGCGAAACGCATCTCGAATCCGGGCTGCTATCCCACCGGCTTCATCGGGCTGATGGCACCGCTGGTTCGCGCAGGCCTCGTGCCCGCAGCAATGCCGATCACCGTCAACGCCGTGTCCGGCTATACCGGTGGCGGCAAGGGCCTGATCGAGGAGTTCGGCCACGCCCCGCCCGAGACCACGCACGACGCCTTCCGCGCCTACGGCCTGACCCTCGCGCACAAGCACCTGCCCGAGATGACGAAGTATTCCGGCCTCGCGCACGCACCGATCTTCGCGCCGAGCGTCGGCCGCTATGCGCAGGGGATGCTGGTCGAAATTCCGCTGCAACTCTGGTCGATCCCCGGCGGGCCGAAGCCCGAACAGCTGCGCGAAGCACTTGCCGACTTCTACAGCGGCGAAGCGTTCGTCTCCGTGGCCAGCGCGGATGACATCAGCGTGCTGCAGAAAGTCCGCGCTGGCGCAGGCGGCTATGTTCAGCCCCTCGATCCCGAGGCGCTGAACAACACGAACAATATGAAGCTCTACGTGTTCGGCAATGAAGCGACGCAGCAGGCCCGCCTCGTCGCCGTGCTCGACAATCTCGGCAAGGGCGCCTCAGGCGCTGCGGTGCAGAACCTCAACATCGCGCTGGGACTGGAAGAAGGCGCGGGGCTTTAACTCTTGGACCGCCGGGCTCCCGCCCGGCACACGCGCCAAAGGCGCGTTACTTTGCCGTGATGCGCGATCCAACGTCCCAGTTCTCCCAGTATAGCTTGTCATACGCATCTTGGATTGCCGAGACGACCTCTTGAGAGACTGGTTGAGGATGATAGCGCCCGGCGAGTGCGTTCGGCACGCCCCTGCGAACTTCTTCAGCTGCAAGGCGCATAGCCCCTATGACGTGCTTCGTTGATACGCTGGGCTGGCTTCGTATGTCAGACCGGTTGTCAGCGCTCATGTAAATCTCGCCATTCCTTGGCGGGAGCATAGCACATCGGTTCAGGGGAGTGAGTTTCGCCGCTTCGCGGCGACTGCCGGGCGGGAGCCCGGCGGTCCTGGCCTAAGCCGCGACGACGCCGCTTTCGCGGGCCTGATCGACCGCGTTCAACTTCTCGAGCAGGTATTCGAGGTCCGCGCGCGGGATGGCCTGGAACTGTGTCAGCACGCGCTCAACCATGCGCTGGCGGAAACGGTCCTTGTCGTTCGGGCCGCCATCCATCTCGGTCTTGTGGAAGATATCGATGGCGAGGCGGAAGGCGGTGAACATGCCGCTCGGCAGGCCCGCACGTTCGAACACGGTCTTGAGGCCAAGCGCGCCGGCATCGTGGATCATCAGCCATGTCTTGGTGCGGGGCACGCCGGACAGCTCAGACAGAGCATGCTCAACGAAGTTCATGTGGCCAAGGCACAGCGCGCGCATAATCACCGACGGGGTCAGGCGTCCGTTGAGGTGCAGCTGCTGCACGAAGCGCTCGGGATCGGTCGTCAGGCCGGCCTGCTCGACGAGGTCGAGCGTCGCGCGCTCGCGGGCGCCGGCGGCAATCTCGATGGCGAGTTGCGGCGGCAGTTCGTGCGTGTTGACGAGGCGGTCGAACAGTTCGCCCGAGACGAGGTTCAGCAGCTTTTCCGTCACGTGCATCGGCAGGGTCGAGCGCGAGACGAGGGCGGATTTGATCTCGTTGTCGTTGGAGAAGCGCTTCAGCACGCCGGCAAAGGCGTCGTCCGAGAACGCCGCGCCTTCGTTCAGCGTCGCGGCCTCGACCGCCTGCTTGGATCCGTACAGCGCGATGACTTCGGTAAGGCCCTCGCCAAGCGTCGGGCGCTGAGCGATCGCAACCTGCTTCTCGGACGATCCGGCCAGCACGATCTCGACCAGGTCTTCATCCGTGATCACCGGCGAGTTCTTCAGAACCGGCACGGCGATGATGTCGATGTCCTTCGCCAGCTTGATCGCGATGTCGCGCGGCAGCTTGGGCGAGTTCTTCAGGGTGACGGCAAGGGCGCGGCGCACCAGCACGGCGGCATCCGAGCACATCATGTCGAGGATTTGCCGCGCGCTTTCCTGATCCTCGGGTGTGAGGTCCATCGTGTCGATGCGACGGCAGATCTTGTGCGCCGAATTGGCGCGCGCTTCGGCCGTATCGCCGCGCACTAGGCGGCGGATATCGTCCTGGGTGAGGGCGCTGCGCATCGTGGCGATCGTCATATGGACTGGCCTTCGAGCCTCGGGCGGCTTGAACTCATTCGAAAAATGACAATTGCTGCGCCGAGTTAACAGGTGTTTACGGGTGCGCCGGAAAATGCGCTACCAGCACAAGAAAAACGGGAGAGGCGCATGCTGCTCAAAGGCGTGAAAGTCATTGAACATGCTACATATTTTGCAGCCCCGGGGGCTGGCGGCATCCTCTCCGACTGGGGCGCAGAAGTCATAAAGATCGAGCCGCCCGGCGGCGATCCCGTCCGCTCCAATTTTCCGACCAAGGGGTCGGACAAGGAACACCTCACCGACAACCCCGCCTTCGACAGCGACAACCGCGGCAAGAAATCCATCGTTGTGGACGCCCGGACGGAAGAGGGACGCGAGATCATCCGCAAGCTGGCGGACACGGCCGACGTGTTCCTCACCAATGTCCGCCCCGGCGGCATCGAGCGGTCTGGCCTCGGTTACGACATTCTGTCGAAGCGCAACCCGAAGCTCGTCTACTGCGCGCTGACCGGCTATGGCCTCGAAGGACCGGACGCAAACGCGCCGGGCTTCGATGTCGCCAGCTTCTGGTCCCGCTCCGGCCTCGCCCGACTCACCGCCCCGAAAGGCTCCGAACTCTTTCCCGTCCGCACCGCCTCGGGCGATCACACCACCAGCATCGCAGCCGTAGCCGCCATCAACGCCGCGCTGATCCAGGCGCTCAAGACAGGCAAAGGCCAGCTTGTTGATGTCAGCCTTCTGCGGACCGGCCTCTACACGCTGCACACCGATCTCGCGATCCAGCTCTTCTTCGGTCGCATCGCCTCCACCCGCCCACGCGCCGAAGCCTACAATCCGCTCACCAACTTCTTCCGCACGAAGGACGACGCGTGGATCTGCATCGTGGCCCGTGCGGGGAAGGCCGACCTGCCGCGCATGGCCCGCGCGTTCGACCTGCCGGGCATCGACACGGACCCCCGCTTCCAGGATGGCCGCTCGCGCCGCGACAATGCCGGCGAAATCACCGCCATGTTCGACGCCGCCTTTGCGCGCTTCACGAAGGACGAAATAGCCGCCCGGCTCACCGCCGAGGAAATCGCGTGGGCGCCAGCGCAAACGCTGGCAGACGTCGCCGTCGATCCGCAGGTCCATGCCGCTGGGGGAATCGTCCAGACGCCGGGCAAGGACGGTGTCGGTTCATTTGCATCGCCCGCCGCGCCGGCGAAGTTTCACGGTGTGGATGACGGACCCAAAGGTCCGGGTCCAAAGCTGGGCGAACACACGCGTGAAATATTGGCGTCGCTGGGCTATTCGGATGTGGAGATTGAGACAGCCTTGTCCGGCAAGGTCGTGGCCTAAGCCTTGTCTTCCTGCAGGCCGAACAGCGCGGTCATCAGGCTCGACGTCATCGAGACGACGCCGAGCTTCGCCTGCATCAGCAGGTCAGGGTTTGATGGCTGCAGGGTCTCGCCGAACTTCGCGCCGGGCACATTGCCTGTGTCCGCATCGCCTACCGCCGCGCCCGTCAGCTTGGCATAGAGCTGCGCCGAGGTGAGGCTCGCGCCGTCCTTGCCGTGGAATACGTTGTGATTGGCCTGCGCTGCACTGGGAAACAGATCTGCGGCCGCGCCGGGGCGATTGCTCCGCGCCGCCTCGACCAGGCGCGCGGCGTCCGACGGCCCCATGAAATGCGCCGTGTAGAGTTCAGCCGACGTAGCCGGCCGACCCAGCTTCTTCTGCAGGATCTTGCCGTTCTCCGCCGCCAACTCGCCCGCCATCACTGACGACAGGCCCGCATTCTTGCGCAGCGCCAGCAGCTCAGACCGCGACTGTCCCTCCGTCGCCACGCCATGCTTGTCGCCATAGCGGTCCAGCATGTTCAGCCACGTCGCATCCGTGAACTGGAACAGCCCCGTCGCCGACGACGTGCCAGCCTTCGCACCCGGATCGAAATTGCTTTCGCGCTGCGCCGTCTTCACGAGGTAGTCGAAACCGACGCCTGTCTTGGCCGAAGCGGTCCGCAGCGCAGACATGACGTCTGCGCGCTGTAGCGACTTCGGGGTGGCGCCGATGGAATCGGTCACGGGCAGGGCATCCTTCTGGATCCCAGAACGCTCAATTATGGTTAGCGAGAGGTTAACCCGGGCCGCCGCGGCTCAACCCCACGTCCACGCATGCACGGTCGGTCCCACCCAGCCGATCTTCTTCAGGACGGCGGCGAGGTAGATGTCCACGTAGAGGTCGTTCATGACGCCGTGCCCGTCCAGCGCCCGGCCTTCCGGCAACAGCGTGTGACGCTTGCGCTCGACCCATGTGGCCTTGGCCCGCCTGACGCGCTCCTCCATGTCCAGCTTGCTGGGATGCAGTCCGAGAAGCTGGAAATACGCCTCGAAAATCCTGTCGGGAAGCGTGTCGCTGGTCGCGCGATAATCCTTCACCAGCTTCGTCAGTCTCTCGGTCGGCGCCTCGTCGTGGAGGGCGTGAACGAGGCGGTACTGGTAACAGGGCCAACGGAAGTCCGTGCACCCAGCTACGTCCACATATTCGATCTGCGCCGGTCGTCCCATCAGGAACAGCGCCGCGTACACCAGTGAGAGATCGAAATCGCTTTTCGGCAGCATATGTTTTTTGACGAGTTCATCGAGCCCGCTGCACGCCCGGAATGCGCCTTCGAAGTGCGCGCGTGGATCAATCCCGCGCCGCCAATGCAGCAGCCCGAGATCGATATAGGCGTCAGCTGCCCGTTTGAGGTTCTGCGTCGCCCAGATGTAATTGTTGTGCTTCACAAGGTCTTTGACGACAGCCGGCGTCCGATCGACGAACGCCTGCGACGATTCCACACGGGCCGTGTATTGATGATCGAGTGTGTCCACGATCTCCCCCGCGAACCTTTCGCCTTCCGCTTACACGTCGAGGATCTTCACGCCCTTCGGACTCGCCGCCAGCGCCAGCTTGCCTGATTTGAGCTTCAGCGCCTTCTCTCCGAACAGCTCGCGCCGCCAGCCTTTCAGCGCCGCGATGTCCGGATCCTTCTCCCGCGCCAGCTTCTCGATGTCGGCTGCGTTCGCGATCAGCCGCGTCGCCACATCGGCGTCGTCCGACACCTGCTTCAGTAGCACTTTCAGCAGCTCGACTATCGCGCCCGGCGGCGGGCCGGACCGCTCCGGCTCGTCCACCATCGGCGCATACTTCTCGGGATTATCCAGCGCCTCGTTGATCGCCTGCAGCAAACCCGCGCCATGCCGCGACTTGCCGAACCCTTGCTGCACCGCGCGCATCCGCTCCAGCGCTTCAAGCGTGCGCGGTTTCTGCTGTGCGATCTCCTGGATCGCGTCGTCCTTCAGGATGCGCTGGCGCGGCTTGTCCGTTTCCTGCGACACCCGCTCGCGCCACGCCGATACATGGGCCAGCACGGCGAGATAGTCCGAACGATACTTGCGGATCTTCATCCGCTTCCAAGCCGTCGCCGGATCGAACGCATAGATATCCGGGTCGAGCAGGGCGGCATGCTCGTCCGCGATCCACTCCATCCGGTCGTGCTTTTCCAGCTTCGCCCGCAGGATCTTGTAGATCGCGCGCAAATAGACCACGTCGCCGCGCGCATAGCGCAGCTGCTTCTCGGTCAGCGGCCGGCGCACCCAGTCCGTGAACTGCGACGACTTGTCGACCGATCCCTTCACCACCCGGCTCACCAGGTTCTCGTACGAGATCGAGTCGCCCAGCCCGCACGCCATCGCCGCGATCTGCGTGTCAAATACCGGCCCCGGCACATGCCCGATCAGCCGCGCGAAAATCTCGAGATCCTGCCGCGCCGCGTGGAAAACCTTCACCCGTGACGGGTCCGCGATCAGCTTGTTCAGCGGCGCAAGGTCGATCCCCTTGGCCAGCGGATCCACCAGCACGTCATAGTCCGAGCTCGCCACCTGGATCAGGCAGACCTGCGGCCAGTACGTCGTCTCGCGGTGGAATTCAGTATCGACGGCCAGAAAATCGTCCTGCCCGAGCCGCTCGCAGGCCGCCTCCAGCGCTGCGGTATCGGTGATCAGGCGGATTTCGGCGTCGTCCTGGTTCAAATCCGTCGTCTCCCAGCTCAGCCCAGAAAACCCGGCTCCCAGAATCGGATGAGAATCAGACTACGGCCGATATTGACAAGCTTGTCGGCGACATGCGCTTGTCCGCCCGTTCTAGCAAGCCAATTCCCATCGTTTTGGCTGGAAAAGCAGGAGTTTTGCCCCGATGCATGCCTACAGGACGCATACCTGCGGCCAGCTGCGCGGGAGCCATGTCGGCAATACCGTCAAGCTTTCCGGCTGGGTCCATCGCAAGCGGGACCTGGGCGGTCTCTTGTTCATCGACCTGCGCGACCATTACGGAATCACGCAATGCGTGGTGACGCCGTCCAACCCGCATTTCACCCGACTGGAGCGCATCCGGGTCGAGTCCGTCATCTGCGTCACCGGCGAAGTCGTCGCGCGCGACCCCGGGACCATCAACGCCACGCTGGCGACCGGCGAAATCGACATCAAGGTGCAGGAGGTCAGCGTCCTCTCCGAAGTGACCGAGGAGCTTCCGCTCCCCGTCTTCGCCGAGCCGGATTACCCGGAAGACGTGCGCCTGAAGTACCGCTTCCTCGATCTCCGTCGGGAAACGCTGCACGCCAACATCATCACGCGTACGAAAGTCATCGCCTCCATGCGTCGTCGCATGGCTGAGGTCGGCTTCACCGAATACTCCACCCCAATCCTCACCGCCTCCTCCCCCGAAGGCGCCCGCGACTTCCTCGTCCCGAGCCGCATCCACCAGGGCAAGTTCTTCGCGCTGCCGCAGGCCCCGCAGCAGTACAAGCAGTTGCTGATGGTCGCCGGCTTCGACCGCTACTTCCAGATCGCCCCGTGCTTCCGCGACGAAGACCCGCGCGCCGACCGTCTGCCCGGCGAGTTCTACCAGCTCGATCTCGAGATGAGCTTCGTTACCCAGGAAGACGTCTGGGACACGATGGAGCCCGTGCTTCGCGGCGTGTTCGAGGAATTCGGCAACGACAAACCCGTCACCCAGAAATTCCCGCGCATCCCGTACGACACGTCGATCCGCAAATACGGCTCTGACAAGCCCGACCTGCGCAACCCGATCGAGATGGGCAATGTCTCCGAAGCCTTCCGGGGCTCCGGCTTCAAGGTCTTTGCCGGCATGCTTGAGAAGGACGCCAAGAACGAAGTCTGGGGCATTCCCGCAACCGGCGGCGGCAGCCGCGCCTTCTGCGACAAGATGAACTCGTGGGCGCAGCAGCAAGGCCAGCCTGGCCTCGGCTACATCTTCTGGCGTGAAGGCGAAGAGGGCGGGGCAGGCCCGGTCGCCAAGAACATCGGCCCCGAGCGGGTCGAACAGATTCGCGCGCAGTTCGATCTCAAGGTCGGCGATGCGATCTTCTTCGTGGCCGGTCTTCCGGCGAACTTCTACAAGTTTGCCGGGGAAGCGCGTAACCGCGTGGGCGCTGAGCTCGGCCTCACCAAGCCGGACCAGTTCGCCTGCTGCTGGATCGTCGACTTCCCGTTCTACGAATGGAACGAGGACGACAAGAAAATCGACTTCGCGCACAACCCGTTCTCGATGCCGCAAGGCGGTTTGGACGCCCTGAACGGCGACAAGGATCCGCTGTCGCTGAAGGCGTATCAGTACGACATGGTCTGCAACGGATTCGAAATCGCGTCGGGCTCGATCCGTAACGCGAGCCCCGAAACCATGGTCCGCGCCTTCGAGATCACAGGCCTCACCAAGGCCGATGTCGAGGAGCAGTTTGGCGGCATGTACCGCGCCTTCCAGTTCGGCGCCCCGCCTCACGGTGGCATGGCGGCCGGCGTCGACCGCGTCGTGATGCTCGTCTGCGGCGCCCAGAACCTGCGCGAGATCACGCTCTTCCCGATGAACCAGCAAGCTCAGGACCTCCTGATGAACGCCCCGAGCGAAGCGAGCCTCAAACAGCTCCGCGAACTCGGCATCCGCGTCCACGAGAAGCCGAAGGCCTGATCACCGACTGACTGGAAGCGTGCCTTTGGGCACGCGCTCCCGGCGCAGGCCAGGATCCAGACTTTGCGCGTAGCGCAAACCGCCACCAGCTGTGGCAGGCCCCTCAGCGTCATTCCGGGCACGCGCGAAGCGTACGAGCCGGAACCCAGGTGCTCCGCGCTCGTGTCGCCTTGCGGACCGCCGGGCGCCTGCCCGGCTCTTTCCAGCAACGCTTAAAGCGCCAATGGCTCGCTGCTTTGCAGCGACTGCCGGGCTGGCGTCCGGCGGTCCAGAGTTACGCCCCCTTTTGCTGGAAGGCGGGCGTCCAGATTCGGCGGATACAGGAAAATCTTCCATAGCAATCTCAATCCCTTGCCCGAAAAAACATGCGGGAATCCACGCCGCAAATCGGCCGGGCTCCCGGCGGGTTTAAACTCATGCCCATGAAACGTCGGAGCTTGCCTCTATGGCTGCTGCGAGACGTGCCCGCATTGATGGGGCTTCTCGCCAGCTTCTGGACGCCGATCATCTTCGCGATGACCAGCGCGCGGAAAGCCGTGAGTCTTGTAGAGGCAAGCCAAAGCCTCCGCGACCGCTTCGCCGTGTTTCTCTCGCTCGCCGAAGCCCGCCTCGACTACGCCCTCTGGCGCCAGGCCTATCGCCGCATCGGCTGGCACCCGCGCGGCATGACACTGGAAGTCTTCCCGCCCCCAGCAGACTGGTCCTAAACGCAGAAACGCCTGCGCGACTTCGTCCACGCCTTTCGCAACATGAACCAGATCGTCGACGCCTATGTCGGCCACATCCGCAAACGCTTCGGCATGGGGAAGACCGAGTTCGTCGCCCATGGTTCGACGGACGCGCGGCAGCGCTGCGCTGCTCACCATGGGCTTGTGAGTGCATCCCCGTTTGCGTTCATCCTGAGCAGCGCACTCAGTGCGCGTCCGTCGAAGGATGAGCGCGGCCGCGCTCACGCACGCGGACCGCCCGTGCATCTTACCAAAAACCAGCCCCAACCCACCTCGCAGGTCCTACCTGCGAGGCCGCGCCCGCATGCGCAAACGAAAAGGCCGCCCTTGCGGACGGCCTTTCCTCAGAAATCTGGCAGCTGAAAACTAGAAACTGCCGGCCGGCAGCGGCGCCGCGGGCTGGTCAGCCATCGGGTCCTGCGCGTGCTTGACGGCGCCTTCGAAGATCGCGTTCGGCTCGATCGCCAGCGAGGCGTGGAAGATGTCGCCGCGGACTTTCGCGCCGGTGCAGAGCTGCACCTTGCGGGCGCGGATGCGGCCTTCAACCGTGCCGCGAACGACCACCGACTCGGCGACCACTTCGCCCTTGACCGCGCCGGTCTCGCCAACTGTCAGCGCCGAGGCGCGCACATCGCCCTCGATCTGGCCGTTGATGTCGAGTTCGCCCTGGGAAACGATCTTGCCGGTGATTTTCACGTCAGCGGAGATGATCGACGGACCCGAGCGCGACACAGGGGCGCGCTTGGGCGCCATAGCCACGTCGGTCGTCATCGGCTTGGGAGCCGGTTGGAGCGGCGGAGACGGCTCCGGAGTTTTGCCTTTAGTGAACATGCTTGCCAGCCCTCAGAAACTTGATCGGATCATACGACTTCCCGCGGAAGTGTATCTCATAGTGCAGGTGGGGTCCCGTGCTTCTTCCAGTCGAGCCCATCGTGCCGAGTTTCGACCCGATAGCGACCAGCTGTCCCTGCTTCACAGTAATCGAATTCATGTGGCCGTATACGGTCTTGAACCCCGAACCGTGATCGACCTCGACAACGCGGCCATAGCCCCCCTTGGTGCCCGCGTAGGTAACCGTACCCGGCGCCGTCGCGAGAATCGGCGCACCAGTGAACGCTGCAAGATCGGCGCCCTCATGGAACGCCGTGCGCCGATTGAAGGGGTCTGAGCGGTAACCAAAGCCAGAGGTTTCCCGATAGGCCGTCTGCAGCGGGATCGCCAGCGGCAGGGAGCGCATCGCCTTCTCGAACTCGTTGGCTTCCTGCAGGCGCGCTTCCACCTCGTAGATGCGGCGCTGGAATGGGTCTTCCGGGACGGCGGTGTCGCCGAAATTGATCGGGATCAGCGGTCCGCCCATGCCGGTCTGCTCCAGTACGCGGGCGGCGGGCACGCCGGTCAGCCGGATGACGCCTCGGGCGCTCTCGGCCCGCTGCACGGCTTCTTCCTCGAACGTGTCGAGGAAGCTGGCCTGATCCTGGATCAGTTTGTCGGTCCGGGCGCGAAAGGTGCCGCTGGTCGAGCCGCCTCCTTCGTTGGGGTCGGGGCGCGCTGTGCGCGGGTCCCCTTCCTCAATCGTCGAGTCGATCAGCAGGGAAGCATTCGATCCGTTGAGGGCAATCGCCGATGCCGAGTCCTGGCCCTGCAGGCTGGACATCAGGCGCTTGAGCGTCGCGTGACGGCTCTCGGCTTCTTCGATTGCAGTGTTGAAATCTGTGGTGCGTGTCTCGAGCAGGGCAAGCGCCGTCTGCTCCGCCGCCTTCGCCTGACGCAGCTCGCGCTCAAGCCGTGCCGACTTCCGGTCCGACGATCCGCCCTGGATATCCACGGCCGGTCCCTTCAGGAGTACCGCCACCGTAGCGAACAGGCACCAGCCGACAACAAGAGTCGCTGCGCCAGCCATCATCGCCTGACGCCATGGGGAAATGGAAACGTACCGGACCGAGCCGCCGCTGCGGTGGTAGATTTGCCTTTCCGGAAAAGCTTTCTCGAAGAAGGCTCTGACTTTGGCCCTCAGGTGCTTGACCGCCATTTACGCTGCCCGATCAGTTCTGTACGCGCCAAGCCCCGCGATGCCCCGCTGGTGTGTACCCGGCGATTTGATGGATATCGCAGAATCCCGCACGCGCGAACCCCTCGACCCAGTTTTTTACCAGCTAGGGCTTGTCGGTTTAAGCTTTGATTAATCGAGCATCATTGCGGCCAAATTCATTGCGACTACGAGGCGATCGTAAGGGCAAGTTGTCCCATCACCGCTTCGGCATGCCCTGGCACGCGGACGTTTCGCCAGACATGCCGAATCAGCCCGTCCTTGCCGATAAAGAAGGTCGACCGGACGATGCCCATGAACTTGCGCCCATAGAGCTGCTTCTCGGCCCACACCCCGTAGGCGTTGCAGACGGCCCCATCCTCGTCCGATCCCAGAGCGACCTTGAGTGCATGCTTTTTGGCGAACGCCTGGTGGTCGGCGATACTGTCACGCGAAACTCCGAGCAGCGCGGCGCCCTTGCGGGAGAATCGCGTCCGCATCTCGCTGAAAGCCACCGCCTCCCGCGTACAGGCGTCGGTGTCGTCTTTAGGGTAGAAAAACAGGATCAGGGATTTTCCTGAATAATCAGAGAGACGCGCCGTATCGCCCTTGCTGTTTGGCAGTTCAAATGCGGGGGCCGGATCGCCGGCATTCAGGAGGTGTGACACAATCGATCCGTAATCATGTGATGATAAGAATGTCCGCAGTGTACCGTCTTTCCGCAGACCCCGTGAAGCTCCGGTTTTCGCCGAACGGGTCCCGCCTTGATGGTGGGCACCCAGGAGCCATGTGTTGAGGATTACCGCCCGGCTTCTGATCTTAGAGATCGTCGCCTTTGTGGCCTTCGCCGTGCTGGCTGGCGCGGGGATACTGGCGTGGCGGTTATCGCAGGGTCCGATTGACCTCGAATTCATCCGTCCGCAAGTCGAACACTCGATCGCCGACGCCCGTGGCGGCCAGCCCGTCCGCATCGAAAAACTTGCTCTGGAATGGGTCCGCGACCGCGGCCGGGTCGAAGCCGTGGCTCGCGGCTTTACGGCCATGGACAAGACCCGGAACGTTACCTTCCGCGCCGACCGCGCCATGATCGCCCTGGATTCCGGCTCGCTGCTCTCCTTCAAGGTCCACCCCCGACAGCTGCGCCTGGAAAAGGGCACGGCCACCGTCGTCCGGTCTGCGGATGGCGTCTGGACCCTCGCGGACATGGTTTTCGCCCAGGAGCCAGCCGCTTCCGACAAACCTTTCGATCCAATCCGCGACATCAACTGGCCCACCCTCGCCACCCCGATCCGCGCCCTGATATCTGCCGGCGCCTTCGAGCAGGTCGAGCTGGTCGACTTTCATCTCGATGTCGACGACCGCAAGTCGCACAACGTCTGGAGCGCCAGCCCGGTCGCCGGCGTGTGGAAGGCGACGAAAGAAGGCGTAAGCCTCAGCCTCGACATCACACTGGCCAACGCCATAGCTGGCGAGCCCAACCGCATCCGCATCGCGCTGGCTTCCGACGGCAAGGTCGAGCGCGCCGCTGGCCGCGTCACTGTTGAGGGCGTCGATCCTGTGTCCGTCGCCAAGATGTTTGGCTATTCAGGTGACGCCTTCACTTCGGGAAAGCCGGCGAGCGCCGGGTTCTCGGTCTCTGCGACCGAAAAGGGAGGCCTCCAGAGCACCAGCCTCTCCCTGTCTGACGTGACCGGCAAGATCCGCCTCGGCGAGAGCAATGTCGCGCTGAAGAACCTTGCCTTTGACGCCGCCTACGATCCCGCCACCAAGCACATCGATCTCAAATCGCTGACCATCGATAGCGATTGGGTCACCGGCAGTTTCACGGGCGAAATCGATGCCGCCGCCATCATGCGCGGCGACGAAGCAACGCCAACGCCATTCAAGCTTTCGGGTAAAGGCCTGAGTGTAGACGCGCGTCCGGTGTTCGAGAAACCGTGGTCGATTGAGACGGCGGCCATCGAGGGCGCGCTGGCGCTGAACCAGTCAAAACTGATCCTGACCAAGGCCGACGCGGTTGTCGGCAAGCTAAACGCGTCGGCGTCCGGCGAGATCTGGATCGGCGGCAAGGTCGACGCGCCCGAGGTTGGCATCAAGGGGCAGGCCGTCGGCACGGGCGAGATCACGCCGCGCCAGGTGCTGGACTTTTGGCCCGTCGATCTCGGCGCCGGTGCCCGCGACTGGGTCCGAGATCGCATCACGGCAGGCACGGCGACCAAGGCCCTCTTCAACATAGACTGGCCTCCCGGCGCGACATCGAAAGGCTACTTGCCGGACGAGGTGCTATCGCTTGAATTCAATGTCGTGAACGCCGCCGTGAAGCCGGTCAGCGATCTTGCGGAAATCACCGGCATTGCAGGGGTCGGCCGCCTCAAGGGCAACAGCATGACCTTCGATGCCACGTCGGGCACGCTCGGCGGCTGGCAGCTCAGCGGCGCGAAGGTCAACCTGCCGCGCTTCTGGCCGGGCGGCGCGATGATGGAGGTCACAACCGCCGGCAAGGGCGAACTCGGCAACCTCCTCCGCACTATCGAGCAGAGTGAGTTCGCGTTCGGTGCTCGCTACGGGCTCGATGTGAACCAGATCGCCGGCAATGGGTCGATCGACCTCAACATTCGCCAGCCCATGGTCGATGTGGTGCAGCCCGAGGACGTGCTCTTTTCGATCAGGGGCGACTTCCAGCAGGTCCGTATGGCGGATCTCATGGGCGATTTCGGGCTAGCCAACACCGCGATGACGTTTGACCTCAGCGAGAAGGGCGTTGTCGCAAAGGGCGCTGGCGAATTCGGCCCGGCGCCGGTCACGTTTGAATGGAAGGAGGGCGCGGTTGCTGGCGAGGATGGCGGTGCACTCCTGGTCGCCAACGCGCGCGCAACGCCGGACCTTCTCAACGCCTTTGGCCTCGCGGCCCGCAACATGATGCAGGGCGAAGCGACGGTGGAGCTCCGCGCGAGCGGGCCAGGCGGGCGTAACTTCGATGCGATCAGTGCCAATGTTGATTTCACCAAGGCACAGCTCGACGTTGCTGATTTCGGCTGGAGCAAGAAGCTCGGCGCCACGGCCACAGGCTCGTTCCGGTATGGCAGTGATGCGAGCGGCGCGATCCTCACGGGCAACGTCCGCGCCGAAGGACTTGAGATCACAGGCGAAGCCCAACTGGATGCCGCCGGCAGCATCAACGGTCTCGACATCGAGCGGATTTACTCCAAGGACTCCATCGACCTGCACGGTGCCGTCTCGCGCCGCAAGGACGGCGGTTATCGCATCGCGCTAAACGGCCCCTACCTCAACGCCAGCCCCTACATGGACGGCTTTCTTGATATGTCCGGCGCCGGCAAGGATACCACCGCGCCCGTGGGCGGCCCCGGCGAGCCGGGCCCGACTTATGACGTTCAGCTCAATGTCGATCGCCTGAAGCTGCGGGACAACGCCGCCATCGGCAATGCGCGCGTCGCCCTCATGATCGACGATGAAGGCCCGAAGTCCGGCACGATCGCGGGCGAGATCGATAAAGACAGGGACATGAGCGTCGCCCTTGGCTCTGCTGATGGCGTGCGAAGCGTTCTGGTCAAGTCGGACGACGCAGGCTTTGCGGCGCGGGTTCTGCTGAAGGCCGACTACCTGATCGGCGGCAAGATGACCTTCGATGGCAAATTCGCCGGGGCCGATGGCAATGCGCTTGTCACCATGTCCAACGTCCGGCTCAAGGATGCGCCTCTGGTCGCCCAGCTCTTTTCGCTGGCCTCGCTGCAGGGCCTCGCAGACGTGCTCTCCGGCGAGGGCGTGATGTTCACCGAGGTGAATGCGCCCGTGAAATTCGTCGGTAGCCGCATTGATCTGCCTGGCATGCGCGCAACAGGCCCCGCCATGGGCCTCACGGCGCGCGGCTGGATCGCGCCGGAGTCTGGGGAGCTCTCGCTCGACGGCGTGCTCGCCCCGTCGCTCATCGGAGCCAACGCCGTGCTGGGCGCCCTCCCGATCATCGGGGACCTGTTCGTCTCCCGGCAAGGCGAGGGTATGTTCGCACCGACCTACTCGGTGCGTGGCACGTTCGCCCGCGCCAACATCTCAATCAACCCGGTCGCGGCCCTGACGCCCGGCGTGCTCCGTCGCATCTTCGAGAATCCCGCCGAACCGCCACCCACGTCGGCGACGGCTTCGAACTGAAGCTCCAAACGCAAGCGGCCCGGCTTGGGGCCGGGCCGTCGCATAATTTTGTCCAGCAAACTCAGATCTAGTTGGCTTCCGCCAGCTTCTTGATGTTGGCGAGCGCCGCTTCGAACTGCTTGCGGCGGCCGTTGACGTCGGCGTCCTTGGCGGCCTGGTCGGCCTTGTCTGACACGTCGAGCATCAGCGTGTAGTTGATCTTCGTCGTCTTGGCATCGACGGGCACGGCTTCAATGAAGCCGTGGTACAGGTTGTAGAATTTCCCCTCGACGTTCGGCTGGGTGTAGCCGTAGCCGTATTGCGACTTGGCGGTCATGACTTCCGTCACGCGGCCCGCGATGACGCGAACTGAGCCGACGTCGCCTTTGCCCGAGGTCACGTTGCACGGCACGCCGCCCGTCGGGGTGATCCATTTGGAAATGTCGCACCAGCCGCCAACCTTGGCCCAGACGTCGGCCGCCGGCTTGTTGATCGTGATCTCCATCGGGATCGACACATACTCCGGCGCCTTCTGGGCCCAGGCAGCGCCGCTGCCCAGAACCGCTGCGCCCATGGCGCACGCCGCCAGCTTGGCTGTGAATTTCATGGTCGTCTCTCCTCCGTCCGCACTCTGAAGCGGTGACGGGAACTGACCTTACGGACACGGAAAGCGCCAGCACTTTTTGCTGTGGCGCCCCTCACGAAAGCGGTAGTCCGGCTGACCACAAGCTGGGCAGGCGACAGGCTCCCCTACGTAAATGCTGGAATGGGAGCGACGGCGGGCCGATCGACTGATACGCACTCTGGAGATTAGTCGGAGGGAAGCGGTTGGTCGAACAGTCGACATACGAACTCTTTTGTGCGGGCCCGCACCGCACATCCAGGGAGTATCTCTTCAAGGCGATCTTCACGAACGACAAGGCGAAAGAGGCGGGCCTCATGGCAAGGCATATCGTGCCCGGCACCTGCGTCGTCGACGTCGGCTCGCACGCCGGATTTTTCTCGCGTTGCTTTGCGGACAACAATCCCGGCGGTCTGGTCATTGCATTCGAGCCGCAGTCTGTTCCGCGCTCCGTCGCTACCGTCGCCAGTTTCTTCCGCAGGCAGCGCAATATCGTGCAGTTCCCCTTTGCGCTCGGCCATGAGCCAGGGCTCCTCGACCTGAAGATTCCGATCAAGCGCAAAGGCGACATCGGCATCAGTCTCGCCCACGTCGGCGCAACGGATGATCTCGTCGAACGCTTCGACGTGCGGCGCGAGATCGTGCCGTGTGACACCCTCGACAATGTTCTGTCCCGGATCGCCATCAACGCGTTGTCGTTGATCAAGATCGACGTGGAGGGCGGCGAACACAATGTGCTGCGCGGCGCCACGGAAACGCTGAAACGTTATCGTCCGAAGGTGATATGCGAGACGACGCCACAGTCCATGAAGCGCTTCGGCGACAGCGTGCCGGGTCTGCGCGCGTTCATGAGCGAGCTGGGTTACAGCGCCAGCGACCTGGTCAGCGGCAAGTTGCTCGGCCCGACCGAGCAGGCGACCGACACACTTTTCGTCCTGCAGTGAGAGGAGCTGGAGCGGGTAGAGGGAATCGAACCCTCGTATTCAGCTTGGAAGGCTGCTGCTCTACCATTGAGCTATACCCGCGAGCCGGGCGCGATTACGCGAAAATCAATGACAAGTCTACCGGGCCCTCATTGGTCCAGGTCCTTCCCGATACCGGCGAAGACGTTGTGGAACATCTCCACCGTCAGGCGGCCGGTATTCGTGTTGTAGCGGCTGCAATGGTAGCTGTCGTGAAGGATCAGGGGGCCATTTGGTCCCTCCAGCACGTGCCGTCGGGCGTGGCCAAAGACATTGGCCGACGGCTTGCCTCCCAATGCCCGTACAGTTGAATCGTGGGCAATCCTGCCCAGCGCCAGCAGGACCTTCAGCTTCGGCATCGCCCCGATCCGGGAGATAAGGAAGGGGCGGCAGGTCAGGATTTCCGCTCCGGTCGGCTTGTTTTCAGGCGGAACGCAGCGCACCGCATTGGTGATCATTGCGTCCTTGAGCTTCAGGCTATCGTCCGGCCGCGCCTTGAACGTCCCCGTCGACAGCCCGAATCTGTCGAGGGTCGAGTAGAGCAAGTCGCCCGCGTAGTCGCCCGTGAATGGCCGCCCAGTCCGATTTGCCCCCTGCAGGCCGGGAGCCAGCCCCACGATCAACAAACGACCGGACGCTTCTCCGAACGACGGCACCGCTCCGTTGAACCAATCCGGATGCGCTACCCGGTTGGCCGCAATGAATCCGTGTAGCCGAGGGCAAAGCGGGCAGTCCTTGGGGGCTTCGGGCGGGGAGACGGGGACAGGCTTTGGCATGGTCCTGTCCTGCCCGGGGCCGGCCCCCCAAGTCAAATCCCTGCAGCCGAGGGTCGGCCAGTGCGGTGAAGCTGGCTGAACTCCCGGTAATTGCTGGCAAAACCGGGCTGAAACGCCTATGTTGCGTCCGCGAACCGCTTCCTGTAGACAGAGCGGCCCCGTAAAGGAGACTCGCATGGCCCGTGTCACGGTTGAAGACTGCGTTGAAAAGGTCCCGAACCGCTTCAACCTGGTCCTGCTTGCTGCGCACCGCGCCCGCGTGATCCGCGAGGGCTCGCCCATCACGATTGATCGCGACAACGACAAAGACCCCGTTATCGCCCTGCGCGAAATCGCGGCCGAGACGGTCGATCTCGAAACCATCCGCGACAGCTTGGTCGCCGAGCTGCAGGAAGTCCGTCCGAACGAGGAAGCCGAGAAAGAAGCCGACAAGCGCGCCCTGGCTGCCGCTCCGGCCTCGTCGGAAGAGGAAGTTCTCAAGGCCTATCAGGTCGAGCTGGAGTCGGCGCGCGAAGAGCGTTTCTAGGGATCGTGATGCATGGGGCAACCATCCACCGTAGCCCCTTTCAAGAAGCCTGAGACGGCCCCTCCCGCCGCAGCGAAGCCGCGCCGCAAGTTTCTACGTCAGAACGAACTGGTAGACCTGGTCAAGACGTACCAGCCAGACGCGCGGGAAGACGAACTCAACAAGGCCTACGTCTTCGCGGTCATGAAGCACGGCCAGCAGCTGCGCCATTCGGGCGACCCCTATTTCGCGCATCCCGTAGCCGTCGCTGGTCTGCTAACCGACCTCAAGCTCGACCAGTCCACCATCATCGCCGGCCTGCTGCATGATGTGGTCGAGGACACCGACGTCTCGGTCGACGAGATCCGCAGTCTGTTTGGGCAGGACGTTGCAGACCTGGTGGACGGCGTCACCAAGCTGCCGAAAGTCACAGGCAGCAATTCGCCGCGCGCGCTGATCCAGGCCGAGAACTTCCAGAAGTTCATCCTGGCCACAACACGCGACATCCGCGTGCTGCTCGTGAAGCTGGCCGACCGGCTTCACAACATGCGGACCATCGAGTTCATGCCGACGGAAGAGTCCCGCCTGCGCATCTCGCGCGAGACGCTGGACATCTATGCGCCCCTGGCTCGTCGCGTGGGGCTGTCCATCTTTGCGACCGAGCTTGAAGAGCTGGCGTTCAAGCAGGTGAACCCGGTCGCCTATGCCGCCGTCACCAAGCGCCTTGAAGAACTGGTGGAGGATGACACCTCCATGCTCGACCGTATCCGGTCCGATCTTGAGACCGTCATGCTTTCGCGCGGCGTTCGCGGTGAATTGCTGGGGCGGATGAAGCGGCCTTACTCTGTGTGGCGCAAGCTCGAGACCAAATCGATCTCATTCAAGGATCTCAGCGACGTCTTTGCCTACCGCTTTATCGTTTCCACCGTCGATGAATGCTACCGGGCGCTCGGCGCCGCGCACCAGCAATGGGCTGCTCTGTCGGAGAAGTTCAAGGACTATATCTCCGTTCCCAAACCCAACGGTTACCGCTCGATCCACACCACATTCCTCGGCCCCGGCAATCGCCGCGTCGAACTGCAGATCCGCACCAGGGACATGGATGCGGTTGCAGAGCGGGGCGTGGCCGCGCACTGGAACTACAAGAATTCGCAATACGGTTTCGACGCGGAAGCTGCGCGCGAAGCTGGCCTCGACCCCGAAGCTGAACTCACCGAATTTGCCGATATGCTGAAGCATGGCGGCTCGCCCGAAGAGTTCCTCGAGCATGCCAAGCTGCAAATGTACCGGGACAGCGTGTTCGTCTTTACGCCCAAGGGACAGCTCGTCCGGCTGCCGGCTGGCGCGACGCCGCTCGATTTTGCCTATGCCGTTCACACCGAGATCGGCGATACCACGATCGGCGCCCGCATCAACGGCCAGGAGCGTCCGCTTCGAACCAAGCTCGAGAATGGCGATACAGTCGAAGTGCTGCGCGGCACGCGGCCAGCCGCTCAGCCGCATTGGGAGAGCCTCGCCGTCACGGGACGCGCCCGGTCCGCTATCCGCCGCCTGACACGCGTCGCCGAGCGAGGCGAGTTCGTCGCCATCGGCGAACGCCTGATCGAACATGCGCTGCGCCGGATCGGCCTCGACCCCGAAGAGGTCGATCGGGCCGAAATGACGGAACGCACCGGTTTCGAGAAGGCCGAGGCGCTCGCCGAAGCCATCGGCCGCGGCCGCCTCTCGACCGCCGACATGCTGGAGAAGGCCTTCCCCGGGCTTGATGATCCGGGCCGCAAGGCGATCGCTCCCGAAGCGGAAGGCCCCAGCCTTGTTGCGGGTGGCGACACGACCGCTGGCGTCACCATGCATCTTGCCGACTGCTGCTCGCCGCTGCCCGGCGATCGCATTGTCGGCGTGCTGATACCGGATAAGGGTATTGAAGTGCACGTCATCGATTGCGCGCGTCTGGCAGATTTCGAAAATCAGGCTGATCGCTGGCTCGACCTGCGCTGGAAACCGATGGGCGATGCGGATGCGCTGGCCGTCGGCCGCATCCATGTCACCACCGCCAACCGCCGGGGCGCGCTGGCGCTATTGGCGAAGACTGTGTCGGACGCGCAGGGCAACATCATAAATGTGAAGACGCTGAAGCGCTCGCCGGATTTCTTCGACTTCGAATTCGATGTCGAGGTGGAAGACAATAAACGCCTGACCCAGATTGTTGCCGCCCTGAGGGCGCTGGCCGTCGTGGACTCGGCCGACCGCGTAAAGGGATAGACCAGATGTTCCGTGCCATTCTTGCAGTTGCCGTCTTGATGCTGGCAGCCTGCGCCCAGCCCGCGACCGCGCCTCTCCCGGTTCAGCCAGAGACGGCGGCCAAGATCGACTGGCGAGCCGCCAGCACAGCCGAACAGTGCTCGACCATCGGCGGCGAATGGCGTCCCGTCTGCATGATGGGCAAGCCCGCTTGCGTCGTCACCTTCAAGGACGCCGGCAAGAGTTGCTCTGACAGTTCGGAATGCTCGGGCAAGTGCGTCACCAAGGCCGGAGCTCAGCCAGGAACGGAAACGCGCGGGCAGTGCACGACAAACAGCGACCCGTGCGGCTGTTTCCAGCTCGTGACCAAAGGCAAGGCTGACTACCCCCTCTGCGCCGACTAGCCGATTGAGCCTGAAGACCTGAGACGATAGAGCGACCCATGAACACCGAAGACGTACTCGACGAATTCCGCAAAGTCGGCGCCCTGCTGGAGGGGCACTTCATCCTGTCGTCAGGCCGGAGAAGTCCCGTCTTCCTGCAAAAAGCGCTGGTCTTCTCGCACCCTGCCACCACCGAACGGCTGTGTTCCGCGCTGGCCCGCAAGCTGGAGGCGGCATTTGGGAAAATCGACGTTGTGGTCGGCCCCGCCGTCGGCGGCCTGATCCCGGGCTACGAAACCGCGCGCGCCCTCGGCTGCCGGTCGATATACACCGAGCGGGAGGGCGGCGTGATGAGCCTGCGTCGCGGCTTTACCGTTGAGCCGAGTGATCGCGTGATCATCGTCGAGGACATCGTTACGACAGGCATCTCGATGCGCGAAACACTGGAGGCGATGAAGGCGGCAGGCGCTAACGTTGTCGGCGCAGCCTGCGTGGTCGATCGCGCCAACGGCAAGGCCGATGTCGGTGGCTTGAAACTCGTCTCGCTCGCCGCCGTCGATTTTCCGGACTACGACGCCAACGATCTGCCGCCTGAACTCGCGAAACTGCCTGCAATCAAGCCTGGATCGCGAGGCTTGAAGTGACACTCGTCCGCGCCCGCCTCGGAGTGAACATCGATCACGTTGCGACCGTACGCAACGCGCGCGGCGGCGTGCATCCCGACCCGGCCAAGGCTGCCTCGATCGCCCAGGCCGCCGGCGCGGACGGCATTACCATCCATCTGCGCGAGGATCGCCGCCATATCCGCGATGCGGACCTGCAGGCGGTGCGTGCTGCAACGACACTCCCGATCAATCTCGAGATGGCGACGACGGAGGAGATGCTGGCCAACGCGCTGGCTTACAAGCCTCACGCAGCCTGTCTCGTGCCGGAGCGGCGCGAGGAGCGCACCACCGAAGGTGGGCTCGATGTCGCGCGCCTGCACAATCAGGTCGAACCCTTCGTCCGCCAGTTGCGTGAAGCTGGAATCCGCGTCTCGCTGTTTATCGAGCCGAGCATCGCGCAGGTCGACACGGCCATCGTCATGGGTGCGCCGGTGGTGGAGCTGCATACGGGAAAATACGTGGAACTGGCATTTGCCGGCGATGAGGTTGGCACGGCGGTGGAATTGAAGCGCCTGCGGGAGGCTGCTGCGCATGGCCATGCCCGGGGCCTCGAAATCCATGTTGGCCATGGCCTGACCTACGACACCGTGCGTCCTGTGGCGGCCATCCCCGAAGTCCGTGAGCTGAACATCGGCCATTTCATCATGGGCGAGGCTTTGTTCGTCGGGCTGGACGCAGCCGTGAGGGGCATGCGCCACGAGATCGATATTGCTCGAGGTCACGCGTGATCATCGGCATCGGTCAGGACATGTGCGACATCCGGCGGATCGAGAATTCGCTTGAGGAGTTCGGCGACCGCTTTACGAACCGTGTCTTCACCGACGTCGAACGCCGTACGGCGGACCGTCGCAAGGAACGCTCCGCCACCTACGCCAAACGTTTCGCGGCCAAGGAGGCCTGCGCGAAAGCTCTGGGTACAGGCGTGCCGCGCCGTGGCGTCCACTGGCAGCATATGGGCGTCGTCAACCTGCCGACGGGAAAGCCGACCTTCGCGCTATCCGGCGGGGCTGCGGAACGGCTCGCGAAGCTGACGCCGCCCGGCATGACGTGTTTCATCCATCTCACGATCACGGACGAATATCCGTATGCTCAGGCGCAAGTGATCATTGAGGCGCTGCCGTCGCCATCAACTCCGACGGCATCGTCGTGACCAACGGCAGCGCCACCGGCAAGCGTCGCCGCAATCGGGCCCGCGCGGAGGGACCGCCTGAGCTGACGCCGGAACAACGCGACGCACTCGAATCGGCCCTGGGCCACAAATTCAAGGACGAAATCCTGCTCCACCGCGCGATGACCCACCGCAGCGCTACACAAGGCAAAGCAGCGGAGTGGAGCAATGAGCGCCTGGAATTTCTCGGCGACCGCATTCTGGGGCTGGTGATGGTGGAGACGCTCATGGAGCGTTTCCCGAAGCAGCGCGAAGGCGAGCTAGCGCCGCGCCTCAACGCTATGGTCAGCCGCGACACCTGCGCGATTGTCGGCGCTGAGCTTGGCCTTGGGAACTATCTCATCGTGGACCGCTCGGAGCGATCGACCGGTGGGCCGGAGAAACGGTCGCTGCTTGCCAATTCGGTCGAGGCAGTGATCGGAGCGATCTATACCGATGGCGGGCTCGAGAAGGCCCGCAAGTTCATTCTAAAGCAGTGGAAGGTGCTGCTGCAGGCCTCGACGGACATGGCGCGCGATCCGAAGTCCGCGCTGCAGGAGTGGGCGCAAGGATGTGGCATGGCTGCGCCGGCCTATCGTCACGTCTCGCGCGAGGGGCCTGACCACGCACCCGTCTTTACTGTGGCCGTCGAGATCGACGGTCGTGACCCCATTCAAGGCGTCGGCAATTCTAAACAGGTTGCCGAACGCGAGGCTGCGCGCGCCATGCTCGCCGCCATAGGAGATCAGACATGACCGATGAAAAACGCGCGGGCTTTGCCGCCATCATCGGCGCTCCAAACGCCGGTAAGTCGACGCTGGTCAACCAGCTCGTTGGAACGAAGGTGACCATCGTCACGCACAAGGTGCAGACGACGCGCTTTCCCGTGCGCGGCGTGATGATGCACAAGTCCTCGCAGATCGTGCTGGTCGATACTCCAGGGATCTTCGCGCCGAGACGCAGGCTGGATCGCGCGATGGTGAAGTCGGCATGGGACGGCGCTACGGACGCTGACGCCGTCGTTCACCTCGTGGACGCGCGCCACTGGACGGGGCAGGGCGACAAGTCTGAGGACGAAGCGATCATTGCCCGCCTCAAGGATCTGGGCGCCAGGGCCATCCTCGCGCTCAACAAGATCGATCTGGTCGACCGTGCCAGCCTGCTGGCGGCGACAAAGACGTTGTTTGACACCGGCGTCTATTCCGATGTCCTGATGATCTCCGGGCTCAACGGCGATGGCGTGGAGCAGCTAGCGGATCTGCTCGCGACCCGCATGCCCGTTGGCCCGTATCTGTTTCCGGAAGATCAGGCGGCAGACATTCCCAGCCGTCTCATCGCGGCGGAGGTCACGCGCGAGAAACTGATGCTACGGTTGCATCAGGAAATCCCGTACCAGCTTACAGTCGAGACCGAGAACTGGGAGCAGCACGGCAATGGTTCGCTCAAGATTGACCAGATGATCCATGTCGCCCGCGAGGGGCACCGCGCGATCATTCTTGGCAAGGGCGGGCAGACCATCAAGGACATAGGCACGGCTTCCCGCAAGGAGCTGAGCGAGATATTCGGCAAGCCGGTGCACCTGTTCTTGCGGGTCAAGGTTTCCGAGCGCTGGCAGGACAACCGCGAGCGTTTCTCGGCCATCGGGCTTGATTTCGATGCCTGAACCTGCCCAATCGATCCAATTTTACAGATCATTCTAAGCTGACCTTCGCGCTTGATGCCTAACGTCGTCTTCTTATTGTGGGGCAGGCGATGCAGCGCACGGGGCAGCGGCAGGGGTTAGCTAG
>JBBATZ010000041.1:0-39237 GCA_040398425.1 Hyphomonadaceae bacterium
CTCGGCATGGGCATCAAAAGCTTCGGTCTGCACGCGGATCATGTCGTTACCCTAGCAATCCATCGCCAATAAGTGAACGTATGCCGAGGGGAGACTTCCACCTGCCTCGCCAGCGCAACCGGAGACGCCATGCCTTACGTCTATCTTGCCCTGTCCATCGTCGCCGAGGTGATCGCCACATCATCGCTGAAGGCTTCGGAAGGGTTCACAAAGCTGTGGCCATCCGTTGTGGTCGTGATCGGCTATGGCGTGGCGTTCCACTTCCTCGCCCTGACGCTGAAGACGATTCCGATCGGCGTGGCCTACGCCATCTGGGCCGGCGCCGGCGTGTCGATCGTCGCCATCGTTGGCTGGGTGATCTTCGGGCAGAAGCTGGATGCCCCCGCCATAATCGGCATGGCGCTTATCGTGACAGGCGTCGTCATCATGCAGGCTTTCTCGAAGTCGGCTGGACACTGATCGCCTGCCACGCGCTAGACCAACCTCAGGATCGCCGCCGCATAGGGCTCCAGCACAAGGTCGCTGGCCACGATCAACCCGCCGGTCGACCACAACAGCTCGGGCTTGAGCTTGAACGACTGGCTCACCCCGCCCGCCCCAAAATTGAAAACACACCTCACCCGCTCACCCTCCGTGACACGGTCAAACACGAGGAGGTCGCCTGCGGCCTCCACCACCTCGAAAGCCCCGGCCGTCAGCGCCGCCTGCGACTTGCGCAACGCAACCAACGCTCGCGTCGTATGCAGCATCGACTCGGCCAGCTTCTCCTGCTTCTCCACCGCCAGCACGCGCTGGCGCGCATCAACCGGCAGCCAGGCTTCCTTAGCCTTCGTGAAGCCAGCCATCACCTCGTCCTTCCAGGGCATCGGCGTGCGGCATCCATCGCGCCCCTTGGTCGCCGGCCAACCTGCGATCCCCCATGGGTCCTGAAGCTTCTCGAACGGCACTTCGCCTTCCGGCAGTCCCAATTCTTCGCCCTGATAGAGGAAGACGGTCCCGCGCAGACACAGCAGCAGCGACATGAACAGCGGCGCCGCGCGTGGCGGCGTCGCGCCGATCGCTTCCCCCCACCGCGTCGCCACGCGCGTCACATCATGGTTGGAGAACGCCCAGCTCGGCCATCCATCATCCGGCCCCTCGCGCCACTGGCTGAGAACGCTCGACATCTTCTCCACGCCCGGCCAGGCGCCGAGGAAGTCGAACGAATACGCCGTATGCAACCGTCCCTGCCCGCGCGTGTAGTCATGCATCAGCGCGTAGGATCCAGGCGCCAGCTCGCCGACCATCATGTTGTCGCCGTGCCCGTTCAACAGCTCGCGCAACTTCGCGACAAACTCCAGCGTCTCTGGCTGGTTCGAATTGAACTGGTGGACCTGCATGTTGCGCGGCAAGGCCGGCGCCGGATCGCCCGACGGCGGATTATCACGCAGCTGCGCGTCGTGAACGTAGTAGTTCGCCACATCCAGGCGGAAGCCATCGACTCCCAGCTGCAACCAGAATCGCGCCACGTCGATGATCGCCGCACGGACGGCATCGCTATGGTAGTTCAGCTGCGGCTGCGTCGGCAGGAAACTGTGCAGGAAGTACTGCCGCCGACGCGGCTCCCACGTCCACGCCGGTCCGCCAAACCAGGCCTGCCAGTTGTTGGGTGGCGCGCCGTCCGGCTTCGGGTCCGCCCAGACATACCAGTCGGCCTTGTCGTTCGTGCGATCCTGCCGGCTCTCCTGAAACCACGCATGGTCGGACGATGTATGCGACCACACCTGGTCGATGATCACTTTCAGCTGGCGCTCGTGCGCCGCCTTCTGCAGCGCCTTGAAGTCATCGAGGGTCCCGAACATCGGATCGACATCGCGATAGTCCGAGACGTCGTACCCGAAATCCCGCATCGGGCTCTTGAAGAAGGGCGACAGCCACACGCCGTCCACGCCCAGCGACTTTACATGATCAAGCTTCGCCGCGACGCCCTTGAGGTCGCCGATCCCGTCCCCATTCATGTCGAGGAACGAGCGCGGATAGATCTGGTACATCACCGCGCCGCGCCACCAGCGCCCTTCAGGTCCCGTCACACGTGATCTCCCGCCAGCCTCGGCACACCGATTGCTTTTCTCCCATGAAGCGAAGCCGCCGCAAGGGAATTAACTTACCTTTCGCAAGCAATCGCGCTGCAACTGGACCAGAACGATGCAGAACACATTGCCTTCTCCCACTGCCGACCGTGTCGGCTGGGTCGATTACGCCAAGGGGATCTGCATACTCCTGGTCGTTCTGTTCCACACAGTTAACCACTACGAAGAGGCCGTCGGTGCCACCGGCTGGACGCGCTGGATCGTCGAGTTCTCGAAACCGTTCCGCATGCCGGACTTCTTCCTGATCTCCGGCCTGTTCCTGCCACGCACCATCAACGCAAACCTGACGACCTACATCGACAAGAAGGTCGTGCACTTCGCGTATTTCTACCTGCTCTGGCTCGCCCTGACCCTGCTGCTGACCGACAACGACGTCCTGCGGGCTGACCCCATCCAGTTCGCCAAGCTCTATCTCTGGAACATCGTGCAGCCGACAGGCGTGCTGTGGTTCGTCCACATGCTCGCGGTGTTCTACGTCGTCACGCGCCTCGTCTCGCGCCTGCCCAAATGGATGGTGCTCCTTGCCGCTGCTGCGTTGCAGGTGGCTCACCAGGCGCTGTGGATCGACACGCCGAGCTTCATCGCCAACCGCTTGATGGATTACTACGTGTTCTTCTTCCTCGGCTACGCCGCCGCCGACACGGTGTTCGCGGTCGCGGATCGCGCCAAGACGCGCCGCTGGGTGACGATCGGTGTCATCGCAGGCTGGGCGCTGGCCAATGAATGGCTGACACGTCAAGGTCTTCACCAACTGCCGGGTTACGGCGTGATGATGGGCCTCGCCGGCGCGCTCGCCATCGTCGAGATCGCAGCGCTTCTCTCAATGACGAAATCCGCCCGCTTCCTCCGTTACTGCGGCCAGAACTCGATCGTCATCTACCTCACCTTCTTCTTCCCCATGACCGTTCTCGAACGTCTCCTCGCCTCGAACAATGCGATCCCCGATGTCGGCTGGGCCTGCTTCGCGATTCTCGTGATCTCCGCTGTCTTGCCGCTGCTCTTCCATCTCGCAATCAAACGCACGCCTTTGATTGCCCTGTACGTAAGGCCAAAGCTGTTCCGCATCGGAAACAAGCCGGCGCCTCTTGCGTCCGCAACGGCCTGACGCCGTCAGCTTTCTGCAATGTCATGCGGCTGACTCACGAACGCTGGTAAATGCGGATCGCGCCAAGAACCCGGCGCCCACAGCCCCAGTTTCGGAGTCTTCAATGCTGGACATCGACCTCGGAAAGATCGTCACGACGCTCGGCGAGAACACCATCGCCGATATTGGCGAACCCCTCGGCCTCTCGCGCGAGCTTTCGATCAAGGCAGCAACATCGCTCGCCAAGAATTTCCACGGGGACAAGGATGAGGCTATTGCCGCCGCTGCCGCTGAAACCGGCATTGGCAAGGATGTGCTCGAAGCCATGATCACCAAACTCGCCGAAGAAGCGCGCGTAAAGGCGATGGGCGCCGTCAAAGATCAGGCCGCAGCAGCCGCCAAAGGCATGTTCGGAAAGTTCTTCGGCCGCTGAAACAAAAAGGCCCGCCGTCTCTGGCGGGCCTTTCGCAGTCATTTCAGCTCATTCAGTGAGGCAATTGCGCTTCACCCGACTTCGTCCCACCCGGCCCAAGCTGGGCGCGGTAGGCGGCTTCGTCCGTTTCGCTCCACTGGATCGGCGTAAGCGGACGAACAAGGGCACGCGCAAGCACCTGTTCGATCGTGGAAACCGGGATGATCGTCAGCCCCGACTTCACGTTCTCCGGCAGGTCGACGAGATCCTTCTCGTTCTCCTCAGGGATCAGCACCGTCTTGATGCCGCCGCGCAGGGCCGCGAGCAGTTTCTCCTTCAAGCCGCCGATCGGCAGAACCCGGCCGCGCAGCGTGATCTCGCCAGTCATGGCGATATCCTTGCGGATCGGGTTGCCGGTCAGCAGCGACGCGATGGCAGTCGTCATCGCGATACCGGCCGAGGGGCCATCCTTGGGCGTCGCGCCGTCCGGCACGTGCACGTGGATGTCCGTATTGTCGAACACAGGCGGGCGGATGCCCATCTGCACCGAGCGCGAACGCACCAGCGATTGGGCTGCCGAAATCGACTCCTTCATCACGTCGCGCAGCGAACCGGTGACCGTCATGCGCCCACGACCCGGCATTTGCACGGCTTCGATGGTGAGTAGGTCGCCGCCAACCTCCGTCCAGGCTAGGCCTGTGACGACGCCGACTTGATCCTCGCGGTCAGCCATGCCGAAGCGGTACTTCCGCACGCCAGCGAACTTGTCGAGGTTCTCGCCGTTGACGGTGACCGTTGTCGTCTTCTTCATTTCGATGTCGCGAACCGCCTTGCGGGCGAGGCGCGCCATTTCACGCTCCAAGGAACGTACGCCGCTCTCGCGGGTGTAGTAGCGGATGAGGTCGCGGATCGCGCTCTCTTCCACGATGAGCTCGCCGTCCTTGAGCAGGTGGTTCTCGATCGTCTTGGGCAGGAGGTGCCGCTTGGCGATCTCGACCTTCTCGTCCTCTGTGTACCCTTCGAGGCGGATGATCTCCATCCGGTCAAGAAGCGGCTGAGGCATGTTCAGCGAGTTGGCCGTCGTGATGAACATCGTGTCCGAAAGATCGTAGTCGACCTCCAGGTAGTGATCGTTGAACGTCGCGTTCTGCTCAGGATCGAGGACCTCCAGCAGGGCCGATGACGGATCGCCGCGATAGTCCTGGCCGAGCTTGTCGATCTCATCGAGCAGGAACAGCGGGTTGCCGCTCTTCGCTTTCTTCATCGACTGGATAATGCGGCCCGGCATGGAGCCGATATAGGTACGACGGTGGCCGCGGATCTCGGCTTCGTCACGCACGCCGCCAAGCGACACGCGAACGAAGTCGCGGCCGGTTGCCTTGGCGATCGACTTGCCGAGCGAAGTCTTACCGACGCCCGGGGGGCCGACAAGGCAAAGGATCGGGCCACGTACCTTGTCGCCACGCGCCTGGACGGCGAGGTGCTCGATGATGCGCTCCTTCACCTTCTCGAGGCCGTAGTGATCGGCATCGAGAACGTCCTGCGCAACCTGCAGGTCACGAACGACTTCCTTCTTGCGGCCCCAGGGGAGCGAAACCATCCAGTCGAGATAGTTGCGCACGACGGTAGACTCCGCAGACATCGGTGACATCTGCCGTAACTTCTTCACTTCCTGCTCGGCCTTGGCGCGCGCGTCGTCGGACATCGGCGTCTTGGCGATCTTCTCTTCCAGTTCGCCGATCTCGTCACGCTCGCCGCCAGAGTCGCCATCACCCAACTCGCGCTGGATCGCCTTCATCTGCTCGTTGAGGTAGTACTCGCGCTGCGTCTTCTCCATCTGCCGCTTCACGCGGTTACGGATTTTGCGCTCCATCTGGAGCATACCGATCTCGCCTTCCATCAGCGAGAACACCTTCTCCAGGCGCTCGGTCACGTCGATGAGTTCGAGCAGCTGCTCCTTGTCTTCGAGCTTGATAGACAACTGCGCTGCAACAGCATCCGCCAGATGGCCGGGATCAGTGATCGCGCTTACGGTGCCAACGGTTTCGGCCGGGATTTTGCGGTTGAGCTTCACGTAACCATCGAACTGCTCGATCACCGCACGCATCAGCGCCGAGGACTCTTCCGAGTCGGCTTTGCCTTCTTCGAGCTTCGAGTATTCCGCTGCGTAGTAGTCGTCCTTGTCGATCAGCTTGTCGAGCTTCGCGCGATGCTTGCCTTCGACCAGGACTTTCACAGTGCCATCCGGCAGCTTGAGCAACTGCAGGATCGTGGCGACGACGCCAACGGCGTACAGGTCTTCTTCGGCCGGGTCATCGACGCCAGCTTCCTTCTGGGCGACGAGAAGAATTTCGCCGCCGCCTTTTTCAACTTCTTCCAGCGCTCGAACTGACTTGTCTCGCCCCACGAAGAGTGGAGCGACCATGCGTGGAAACACCACGATGTCGCGCAGCGGCAGGACGGGGAGGATATTTGCCATTTCTCTTTTCTCCTTACTTCGCCGCGCTTGACTTCATGGAAGCTCAAGGGCGGGAGGAAGGCCGGGCCATGCCAATAGATCGGACCGGACATTCGCTTGATGATCAAAGTGGCCCGTCATGGGCTCGTGTTCAACCCGTGACTGTGACGCACGATTTTGAAGGGCAATAAGCTTCACATTAGTTGAGATGGAGCCGCACAGGCCGTTGTCCATAGTCCATGTTGGGTTGGAATACGCGGACGAATCGTTGCGGCAACGATGATATGGCCGCGGTTGTATCCCGCATGGCGAGTCGCTTTACGTCGACGCAACGGAAGTAGCTTCCCCGGAACCAGGGGGCACTTTCCATGCTTTCGAACAGAAACTACGACGCGCTGGCTGACGCCTGAGGTTCCGAACCATGGACGTAGAGCGGGCGGGCCTGACCTTCGACCACTTCGGCATTGATCGCCACTTCTTCGACGCCACGCAGGTTGGGGAGCTCGAACATGGTGTCGAGCAGAATGCCCTCCATGATCGACCGCAGGCCCCGTGCTCCCGTCTTCCGCTGAATGGCGCGGCGCGCCACGGCGGAGAGAGCGTCGTCGGTGAAGGTGAGCGTAACGCTCTCCATCTCGAACAGGCGCTGATACTGCTTGAGCAGAGCGTTCTTCGGTTCGGTGAGGATCTGGATGAGGGCCGCCTCGTCCAGGTCTTCGAGCGTCGCGATTACCGGCAGACGGCCGATGAATTCCGGGATCAGGCCGAACTTCACGAGATCTTCCGGCTCGCAGCCTTCAAGGATCTTGCCGGTGCGGCGGTCTTCCGGATCGACGACAGTCGCGCCAAAACCGATCGACGATCCACGGCCGCGATCCGAGATGACTTTATCCAGGCCCGAGAACGCGCCGCCGCAGATGAACAGCATGTTCGTTGTGTCGACCTGCAGGAATTCCTGTTGCGGGTGCTTGCGACCGCCCTGCGGCGGAACGCTTGCGACAGTGCCTTCCATGATCTTCAGCAAGGCCTGCTGCACGCCCTCGCCCGACACGTCACGTGTGATCGATGGATTGTCGGACTTGCGCGAAATCTTGTCGATCTCGTCGATATAGACGATGCCGCGCTGCGCACGCTCGACATTATAGTCGGACGCTTGGAGCAACTTCAGGATGATGTTCTCGACGTCTTCGCCGACATAACCGGCTTCGGTCAGCGTCGTGGCGTCGGCCATCGTGAAAGGAACGTCGATGATGCGCGCCAGTGTCTGCGCGAGCAGCGTCTTGCCGCAACCGGTCGGGCCGATCAGCAGGATGTTCGACTTCGCGAGTTCGACGTCCGAATTCTTGGCGGCGTGGTTGAGACGTTTGTAGTGGTTGTGCACCGCGACCGACAACACGCGCTTGGCCTTCGACTGACCGATCACGTAGTCGTCAAGCACATCGCAAATCTCGCGCGGCGTCGGAACGCCATCGCGCGACTTCACGAGCGCCGTCTTTGACTCCTCGCGGATGATGTCCATGCAGAGTTCGACGCATTCATCGCAGATGAAGACGGTCGGCCCTGCAATCAGCTTCTTCACTTCGTGCTGGGACTTGCCACAGAACGAGCAATACAGCGTGTTCTTGCTGTCGCCTGAAGTGCTCTTGTTCATCGACACCTCGTTCACGCCCCGGGCAAATGCCCGCGAGCGCTATTCAAACACGCCCAATCCGTGAACCTGATATTTCAATCGTTTCCGATAGGTTCAAGAGCGAGCATCGGATCATAGCAACATAGGCGCCGCAAGGTGAGACGATCACCGAAAATGCGCCGAATCTGCTGAAAAACGGGCTCAATCAGCCGGCGAAATCCGTTTTTCGTAGACTTTATCCACGATTCCAAAGGCTTGAGCCTCGCTCGCGGTCATGAACGAATCGCGGTCCAGCGTCCTTTCGATGGTCTCGTAGGGCTGGCCGGTGTGCTTAACGTAGATCTCGTTGAGTCGCTTCTTGATCGACAGCATGTCCAGGGCGTGCCGTTCGATGTCAGAGGCGACGCCACGGAAACCGCCGGACGGCTGGTGCAGCATGATTCGGGAATTCGGGGTCGCAAAACGCATCCCCTTCTCGCCGGCCGTCAGCAAAAGCGAGCCCATCGAGGCCGCCATACCTATGCAGGCGGTCGAAACCGGGCTGCGGATGTATTGCATCGTGTCGTAGATCGCGAGGCCGGAATGGACGTGGCCACCCGGGCTGTTAATGTACATTGCGATCTCTTTCTTGGGGTTTTCCGACTCCAGGAAGAGAAGCTGGGCTGTGATCAGGCTGGCCAGCCCGTCCTCGATCGGACCCGTTACGAAGACGATACGGTCCTTGAGAAGACGCGAGAAAATGTCGTAGGCGCGTTCGCCACGGCTGGACTGCTCCACGACCATGGGGACGAGATTCATCGCCTTTGTGGTGAGATCGTCCATGTGCGCTGGTTCTTCTGTTCTACGGCCCCACTGACAGGCGCCAGAGGGACTCAAATCACGATTGGGACTAACAATATCCGAACGCGCATGCTCCGGCGCAAGTCCCCCCGCACCAGTCCACAGCTATTCCGCGATTTATCGTAGTATTGCAGGCGTTTCGGCGACTACTCGTCGCCGATTTCCTTCATCAGGTCTTTGCGGCTGACCGTTTTGTCGGTCACGGTCGCCTTCTCGAGGATGTAGTCGACGACTTTCTCCTCGTAGATCGGCGCGCGCAGCTGGGCCCTGGCGTTCTGGTTCTTGGTGTAGAACTCGATCACCTGCTTTTCCTGGCCCGGATAGCGCGAAGCTTCCTGACGCAGGGCGCGGACCAGCTCTTCATTGGTGATCTGGACGTCGCCGCGGCGGCCGATTTCCGCCAGAACCAGGCCAAGGCGCACGCGGCGCTCGGCGATCTTGCCATACTCTGCTTTCAGGTCGTCATCCGACTTGGCCTTGTCTTCTTCCGACAGGCGGCCGGCTTTGCGCTCGCCTTCAAACTGGCCCCAGATCTGCTCGAACTCCGCCTTCACCATCAGCGGCGGCAGATCGAACGCATGGCGCTCGTCCAGCGCGTCCAGAAGCACGCGCTTGACCTGTTGGCGCGTGGCGAAGCCCAGCTCGCCTGAAATCTGGGCCTTGATGGCGTCGCGCAACGATTCGAGGCTTTCGAGGCCCAGCGTCTTGGCGAATTCGTCGTTGATCTCGACGTCCTTGGCGGCTTTGACCTCGTGGACCTTCACTTCGAACAGGGCGGCTTTGCCCTTCAGGTTTTCCGCCTGATAATCGTCCGGGAAGTTGACGTTGACCTTCACATCTTCGCCGGCCGAGGCGCCGACCAGCTGGTCTTCAAAGCCCGGAATGAAACGGCCTGAGCCGATCACGAGCGTGTGGCCCTCGGCCGCGCCGCCGTCGAATTTCTCGCCATCGATCGACCCTACAAAGTCGATAACCACGGCATCGCCGGTCTCGGCCTTGCCCTCTTTGGTCTCGTAAGCCTTGTTGTTGTCCGCGAGGCGCTTCAGCGACTCCTGGATCTCTTCTTCCGGAACCTCGGCAACCATGCGCTCGATCGAGATCGTCGAGACGTCGGCCGGCTCGAATTCCGGCATGACTTCCAGTTTAAGCAGGTAATCGAGGTCGGCCTCGCCGTTGATCAGCTTCTCTTCGTCGCTGTCGAGCTGGATCGAGGGACGGGAGGCAGGACGCAGCGACTTTTCCGCCAGCGCCTTATCGGAGGTCTCCTGGACGAGGTCGTTGACCAGATCGCCCATGATCGACTTGCCGTAGAGCTTCTTGATATGGGCCGCAGGAACCTTGCCTGGGCGGAAGCCCTTGATGTTCATCTTCGGCTGCAGCTCATCGATTTTCGCGTTGAGCTTGGCGGCGATTTCACCCTTCGGGATGGAAACGCGGAACTCCCGCGAAAGACCTTCCGACTTCGTCTCGGTGACGTTCATCGTGCAAACCCTGATACGGCAAAACGGTTGGCCCCGCCTGCGGCCTCAGCCGGGCGGGAAAGGCGGGTGTATTACACAGGGCTGAACGGCGTGTCCATGCGCGGATTTACGCAGATTTCGGCCGGAACATCGCGGATTTCGCATGAAGTCAGGCGGTTAACCCTGAAGCGCGCTATCGACAGAGCTTCCCGCTGGCCTTCTGGCGCGGACAGCCCTATGACCCGGCCCTGTCGCACGCGGGTGTGGCGGAATTGGTAGACGCACTGGATTTAGGTTCCAGCGGGGCAACCCGTGGGGGTTCGAGTCCCTCCACCCGCACCATAGCGCATAAGCCCAACCTAGCGCACCGCCGGACGCCTGCCCGGGTCTTCGGAAAGACGATCGTGCTGGGTGTTGAAGGAAAGTGCCGGGCGGGAGCCCGGGGGCCGCTAGGCTAGAACTTCCTCTGCAACGTCACCACCTCAAACCATAACCTGAAATCCCCCATCAGGCTGAAGGCGGGATACTTGAACGTCGCGGGTGTGTTCTTCTCGAAGAAGAAATGTCCCACCCAAGCAAACCCGTACCCGATCACCGGCGCCGCCACATACCAGCTCCAGTCCGCCGTCGCGATGCCGGCGATGATCGATCCCAACACGAGCGACGTGCCCACCACGTGCAGCCGCCGGCTGACCGGGTTCACGTGCTCGCTCAGGTAGAACGGGTAAAACTCCCGAAAGGTGCGATAGCGTTCCAACAAGCGCGCATGATTGCGCAACACATCGACAGGGGGAAGTCCTCCCTCGCCAAAGGCGGGGGAGGTGGATCGCGAAGCGAGACGGTGGGGGCTGGCCGCAAAGCGGCCGGACGGCTCACCCGCCCTAAGGCGTCGCGTCCTTTACCGTCAGCACCAGATGTTCGCGTGGGGCGATATACGTGTTGAGCACTTTGAACGTCAGGCTCAGCTTCTTTGGGTCCGGCACGTTCTTGATCAGCAGTGTGAACGTCGATCCCGATTTAACCGTGAAAACGTGACCCTCGTCGTACGCGCCTTCGGCGCCGACATTTTCCAGGACATAGTCGACCGGGCTGTCATTGACGATGCTGACGCCCTGCACTGTCGTCTTCGGCAGTGCTTCATCGACTTCCATCTTCAGCGTCGAGCGCACCACGGCTTCAACGTTCGTCTTCTTGCCGATCAGGTTGTCGTTATAGATCGCAACCGTGTCGCCAGCCTTTAACGCAGCTTTGACGCCATCACCTGTCTCGGATGCTGCCAGCACCAGAGTCGCCGTGCGATGGCCTCCACCTGCCAGATCATAATCCCAATCGATCAGGCCGTGGATGTCAGATGTGCCGAGGATTGTGAGATTGTTGTCGAGCGCGATCTTGAATGCCTCGTCAGACATGTCGGCGCCATTCGCCACTTCGATCCCATGCAGCAGACCCTGCTTGATGAAGCCGGCATGCGCTGGGTCCAGAGTCGCAATGCCGTTCGGCGTCTGCGACGTCCAGTAAGGATGGTTCCAGAATGTGAAGCCGCCCTGCGCGTTGGCGGTCTTCAACTGTTCCCGCGCGGCATCAACCGGGTTGAGCCCTGCCTTGGGCAGCATGGCATTTGCGTCAGTAATGAAAACCGCATTCATGTGGCCGGGCTGGATCACGAGCTTGGTGATCTCGGACCCGTTGATCACCAGCAGAGGTTCTTTGTTCGCGCCGGTCGCATCCGGTTTCACGACAGCTGCGGCGCTGGCGACCTGGAACGACCGGTTGCGATCAGCATGCGGAATATCTGCCGCCTTGGGCTGGTATTCGAGGTGCTCCGACACCGCCAACGCGAACAACCCATCGCGCTTGGCCTCTTCAACCCGCACATCCGGCCAGACCGAACCATCGGAAAAAACGCTGTGTGTATGAAGGTCAACCGCCAGCACGGATCGTCCATCCGCCAGCTTCGGAAAATTGATCTTGCGCGCCTGCGCGATCGCCGCGCTGTCATGCGCATCGGCAACCGCCGGCGCAAACAGCGCGAGAACCAGAAGCGAAGCGAAAATTTTGCGCATTTTTACGTCTCCCATGAGCGGACGACGCTACGCATGCCCGCCGCACATTACAACGCGATGACGGTCCCGGATTAAGCCCCAGCTCGACCTGTATACAATGCCGCGATGGTCTGCCGCAGCGCCTGATCCAGATCCTCCGCCGTCATCCCAGCGCCAGCGCGAATACCTGCATCCCCATGCATCCACGCGCCTGCGCACGCGGCGTCGAACGCATCGAGGCCCTGGGCCAGTAATCCTCCAACGATCCCAGCCAGCACATCGCCCGAGCCAGCAGTCGCAAGGAACGGGCTCGCATGTATGTTCACGACCGCCCGTCCGTCCGGCGCCGCGATAACGGTATCCGGCCCTTTCAGCAGGACGACCGCGCCGACCTGTTTCGCCCCTGCTCGCACCGCCTCGACCTTGTTCGCCGTCTTGGCCAACAGTCCGGGAAACAGCCGCTCGAACTCGCCAACATGCGGCGTCAACACAGCGGGCGCCTCCAGGAGCCCCCCCAGGGTCTCGGCCTCGCCCTGGAACACCGTGATCGCATCAGCATCCAGCACCAGCGTCCTGTCCGCCTGCGCCAGTGCCTCGACGTTCGCGCGCGTCTTGTCGTTGACGCCTGCGGCAGGCCCGATCACCACCGCATCCGCCGTTTCCGTCAGCGCCACCAGTTGATGCTCATCTTTGAAACCTGCCGTCAGCGGCGCCATCACCGCCCCCGCCACCACCATCAACGCCGCTGGCGGACACAGCAGAGTCACCTGCCCCGCTCCAGCTCGCAACCCGGCCTGAGCCGCAAGTCGTGCAGCACCTGTGCTCGCAATGGGCCCCGTAACAACCGCGAGTCGTCCGCGTCGATGCTTGTGAGAGCTCGCCTCCGGCCAGCGCAACTTCGAGTCCCACAGGGCCGGGCCATTCTCGTGCAGCGTGCCGCCGCCCGCCGCCTCGACAAACCGTCCGAACCCGATCTCCGCCGGCACTACTTCCCCGCACAGCTCCGCCGCAGGTTGCAGAACATGCGCTGCCTTTTTGCAGCAGAACGTCACGGTCACATCCGCGCGTACCGCAGGCCCCGCCACGGCGCCTGCATCGCCACTAACGCCCGACGGCACATCAATCGCGACGACCCTGGAGCCCGAAGCATTCACCTGCTCGATGGCAAAAGCCGCCTCGCCCGTCAGCGGCCGGGAAAGCCCTGCGCCAAACAACCCATCTAGCACGATATCATCCGGCGCGAGCCGCAGATCTTCCAGCGGCTGCCGCGCGCCACTCAACGCCGCAAGCGCGTTCTGTCCCTCAAGGGACCGCTCGCCTTTTGGCGCAAGATCGAACACCCAGACATTGCGCCCAAGGTCCCGCAACCTCTGCGCCGCGACGAAAGCATCTCCGCCATTGTTCCCCGGTCCCGCGAGCACGACGACGCGCCCCTCGGGAAATTCGGCGTGCAGGACATCGGCACACGCCTGCCCAGCCTTCTGCATCAATCCCCACAGCGGAATCCCCGCCTGCACCGCCATCTGCTCGGCGGCACGGACTTCTTCGCAGGTAAGGATGGCGGAGGTCATCTACGTCACCACCGTAGCCGCTTCCGACCCCAACGCCACGACCTTCAGCTTGCCGCCCACGCGGGCTAGCTTAGTGATGGAGGCATGCCCTGGCTTGAACACCACGACGCGGTCGTCGTCGGTCAGCAAGCCGACAATCACATTGATCGCGACGAAGTGCGAGAACACCGCCGTCTCCTCTGGCAGCTTCTCGATCGCCGACAGCACGCTCTGCCGCCAAGCGTCCAGGCTCCGGTCCGCATCGCCCCAGTTTCCGGTCATCACGCCGCGCAACCACGCCGCGCGATCCTCGATCCCATTCGGCGTCACGATCTCGCCGACTCCGGTTTCAATCCGGGCGTGCGTCTCCATCAGCTTTTCGAACTGCGCGGCGGTCTCTCGGCTTCTGGCGAGAGGGGACGTGATCGCCCATTTGGCCCCAGCCTTTGCAAGGTTTTCCGCCGCAGCGAACGCCTGCCGAGTACCGAGTTCCGTCAGCCCAGGATTCGGATGCGCCCCGTAGGCGCCAGCCGGTTCGCCGTGTCGAATAAGGTAGATCATGCGCCCAAGTGCCCGCGTTTGTTGAGTATTTGACAGTTTAGCATGCTTTGGCCCGCACCTGCCCTGTGGATAAGCGCCAAGCCGTCTGCACAAACACTGGGCGTATGTGGCGTATAATTGGGCGCCTGTAGCGTCAGCGCATGATCTTCAGGCGCCTGCCCTACACCGCACCCGCGCCATCGTGCATGAGCGGCAGGCCCCCGACGCCGCAACGGCGCCTCACAGGAACACCGCGATGAAGAAGATCGAGGCGATCATCAAGCCCTTCAAGCTCGACGAAGTGAAGGAGGCGCTCCATGCCGTCGGCCTTCAGGGGATGACTGTTCTTGAAGCCAAGGGCTTCGGCCGCCAGCGCGGTCACACCGAGCTCTATCGGGGCGCCGAATACATCGTCGACTTCCTGCCCAAGCTGAAGATCGAGGTCGTCGTGTCCGACGCCCAGCTCGAAGCGGCGGTCGCCGCGATCACAAAGTCTGCGCACACTGGCAAGATCGGTGACGGGAAGATATTCGTTTCGGAAATCACCGATGTCATCCGCATCCGCACGGGCGAGACGGGCGACCAGGCGATCTAGCGACTACAGATTTTATTGGATCGGGTCCGGCCGGGCCCGGGGTGAAACGAGGGAGACACTGAGTGTCCGACGCAATCTTCAAGATGATCAAAGAGAAAGACGTTCAGTACGTCGATCTGCGCTTCACCGACATTCGCGGGAAGATGCAGCACGTTACATTCGATCTCTCAATGGTCGACAAGGACCTGTTCGTTGACGGCACAATGTTCGACGGCTCTTCGATCGCCGGCTGGAAGGCCATCAACGAGTCCGACATGCTGCTGATGCCGGACCCCTCGTCCGCCCGCATCGACCCGTTCTTCCAGAACACGACGCTCGCCATCATGTGCGACATTCTCAACCCGAACGACAACACCGCCTACAACCGCGACCCGCGGATGATGGCGAAGAAAGCCGAGAACTACCTGAAGTCCTCGGGCGTGGGCGACACCGCCTTCTTCGGCCCGGAAGCTGAGTTCTTCGTGTTCGACGACGTTCGCTGGAACACCGATCCGAACAACATGGGCTACTCGTTCGACGACCGCGAACTGCCGTTCAACACCGGCAAGCAGTATGAAGGCGGCAACATGGGCCACCGTCCGGGTCCGAAGGGCGGCTACTTCCCCGTGCCCCCGGTCGACAGCCTGCAGGACATGCGCTCGGAAATGCTGACGCTGATGACGGAACTCGGCCTCCAGCCCGAGAAGCATCACCACGAAGTCGCCCCCGCCCAGCACGAACTTGGCATGAAGTTCAACACGCTGGTCCAGATGGCCGACAACATGCAGCTGTACAAATACATCGTGCACAACGTTGCACACTCGTACGGCAAGACCGCCACCTTCATGCCGAAGCCCTACTTCAAGGACAACGGCTCGGGCATGCACGTCCACCAGTCGATCTGGAAAGACGGCAAGCCGCTGTTCGCCGGCGACAAGTATGCCGACCTGAGCCAGGAATGCCTGTGGTACATCGGCGGCATCATCAAGCACGCCAAGGCGATCAACGCCTTCTCGAACGCGACGACCAACTCGTACAAGCGTCTCGTCCCGGGCTATGAAGCTCCGGTTCTGCTGGCCTACTCGGCCCGCAACCGCTCGGCCTCGGTCCGTATTCCGTGGACCCCGAACCCGAAGGGCAAGCGCATCGAGGTCCGCTTCCCGGATCCGGCGTCGAACCCGTACCTCACCTTCACGGCTCTCATGATGGCCGGCCTCGATGGCATCGCAAAGAAAATCGATCCGGGTCCGTCGATGGACAAGGACCTTTACGCGCTGCCGCCGGAAGAGCTGAAGAACATCCCCACCGTCTGCGGCTCGCTCCGTCAGGCGATGGAAAACCTCGATGCCGACCGCGACTTCCTCAAGGCCGGCGGCGTGATGGACGACGACTTCATCGACTCCTACATCGACCTCAAGATGGAAGACGTGATGCGTGTGGAAACCACGCCGCACCCGGTCGAATTCGACATGTACTACAAATACTGATCCCGACTTCGATCAGTACTGTCAGGGCAATCCGGATCGCGCTGCGATCCGGCTGGCTTGCCGGGGGGCAAAGGTGGCGCTGGGGGGACCTGGCGCCACTTTCTTTTTGTCCCATGGCTTGCCCAGCGGGCGCATTGTGCGCCGCGGGAAACATCGTGCAAAGCACGGAATGGCCGTGATCGGTAGCGCATCGGGGAGACTGCGCTTGAAAAGACTGGTCATCATCGCTGTTTGCCTGATGCCGCCTTCCGCTGCCTTCGCGCAAGCGTCCCTTTTCAAGCCCTACTCAGGCGGCTACGGCGCGACAGTCCGCTCGCAGTACGGCACAGGCGCGTTGCCAACATTCTGGTGGGACCAACTGATGACCTGCTCGGCGCATGTCGGAAAAATTGGCGTTTTCCTCGCCGACAAGGACAAGCCCGCCAGCGACCAGTTCATTACCGGGTCCCAGTACATCGGAGCCGCAGCCTTCAGGCGGGCCGTACTCGATTCCGGCATGAACGAAACCATAGCGGCTCAGACACTGGTCGGCCCCTACCCCGCGCTGGCAGAAAGCGAGATGGACGTCCTGATGGCCGAAGCCGAAACCAGGGGCGCGCTCGACGCATTCATCCATGCCGAGCTGGAACGTTGTGACCACCTTGTCGCGCAGTACACCGCAGAATTTCCGAACGACCTGCCCGAATAGCAGCACCTCAATACGGCGCTGACACGATCACATCGCCTGCATCATCATGCGCCGTGGCGAAGTCCACATTCCAGCCGCACGCCTCGCACAGGTTCTGGCAAATCAGCCGCGCCTCTTCGGCGCTCGCCACATCGAGATAGCACGTCGGCCGCTCGTCGAAATCCATGTGCCAGGCACACACGCGCACCTTACCCGCAGGCGCGATGATCGTCCCCGCAGGGGTTCGGTCAAACGTCAGCCCGGCGCTCGCGATCAGCGGATCCTTCACCCACCCGATCCAGCGGTCGCGATAGCTATCAAGCGCAGGAATCTCGCTCACGCCCAGTGCATCACGCCAGCGCCGCCCAGCGCGGGGTCGCTGAGGGTCGGCTCGCCGGTTTCGATGCGTCCCGCGACGCGCGTGCTCCAGCTTACATTGCTTCCACAGCGAACGGTGAAGTCATACCACCCGCCGGTCACCCCCAGAGACCAGGTGTTTCTGGCGGTGAAGACCTCCCCACCGCCCGACCGCACAGCCTGCCAGGGTCCGAACGCATACTTCGCGACCTCGGATGTCACAGTGACGACTTCACCAGCCGCCTTGCTGCTCACGGCGATGGTCAGCGCTGCAAAGGTGGAGGGGCCGCGATCGCCAGCCACGGAAGCCTCTGCCTTCCGGATCTCGTGCGACAGCGTAGCCGAGGGGCGCGCGCCGCCATCGCCAATGAACCGCCGATAGAAACCGCCCGGTCCATAGATGGCCAGGTCATATGCGCCGACCGACAATTGCCGGACCAGCTTGCTGCGCCGCCCCACCGTGAACCGCATTGGCGGCGTGTCGAGACCCCGCATGTCATAGACGTGGAACACCGCGCCGGCATCTCCGGCGTTGATGAAGTGCAGTCCCGGCCCATCCGTACCAACCTCCAGCACGTCGAGCTGGTAAGGCAGCGCCCGCGATGGCCGCGTCCCTGCCGCCTGCATCGGCGTGTGCGCCGGCGGCGTCGGCGGCGTCGTGCGAGCCGGCAGTGCGGCGGCCTTGCTCGCAACATCCGCCGTCATTGGTAATTTCGCCACAGCGGCATTCGGCGTCTTGAAGTCAAAACAGCTGCTGAGGTCACCGCACACCGCGCGACGCCACGCCGATATGTTAGGCTCCATCACGCCGAAGCGCTTCTCGAGGAAGCGTATGACAGATGTGTGGTCGAAGACTTCCGAGTTCACCCATCCGCCACGTGAAAACGGCGAGACCACATACATGGGAACGCGCGGGCCAAGCCCGTAAGGCCGCCCCATCAGATCGCCCCGCTCCGCGGACTTCTCACTCTCGATGCGAACGTGGTGATACTCGCCCGCGAGGTCCACTGTCGTTCCGCCGAGCGGTTTGCCGTCCGCGCCGATTGCAGGCGGCGCAGGGGGCGGTACGTGATCGAAGAAGCCGTCATTCTCATCGTAATTGATCAGCAGAACCGTCTGTGCCCAAACATCCGGATTGGCGGTCAGGGCATCCAGCACGCGGGCGATATAATCTGCTCCCTGCGCAGGGCTCGACGGCCCGGGATGTTCGCTATCCGCCGCAGGCGAGATCACCCACGATACAGACGGCAACGTCCCCGCCTTCACATCGCTAAGCAACACATCGAGATGCTGCGTCGAGAGTCCTTTCGCCGCCAGCGCCGGATTGCCCGTGCCCGCGAGGCTGTCCCGGAACGGCTTGAACCCCACCAGCGGATTGTCACCAAAATTGTCCGCCATGTCCTCGTAGATTTTCCAACTGACGCCCGCCGCCTCCAGGCGCTCGGGGTAAGTCGTCCACGTATAGGGGACCTTCGCGTTAGCCTCTTTATCGGGCAGCGTGTCATGCGAGTTTGAGATCGAAGGCCCGCCCCGCGTCCCCTCGCCATCATTCGTGCCGCTCCACTGGAACAGCCGGTTCGTGTTCGTCCCGCCCTGGAACGAGCAGTGATAGGCGTCGCAGATCGTGAACGCATCCGCGAGCGCCCACTGGAACGGGATATCCGCCGCCGTATAGTGGCCCATCGCATGTGGCTTCTTGAAGTCTGGCCAGTTGGTCATGCGGCCCTGGTCCCACGCATATTGCGCATCGGCCCAGCTGTGCGGCGTGCCCTCGACGCGCATGTGCTGGAATGTCTGCGCCGTATTGAGATGGAATGGCGTCACGATCGGCGGCTCGGCCTTGGTATGCGCCTGGCTCCACACGGTCTTGCCGCCCGGTAGCGGAATCGGGAAGCGATCCCCGAACCCGCGCACACCTCTCATCGTCCCGAAATAGTGATCGAAGCTCCGGTTCTCCTGCATCAGGATCACCACATGCTTCACATCCGCAATCGTCCCCGTCGCCGATTTGGCGTCGATTGCCCACGCTTTCTGGATCGCAGCCGGCAAAGCCAGTGACGCCGCACCCAGAGCCAGTAACCGCCTGCGATCAATCTGTGTCATGTCGAACACGTAGCGCCTTCAGATGACGCCGTCATGTCCACCCGGCACGAACCGGCTTTCCGTTTGGGAAACGCCGGTTAGGTTGTCCCAATGCGATTTCTTGCGACTCTCCTGCTTCTGACGCTTCCCGCCTGCGCTTCCCTCTCGGACCGCGCCAGCGCAAGCCTTCGTGCTCCCGGCCTCGAAGGCGTCCACTGGGGCCTTGTTGTTACAACGCTCGATGGGCGCGAGCTGGTCGCCATACACCCTGACGATCGCTTCCTGCCCGCCTCCAACACCAAGATCTTCACCGTGGCGGCCGCCTTCCACTGGCTCGGCGATATGACACGCTCAGACCCCTCCTTTGGCACGTCTATCCGCCTGATCGCCGGCGACGACGGCGCCCCGCCCAGCCTCTTTCTCGTTGGCGCCGGCGATCCAAGCCTGATCGACGCAGCCGACTGCAAGCAGGATTGTCTCTCCGATCTCGCCAACGCAGTCATTCTCAACGGGATCAAGGAGGTTGAAACCGTCATCGCGGACGAGACGCTGTACCCGCGCGAGCCTTGGCCGCCGGGCTGGAACCAGGATGACATGATCACCCGTTCCGGCGCTCCGGTTTCCGCACTCACCGTCAACAGCAACGAGCTCAGCCTGTTCGTCCGCCCCGGCGAAGACGTCCGCGCTCCCGGCGAGATCAGTTACCGCGACGGCCCGGACCTGTACGATATCGACAACCACGTTGACACGATTGCCGCCGACTCCCCGCTTGAGACCTCCATCGTTGCCGAACGCATTCCGGGTGATGTCGACATCCGTGTCTATGGCCGGATCAAGGTCGGTGCGGAGCCGATTGCGGTTCACGTCAGCGTCCATGACACAGCGTGGGCGGCAGGCATGCGCCTCAAACTCTTGCTCGAAGCGCGGGGCGTTCCGGTCACGGACGGCATCGAGGCGCGCTATCGCCCACTGAAGTTGTTCAATGATGCAGCGACAGAATTCACATCCCAGCGCCCCGGCATCGAGATCGCCCGCCTGCTGCCGCCGCCGCTCATCGAAGACGTGACTTTCCTGATGAAGCAGAGCCAGAATCTGCATGCTGAATTACTGCTTCGACGTGTTGGTCTCGTGGATGGCGATGGCTCGCGCGAAGCCGGACTCAAGCAGGTCGAAGGCCTGCTGACCGAGATCGGCGTCCCGCGCTGGAGCTGGGACTTCTTCGACGGGTCTGGCATGTCCACCTACAATCGCGTCACCCCTCGCGCCGTCACCCGGCTCCTGCGCTGGACCACGCAGCAATCCTGGGGTGACACTTTCAGGTCCACCCTCCCCATCGGCGGCGTCGACGGCACGATCCGTCGCCGTTTCATCGGGACATCGCTGGAAGGCCGCATCTTTGCGAAAACCGGTACGCTGATGGGGACGAACGCGCTGTCGGGCTTCCTCACGACTAAAAGCGGCAAGACGCTGATCTTCTCCGCCTACGCCAATGATCGGCCCTCCGGCGCGCCTGCGGCGACCGACCCGCTCGACGCCACACTCGTTACCATTGCGGAAATGAACTGAGCGAAGTTCGCCCGTTCAGATCGAACGGGCTTCAACCTCGGTTTGGTAAACAGGGGGCATGGTTCTGAAACGCCTCATCCTCGCGCTCGCTGCGCTGACCGTGACCGGCTGCGCCTCCATGCCGACCCCGTCGCAGCAGGAGGTGGCTGACGCCTGCCTTCTGCTCCAGCAGAACCGGCCATGGCATGAGGCCCTGCGCAACACCTCCAGGAACTGGGGGGCTCCGATGGGCTTTCAGCTCGCCGTGATCAAGCAGGAGAGCAGCTTCAACGGAAACGCCCTGCCGCCTCGCGGCGACCGGCAATGGTTCGGGCTCGTCGAAGGTGAACGCGTGTCCTCGGCCAAGGGTTATAGCCAGGCGCTCGATTCGACATGGGAGATGTACAAGGCGGCGACCGGCAACTGGGGCGCTAGCCGCGACAACTTCCGCGACTCATCGGATTTCATCGGCTGGTACTACGCGAGCACTGGCAAGCGGACAGGCCTCGGCCAGTTCGACTACAAGGGCCATTACCTCGCCTACCATGAAGGCGCGGGCGGTTACCTGAAGGGCACGTGGAAAGGCAAGCGCTGGCTGGTGGATACCGCCGCCGGCGTCGCGAAGCAGGCCAGTCGCTATGAAGCGCAGATCGCAAAGTGCGATGCGCTGCGCGAGAAATTCCTCGGGATCTTCTAGCCTCAGATGTGCAGAGGGCGGCCGTAGGCGGCCAGCACGCTCTCGTGCATCATCTCGCTGAGCGTCGGGTGCGGGAATACCGTCTCCATCAGCTCGGCCTCGGTGAGTTCGCCCTGCCGCGCGATGCAGTAGCCCTGGATCAGTTCGGTGACGCCCTCGCCGGCCATGTGGGCGCCGAGGAGTTCGCCGGTCGCCTCGTCGAAGATCGTCTTCACGATGCCTTCGGGTTCGCCGAGCGCGATGGCCTTGCCGTTGCCGATGAAGGGGAATTTTCCGACCTTGATCTTGCGGCCTGAGGCTTTGGCTTTCTCTTCCGTCATACCGACGCTGGCGACCTGCGGATGGGAATAGGTGCAGCCGGGCACGTTCCAGGGGTCGAACTTGTGGCTCGGCGCCTTGCCCGACATGCCTTCGACCACGATCACGCCTTCATGCATCGCCTTGTGCGCCAGCCAGGGAGGGCCGGTGACGTCTCCGATGGCGTAGAGGCCCGGCACGTTCGTCTTGCCGAAGCCATCGACAACGGTGTGCGTCTTCTCGACCTTCACGCCTAATGCTTCGAGCCCAAGGTTCTCGACATTGCCGACGATGCCGACAGCGAGGATGACCTTGTCGGCTTTCAGTGTCTGCGCGCCGTCTTTCGTTTGCACGTCTGCGGTGGCGACGCCCTTGTCGACCTTGAGCGATTTCACCTGAGCCGAGGTGATGAACTTGATGCCCTGTTTGCCGAGCTGCTTCAGCATGAAGGCGGATATCTCAGCGTCTTCAACCGGCAGGATGCGATCCAGCGCTTCGACGACCGTCACTTCGGAGCCGAGCGTCTTGTAGAAGCTGGCGAACTCGATGCCGATGGCGCCGGAGCCGATCACCAGCAACTGCTTCGGCAGTTCAGTCGGCACCATCGCCTCGCGATAGGCCCACACAGTCTTCCCGTCGACTTTCAGGCCCGCGTCCGGAATTTCGCGCGCGCGGGCGCCGGTCGCGAGCATCACGTTCTTTGCGGTGTAAGTCCCTTCGCCCTTGCCCTTCTCGACAATCACCTTTGGCGCGGGTGTTCCCTTTTCAAGTCTCGCGGTTCCGATCAGCACATCGATCTTGTGCTTCTTCATCAGGAAGGTGACGCCGTTGGACAACTGGCTCGCCACGCCGCGCGAGCGCTTCACGATGGCGTCGAGCATGACTTTCGGGTTTTCGACAGACAGGCCGTAGTCCTTCGCGTGCGCGATCAGGTGGAACACTTCAGACGAGCGCAGCAGCGCCTTGGTGGGGATGCAACCCCAGTTGAGACAGATGCCGCCAAGTTCAGCGCGCTCGACGATCGCGACTTTCATCCCGAGTTGCGACGCCCGAATGGCGGCAACATACCCCCCGGGACCGGAGCCGATGATGATGAGGTCGTAGGTTCTGGCTTCAGCCAAGGCACGCTCCCTAGACTATTTACGGCGCCTGCGGACGGCATCGCTGGCGCTCCGCATCGATTTGCTGGAGGCGAGGAACCAGATGACGCCAACCACCAGCAGCACGCCGGCAACAACTATACGGCCGGAGCCGGATGGCAGGCCGAGTGACATGAAGACCGGATCACCAAACAGGGCGAACGCCGACAGGCCTAGCGCGATCACCGCAATCGCGATCCTGAGGCGCAGCGACATCACAGCAGCATCGCTTCCGGCGTTTCGACGAACTGTTTGAATGTCGTAAGCCAGCGGGCGCCAGTCGCGCCATCGACGACGCGGTGGTCGCAGGTCAGCGTCACGGTCATCACAGTGGCGACGACGACCTTGTCATCCTTCACCACAGCGCGCTTCTCGCCGGCGCCGACGGATAGAATCATGCCTTCCGGCGGATTGATGATCGAGGCGAACTGCCGGATGCCCATCATGCCGAGGTTCGAGATCGAGAACGTGCCGCCCATGTATTCCTGCGGCTTGAGTTTCATGTCGCGCGCGCGGGCGGCGAGATCCTTCATCTCGGCGGCGATCTGGGCGAGGCCTTTTGTTTGCGCGTCGCGGACGACAGGCGTGATGAGCCCGCCCGGAATGGCGACGGCCACCGACACATGCGCCGACTTGTGCTGGGCGACGCCTTTGTCGGTAAAGCTGGCGTTGGCGTCGGGATGCGCCATCAGCGCCATCGCGCAGGCCTTGATCAGCATGTCGTTGACGGAGACTTTGACGCCCGCGGCGGCGCCGGCTTCGTTGATGCGCACCCGGGCGGACAGCAGGTGATCGATCTCGAGATCGATTGTCAGCGGGAAGTGCGGCACCTGCATGAAGCTCTGCGTGAGCCTGCGCGCCGTGACTTTGCGGACTCCATCGAGCGGGATCAATTCGTAGCTGTCGGGTGCGTAGATGCGTTCGTCGAGGATGGCGGGTTCGATCAGGCTGGTGATGCCGCCGCCCGCAGCGGGCGCCTGTTTTGGTGCGCCGCCTTTTGGCGCGTTCAGGACGTCGGCCTTGATGATGCGACCGTGGGGGCCGGAGCCCTTGAGCGCGAGCAGATCGACGCCTTCCTGCCTGGCGAGGCGCTTGGCGAGGGGGGATGCCCGCAGTCTCGGACCGCCGGGCTCCTGCCCGGCACTTGGCTTCGAAACGACAGTCGGCGCGGGTTGAGGTGAAGATGCCGGCCGGGAGGCCGGCGGTCCGGAGACTGCCCCTTTGGAAACAGCCCCCTCCGTCTGCTTCGCAGCCACCTCCCCCGCCTTCGGCGGTAGAGGACGAGTCTCGGATTTCGGCGCAGGCGCTTCGCTCTCGCTTGTCAGCTCTGCGATAACCGCGTTGACCTTCACGCGTTGCGCGCCCTCGGCGACGAGCAGTTTCGAGATCACGCCTTCATCGACGGCTTCGACTTCCATCGTCGCCTTGTCGGTCTCGATCTCGGCGATGATGTCGCCGGCCTTCACCTTGTCGCCGACTTTTACATGCCATTTGGCGAGGTTCCCCTCCTCCATCGTAGGCGACAGCGCAGGCATGGTGATTGGGGTGGTCATGCTAGGTCCTCGTTCACAACGACAGGCGCATCTGGACCGATAACGTGCGCTGTGGAATCGCCGGATATGATCGCGAAGTGACGAAGAATGCGAGGATTACGCTCGGCATCCAGTTCAACGAGGTCTTCGTGCTCGCCCCATGACTTCAAAATCAGCGAGCGACTGACTTCCCAAAGTATGCGCCGCAAAGGAGCCACGTGAGGGATCAGGCCCAAAGTGTCCGACTCGTTGGTTATAACTTGCGCAAGCCGCACGAACGGGAAAACGAATGTTACGGCTTCAGAGTCGTTTCGACGCCAGCAGGTCGCCGTGCAGGTGACGGTACCGGCATGCCAAGCCAAGTGTCCCAGATCCATTCTATCGTAATCCCGCGGAGCGGAATCCAAGGGAGTCAGTTTCGCACCGCTCCAGTCAAACATAGCAAACATTCTTCGCCGCTTCGACGATGTCGGCTGCGTGGGGCAGCGAGAGTTTTTCGAGGTTGGCCGCATACGGCAGCGGCACATCTTTCTGCGCGACGCGTATCGGAGGCGCGTCGAGATAGTCGAAGGCGTGTTCGGTGACGGCGGCGGCGATTTCGGCGCCGACGCCGAAGAAGCGCCAGCCTTCTTCGCAACAGACGATGCGGTTGGTTTTCTTGACGCTCTCGATGACGGTTTCGGTGTCGAGCGGGCGCAGGCTGCGCAGGTCGATCACTTCGGCTTCGATGCCGATGCCGGCGAGCTCTTCGGCGGCGTCGAGCGCGAACTTCACCATACGAGAGTGCGCGACCAGCGTGACATCCGTGCCGGCGCGGCGGATGCGTGCCTTGCCGATGGGGAGGACTAAGTCGTCCACCTCCGGCACGTCGAACTCGATGCCGTACATCAGCTCGTGTTCGAGGAAGACGACGGGGTTGGGATCGCGGATGGCGGCCTTGAGCAGGCCCTTGGCGTCGGCGGCGTCGTAGGGCGCGAGCACTTTGAGGCCGGGGATGTGGCCGTACCAGGCGGAGTAATCCTGGCTGTGTTGGGCGCCGACGCGGGAGGCCGCGCCGTTGGGGCCGCGGAACACGATGGGGCAGCCCATCTGGCCGCCGGACATGTAGAGCGTCTTGGCCGCCGAGTTGATGATGTGGTCGATGGCCTGCATCGCGAAGTTGAACGTCATAAACTCGACGATCGGCTTCAACCCACCGAACGCGGCTCCGACGCCTAGTCCGGCGAAGCCGTATTCGGTGATCGGCGTATCGATGACGCGGCGGTCGCCGAACTCCTCCAGCAGGCCGCGTGAGACCTTGTAGGCGCCCTGGTACTGGCCGACTTCCTCACCCATGAGGAAGACGCCGTCGTCGCGGCGCATCTCCTCGGCGATGGCGTCGCGCAAGGCGTCGCGGACGGAGGTTTTCTTGTAGGTGACGCCTTCGGGCAGCGTCGGATCGTGCAGGCCTTCGGCGGCGGCGGATTTCTGTTCCGGCGCGCGCAGGCGGTGGCCGTCGTTCTTGGCTTGTCGAGAGGCTGCCGCTTCGCCGGGCTTGCCGCCGGCTGCATCGGCCTTGGCGTCGGCGCGGGTCTGCGCTTCGGCTTCCTTCGTTGGGGATGCGGACTTCGCGTCGGCTTTCGCCTTGCCGTTTGTCTTCGGCGCAGGCGCTTCGCCTTCTCCGGCCATCTGCGCGATGATGGCGTTGACCTTCACGCCTTCCGTGCCGGCTGCGACCATCAGCTTGGAGATTACGCCTTCGTCGACGGCTTCCACCTCCATCGTCGCCTTGTCTGTTTCGATTTCGGCGATGACGTCGCCGGGTTTGACGGTGTCGCCTTCTTTCACCAGCCACTTGGCCAGCTTGCCCTCTTCCATGGTGGGCGACAGCGCGGGCATGAGGATGTCGGTCATCTAGCGGCTCTCTACCAGCACGTCGGTCCACAGTTCATCCGGATGCGGTTCGGGGCTGTCCTGTGCGAACTGCGCCGAGTCATTCACGATCTCGCGGACTTCGGCTTCGATCTTTTTGAGGCTGTCTTCGGTGGCGTGGCCGGCGGCGATGAGCTTAGCCTTCAGCATCTCGATCGGGTCGTGATGCTCGCGCATCTCCTGCACTTCTTCCCGCGTGCGGTACTTCGCGGGGTCAGACATGGAGTGGCCGCGATAGCGGTAGGTCTTCATCTCGAGAATGTAGGGTCCTTCGCCGTCACGGGCGCGTTGCACGGCCTTCGCGGCCGCCTTGCGGACGGCGAGGACGTCCATGCCGTCGACTTCTTCGCCGGGGATTTCGAAGGAGATGCCGCGCTTGAAGAGTTCGGTTTCGGCAGACGCGCGGGCGATCGAGGTGCCCATGGCGTACTGGTTGTTCTCGATCACGTAGACGACAGGAAGTTTCCAGAGCGAGGCCATGTTGAAGGCTTCGTAGACCTGGCCCTGGTTCGAAGCGCCATCGCCAAAGTAAGCGACGGCGACATTGTCCTGGCCCTTGTAGCGGTTCGAGAAGGCAAGGCCGGTGCCTATGGGGACCTGGGCGCCGACGATGCCGTGGCCACCGAAGAAGTTCTTCTCGCGGCTGAACATGTGCATCGAGCCGCCCTTACCGCGCGCATAGCCGCCTTCGCGGCCGGTGAGCTCGGCCATCACGCCGCGCGCAGTCATGCCGGTGGCCAGCATGTGGCCGTGGTCGCGGTAGCCGGTGATGACCTGATCGTCGGGATCAAGAACGGACTGGACGCCGACGACGACGGCTTCCTGGCCGATGTAGAGATGGCAGAAGCCGGCGATGAGTCCCATGCCATAGAGCTGGCCTGCCTTTTCCTCGAAGCGGCGGATCAGGAGCATGTCGCGGTAATAGCCGATGAGATCGGCCTTCTGTGGTTCCGGTGGCGACCTGCGAGGCTTCGCCCCGCCTTTTTTCGCGGCCATGCTTGGAATCCCTGAGCTGTCTCGGGAGATGTAAGGACGAATCTGTGCCTGTTCCTAGCTTATCGCTGGTTCAGACGGGCAGTTCCTCACTTAAATAGTGCAAGGATCACCTTACGGCGACCAGAACCTCGTCTGGACGCACATAGGAGAGGCGCGTGCGGGCGATTTCCTCGACATAGTCGAGATCGAGTGACGTATCGCGGAGACGGACAAGCGATTGTTCGAGCACGGCGTGCTCGACCTTCAGCTTCTCGAGATCGGCTTCGATCCTGGTCTCGTCTTTCTGCAGCCCGCTCCAGGCCGCGAGGCCCTGGTCGCCGGCGAGGGCGTGATAGATGAAATACAGGATCATGACGCCGATAGCGCCGGGCAGAAGAAAGGCTTTTGCCGTTCTAAACGCCCCTTCCATCCCCTGTCTCAACGCTCCCGCTACGCTTGGCTGCAGTCATGATGACATGCACCGCGTGCAGTTAATTGCACATGAATCCTCCGGATTGCTCCGGAGGACCCAGCGTCAAGATTCCACATCAGAAACGACTGACTAGAAGGGGATCTCGTCGTCGAAGTCAGGACGCGAGAAGTCTTCAGACGGACCCTTGCCGCCCTTGGCCTTTGCGCCAGCGCTGCGCGCGGGAGCACGGTCCTGGTCGTAGCCGCCGCCGCCAGCTCCGGCGCCGCCGCCTTCATTGCGGCCGTCGAGCATGGTCAGCGTCGAGCCGAAGTTACGCAGGACGACTTCGGTCGAATACTTGTCGTTGCCGTCCTTGTCCGTCCACTTGCGCGTTTCAAGCTGGCCTTCGAGGTAAACCTTCGAGCCTTTCTTGAGATACTGCTCGACGATACGCACCAGACCTTCGTTGAACACCACGACACGGTGCCATTCGGTCTTTTCCTTGCGTTCGCCCGAAGCCTTGTCGCGCCAGCTTTCCGAGGTCGCGATAGAGAGGTTGGCGATCGAGCCGCCAGACGGCATCTGCTTGATTTCGGGATCCCGGCCCAGATTGCCGATGAGGATCACCTTGTTGACCGATCCAGCCATGTTCGTCTCCGTTCTCCACTCCGGCCCCGGCCGAGTTCATCGGTCCGCTCCGGTTCCTGACACATGGCGGGGACACTAGGGCCGCCCGCCCACTCACGCGATATGGGAAACTTGCCCGCGCGACGCCAATCCACATGAAACGACTCACAGGGCGTGGCATTTGTTCCGTTTTTGTTCTTTCATAAATCGGACGCCGAAGCAAGTCAGTTTATGAGGACGGTCGGCCTTCGCCCTGCCCTCCGCTCCCAATCGGTTGGGACATGTCCATTGCCCCGGACATGATCGCGCCGGCCAACCGGAGGTGGGCGAAGGCTGTTCGCCTCTGTTCATGACGCTGCCTGTCGGCGCATCAATCTTGCTTCCTGATCGCCTCCAAATCGCGCGCGTGCTTTTCGCGGAGGACGCTGGCGCGCTGGCCGATCCGATGGGCGTGGTCGGCGACCTTCATCCAATGGGCGGCGTCCTGCTTGAGGCCGCGCCGGATGGCGGCTTGCGCGCGCGGCACGACTGTTCCTAGATCCCGACGGTCGTCGGGATGAGCGGGTGGAGATGCGGTGCATCTTTCACCGGGCTCGCGCGCGTCCGGAATGCCAGTGGGACGAGTTCGAGTTCCCGCGCGGTGACAAGCGGGACGATCGGCTCAAGTCAGAGCTCGACCTAAGGCCTCGCGAGCAGCCTTGCGGCGACGTCGATGGTGATCGTGAGCCGGTCGAGGGCGGCGAGTGACTCGCGGCCGGCCTGTGTCGCTCGGTGATCGTGGGGCGTCATGGCGAGCAGGTCGGCGATCTGCGCCTGGCCGACAAGTTCCGCCGTAAACGTCACCCGCTGTTGTTCAACGAGGCGATAACCGGCGCGCTCGGCGGCATCGAGGCTGCCCTGGCCTTCGGCACGCTCGACCCTAGGATAAATGATCGCGCGCAGTTCAGCGAGATGATCTGGCGCTGGATCCACCAGCAGCACGAGACCGCCGGAAGGTTGAGCAGCCGCGAATGCGTCCCACACCGGAAACCCGAACATGCACACGATGAGGTCGAGGCAGGGTTGCGTAAACGGTATCCGTTTGTTCGACCCGACCGCCCAGAAGATATCCCTGTTGCGCTTTGCCGCCGCCTGCACCGCCCATTTCGAGATATCGACCCCCGCAAGGCTGTACCGACCCGGCCCACTCGTCTTGAGCGCGCCAGCGATCGCGTCGAGATAATAGCCCTCGCCGCATCCCGCATCGAGGATGGCAAAGTCCTCGCGGCCGCGCGCCAGTTCGACGACGCGGGCAGACACTTGATCCGCAACGGGCGCATAGATGCCGGCGTCAAGAACGTGCCGCCGCGCAGCGACCATCGGCTTGCTGTCGCCAGGATCGCGTGAGGCTTTATGCTGAACGACGAGCAGGTTGTAATAGCCCTCGCGCGCGCGGTCGAAGCTGTGCCCGGAGGGGCAGATCAAGGCGCGGCCATCGCAGTCGTCCGTTGCAGCTGCGCAGATCGGGCACGCGACCAAGCCCCGCGCGACAAAGGCCGGAGCCGTTATGTCATCGCTGGGAATGGTCGACCTCACAGTGATATCGGATTCAGGCAGCGTCGTAGGCCTGCTTGAGCCATGCTTTCACTTCGGCGTCGATCTCGGCGGCGGAGCCGAGTTTGATGCGGTGGGTGCACATGGCGTTCCAGGAGCCAGCGGCTTCGAGGCGGCCTTTGGGGGCAACGCCTTTAAGGTTGAGGCCAAGATCGAGGCGTGTGGCGGTAGACGGCTGGATGAGGCCGAACTGTTTGGAGCGGCGCAGCGAAACGTAAGTCTTCTTTGGCGAAAACTCCACGTCCTTGCCAAAAGCGCCGATGAGTTTGGCGAGCTTGTCGTAGAGCGGCTTCAGCTCGGCCTTGGGGCCCGCGTATTGCGCGGCGAGGAGATCGTCGCCTTCGACGGGCGCTGCGCCGCCGCCGAGCGTCCGGTTCGCGACGAGATTTGCGAAGCCGTGCCCGAGTCCGTGATCCGCCTTGAGCATCTTCACGATCTCGCCGTGCTTCGTGAGTTTGGCTTTCGCGGTGATCTTCAGCCATTCATCGAGCGACTTGCCGGTGTTCGCCTTCATGTTGGCGGTCATGTTCGCGACGGCGTCTTCAATCTTTCCCATGGTTGGTCTCCCCTGTTCCCGCGTTCGTGAATCGCGCAAAATCCGAAAGTGCGCCCTAGCTGAGCGGCCAATTCTCGATGCGGCTGATCTTCGGGGTCATGAAGCCCATGAGCGGGCCCATCGCCATGATCATCTTCGCCGCGAAGTTCGGTTTGCCGGTTTCGATCAGCAGTTTGAGGTTGTCGACGATGAAGCTGCCGCTGGCGACCATCTTGCCGGTCTTGGTGCCGGGGATGCATTCGGTGGTGAGCGTGAATTCCGTGCCGCCGGGTACTTCCTTGAGGTCGTAGGTGGTGAAGGCCGGATCTTCGCCCTCGTTCTGCGTGAACGACATGGTGTGCGAATAGCGGTGTGGGGGATTAAACTCCTTCACCTCGCCGAAGACGACCGCGAATTTTCCATCGGCCGAGGCCATGCGCTTCTTGCGACCGGGCTTGAGGCCATCCTGCGTCTGGCAGACAGCGCCGAAGAAGAAGGGCAGCACTTCGTCGGTTTTGACGAGCGTGTTCCAGACGGTTTCGATCGGCGCGTTGATCGTGACCTTCCAGACGAATTTCTCGGGCTTGCCTTTGGCCGGCGTCGGCGTCTTGCTCATGTGCTGTTCCCCCTCTTTGGTTTAGCCTTGGTGTTCTGGCTGTGCGCAGCCTCGGCCGCGTATTTGATGCTGGTGAGTTTGCGCGCCCAGTGACTATTGAAATCATCGAGCCAGCGGTCGTTGATCATCTGGATCGGCGCAGTGTTGAGGTAGAGCCGGCGGGTGCGGCCCTCCTTCTGCGAGAGGACCAGCCCTGCGCCTTCAAGCACGGCGAGATGGTTCATCACGGCGATACGGGTGACGTCGAACTCCTGCGCCAGCTCGCCGACGCCGATGCCGGGGCGAAGTTTGAGGACGTCCATGATCCGGCGGCGCGTCTCGTGGGCGAGCGCGTGGAAGATCGCCGTCATGTCGCCTTCAGTAGTCATGTAATTACATGATTACACGTTAGGCGCGGAGTCAAGCGCGACGGACGGCGGATGCGAGCTTAGGCTTTGCCGCCGGCCTTCGCGCGGCGTGCGACGCACTTCGGGCAGAGGCAGTTTTCCTTGCCGATGAAGGCGTCGAAATACTCCTTGCCGTAGTCGTAAGTGATCTCTTCGCCTGGCTGGATCTCCCGCAGGGACTTCACGTAGATGCGCTGGCCGTAGACGTAGATGATCGCATTCGGCTTGCACGAGTGGTTGGCGTAGCGGCCGATGTTGGAACGCGGCGAGCCGTCGAGCGTGTGGGTGCGGCTGAGATTGTAGAGGTAACGCGGCTTGCCGGGGATCGCGTCAGCTTCGGCGTTGGTGATGACGTTGCCGGTGTATTCGAAGATGCGGACGTGTTTCGGGATAACCTCGGTCGCGAAGAGGCCCATGCCGGTCTTGGCGCGGCCGATGCGGAAGGGGTAACCGTCAGTGCTAGGTTTTGGCATGGCGCTCGGATAGTCGGGGATTAGGATTCGTTCAATGCGCGGAGGGGGCGGCGCAATGCCCCTGCTTCCAAGTCGCCTTTGGAACGAGCGCGCTGGCAGGCCGTTCTGGCGTGACGGGCGATATCGTGCGCAGAGAGACCATCATGCAAACTCCAAAGCCGAAACTCCGGACCGTGGCGATTGGGGCGGCGGCTCTATTCGCCGTGGCGACGCCCATTGTGCAAGCGCTGACCGGGAATTTCGCCGTCGGGCAGAGTGACCTGGCGAATGAAGGCAACCAGACGCTGCGGGCGGCGGGGTATGCCTTCTCGATCTGGGGCGTGATCTACGCCGGACTGCTCGCCTACGCAGTCTATCAGGCGCTGCCGTCCACGAAAGAAACGCCGGGGTTGCGGATGCTGGGGTGGCCGTCGGTTGTTGGCATGGCGGGATGCGGGGCGTGGCTGATCGCGGCGTCGTTGGATGCGAAATGGGCGACGGTGGCGATTATCGTGGCGGCGGCTGCAGCGCTCTGCGTGCCGCTGGTGAAGCGGTATCCGGTGCAGCACAGGCTCGAATTCTGGCTGGTGGCGGCGCCACTGTCGATGCTGGCAGGATGGCTGACGGTTGCGGCGGCGATCAACCTGCTGACGGTGCTGACCAGTTTTGATGTCATCCGGCCGGAGACAGCTGCGGCGTGGGGCGCGAGCGGGATCCTGACCGTGATGGCGATCGGGCTTGGGATTTCGGTCTCTGCGAAGAACTGGGTCTATCCCCTGCCGATCGCGTGGGGGCTGGCGGCGGTGGCGGTGGCGGAACAGGCGGATCGGCCGATGATTGCCGTGTTGGCCGGGGTCGCGGCGGTGGTGCTGGCGGCGACGGCGGCGTGGGTTGGGTCGCACAAGGTGATATTGCTGCCACTTCCCCGTCAGCAATGACGCAGTGAGGCGGTTGCGCGCGGAGGACTGCGGCCCATATTCGCGGCTTGGGTGAATGTCCGACAGCCAGGGGCGACAACGCGTCCGGTTCCCTTTATGTTCTTGGCCGGATAGTCGACTCAGCGCACGTCCACCGGCAAGAAATCCGTACGCAATCTCCCCCGGGCCATTACCCGGCAGGTTTTGGCCCGACGCAGGTACCGCATGTCCTCTGAACCTAACGCCATTCGCGTCCGCGGTGCGCGCGAGCACAATCTCAAGAACATCGACGTGGATATTCCGCGGAACCAGCTGGTGGTGATCACCGGGCTGTCCGGGTCGGGCAAATCCTCGCTGGCGTTCGATACGATCTATGCTGAGGGGCAGCGTCGGTATGTGGAGTCCCTGTCGGCGTATGCACGGCAGTTCCTCGAACTGATGCAGAAGCCGGACGTGGAGCGGATCGAGGGATTGTCGCCGGCGATCTCGATCGAACAGAAGACCACGTCGCGGAATCCGCGGTCGACCGTCGGCACCGTGACCGAGGTCTATGACTACATGCGCCTGCTGTGGGCGCGGGTCGGCGTACCGTATTCTCCGGCGACGGGACTGCCGATCGAAAGCCAGACCGTGTCGCAGATGGTCGACAAGGCGATGGCATTTGGCGATGGCGCCAAGTTCTACCTGCTTGCGCCGATGATCCGCGGGCGGAAAGGCGAGTACCGGAAAGAGTTCGCGGAGCTGCTGAAGCGCGGCTTTGCGCGCGTGAAGGTGGATGGCGAATATCACGAGCTGGAAGATCCGCCGAAGCTCGACAAGAAGCTGAAGCACGACATCGACGTGGTGGTGGACCGCATCGTGATCCGCGCCGGTATGGAACAGCGCCTGGCCGAAAGCTTCGAAGCAGCGCTGGGCCTGGCCGACGGGATTGCGGTGGCGGAGTTCACCGAGAAGGACGCCGCTGGCGAACAGAAGCGCGTGACGTTCTCGGCGAAGTTCGCGTGCCCGGTTTCAGGTTTCACGATTCCGGAAATCGAGCCGCGGCTGTTCTCGTTTAACAATCCGTTCGGCGCATGCCCGGCGTGCGATGGACTTGGCGAGCAGCTGAAGATCGACCCGGCGATGGTGGTTCCGGAGACCGACAAGAGCCTGAGCGATGGCGTCATTGCGCCGTGGGGCAAGTCGGCCTCGCCGTTGCAGGACCAGACGCTGAAGGCGCTGGCGAAGAAATACAAGTTCTCGGTGACCGTGCCGTGGTCGAAACTGCCGGAGACGGCGCAGAACATCATCCTGTTCGGCACGGGCGACGAGGAAGTCGACTTCGTGTTTGATGACGGCATGCGCCGGTACGAAGTGACCAAGCCGTTCGAGGGTGTGGTCGGCAATCTGGAGCGTCGTTTCCGCGAGACGGACTCGGCGTGGATGCGCGAAGAGATCGGGCGTTACCAGTCGGCGGCGCCCTGCCCGACCTGCATGGGCGAGCGGCTGCGACCGGAAGCGCTGAGCGTGAAGATCAACAACTTCACGATCTCGAACGCAACGCATCTGTCGATCAAGCATGCGCGCGACTGGTTCGAAGCGCTACCGAAGAAGCTGACCAAGAAGCAGAACGAGATCGCGGTGCGGATCCTCAAGGAGATCCGCGATCGCCTGCAATTCCTGAACGATGTGGGCCTCGAATACCTGACGCTGTCGCGCGGGTCTGGCACGCTCTCGGGCGGGGAGAGCCAGAGGATCAGGTTGGCCTCGCAGATCGGTTCGGGGCTTTCGGGCGTGCTCTACGTGCTCGACGAGCCGTCGATTGGCCTGCACCAGCGGGACAACGAACGCCTGCTGGAAACGCTGCGTCGGCTGCGTGATCTCGGCAACTCGGTGATTGTGGTGGAGCACGACGAGGACGCGATTCTCACGGCGGACCATGTGATCGACATGGGCCCGCGCGCTGGCGTGCACGGCGGCGAAGTCATCGCGTTCGGCAAGTGCGACGACCTGATGGCCAATCCGAACTCGATCACGGGCAAGTACCTGTCCGGCGAGGAAGAGATCGCGATCCCGCCGAAGCGGCGCTGGGCCGACAAGAAGAAGATGATCCGGGTCATCGGCGCGACCGGCAACAACCTCAAGAACGTGACGGCAGAGATTCCGCTTGGCGTATTCACCTGCGTGACGGGCGTGTCGGGCGGGGGCAAGTCCACGCTGGTCATCGAGACGCTGTACAAGGCGCTGGCACGGCGGCTTAACGGGGCGAGCGACAGCCCCGCCCCGTACAGCAAGATCGAGGGCATCGAGCACCTCGACAAGATCATCGACATCGACCAGTCGCCGATCGGGCGCACGCCGCGCTCCAACCCGGCGACTTACACCGGCGCGTTCGGACCTATCCGCGACTGGTATACCAGCCTGCCGGAGAGCAAGGCGCGCGGGTATCAGGCCGGGCGGTTCTCGTTCAACGTGAAGGGCGGTCGCTGCGAGGCTTGCCAGGGCGATGGCGTCGTCAAGATCGAGATGCACTTCCTGCCGGACGTGTATGTCACGTGCGATGTCTGCAAGGGCAAACGCTACAACCGTGAGACGCTGGAAGTGCTCTACAAGGGCAAATCCATCGCCGACGTGCTCGACATGACGGTGGAAGAAGCGCGCGTGTTCTTCGGCGCGGTGCCGGGCATCCGCACCAAGATGGAAACCCTGGCGCGGGTTGGCCTCGGCTATGTGAAGGTCGGCCAGCAGGCAACCACGCTGTCCGGCGGCGAGGCGCAGCGAGTGAAGCTGTCCAAGGAGCTGTCGAAGCGCGCGACGGGCCGCACGATGTATATCCTCGACGAGCCGACGACCGGCCTGCACTTCGACGACGTGCGGACGCTGATGGAGGTACTGCAGGAGCTGGTCGACAACGGCAACACGGTGGTGGTGATCGAGCACAATCTCGACGTCATCAAAGTGGCCGACTGGATCGTCGACATGGGCCCGGATGGCGGCGATGGCGGCGGTGAAGTGGTGGCCGTCGGGACGCCGGAAGAGGTCGCCAAGAACAAGAAGAGCTGGACCGGGAAATTCCTGGTCGAGACATTCAGGCGGCAGGACGAGCGGCGTGAGCGGCAGGCCAAGCGAGTGAAGGCGAAACCTTTGGCGGCGAAGGCTGCGGGCAAAGCGAAGAAGGCGACGCAGCAGGCTGCGGAGTAGCATCTCCGTGCGGCGGTGACATTCGCCCTCGTGGTTCGACGGGCGGGCCTTCTGGCCCGCTCACGGATTGGCCGGAACCTACTTCGCGACGAAATCCACGGGACGCAGGCCCTTGTAGAGGATCGCGCCAAGGGCGGCGACGGGCACGCTGAGCATGTTGCCGACGAAGCCCACAACGACGCTGAATAGCAGCAGGGTCGGGATGCTGTTGATCAGCGGACCGATGACAACGCTAAGAACGGCGCTGACGATCAGCGTGGGCGCAACGGTGAGCACGATCGCGGCGAGGACGCGCAGCGTGTTGCCGCCCATCCAACGCAGCGCCTGGAATAGGACGATGCGTTTCTCGCCGGTGGTCGCGGCCTGAAGCAGGGCGATGAGACCGAGGGCGATGCAGAGCAGCAGGATCGAGACAATCTCGAGCGCGAGCAGGCCGGTTGGACCAAGCGCTTCCTCGATCGCCTTCATCATGGCTTCGGGGTTTTCGGCCAGCGCTTCCATCGCTTCGGGCGTGGCGGCGATGCGGCTGAAGACGGTCGACATCATGATGATGGAGAGCAGGAAGACGATCGGGATCGCGATCATCGTGACACAGGCGCCGACGCCGAGGAGGCGCCCTTCGTCTCCGCCGAGTTTGAGGCCGACAGGGGCAAGGAATTCATCGCGTACGGCCTTGCGCATGACGGCAGCCGCGAACATGACGCCTGCGAGCAGGGTCGGGATCAGGCTGAGCAGGCTGGGAGACCCGGCTTGCCCGGGCGCGACAAGCAGGTTCGCGGCAGCGCCGACCTGCGCGAGGACGGCGCAGATCGCGGCGGCGGGCACAAGAAGCTGCACATTGCGGAGCAGGAACTGCCACGCGCCGCGAACGCATTCAAAGACAGGGACCTTGCCCGAAACCATAACGATCCAATCCTCTGGGGAGCCTTGGCCCTAGTGGAATTGCCGTCGGGCGGCAACATCTTCCCGACGCCGGGGCAATCAACGCCCCCAACTCACCTGCCCATGGCGAAGGCGAACGTGGTGACGTGGACCTGAGGCATGCGGCAGGCACCGGGCGTTTGCGATGGATCCAGCTTCCAGCGCCAGGACGACATCACGCCCTGTGTGGCTTCTACGAAGTCGGGATGCGGGGCGGCGGCCAGCACGCGGAGATTGGTGAAGGTTCCGTTTGGCTGCACGTCGAGCGCGTAAGTCACGACGCCGCCGAAATCCTTGAAACGGGCGACGAAGGGAAAGCCGGGCGACGCGTTGGTTTTTGCCATGGTGATACGGCAACGCGGGACGGCGGGGTTGCCGGGCGCCGGGAAAAGGAGATCGACCATCGCTGGACGTTCGCCGCTGACCGTGTTGTGGCGGTCGGGGAGGTCCCGCTGGCGGCTGGACGGAAGCGCGCTGTAGACGGAGTCGCCCCAGGCGAGGGCTGCGTAGTATTCGCTGGCGAGCCGGTCGCGAATGGCGCCGGGCGGCGTCGCAGCGATGAGCGCGTGGAGTTCCATGGCGACGTCATAGAGGGCGTTGTAGGCGTCGCTGGATTTGGTGCGCATGAAGGCGGCGACGGCCTGGGTGCGGCGCGCCTCGTAGCGGGCCGGCGATTGCGTGGTGCCGACTTCGTCGAGAAAGCGGATGGCAAGACTGGCGGCGGCTTCGGCCTGCGACCAGTCGCCGGCTGTCCAGGCTTCGGTGTGGAGCGCCTGCGCTGCGCGGGGCGAGATCAGGTCTCGGCTGGACGATGCAGCGCGGGTCTGCAGCGCGCTGAACAGGGTGGCGCGTGTGGTGGGGGAACTGGCGGCGGCGAGGCCAGCCCAGGCGTGAAGAACGCGGGAGACGTCTGGCGTCCTGTCGGGCGTGGAGAGCGTCGCGCCCTGCTCCACCAGAAAGCGGGAATATGGGAGCGCACGCATTGGCTCGCCCGCGAGCATGGCGACCCATGCGAATTCCCGCGCGGCGACGGCGGCATTCCCCTGGTTGAGGGTGGGCCATGTGGCGTCGGCTTCCGCCAGGGCGGCGGCATAGTCGCCGGACTGCACGGCGGTGTTGAAGGCGCGGATGTCGGCACGGGCCGGCGCCGATATCAGGGCCAGCGCGGCGAGTGCAAACGGGACGGCGCGTGCAGCGAACATGGGGGCATTCTAGTGGGTCGCGGCAGGACTGCCATCCGGAAATGCAGGCGTTACAGCCTGTCACGGTTACCCTCTGTCATCCCGCCGGGAAACTGGACTATAGGAGCGCCATGATAAGCGAACCCATACACATCATCGGCGGCGGCATGGCGGGGTCGGAGGCGGCCTGGCAGGCGGCCAATCTCGGCGTACCCGTGGTGCTGCACGAAATGCGGCCGGTGCGGGGGACGGATGCTCACCATACGGACGGGCTGGCGGAACTGGTATGCTCGAACTCGTTCAGGTCGGATGACTGGGAATACAATGCGGTGGGGCTGCTGCACGAAGAGATGCGGCGGGCTGGCGGTCTGATCATCTCCATGGGTGACCGGCATCGCGTGCCGGCTGGCTCAGCGCTGGCGGTGGACCGCGACGCGTTCTCGGCGGACGTGACGGCGGCGCTGAAGGCGCACCCGCTGGTGACGATCGAGCGCGGCGAAGTGGACGGTTGGCCGCCGGAAGGCTGGCGTAGCGTGATCATCGCGACGGGGCCGCTGACGTCGGACAACCTGGCGAAAGCGATCCTTGCGAAGACGGACGAGACGTCGCTCGCGTTCTTCGATGCGATCGCGCCGATCGTGCATCTTGAATCGATCGACATGAGCAAAGCGTGGAAGCAGTCGCGCTATGACAAGCCGGGGCCGGGCGGCGATGGCGCCGAGGCTTACATCAACTGTCCGATGACGAAGGAGCAGTATGAGGCGTTCATTGCGGCGCTGCTCGCGGGACCGAAGACGGAGTTCAAGGAGTGGGAGGGCACGCCCTATTTCGAAGGCTGCCTGCCGATCGAGGTGATGGCGGAGCGCGGGGCGGAGACGCTGCGCTATGGTCCGATGAAACCGGTCGGGCTGACCAATCCGCATGATCCGGGTGTGAAGGCGTGGGCCGTGGTGCAGCTGCGGCAGGACAACAAGCTGGGCACGCTGTGGAACATGGTCGGCTTCCAGAC
>JBBATZ010000042.1:0-39178 GCA_040398425.1 Hyphomonadaceae bacterium
GGAACAGGTTCCGCCTCTCCAACAGGCTTGGAAAACTCTTGACGACCTTGGGTCACCCTAACGTCATGACGGCAAAGCCGTCTGTTCGACTCCATACACTGGTGAGAGCGCAAATGGAGATAGAGCCCTGATCGGACTGATTTTTGGTCAATCCGTTGGAAAGGCGCGATCAATAGCGAGCGCAAAAGTTTCCTGTGTGAAGGGCCGGGAGACCAGCCACACATTCGGCAGCGGCGGCGGCCTGGCACCGAAGGCGCCTTCAATGGTGATATCGAGAAGCTTGGGCCCATCCAGCTTGGACAGCCGCACATCCGCAACGATCAAGTCGATCCCATCATCGGACGCGAAGTGCATTGCACTGACTCCGTCGTGGGCATCGACGCTGTCAAAGCCAAAGGTGTCGAGAAGCTGTGCCACCTGCCGTCGAGAGGTCCGTTCCTCGCTGACAATCAGGGCCGCATCAGCTTCATGAAACTAGCTAGGACAGCGTGACGAAGTGGGTACGGATCGTCCGCCTTGGATGCATCCTGATTGCAAGAACAACTCCCCAATCGTCGGAGCGACTCAATCAGATCGAGTCATATCTGCCGCGAGGTGCGCCCATGGTTCATGGTCGGTTTGTTCGATCGCTTACGGAGCGACGAGATACATTCTTGGAAGGCGTCAGCCGTGAAACCGGTCTTACAATCTTTTACGCGGAGGCGCAGGGCAAAGCTCATGATCATGGCTTCTCGCCGTGCGAACACTATCCGGATCACCCCCAAAAATACCAAGACGCTGCCAGCAATGACTGCCGCGATCATCCAGCGTTCAAACGTCTAGTAAGGATCACGCTCAATGGGCACCTTGGCGCGCATGTTCGATATCGAACAAGAGAGTCGAGCACCGCTCCAGCCGCTAACGCAGCACATATTCGATCTTGGAGCCTTCAGCGGTGAACGCACATTTCACCCACCGGCCGCTGGCGTCGTACCAGAAGCTCGCAATCAGCTCTGACGTGACATCGAACCGACGCGCGCCGATCGTCGTACCGCCTGCCTTGATCGTCTCGATGCCACGATCAACCACCTTCATCGGCAGCATCTCGCCTGTCTCGGTCGAGAACATCGCCACCTGTTTCATCTCGTCGGCATTCCAGTGCGTCGAGGGGATCACCATGCCCTTCAGCAAGCCCTTGAACTTCGCGCCCTTCACATCGATGCCGCCTTCGACCGCCTCGGCCGAAAGCGTCTTCCACTTGCCATCCTTCTTGGTGCGCGAGCCAACCCAGGTCAGCTTGTCGCGCAAATACTTCTCGGTCACGTCGTGCGCATAGTCGAACAGAGTCAGGGGACCGAACGCCACCTTCAGCTCGACCGCAGTCTTCACCGTCAGCGTATCGCCATCGCGCGCAAAGCTCACGACATGTGTTCCCAGCGGTCCGCCATCGCGCAGTACGTCGAAGGCGAGCTTCTCGCCATGCACCGGCTTCCAGGGCTGGGCTATAGCCTGCCCCGTCGCCATCACTGGAGCCAGCACCATCGCGAGGAACAACAGCACAAATCTCATATGCGTTTCTCCGACTTGCTCACGCCAACTCCGAAAAGACCCAGCAGGCCACGTACAGGACGACCGCCCTCTGTCGCGACCATGCAGACACAAGGTTCAACACCTACCGCACGCGGTTGGTGCCGCAGGCCTGGCATCGCGAACGCAAGATCGCCTTTCTGGTAAAGGCCATTCTCGTCCGCAAACGCGCCCTTCAACACCACCGTGACATCGCGTCTGCCGTGCGAATGCACTGGCGCACGCTCCCCCGGATCAAGCCGCAGCAGCCGCAACATCGGTATGCTGGTCCGATAGGTCGGCACGCCGACAATGTCACGGCGCCAACGCAGCGCCAGGAGGTCAGCATCCAGATACGGCGCCAGCCACGAGGAGGAGGTCATCGCGGCTGGCGCCTCCTGTTCCCCTGGACTCAGCGGCCCCACGGCGATGAGTTCAGGTTCCACAGATTCCAGCAGAGCCCCGCCCGCACTGTCCAGCATTACGGCATAGCGGCGCCCTTCAGGCGAAAGCGCTGTGTGAAGGTCCGCGACGACCGATTCGGCCGGCAGCAGACGCCCGGCCGCGTGGTCCAGCATGAAAGCGGCGTAGGCATTGTCCTGCGGCGTCATAACGGCCCGTGATGGCTTGCCCGGAACGGCGGGTCGTAAGCTTTACGCACGCTCTGGCTCTCCGGATCAGGCGGACAGTTCAAACGGGTGCAGTTGATCCCTCACCCCATTCTCCCTAGGTGATAGGGGCGAATACCGGCGCCGGCCGGGTCGAAGGGGTTGCCGATGCGCATCTATTCCAACGTCGTCGAAGCCATCGGTCGCACCCCGCTGATCAAGCTGCGGCGCGCCTCCGAGCTGGCCGGCGCCAACATCTACGGCAAGGCGGAATTCCTGAACCCCGGCCAGTCGGTGAAGGACCGCGCCGCCCTCGGAATGATCCGCGACGCCGAGAAATTCGGCCGCCTCAAGCCCGGCGGCACGATCGTCGAAGGTACGGCCGGCAACACCGGCATCGGCCTCGCCGTCGTCGGCAATGCCCTTGGCTATCGCACCGTGATCGTCATGCCGCGCACACAAAGCCAGGAAAAGAAGGACGCTGTTCGCTCCCTCGGCGCCAAACTGGTCGAGGTTGATGCCGTCCCCTACGCCAACCCCAATCACTACGTGAAGTACTCCCAGCGCCTCGCCGATGAGATGGCGAAGACCGAACCGCTCGGCGCCATCTGGGCCAACCAGTTCGACAACGTCGCGAACCGCAATGCGCACTATGAAACCACCGGCCCCGAGATCTGGGAGCAGACCGACGGCAAGGTCAACGGCTTCATCTGCGCGGTCGGCTCGGGCGGCACGCTCGGCGGTGTCTCGATGGCCCTCAAGGAGCGCAGCAAGAAGGTTCAGATCGGCCTCGCCGACCCCGGGGGCGCGTCCCTTTTTTCGTACTACAAGACCGGCGAACTGAAATCCGAAGGCACCTCGATCACCGAGGGGATCGGCCAGTCCCGGATCACCGCGAACCTCGAAGGCATTGAGGTCGACGACGCATGGCGTATCGACGACGCCGACGCCCTCCGCACCATCTTCGCGCTGACCAGGGAAGAAGGCATGTGCCTCGGTGGCTCGTCCGGCATCAACATCGCCGGCGCGATCGCCATGGCAAAGAAGCTCGGACCCGGCTCCACCGTCGTCACCATCCTTTGCGACTACGGCAACCGCTACCTGTCAAAGCTCTACAACCCCGCATTCCTCAAGGAGAAAGGCCTGCCGGTCCCAAGCTGGTATGAAGGCTGAGGCCTAGCTGAAGAGCAGCGATCCGAGATACCAGATCCCGCTCCAGAAAGCGCTGCAGAAGACCACGACCGCAAGGGTGACTTTCCACGCCGGCCATTTCGGCTCGTAGGCCAGCGGGTCCGCGAGCATGGCATCGTCCGCAACGGCGCGGCGAACATCTGCATACCCGACATCGGCGTCCGCAACGCTGAGCGTTGGGGTAACCCAACTCGTGCGGCTATCGGTAACGGCCAAGAAGTTCTCCCGGGCAAACACGTGGTCACGCAGGAAACAACGCGCGGTCACGCTAGCAGGCTACCTTTGGCGGTGCGTCTTAAGAATTGTTCAATGAGCAGAAGCCGTTTCGATTCAGGGAACTGAATGCAACCTGGGAGCGAAATCCGCTTTCAAGCGCGGCCAGTTATCGGCCGCACCGCAATTCGTCGCTGTTCAGGGCGTTGGATTTCCGCTCAGGGAACCCTGATCAACCGTTCAGTAGGCGCCGCGCGCCAGCAGCACGACCGGGATCGCCATGAACACTATCTTGAAGTCCTGCCAGATCGACCAAGTCTTCACGTACTGCACATCAAGCGCGATCCGTTCCGGATAGGTCAGGCTGTTGCGCCCTTTCACCTGCCACAGTCCCAGCACGCCAGGACGCACCGCCGTGTAGAACGGATAGGCCGCGCCATAGCGCTGCTGGACCTCTGCCGCAGTCACCGGGCGGGGTCCGATCACCGACATCTCGCCGCGCAGGATGTTGAGCAGCTGTGGCAGCTCATCGAGGCTGCTCTTGCGCAGGAAACGCCCGATCATCGTCACGCGCGGATCATTGCGCAACTTCTGGTACTCGGCCCATTCGGCGGCCCTGCGCGGATCGCTCTTCAGCACCTGCTGCAGCCGATCTTCGGCGTCGACGCGCATCGTGCGGAATTTGTAGACGATGAACTGTTCACCATTGCAGCCGACACGCAGCTGCGTGAACAAAGCCGGACCCGGATCGAGAATCTTGATCAGCGCATAGATCAGCATCAGTAGCGGAGCGGTGAACACAAGCACCGGAAGGACGAAGACGAGATCCATCGCCCGCTTCAGCGAGCTCGTGCCCACCGGGTAAGCGGTTCGCGCCTCTGAAGCAACGCTCCTCAGCTCAAACCGGCCCGCGTCCGCGCCGCTGCTCTTTTCCATGCCCACCCTGCCCTGACCGGCGCTAACCGGACCCAACGTCACGCAAACCCCGGACCAGAAAACCTGGCCGGGCCGAGACCGTTCACCCCCCTCCGCAAGGGCTATTTGGCTTGTCTTTGGTTCCGTCGGATCGCCTTTACCGTCCCGGGTAGGCGAATTTTCCGGCGTCCTCGGTCCCCGTTGGGGTGAAGCGAACCTATTCACCGAAAAAACGCTTTTACTGTGCCGCAAACAACCGGCTTCGCCCCTCGCGCGAGCGATCCAGTTAACCATAGGCCCGACGGATTCCTGTCTTGCCGGTGTAACGAAACCGCACAGTTTGCAGGGCTTTCAGAACGGTCGTCGCCCGAACCGAATTACGTCGCGCGCCTCTGACGCCTGCACCCTGATCAGGTTCTCCACAGCCTCTTGAATGGGCGTTCGCCCATTGCGACGAACTGAGAGTTTCACCTCGCCTTGCAGGTGCGCCCAGCTATGGCTAGTTGGAACGTGCGTCTCACCCGCCAGCCCACGGAGCAGGCCTCCCATGGTCGCCCACTTTCGCCCGGACAAGCCGGTGGTTTCCGCCGAGTGGCTGAAATCACACCTCTCCGCCCCCGACGTGCGGGTGCTGGACTGCTCTTGGTTCATGCCCGGCGCCCCGCGCACTGGCCGGCAGGCCTACGACGCCCACCACATTCCCGGCGCCCGGTTCTTCGATATCGACGACATCGCGGACACCACAGTTGACCTGCCCCACACGCTGCCCCCGCCGGAGAAGTTCTCCTCGCGCGTCCGCCGCCTCGGCCTCGGCGATGGTCACCGCATCATCTGCTACGACCAGAACGGCTTTCTCGCCTCCGCCCGCGCCTGGTGGATGTTCCGCGTCATGGGCCATGCCGACGTCGCCGTGCTCGACGGCGGCTTCGAAACCTGGCGCACCGCTGGCGGCGAAGTCGAAGACCTGCCGCCCCACTTCGTGGCGGATCGTCACTTCACCGTCCGTCCCCGCCGCGACATCGTCCGCACGCTCGACCAGGTGAGCCAGGCCCTCGAAGGCGGAAGCGCCCAGCTTGTCGACGCTCGCTCTGGTCCTCGCTTTCGCGGTGAAGTCGAGGAACCCCGCGCCGGCCTACGCAAGGGCCACATGCCCGGCGCGACCAACGTTTACTACGCCGACCTGCTCGCCAATGGCGTCTTCAAGCCCGAGGCCGACCTTCGCGCCGTCTTCGAGACAGCCGGTGTCGATCTGTCGAAGCCGATCATCAACACCTGCGGCTCGGGTGTCACCGCCGCTATCCTGACCCTCGCGCAATCCATGCTGGGTCATGATGATGCAGCAGTCTACGATGGCTCGTGGAGTGAGTGGGGCATGCCGGACAGCGGCGGCGCCGTCGTCACAGGCTAAGTCATGGCATCCGGCCCAGACAGCGATCCAGAGAAGCAGAAGCTCGGCACGCGCCTCACCCACGCCGGCCGCGATCGCAAGCTGACGCAAGGCGGCGTGAACCCCGTTGTCCAGCGCGCCTCCACCGTCATCGTCGAAAGCGCCGCGAAACTCTTCGAGCCCGGCGGCTGGACCTATGGCCGCCACGGCACCGCAACACACGAAGCCCTGAAACAGGCGCTCTGCGAGATCGAAGGCGCCGAACACTGCCTGCTCGCCCCCTCCGGCCTGATGGCCTGCACCATCCCCTTCCTTGCCTTCGCCGAAGCAGGCAGCCACGTCCTGATCACCGACACCGTCTACGGCCCGACCCGGCGTTTCGCCGACCGCATACTTTCGCGCTGGGGCTGCGAGACGACTTACTTTGATCCCACGATCGGCGCCGCCATCTCAGACCTCGTTCGTCCCAACACAAAACTCATCTTCGCCGAAAGCCCCGGCTCGATGACGTTTGAAGTCTCCGACGCACCCGCAATCGCCGCCGCCGCCCGCAACGCCGGCGCAGTGTCCGTGATGGACAACACCTGGAGCGCCGGCGTTTTCCATAAACCGCTCGACATCGGCTTCGATGTCTCGGTGCAGGCCAACACCAAATACGTCAGCGGCGGCGCCGACGCGCTCAACGGCGCGATCCACGTCAATAACGAGACGCTCTACGGCAAGCTGAAGGACGCTGCCGCCGACCTCGGCGTCAACGTCGCCCCCGACGATGCCTATGCCGTCCTGCGCGGCGCCCGCTCTCTCGCCCTGCGCATGGCCCAGCACGAAGCCTCCGCCCTCGAAGTCGCGCGCTGGCTGGACCAGCACCCGAAAGTCGCCCGCGTCCTGCACCCCGCTCTCGAATCCGATCCCGGCAACACACTCTGGAAGAGGGACTTCACCGGCTCATCCGGCCTCTTCGGTATCGAACTGCACACGGCGCCGACCGCAAAGGTTCACGCCTTCCTCGACGCCCTCAAACTCTTCGGCCTCGGCTTCTCCTACGGCGGCTTCGAAAGCCTCGTCATCCACTGCAACCCGCAGCTCAAGCGCACCGCATCGTCAACCGTGTTCGATCGTCCCCTCCTCCGCCTATCAGTCGGCCTCGAAGATCCGACCGACCTCATCGCCGATCTCACGCAAGCCTTCGACCAGATCTGAACCCCACCCCCCTCACCCCAGGGGCCGCAGCAGGCGGCGTCTCGAAGAGCCGACAGTCGCCACGAAGCAGCGAACCCGTTGAACAAGGAGCACTCTGAACACCCAACCCGCTTATCCCGACGAACCTCGGGATAAGCGGCTGTTGCGTCATATGCTCCCGCCAGAATCAGCTGGTTCTGCGAACGCGTTTTGAAAGCTGATGCGAAAAATCTCAACACACTGCATCGGATTACATACATAATCTCCGTTGTCTCGACCCTACACCTCTCTGGCCGTGGGATACTCACCACATCCATCTCGCAGGAGGGCAGCTGTACACTGTGCCACGGCGCGGGATCGGACGCAGACGCGCGTGAAAGCCCGTGCGTTCAGCCCAACGACGAAGTGCGGGATTGATCCCGGGATTGCGGTTGAACATCCGCGACCTGCACGCCGGCGGCAAAAATAGGGCCCGGGCGCTTGAAACACCCCGTCGTGCCCCCCGGCCGAATAACATCTGCATGGGGATGCGGGATCCGCGCTTTCCTTTATCTACCGGTAGCTCCGAGCGATCGGTGCAGCCAACTCACGCGGGGCATCCCGCGTCCCCGGGCCCTCCCACCTATTCAGAGACCCCGAGCTACAGCATCCCGGACGGCGCAGCCGGTCGGAAGGCGGGACTACGCGCCACACATAGAAACGCCCCGCACCCGAAGGTGCGAGGCGCTGGCCCCCCGGCCATTCCGTCGAAGATCAGGTCTCCTGATAGTATTTTGCGTAGGCGCTGTAGCTTGCGGCCGCATAGGCGTGATGGGCGCGCTTGCGCAGGTCAACGAAGGTCAGCACGACACCTGCCACGTTGGCGTGGAAGTCGCGCAGGATCTTCATCGTGTCGCGCAGCGTGTTGCGATGCGTCTTGCGCCAGCGCGTGCACACGACAACCTGGTCAACCTTGGACATCACGACGCGCGTTTCCGCCATCAGCAGGATTGGACCCGTGTCGATGACGACAAGATCATAAGTCGACTGAAGCAGTTCAAGCAGCGAATCGAAAGCCCTGCTTCCGAATACGTCCCGCGGCGTATGCTTGCGATCCGACAGCGGCAGAATATGCAGCCCGGTGCGCTCGTCGACCTGCACCACGTCCTCGAGGCGCGCTTCGCCGAACAGATATTCGAGCAGGCCTGCTTCGTGCGGCGCGCCAGACGTTTCCGTCAGCTGGCGCAGGCGAATATCGCCGTCGATCACGATCGTCTTCGTACCCGACATCGCAGCCATACGGCCGAGGCAGTACGTCATGCTCGTCTTGCCTTCGGCCGGCAGCGACGAGACGACAGCAACCGTCTTCGCGGCCTTGTCGATGTCAGCGAACATGATCGACGCGCGCAGATGCCGGAAGGATTCCGCAAAGCCCGAGTGCGGCTTGTCGACCAGATACTCGGCAGGCTGGACCTTGGCTTTGTTGAACGACCCCACAGTCGGCAACAACGGGATCTGTCCGATGTACGGCACGCCCGCGACCTGCTCCACTTCCTCGGGCGTCGACATGTAGCTGTCCATCAGCTCTAGCACGAGGCCAACCAGTCCGGCCAGCGCGAGGCCCAGCATGAAGCCAAGTGCAAGATTGAGATTTGTGTTGGGGAAGCTCGGCGCCGCCGGTACCGGCGCATAGCTGTCCACGACCGCATCGGCTTCCGTGATGCCGTCGAGCTCGTTTGTCTCCTTGAAGCGATTGTTGAACTCTTCGAACAACGTCCGCGTCGCCAGCGCATCGCGCTCCAGGGCTGCCTGTTCGACGCCGGCGCGATTGTTCTGCGCCAGCTCGCCCTTGGACCGGCCGAGGCTGTTCTGCAGGCTATTGACCCGCTCGCGTGCAATCATCACCTCCTGATCGAGGGAGGACGCGATACGCCGGAGCTCGGCGTTGATCTGACGTTCGTTGTCCTGCTCCTCAGCGAGCACCTTCTGGTACTCGGGGTGTTTGACATCGTAGCGGCGCACCACGTCCGACTTGCGGGCCGTGAGGGCGCTCTGTGCTGCGCGCAGGTTGGAGATCGTCTGCGAGCTTTGGGCTTCGGCAATCGAGTCGATCCCCGCACCGGCCCGCATCTGGGCGTTGAGGTTGCGCAGGCGGGCGGCCTTGGTGGCATAGTCCGACTGGGCAGCCGTCAGCTGCGCATTGGTCTCGCGAATGGTCTGTTCCGCCAGCGTGTCGCCGCCCGACCGCAGCAAGCCGGTGGCAGCCCGGTGCGCTTCAACCTTGCTTTCAGCATCGCGCAGCTCTTCGCGCAGCTCACCAACCCGCGCATCGAGCCATTCCTGCGCCCGGCGCGTGGCCTTGAATTTCGTATCGAGCTGGTTGTCGAGATAGACCTCCGCCAGCGTGTTCGACAGCGTCGCCGCCATTTTGGGCTCATGGCTGTTGGCGCTGATCTCGATGATGAAGGTAGATCCCAGCCGGTTGACGTTGATCGCGTTGCGCACAGCAGTAATGACGCCATCAAGCTCAGCGCGCTTGGCGTCGGCCGGATCGGCAGGCTCGGCAGGCGCAGCGTCGCCCTTGCCGAAGGGCAGCAGACCTTTGATGAAGGCTTTCGTCCCCGCCATGAAGTTGGCGAGAGCGCTGGGCTTGGCCTTGGCGTAGTTGAATTCCGGATTGTTGATCAGGTCGAGGCGCGTCACCACTTTCTCGATCAGAGACCGGCTGCGCAGGATTTCAGCTTCCGTGTCCACGATTCCAGCATTCGCCGGCATGCCGGAAATGACGGCGCCGATATCGACGATCTTCTGGTCGCGCGAGTTGATGATCACCCGCGACGTCGCCGTATACGACACCTGCAGCTGGAACGTGTTGATCGCCACGAACGAAAACGTCAGTGCGAACACGGCCAGCATTACGCCCATTCGCCGACGCACGGCGCGAACGATGCGCTGGATGGTGATGACGTTTTCCCCTTCCCCGCCCGCGGCCTGCAACATGCCGGCTCCGCGCGGGTAACCCGTCGTCACATCGATGGGATGGACCTTGTTCAACTGACTAGCTCCAGGCGACGCATGCAGAACGCGTGGCGCTTAAGATCACGGGAAAAGGCGAAGACCGACGCTGATGATGTTCTGGTCGATGCTCGGTCCGGCATTCGCGCCGCTCGAGTCCTGCGACCGGGCCGAGTATTCAGCTTCGAGACGCATCTGCTTGTTGAGCTTCCACGCCGCGCCGAGGCCAGCAATCAGCGCTTTGTCTTCGCGGTCGATGCCAACGCCCTGGTATTCGTTCGTCTCGTGACGCAGGCGGCCGAACAGAAGAATGTTCCGGTACAGTTCGTGGTCGACGCGAACGCCGAAGCCCGTGTTGATGGAGCTTGCAGCGGTCAGCAGGCCGGTATCGGCCACACCACGATTGGCCTGGAAGGTCATGGTGGTCAGCTGGGTCGGGAACCACTGGACATTGGCGGCGACATTGAGGCCGTTGAACTTGCCGAGCGCAGACCCGTCACGATTCTCCTCGAACGAACCAACAGCAATCTCGCCACGGAACGGAGCGGCCAGCTCAAAGTTCACGCCGGCGTCGACCGTGGTACGCGTACCGTCGCGGGTATTGTCCGAGTAGTCGAGTTCGCTACGACGGGCCTGCACGAACAGCGCGAGGTCCGGCGAGATGGCGTAGGAGACGCGACCGTTGACATAAGTCGTGGTGTTGTCGCGGATCGCCGCCTGGATCGTCTGGTCAAAGCTGTCGTCGGTCACGCCGACGGTGCCTTCAACCTGGAAGCGGTCCATGCGGTAGAGGCCGCGGAGGAACGCGCCTGTGTAGTCGTAGGCAGCGCGCTCAGTAACGCCGAACGAGGCAGCCTCATAACGCTCTTCCGTGCGGTGACCGGTATTGCCGCCGACGCTGAGCGCAAAATTGCGCGAGACATCGAGGCGTCCGTTGGCGAAGACGTCGTAGTCGGTCGCGGATTCGCTGCCGTTATCGAGGTATTCCTTGTGGTCGACCGACAGGCCGCCCGAAAGCTCGTGGACGGTCCAGTTGGAGCGCGCTTCCACCGACGGCTGGGCGCGCAGGATCGTGTCGCTCACCTCGTTGTTCGGCGTCGCGAGGATGTTGTCATTGTAAGCCCCCGAAAGCCCAACGCTCGCCAGCACGTCGAACGTGCTGACCCGCAGGGGCTCCGGATCGAATTCCGGCTGGTCCCGCTCGGTGACGGCGACATAGCGGCCGCGCAGGAAGGGGTTCTCGCTGTCCTGAGCAAAGGCGGGGGCGGCGACGATGGCGACAAGCGCCGTGGTCAGCATCAGTCCTTTGAGACGGAGTTTCATGAGCATTCACCTTTGAGGTGGAATTTCGATTTAGGGGGATAGGTAGCAAGATCAGGGCCGGACGCAGGGGCATCTCGCCTGCGGGTTGAAAGAGCGGCGATTAGTCGGGCATTCACCATGACCGTCATTCGGGGGCTGCCCGACTACGGGTCAGGTTCCGTGGCGGTGGGCCCACTTCGAAACGCATGGCCGCAGCTCGCCGGTCGGCTTCCAGAAGAACTTCCAGCATGCGCGCGGCCGCCGCAGCAGCAACGTCAGCCTGAGGCGCGGCTGCATTTTCGGCTTGGACAGCAGCGGCCGCTTCGTACTTGCTGGGAGCCGGATCATCGTGAGCGAGATCAAGCCCGAGATCTGACGCGGCATCCCTGATCGCGACGCAGGCATTCCGGTCCATCGAGATTTCCTCGAGCGCGGCGAGCAGATCGTCTAGGGCCGCGCCACTACTGGCAGCGTTGCGCATCAGTTGTTTGCCGGCATCCTGCTCCGAACACTTGACGTTGGCCTTCAGTTTCACGATCAGCGCAGGTGGCTGCGCGCCGGCAACCGGCGCGAGCCCAACCCCGGCCATGGAGAGCAGACTCACACCAGCTATGGCGGCGATCGTGCGCTGCCTTCTCACCGTATGCTGTGCCTGCGTCATGGCCACGTGGCCTACCCTCCTAGAACAGGCGTTCGCGGATGCGGATCGTGTCGCCCGGCCGAACCTGCGTCGACGGCGTCAGTTCCACTTCGCGCTCGACAGGGCTGTCGACGCTCTTGATAAGAATGCGCCCCTTGTCGGCGCGATAGGTGAAGTCTCCGGCGCTTGCGATGGCGTTCATCACGGTGAGACCCGACGAGAATGGATACTCGCCCGGCTTGTTCACTTCGCCGAGGATGTAGTACGGTCGGCCCTTGACCAGCTCGATGGCAACCTTCGGGTCGCGCAACCAGCCGTCCTTGAGCTTGGATTGCAGCTTTTCGCTGGCTTCGCCGAGCGTCATCTTGCCGACTTCGACCTGGCCAATCAGCGACATCGTGATCTGGCCGTCACCATCGACGGTGAAATTGCCGGAAAGGTCCGGCTCGCCATAGACGGTAACCTTGATCTCGTCGCCCGACCCCAGGCGATAACTGTTCATGCCGGCTCCAGCCGGCGCCACGTCATTCGCTCCGTCCACGGACGGGCCAGAGGCACATGCCGCCAAAGCCAAGGCGCCGAGCGCCATGATTGCGTGCACCGCCTTCCGGATCGGGTTCATGCTGTATCTCCTGTTAACGTGCGACGGTCGCGGCTTTTGCAGCAACGACGCCGGTAGATAGAAATTCGACTGTCTCATGCTCAAATCGGGCCGCCGTCAGCTGGCCGCTGATGTACGCGCCGGTATCGATCCCCACCCTGCGTGAATCGCGATGCGGTTCGGAGGCGGGCGTGTGGCCGTGAACCACCACTGCGCCGAGCGGGCGCGTATCGTTAAGAAACTCGTCCCGGATCCACAGCATGTCGTACTCGGCCTGCTGGTCGAGTTCGACGCCGGGCCGCACGCCGGCATGTACGAACATGTAATCGCCGATGCGAACGCTGAGCTGCAGGCTCATGAGGAACTGCAAGTGCTCGCGCGGCAAGAGACGCTTCAGCTCCTGCGAAGCCGTGGCCCACTCATCCGTCGCGGTGCGAGACCGCGGCGGCCGGACGCCATAGGAGACCAGCGTTTCGGCGCCGCCATGCTGGATCCAGCGCGGCCCCATGGCCGGCTCGGACAGGAACTGCAGCATCGCCGCTTCGTGATTGCCCTTCAGGAAGAATGTATCAAATGGAGACACCAGGTCGCCCAACAGGACATCGATTACCTCCCGCGACTGGAATCCGCGGTCGATATAGTCGCCCAGGAACACAAGTATGGGCCGCCCCTTGTAGTCGCCGCCCAGCGCATCCTGCTGGATCTTGGCGAGCAGGATTTTCAGCAGATCCGCCCGGCCATGAACATCGCCGATCGCATAGACGCGCTGCCCCTCTGGAACGGTTGCGAGCGTGGTCGCCTCAGGCACGATAAGCGGCGTTTTCGGCCTTCCCGCAGAGGCCATGTAGCGTTCCAGCATGGCGTCCACACGCTCGCGCAGACGCTCCACGTGCGGGGCAAGCTTCGCCCGTGCGTCGCCGGCATGCCGACGAACGCTCGTCATCAATTCGCTGATCCGCAACTGCGGAACTTTCAACCTTCGCTCCAGTGCACGCCACCCCGGAAGGGCAAGTGGGGATATAGTGCTACGCAACAGGCGAGCCAGACGACTGCGCCCGCCTGACGCTGGTGCCAACGCCGTTCAACCCTCGCGTGCATGGTTAATGCAGTTTCACCATAGCAAGGTGCGCCTGGAGCCGTCGGGCGCGTTGCTTGCACCCGTCCAGCCATGACGCGCATAGCCTTTTTCGGACATGATGCCGCCGATGCCGCCGTGAGACGGCGTGTGCAGGGATTCCGCGACGATGGTCAGGATGTCATCGGATTCACCATGCACCGTCGAAATGACTATTCGGTGGACTGGGACAATGTCGATCTGGGACGCACATTCGACGCCGCCTACGCCCAGCGGGTTGCATCGATTTTCCGGGGGGCCACCCGCGCCACCGCTCAGCCCGACAAGCTGGCCTCGGCGGACGTAATCTATGCCCGGAATCTCGACATGCTGGCGACCGCCCTGCTGGCGCGCCGCAAGGCCAAACTCCGCACGCCAGTGATTTATGAATCGCTCGACGTGCACCGCCTGCTCACGCGCAAGGATCCGATCGGTTTTGCATTCCGCCGCCTCGAAGGCGCACTGCTGAACCACACGCGCCGGCTTGTCGTGTCATCGCCAGGCTTTCTGGCTAACCATTTCGAGAAACATCACCGCGGAAACTACGTCGCAACCATCATCGAGAACCGGCTCGCCGCCGGCGCCGATTATGGTCCACGGCCCCTGATAGCTGCTCCCGCGTCGGGCGTGCTGCGCGTCGGCTGGGTCGGCGTACTTCGCTGCAAGCACAGCCTCGGCCTGCTGGTCCACGCCGCACGCCAGCTTGGGCCAGCGATCAGCATCGACCTGCATGGCATTCCCGCACTGACGGAAATCCCGGACTTCCACGCGCGGATCAAAGACGTACCGAATATCCGCTTCCACGGCCGCTACCGCTCGCCGGAGGATCTCGCTGCGGTCTATGCAGGCCTCGACGTCGTCTGGGCCGGCGACTTTATGGAGGCGGGCTACAACTCGGTCTGGCTGCTGCCGAACCGGCTGTATGAGGGCGGCTATTACGGCGTGCCGCCGATCGCGCCTGCCGGGACGCAGACGGCGGCTTGGGCGGATACGCGCGGCATCGGCTTCACCCTGCCCGAAGACCTCGCAACCACACTGCCAAAACTGTTCGCAGAGCTGGCGGCAGACAAGGCTCCCATCAGCGAACGTCGCGCACGCCTGCTTGCCCTGCCCGCGTCAAACTTCGTCGCCGAACGCGGTGAACTCGCGCGACTGATAGCGGACACGCTTGGGGAGACGCAGACGCGCCCAATCGAAGACCGGAGCCGTCATGCCGCGGAATAGCCAGACAGCACAACGCGCCTGCGCGGGATTGACTGCATGAACGACATCCCCGCTCAGGCCGAGATGGGCTGGGACAAGCGTCGCCGCGCGTCCTACTCCCAGCCGCGCACCCGTCTACGCGACGTGCTACCTGCCATAGCAGCAGCACTCGCCCTTGCCCTCGCCAACCTCGCCTTCGGCGCCTTGCAGCCCATCGCTGCACTCACGCTTTCGGCCGGCATCACCGTCATCGCGATTGCTGCGCTGGCTGTTGCAGGACCGCGCGGCATGACGCCCAGCATGCTGATCGGCGCCGTCACCATAGCGATCGCCGCCGTAACCGGCCTTGCTGGTCCCCTGAGCCGCGCCAGCGCACCGCTCGCCGTTCTGTTCGCTGCCGGCGGTATGTGGACCATCGGCTATCTCGCCGCAGGCCGTCGTACGGCCCTTTCGGCGGGCTGGAGCACGCTCATCTGGACTTCCGTCGCATATTGCGCCTGGATGTTCGTCGGCAGCACTTCGGCTGGCGCTGGCAACCGCCTGATTGCCGACGCCTTCGAAACGCCCGCCAATGCGTCGGTCATATTCGGCCTTCTCGCCATGCTTGGCCTCGGCCGCGTCCTGCACGTTCTGAAGCAGGTCGACGCAGACGCCTTGCTCGGCCTTCGTATGCTCGAGCGGCTTCTGCGCGACGCCCTGGGCGGCTTCTTGCTGCTCTTCCTCGCACTGGCCTGCCTGCTTGTGGCCGGGTCACAGCCGGGCATCCTCATGGCGTTCGGCGTTCTGCTGGGGCATGGCTGGTGGGATACGCTTGCGATCATGCGCCGCCCGCATCGTGGCAGCCTGGCGCGCCTCGCCGTGATTCCCGTCCCGATCATCGCCTGCGCCCTCGCAATCTGGGGTGTCGCGGACGGCTGGCTGCACGATGAAAACGTGGCCCCCGGCATCGGCCTTACCGACGAGCCGCCCAACATGCAGCGCTTCGACGCCTATTCATCGCTCTGGCTGGAGCGCCCCATCACGGGGCATGGGCTGGGCTCCATCGAAGTTGTGGGCGCGACCGTGCAGACACTCGACAACGCCAAGGCAATGCTTGCCCCGGGCGGCGCACACAACGTGTTCCTGACCTGGCTGGTGGAGACAGGTTTCGTCGGCCTTGCCCTTCTGCTTGTTGCACTCGCCGCGACCCACTTCCGGATCATGACGACGCTGACATCGCGCCGGGCCCCCCGCACTTTCACCCGTATCGCGTTCGCGGCCACCGGGCTTCTGCTCCTGCACGGCGTGACAGATTCATCGCTTAATCTACCGTCGGTTACGTGGCTCTACGCGTTGCTACTTGGGATCGCCTGCGGTCTCGCGCGCGATCAGGAAATCAAGGATCGAGAACAACAGGCGGCCGAGCCTTCCTAGGCGCGCTGGCCCATCAGGAACTGCCGGAAAAGCCCTAACGACCAGCTCATGTGCATGGTCGCGGACGCAAGTCCCGCCAGCAGACCGCAGGCCGATTTGTGCTTCACCGCCACCATCAGTGACGCAGCAAAGAGCGCCGCGAGATAGCCACCGAGCAGCACCAGCCCCCACAAGCTGAACGGCGCGACCACAAGCCCCAGAACACACGCGACCAGCGTCGCCGGCGGGATCAGCTGGCGCAGTTTCGGCCGCTCGCCATGTTTCATCAGCGTACGCGCCCGGCCTTTGCCATAGTTGAAATACTGCCGCGCCAACGCGCCAACAGTCGCGCGTGGCAGGTAGCTCAACCGGATATCCGCATCGAAAAATATGCGCCCTCCCGACTGGCGCAGGCGCGCGTCGTACTCGGCGTCCTCATTGTGCGAGAACGTCTCGTCATAGCCGCCAACAGCCAGGAAGGCCTTCAGATCGAAGCCCGCATGATGGCCGTGGTCGACCTCGCCCGACTTGCGGCCTCCCCTGTGCGCAGACCCACCCGACCCCAGAGGCGTATCGACAATCCAGGCATTCGCGCGCTGGAAACAGCTGGTCCCGACCGCATCCATCGGCACGACCAGCGAGGCCACGTCGTGGCAGACAAGAGAGTCGGCTACCCGCATCACATAATTCTCGGGATAGATCGCATGCGCATCGCACCGCACGAGGATGCTGCGGCCCGCGCCAGCGTCCAGCGCTGCACGGTTAACCGCAGCGGATTGCAACCGCTTCGGATTGTCGATCAGGCGCAGGTTCGGAAATTCTCCTTGCAGCGCCAAAACGATGTCGCGCGTGCGATCCCGGCTGCCGCCATCAGCCACGACCATCTCGATCGCCGAGAGGCACCCATCCCCGGTCATGAGCGAGCGAACGCAAGTCGCGATATGCTCAGCCTCATTCAACGCCGGGATGACCACGATCACAGCCTCGCCGGCAACAGCGCCAGTGACTGCAGCAGTCGCGTCCAGAGTTTCCATGTCGCCCATAGCGTTCAGCGTCTCTCCAGCCAGCCTGCTCAGGCCGGCGACGGGTGCGTGCCGCGCAGCCCTTCATGGGGAGCGATATCCCACGTCCGAGCCGGCGTCTTCACCTGCGCGCGATATGCGTCGAAGGGGATGCCGTTGAGACCCGCCTTGTAGCGCATCTCCGCGAGAAACTCCTCATTCGGACCGATCCAGCGCAACAGGTCTGCCTGCTCGAAAGCGCGGCTGCGGATCGCTTCTGGCATGCTGGCCCAGTTGGTGAGGACAAAGTTGAAACGCCAGCGGATCAGGTCCTGATCGCAAAGCGGACACGCATCCATCGACTTCGTCAGCGCATCAAGCGCCACATCATTAACCTTGCCACCCATCTGCCGCGTCTCGAGGTAGGCAAGCATCGCCCAGGCAAAAGCGCGAGAGGGATCGAGCTGCGTTGCTTTGCGCGCTGCGAGGAAGGCGGACGCTTCGTCGACGGTGGGCTGCTGCAGGCTGAGCTCCGCCATGGCTTCAAGATAGTCAGGCGCGTTTGATCCGGACCAGTCGCCAACCAAGGCCGCGCGAGCCTCTTGCGGCGATGAATTGATCAGCGACCATGTCGCCACATTCTGCCCGGCAAATCCCAGCATCGGCACAACCGCTGCCGCACTCATCGCCATCAGACCGAACCAGGACGCGACATGGAAAAGCCGCCTGTCGATGCCAGGCTTCGGCTCATCAACGGGCGGCGGGTTAACCTCGGCCAGCGCTGATCTCGTATTGAAATTTTTGGCGTCAGCCACCGGCCGCTCCGTAGAGTTCGAGTGGCGCTCGACCCAAGGCAGAGCCGATGACGCCTGCATGCAAATGGGCGCGAACGACGGCCTTGCGCCAACGTGACGGCGACCAGATCGTCACCCCTGCAACCAGGCCGCACCACATCACCTTAGCCAGGGAAACAGCGGCAATCTTGCCCCGGCTCTCCCCCTTGCCCAGCCGCAACAGTCCATAAATTTGCCCCGAGCGATACGCACGTTGCGTCAGCCAGGCCAGGCTGGAGCGCGACGACGTAACAGGCTCATCGACCACGGCGTCGGCGGCATAGCTCATCGTAGCGCCCATCCCGCGCATGGCGGCGAAGAACGTCGTGTCCTCCCCTCCGCTGCGACCGAATGCTGTATCGAACCGCAGCGCGCCGACAGCCTTCCGCCGCATCAGCACATTGCAGGTATATCCCCCGTCTATGACGCCGTTACGGAACGGCGCCGGAATGGAATGCAGGTCAGCGGCAGGCATCCAGCGCGGAGCATCTGCAGAATAGCTGGCATTTACCTTCCCGAAGACGACATCCGCCCCTTTGGTATCCATGGCTGCAACTAGCTCTGCCAGCCAGCCGGGCCGGGCAATCTCGTCATCGTCGATGAAGGCTATCAGAGGAGCCTCGGCCGCCTGAAGGCAGGCGTTGCGGGTAACAGAAATGTTCCGTGCGGGCGCGTGCAGGTAGACGCCGCGAAGCCCGTTCGCCTCGAGCGCCGCTTCAACCGTTTGACGCGCAGAAGGCGTATCGTCATTGTCCGCAACGATGATCCGCACGGTCAGATCACCGCCAAGATCCTGTTTCGCCAGCGACGCGAGAAGCCGGGCGACAGACGGTCTGCGGAAGGTGCAGACGCAGACGTCTACCTCGCGAACTTCCACGGGAATGGAGGTCTGATCGGCCATAGGCGGAAGTCTGCAAACCGTGCGCCATGCTGAAAACCGGATTCACCAAATCATCGCGCGCACGGGCGTGATCATCCTGACGCGCGAATGGCGCCGAAAGATTGCTTGGCGGTGAGGTTTCGTCGCAACCCTCCGCAGGTTCCGACGTTAGCCATCTGCACCCCAGTACGGAAGGAAGTTTAATGTCCACTCCCAGCGGCCACACCAGCGCAATTCGCGCTTCCAAGGTTATCGGAACAAGCGTTTTCAACGCTACCGGCGAGAAGATCGGCAAGGTCGAGGATGTCGTGCTCGACAAGTCGTCGAACAACATAATGTTTGCCGTGGTCGGCTTCGGCGGGTTCCTCGGGATGAACGAGAAGTTCCACCCGCTGCCGTGGTCGACGCTCGACTACGAGAAGCAGAAGGATGGCTACGTGGTAAACGTCACCAAGGAACAGCTCCAGGCAGCCCCTTCCGACGCCATCGATCAGCTAACACTCGATGACGGTCAGATGCGGGACGACGTGTACGATCACTACAAGGCCCCGCGTTACTGGCAGTAGTCAGTTCGAAGTTACCGGGTTGCGGTCCTTGGGTCCAACTTTTGACCGCGATCCGGCGGGCCGGGTGGTCGTGCAGCCCGCCTGGCCCAACTACAAGGCCCGGGAAGCGTTGCTTCCCGGGCCTGATCTATATCAACTGGCGGTGGGCGCGGCCGCTTTCCCGGCATCCTTGTTCCACTTGTAGATCTTGCGGATGCTGCACGCGCCCATGCCGTAGCGCTCGTCTGTCACCAGCCGGTCGCCGGATTCCAGGCACGAGCCGCCGCCGACTCGGGAAATCAGCCCGATCGACGTGAATGCATTGTCGGGTTGGCACGCACCAACCAGGTCCAGCTTATACTCGTCCTTTACCCCGGATTCGACGATGACCGAGCGGCGATCAAGGGCGCGCCAGCCACGTATCTGCTGGGTGAAGCAGATGTTGCGCACCTCCTCCCCCTGTCGCGGATCCGGCTTGACCGCCTCGGCGCGTTGTTCGGGCGTCTGGGCGGCGGGCGTCGTGCAACCGGCGAATAGCGCTGCGGCGCATGCCGCTATGATGAAACTCTGCTGTTTGGCCATGAGCATTCCCTCTTGCGGGACGCGAAGGCTGATGCGGATCGCCTGAACGCCCGTTGAACGACAGTATATATATGGTCGCCGGCAACAGCGTGTCCATTCGCATACCGGCCATGCGACGGACTGGAACTTGAAGCGCCCACAAGACGTTTCACCGGTTGGACCCGGGTAGACCCACACGATGAAGCGACGCGACCGCCATCCTGCCTTAGGGACCGCCGCCCCTCGGGTGCCGTTCCTGATTGTGGAGCGCAACCCGCAGCTTGTCACCGCTGTGAGCCTCGCCATCCTTGTAGGCTTGGCCGTCTGCCTCGCCTTCTGGGCGGCAAAGGACTATCTCCTGCCAATCGCGGTCGCGCTCGTTTTCAGCGTGCTGCTTGGCCGCCTCTGCGGGTTTCTCGAACGCTTCTGGATTCCACGACCGCTCGCGGCGTTTCTGGCGATCGCAACTGCTGGCGTCGTCGTCTGGCTTGCCTTCTCCGCCATCGCGCAGCCCGCATCACGCTGGCTCGAGGACGCGCCGCAACTCATCAAACGCGCATCGCGCCATATCCAGGAATTGCAGGCGCCGCTGAAACCGCTGACGGACATCTCGAACCAGGTCGAGGATCTCAATCTGGGTCAGCCGGCGACACCGCCAAGCCGGACAGTCGTGATGCAGGAGCCCGACTTTGCTCAGTTCGTCATGGCGTCGGCCCAGACTGCGGTCGCACAGATCGGCCTCGTGTTCATTCTGTCCCTCTTCCTGCTCAACACGCGGGATGATTTCCGGATCAAGTTTCTAGCCTTCCAGCCAACGCTTGCGCGACGGGTGAGAGCCGCGCGCGTCTTTCGCGATGTCAGCCATCGCGTCGCCGGCTACATAGTGACCTTCGCCACCATCAATTTCTTCGTCGGTGTCGCCACCGGCCTTGCCTGCTGGCAACTCGACCTGCCCGAGCCGTTGATGTGGGGTGGTCTTGCGATGCTGTGCAACTTCATCCCCTTCCTGGGCCCCGTGATCATGATGGCGCTGATCGGCCTTGCGAGCCTCGCAACCTTCGACACGCTATTGCAGGCAAGCTACCCGCTGCTGGCCTTCGTGGCGATCAGCTTCGTCGAAGCGAACCTGGTCACCCCGACAATTGTCGGTCGCCGGATGACATTGAATCCGCTCGCCATAATCCTCGTGGTCAGCTTCTGGATCTGGCTGTGGGGACCCGTCGGCGGCATCATCGCTCTGCCGCTGCTAATCATGTTCAAGGTGATCTGTGACCACACGCCGCCGCTACAGGGAATTGGAATTCTGATCGGCGCACCGCTCGAGCGTAATGCCAAGCCGATCGTGACGCCCAAGCCAAAGCCGGTTCTGCCTGAACCAGGTGAGGTCGTTGTCGTTCAGGTCGCCTCCTAGGACCACAGTGCGACGAACCGCTTGACTGCCCGGCGCCCCATCGTGATTCATCGCGCCATGCAGATCCGCCTTGAGTACCTCGACGCGCCTGGCCGGTCACCGCTGACGCCCTGGGTGCACAAGGCTGTCGATGGTCCGTACTGGACAGCGACGATATTCGACCCGCCCCTGCCGCCCCCCGTTCACGGCAAAGGTTATCCGGCCTGGTTCGTCGACCATCGCGACCGCTCGCTCGTGTTCGTGTCGCCTCAAGAGATCGAGCACGCCATCGATGTGCTCTCACGAAAAATCCTGCCGAGCCCGCGCGAGCTTGGCCGCCCCTACATGGCGGTGAACTCGCATTGGCTTTCCCGCCTGCATGCCAGCTTCAAGCCCTGGAAAGTCAGGCAGGAACTCGTCAAGCGTTTGAAGCAGGGGCCGAGCGCATAAATGGATCGCCGCGCACCTGCGCGGCGCTCAAAAGCGCTAACCCACAATCAGCTTCAGCGCGCGTTCATCGCCCCGGCCAAGCGCCTTGATCGCGCTGGCAGCGATGGACCGAGCGTCCAGGCCAGCTAGCTCGTACATCCGTTCAAGCGTGTCGTGGTCCTGGAAAATGTCCGGCAGCGTCAGCGTGCGGATGCGCAGACCGCCATCCAGCAGACCGCGTTCGGCCAGCGAATGCAGCACGAAGGCGCCGAAGCCGCCTCGCGCACCTTCCTCGATGGTGATCAGCACCTCATGGTTGCGTGCGAGATCAGCCAGCAACACTTCATCCAGCGGCTTGGCGAAACGTGCGTCCGCCACCGTCGTCGACAGACCCTGCTTGTCCAGCATCTCTGCCGCGAGCAGGCATTCCTGCAGGCGCGTTCCGTAGGACAGGACAGCAACAGCCGTGCCCTGTTTGACCACGCGTCCCTTGCCAATCTCCAGCGGCTGCGGATCGTCCAGCAGCTGCAGGCCAATGCCCTCGCCGCGCGGATAACGGAAAGCCGACGGACGATCATCGATCGCGTGCGCCGTCGCGACCATGCGCTGCAGTTCGACCTCGTCCGCCGCCGCCATCAGCACGAAGCCCGGCAGCGCGCCAAGGAAGCCAACATCGAACGAACCGGCGTGCGTCGCGCCATCGGCGCCGACGAGACCCGCGCGATCGAGCGCGAAGCGCACCGGCAGGCGCTGGATTGCAACGTCGTGGACGACGCTGTCATAGCCGCGCTGCAGGAAGGTCGAATAGATCGCAGCGAACGGCTTCATGCCCTCAGCCGCAAGGCCCGCCGCGAATGTCACGGCATGCTGTTCAGCAATGCCGACATCGAAGCAGCGGTCGGGGAATTTCTGGGCGAACAGGTCGAGCCCCGTGCCTGACGGCATGGCAGCCGTGATCGCGACGACGCGCAAGTCTTTCTCGGCGGTACGAACCAGCTCCTGCGCGAACACTTTCGTATAGGACGGCGGTCCGGCCTTGGCCTTCGCCTGCTCACCCGTCACGACGTTGAACTTGGAGACGCCGTGGTACTTGTCGGCAGCGTTCTCGGCGTGCTCGTAGCCCTTGCCCTTCTGCGTCACGACGTGGACCAGAACAGGGCCATTGTTCATGTCGCGCGCATTCTCCAGCACGTCGACCAGCGCATCCATGTCGTGTCCATCGATCGGGCCGACATAGTAGAATCCGAGCGCGCCAAACAGGTCGCCGCCCAGGTTGAAATTGCGGATCGAATGCTCCGCCCTCTTGACCAGCCCCTCGATCCCGATCTTGCGCGTGACGCGTTTGGCGAGGTTGCGCACCTGGCGATACCCGCGCGAAGACACAGTGCGCGACAGGTAATGGCTCAAGGCGCCGACCGGCGGTGCGATCGACATATCGTTGTCGTTGAGAATGACGATCAGCGGCGCATGCATGGCGCCCGCATTGTTCATCGCCTCGTAGATCATGCCCGCGCTCATCGCGCCGTCACCAACAACGGCGATCACGCGGTTGTCGGCATCAAGCAGGTCGCGTGCGACGGCAAAGCCAGCGGCGGCGGACACCGATGTACCCGCGTGCGCGGCGCCGAACGGATCGTATTCGCTCTCGTCGCGCTTGGTGAAGCCGGAAAGGCCTCCGCCCTGGCGCAGCGTCCGGATGCGGTCGCGGCGTCCGGTCAGGATCTTGTGCGGATAGGCCTGGTGACCAACGTCCCAAACCAGCTTGTCGCGAGGCGTCTCGAAGACGGCATGGATGGCGACGGTCAACTCGACCACGCCGAGGCCCGCTCCGAGGTGACCGCCTGTGACGGAAACCGCGCTGATGGTTTCGGCTCGCAACTCGTCAGCGATCTTGCGCAGCTCAGTCTTCGTCCGGCCCTTGAGGTCGGCCGGGCTGGCAATCTGGTCCAGCAATGGCGTTGGCGTGTTCATGCTAGGATCTGCGCCCCAGTTAGAGTCATCGGCGATCTGTAGACACCATTAGTGGCGGCGATTGAGCACAAAGTCGACCGTATGAAGGAGAGATGTTGCGCGGGAACCAAAGGACGCCAGATGTTGCTTTGCCTGTGCCGCCAGATAGCGCACGCGATCCTGAGCGCCGTCAACCCCCAGTAAAGAAACGAAATTCATCTTGCCCGCGTCCGCGTCCTTGGACGTGGCCTTGCCGAGGATGGAGGGGTCGCCCTCCACATCCAGCAGGTCGTCGACGATCTGGAACGCGAGGCCCAGATCGTTTGTGTAGCCCGCAATCGCCTGCCGCTCGGACTCCAGGGCTCCGCCCAGCAGGGCGCCAACTTCGCCCGATAGCGTAATCAGAGCGCCTGTCTTCAACCGCTGCATGCGGGTGAGCACCTGCAGGGGCTCCTCCCCGTCCGCGATGGGGTGCATGTCGATCATCTGGCCGCCGACCATGCCCCGCGCGCCCGACGCAAACGCCAGCCGCTCAACCAGCTTGCAACGCATGGACGCATCGCGGTGGGTTTCGGGCGAAACCATGATCTCGAAGGCCAACGCCTGCAACGCGTCTCCCGCCAGCACGGCTGTCGCTTCGTTGAACGCCTTGTGGACCGTAGGCTGGCCGCGGCGATAATCGTCGTCGTCCATGCACGGCAGGTCGTCGTGGATCAGCGAATAGGCGTGCATGCACTCGACGGCGGCGGCGCCGCGCAGCAGCGCCTTCTCCTGCGCACCAAACATGCGGCCGACTTCGATGGTGATGAAAGGGCGCAGGCGCTTGCCCTTGCTCAGCGCACCATGCCGCATCGCGCGCATCAGCTGCGCCTCGGGCCCCGACGCTGGCGGTATCAGCTGGTCGAGCGCAACCGTGATGCGGTCGGCGACTTCGTTCAACCGCTGCTCGAAGGCAGGATCAACCACAATGATCAAGTCAGTGCTCCTGCGTCGTCGACATGCGCGACCCGTCCCGCCGCGCGGAAATCTTGGCTAGAGATCATCCGCTCTCTCAAGTCCCTTGGGACCATCAGCGCCAAGCACAACTTTCTCGACCTTGAGTTCCGCCTCTTTAAGCCGCTTCTCGCAGTGGGCCTTCAAGGCCGCGCCACGTTCATAGATGCGGATGGAATCCTCCAGCGGCACATCGCCAGCCTCAAGCTTGTGAACGATCCCCTCGAGTTCGCGCAGCGCGTCCTCGAAGCTCATCGTTGCAATATCTGCGGCCTTTGCCTCAGCCATACGGGTCTCCAAAAGGTGGTGCACCATAAGCGCATGGGCTTGGGAGGCAAGCCGATCCAGATCTGGCTGGGCACTGTTGATTAAGCGGTTTCTCCACGACGAAATTATGGATGGCGACACCGCCGATCTTCAGGTCGCGGCGGTGAAGCATCACGAATCCCCGCTTGCGGAAAAATCGCAGCGCTGCCTCGCTGGCTTCTGAATACAGACGCGCAATACCGCCAGACCGGGCTGCGGCCTCGACAGCCTCATACAGACCGTCCGCCAAACCGGAACCCGCGAATTCCGGCGCGCAATACAACAGGTCGATATGCCCGTCCGCTTCGAGATCGATGAACGCAAGCGGGCTGTCGGCCTCGTCCACGGCGACCAGCATCAAGCGTCCGTCGCTTGCACGCGCATGCACCGCAGCCGCTGAGGGCCCCAGGCTGGCCCATGCCGTCACTTGCTCGGGCGAATAATGCGCTGGCCCCACGCCGCGCACCGAACTGAGGAAAATGCGCGCCACGACTTCGGCGTCACGCGCCTCGTATGGCCTGATCTGCATGCCTATCGCTTCTGATAGATCCTGAACGACCAGTACTTGTCGCCGCCGTCATGGACATTGACCCAGCCGCGCTTCTTGAGTTGCGGCCGCAACATCCTGTTGAACCATCCATGAGCGGCCAGCACGACATCGCGCCCCTCGCTGGTCTGCGCCGTCTGAACGAGAACTTCAGCCGCTTGCGCGGCGCGACGCTTGGCGTCGCGCACATGTTCCTCGCCGCCCGTGTGCCCCATCATCCAGAGCAGGCGCGCAATCTTGTTCCAGTTCTTTGGCCCCATCTTGCCGGCCATGCGCGGCGGCGGCAGCGGCGCCTCGTTGAACATGGCGTCGTGCTTCACCGGACGCCCGCGCCCCAGATGACCTGCTGTCTCGATCGCCCGCTTCCGTGCGCTCGACAGGATGATGGCGTCATCGGAGACGGCCTGCAGCAGGGCGGCTGGGCACTTCTGCCCTTCCTTCAGCGAACTCAGCTCGTACTTGGCCCACCAATCCTTGTAGTCGCGCCAGCCCATGCGCGGGCCCTCCTTCGGGATTACCGCCGGACGCCCATGGCGCACGACGATGATACGCCCGGGAGGCGCGGCCTTCTGCGGCCGGTCCGCTGATTTGACGACTGCGTCCATGGTCCTCAGTGGCGTTGCAGCACGCGACTGGCTATCGCCGCCCGCGTGGGTAACCGGTCCTTAGAGCATCGGGCCGGAATTCCAAACCCGGTTGTGTAGTCCGCTCGCAAACGTCTGCAATATAATAGATTTAACGGCGCTGCCGGGTCCTGCCGGCGCAGCAGGCAGGGCGGGTTGTGGAATCAGCCAGGCATCTCGGGCTGGTTCCTAAAGCCCCTTCCACAGCCGCCCTTCGGGGCATTCAGCGCCAGGCGCCTGCTTGCAGCCGTGCAGCGTGAACAGCACAGTCTCGGCGCGCCCGATCAGGTAGTCCATGGGCACAAAGCCGATGGCGTCGTCGCGTGTGTCCTGCGGCAGGCTCGACTGGCGATAGGGCCAGGCTTCGGGGAACTGCGTCGCCGTGCTGCGATGGCCCGAGGGCGCGCGGCTGTCTTCGGAGTTGTCGCGGTTATCGCCCATCATGAAGACGTGGCCCGGCGGCACCTTGAAGATCGGCGTCTCGTCCAGCGAATCCGAATCCGAGAACTCATGGATCAGGAATGTCTTGGTCTTGTCGCCCTCGCCCGTCGGAATCGTCTGGCGGTATTCGGTGGCTGTCGTGAGGCGGCTGTTGTCGTCCGGAATGTAGGTCGTGGTACGAACCTTGTCGCGCGGCACTTCCGTTCCATCGAGAAACAGCTTTCCGCCCTTCACCTGAATCGTATCGCCCGGCAGGCCGACGAGGCGCTTGATCATCACACGGTCAGAGTGCGGATGCTGGAACACGATCACGTCGCCACGGTGCGGGTTGGACCCCATGATCCGCTCTTCGGGATTCTTCGGATCGTCCCCGATCACCATCAGGCCGAGCCCGAACGGAATAGAGTTGCGGTTATACCCGTACGCAAACTTCGCCACGGCCACCCGGTCGCCGACCTGCAGCGCCGGCACCATCGACTCCGACGGGATCGAGCGCAGTTCGTAGAAGAAGGTCGAGAACAGCAGCCAGAACGGAACGAAGATGGCGATCGTGATCGCCGTCTCGCGAAACTCGTGGAACAGCTTTTTCTTGAGGCCCTTCTCCTGAGGCGCTTCGCCCTCGACTGCGGGCTTCTCGCTCGCCGTCTGGTCAGTCGAGGTGTCACTCATAACAGAGGTCCCTGAGGCCTTTTCACTGGCGGATAGCCCGTCAGGGCCCAACAACGTAACAATATGGGGCTATACGTTATGCGTCTGCCCCTGCCGTCAAGACGCCCGCCTGTACAGCGTTGTCCCATCCGCCTGTACGGACGTCACAAGTCCACGTTTTTTCAGGCAATTGAGGTGTGCTAGCGCCTCGCCCGTGGCCATGCCCAGACTGTCCTTCTCGATTGTCCGGGCAAACAGCGTGGTGAATGTGTCCAGCACTTTCCGCGGCTCTTCCAGCTTCGTCAGCAGACGTCCCAACGCCCGCTCATGCCCGTCCACCAGCGCGTCCAGACGCTTGTGGGCGCCGTAAAATGGCTCGTTATGCGCCGGCAGCACGAGCACATCCTCCGGTATGGTCGCTTTCAGCTTGCGGCAGGAGTTGATCCAGTCCGACAGCGGATCGGCTTCCGGCTCGGTCGGGAAGACGCTCACGTTCGAGGATATGCGCGGCAGTATCTGGTCGCCCGAGATGAAGACGTTGATGTCCGGTTGCCAGAGACAGGCATGCTCCGGCGAATGGCCGCATCCCGTGACAATCCGCCACGCACGCCCGCCGATCGAAATCTCCGCCCCATCGCTCAGGCGCTGGAACGCGTCCGGCAATTGCGAGACAGCTTTGCCGAAGCCGCCGAACCGATCGACATAACGGTCGAGGTCTTCCTGCTCCCACCCGGCCGCGCGGTAAAACTTCACACCCGCCTCAGGAGCCTCGCGCCCCGTGTCCGCCACCAGCATCCGGCAGCTCACATACTCAAGCCGCGAGATCCACAGGTCGCATTGCCACTTGCGCGTCATCCATCCCGCAAGACCGATGTGATCGGGATGCATGTGGGTGACGATCACACGCTTGACGGGCTTGTCGCCGAGTACGGTGTCGAAAATCGTTCGCCAATGCGCTTTCGTCTCGGAGTTGGGAATGCCGGTGTCGACCACCGTCCACCCATCGCCATCCTCGAGCAGCCAGAGATTGATCCACTTCAACGAGAACGGCAGCGGCATCCGCACCCAGTGTACGCCGGGCGCAACCTCCAGCACGGTTCCAGGAACCGGCGGCTCGGCGAATGGATAGTCATACCGCGCCTTCTCGGTCTTACCTTCGAAGCCGTCCATGGGCGGACCTTTCCCGTGTGCAATCGCGCAAGTCTACGCCGCGAATGCTCCGGCCACAAACCCGCCCTGTCGGCCTGATCTTACTCGTCGCCCCCAACAGCAAACGAGAACGTGGCCTCATCCGCCAGCGCGGAAATCTCGAAGATATCGTAGGCCGTGCCCAACTCGTCGTCGCTGTCGGGAAACCCGGCTTTCAGGAGCTGCGCTTTCAACCGCGCCATGAAGTCCGCGTTCGTACGCCAGGCCGTGTCGAAGAAAATGTCGAGATCATCGTCGCCCAGCGCATCGAACACGCCGAACATGCCATCCACCGCTGCGTCCGACACGTCCATGAAGTAGAGTTCGTCAATCAGGTAGTCGACCGAGACTCCATAGATCCCCAGGTCGCGGGCCGCCGCAGCCTCGCCTTCCGAGAATTTGAACCGGTCCGAACACGTCTGCGCCGCCTTGTCCAACGCAGCATTGGCGGCTTCCTCTTCGTCTCCGTAGAGAAACGCTTCAGCGACGGCGTCATAGCCCTCCGCCGACACAGCATCGTAGACACACAGCATGCCATCGTCCGCGTTCTGCGCGCTCGCCGCGCCCGGAGCGAACGCCAGCAAAGCGGCGCCAGCGGCGACGGCAAACACCTTGAGCATCGGGAAGTCCTCCTGCCGCAAGGCGGCTTACTGGTAACACTGCAACAGCACGGTCGACTCGCGCGCCAGTTCGGCAAGGTCAACCTTGTCGATGTGCGTGCTCGACGCCTGTGGCGCGTAGGGCACGTCATTGCCATTCAGGAACTTGATCAGGCTCGGCAACGCGATGCCGAAGTTCACATTCTGCGGAATGTCGCCGATCTGGTCCTGGATATTCATCGCGTTGAGTTTCGAGACCACCACGCCGATGACATGCCCCGACGTATCCAGCACCGGCCCGCCGCTATTGCCCGGCTGTACCGGCGCGGTGAACTGGAAGCGCCGCTCGTCATCGCCCATGCCCGCCAGCGCCGACACCGTGCCCACCGTCACATTGATCCCCGACGACAGGATGCCGCCCAGCGGATAGCCCGCGATCAGCACATCTTCTGCCAGCCGCGCACTGCGGCCATCGCGCAGCACCAGCGGGGCAACCTCGGTAACGCCTTTCAGCAGGGCCAGGTCCTCGTCCGGCTGCACGTTCAGGATCTGCAGCTCCGCCCCGCTCTTCAGCGTGACCATCTTGCAGTCCTCGACCACGTGCGCGTTGGTCACCAGATAACCGCCCGGCGCGACATACCAGCCGGTGCCCGTTGCGGTGATCTCCATCTTGGGCGGCCGCGGCGTCGCCGTCGCGGACTTGCTCGACTTGCTGGCAGGCGGCGATGGCGGCATGCCGGCGGCGGCCGACGACACATCGACATCCTTCACGTCGAGCCATTTGACGATCGCATCCGCCGTCATCACCGAGGACTCCAGCACCAGCATGGAGTTCTCCAGCGCCGTGTCCTCGTTCGGCAGGCCGAACCGCACCAGCGCGCGATACATCTTCTTCTTGAAGTCGTAGTCCTCGACCCAGCTTGCATCAACAAAGGCCTGCTTATCCGCATCATCCATGTCGGTGAGCATGTCGAACACGCCCTGCAGCTGCTCTTCCTCCACGCCCGCCGTCAGCATCTCCTCGGTCAGGACCTGCACGACCGAGCCATGAATGCCGACAGTCGTGCCGAAATCCTTTACGTCATCCGACCAGTCATAGGAGTCGGCGCACTCCTTCACGGCGTCCGACAGAACCGCATCGGCGGAATCGATATCACCCTGCTCAGCGTCGGGCGCGACCCACACGGCGGCGATATCCTGAAACGCGCCTGACTGCGAGAGCACGTCGAACACGCAGTAGAATTCGGGCTGCAGCGTCGCCATCACGCTATCGAGGTCCCCATCCTTCACCAGGTCCTCGTCGACCGGGCTGACCTGCGCCATCGCCGGACTGATGCTGGCAAGGATCGTCGACAAGGCCGTCGAGAGCAAAGCTCCCGCAGTCCACGCGCGCATTCTTCCGAACGTCATGACCCCTGCTCCCGGCGACCCCCGTCGCCATAACCGACGCGCAACGCTAACGCTGCGTCCGGTCCAAGGCCAGCACCCGCCAGCCCGCCACTGTCAAAAAGATCAATTTAGCGTCAGGCGACCATCCGTAAGCGGCATTCACCGCCTATCACCACTGGACGCCACGCCGGGCGCGTCACACCTTCCCCGCTACTGAGGCGATCAGCGCCCACCACTTTCGGAGACTCCCCATGCGCCACATCCTCGCAGGCTTCGCCGCCATGGCACTGCTTGCCGGCCCCGCCGCTGCTCAGGGCGCAGCCCCCGCCGGCGCCTATGCCGTCGACAAGACCCACGCGACCGTCCAGTGGCAGGGCCTTCACAATGGCCTCTCCTGGTACACCGCCCGCTTCACCGCCTTCGACATCCAGCTGAACTTCGACCCCGCCGACGTCACTAAGTCCAAGGTCACCGCGTCCATCGACCCCAAATCGATCGAGACCGATTTCCTCAAGTCGCGCCCGGCCGAGAGCAAGACTGACTTCAACGCTGAACTCGCCACCGGCGACCGCTGGTTCAACGGCAACAAATTCCCGACCATCACCTTCGCGTCCACCGCCGTAACCAAGACGGGCACCAACACCGGCAAGATGACGGGCAACCTCACCTTCCTTGGCGTCACCAAGCCGGTCACGCTCGACGTCACCTACAACGGCTTCAAATCCTATCCCGCCCCTCGCAAGGCCAAGGTCGGCTTCCGCGCCGTCGGCACGATCAACAAGACCCAATGGGGCATGCCCGCCGGCGGCCCCATCGCCGACGACGTGAAGATCGAGATCAACGCCGAGTTCGAACAGAAGTAGTCGATTGTTTTCCTCCCTCAGTCCGAAGGACTGGGGGAGGAAACGCATCCCCCCACCAAACCAACGGACACCTCCACGCCGCGCGTGTATATAAGAGCGACCACACCCCCGAGGTCCGACCATGCGCCCCTTCGCTCTGCTGCTCCCCCTCGCCCTCTCCGCCTGCGCGCTCACCGCGGAGCAAACGCCGCAATCGCTGACCAGCCTGCCCACCGGCGCCTACCAGATGGAGAAGCCGCACGCCTCCTTGCTGGCCCGCGTGAAGCATATGGGTCTCTCTTATTATACGGTGCGCCTCACCGACTTCGACGCCACGCTCGATTTCGACCCGGCCAACCCCGCCGCCTCGAAGGTCCACGCCATCATCAATCCGCTCTCGGTGCAGGCCGACCACCCGACCGACACGGGCTGGGACAAGAAGATCGGGACTGACTTCTTCAAGGGCGCGCAATTCCCGCAGATCGTCTTCGACAGTACTGCGGTCGTCACCACCGGCCCCTTCACCGGCACGGTCACCGGCGATCTGACGTTCCGAGGCGTCACCAAGCCGGTCACGCTCACCGTCACTTATAATGGCGGGCTGGATTCAGCGGTTCTCTATGGCGGCCGCCCCGCCGTCGGCTTCTCGGCGCGCGGCACATTCAAGCGCTCCGATTTCGGCCTCACCGACTACCTCTCCGCCGTCAGCGACGACGTCGAGATCGTCATCGAAGCGGAATTCACGAAGCACTGAGAAGACCTGGGCGTCACCCACCGACAATCACGATGTCGAAGTCAGCGGCCGCAGCGGCGGATTCACACGACTTCACGTCGCCCGGATACGCCTCTTCAATAGCCGCGTTGACCTGCCTGCCCGATCCTGCTCCCGCCTCCGACAGGAAAACATCCCGGCTTCCCGCCATGTCGTGTAGCGCCAACGTCACATCCTTACCCGCCTCACCCGCTCGCAGTTCGGCCCATTCGCGGTACAGCCCAACCATCGACAAGAGGCCAGGCTTGCGACCGCCGTAAGCGCCGGCAACAGTCTGCCGAGCCCACAAGAGCCCACCGCACTGAACTGCTCTCATGTAGTCGAGACCATCAGGCGGCGGCGTGCCGATGCCCCTGACGGGTACAGGATAATCCGCAGGCATCGACGCGGCCGGCCCGCTAGCGCAACCCGCCACCGCCGCAAGCAACCCCACCGCAATCCCGATTTCGACGCCGCCCTTTTTCCGTGGCATACCGCCCCCAAGTTCTGCCCTCAGAAAGAGGATCTACCATGACCGACGCCGTCTCGCAGCCCGAAGCCGCCCCGGCCCCGCCGCCGCCCACCACTGCGCAGCAGCGCTACACCGCGGTCGCCATCGCGCTCCATTGGGCCATCGCGCTGATGATCCTCGGGCTTATCGCCGTCGGCTGGATCATGGAGGCCATGCCCGGCGGCCCCGGCAGCCCGAAGACCGCCATCATCCAGCTCCACAAATCCTTCGGCATCACCGTGCTGCTGCTGACCATCGTCCGCATCGTATGGCGCCTGATGAACCCGCCGCCGCCGGAGCCGGCCATGCCCGCCTTGCAGAAATTCGCCGCCTCCGCCGTCCACGTTCTTCTCTACGTGCTCATGATCGCCATGCCGCTCACCGGCTGGATCATGGCGTCCGCCGAGATCGGCCTGCACGAGACACGCTATTTCGGCACGTTCGAGATGTACGTCCCCGGCATCCCCGGCCTGCCCGAAGACACCCGCAAGGCGCTCGCCGAGGGCTTCGAGCAGGTCCACGGCAATCTTCCCTGGGTCATCATCGCGCTTCTGGCGCTCCACGTTGCCGGAGCAATCAAACATCAGTTCATCGACAAGGATAATCTCATGGCGCGTATCGCTCCCGGCGTGTTCGGCCGCACCGCCGGCCCGCCCGACAACGGACACGGCGCGTTCTGGGCCTTCGGCGCCGCCATGGCAGTCTTCGCCGCCGTCGCCGCGACCTCCATGGCCACCGCCGCACCGCCTGCCGCTCCCGCTCCGGCAGTCGCCGAGCAGCAGGCCCCCGCCTCGAAGGCGCCGGCATGGACCGTCGACGCCGCAAGGAGCACGCTGGCCTTCAGGTTCAGCTACATGGGCAAGGACTATGAGGGGAAATTCCCCAACTGGACTGCGAAGATCCAGCTCGACACCGATGCCCCCGCAAATCCGGACACGCCTGTGGATGGATATGTCCGCGTCGCCATTCCGCTCGGCAAGGTCTCCACGGGACAAAGCTATTTCGACGAGAACGTCGTCCAGGGCGACTGGTTCGACGTCACCAAGACCCCCGAGGCCGTCTTTGAAGTGAGTGGCGGCGTCTACAAGACGTCTGACACGGCCTACGAGGCCACCGGCGTCCTCACAATCAAGGGCGCGGACCACCCGGTCCGCCTCCCCTTCACCCTCAACGTCGCGGGGACCACCGCCACGATGCATGGCGAGGTCACGCTCAGCCGCCTCACGCTCGGTGTGGGCGCCGGCACCGCTGCGAAGGCGTCGGGCGATGCCGAGTGGGTGGCCGATGATGTGAAGGTCGTCATCGACGTGGTGGCGACCCGCCAGTGAGAGACCGGTGAGAGGCGCGACTCACCCCACCGACTCGCGCGCGCGGCTCGTCGTGAGACGCGCGCGCGAGTCGGAGTCGGGCGCGCGAGATCACTTCTATCCACAAAATAGTGTGACCATCAGGTCACAGCGCGAAGACGAAATCGCAGTGCGTGAGTCACGCGCGAGGCGCCGCGCGAGACGTCTCGCGAGCCTTCGCGGGCGCCGCATCGCGCCTCTCGGCGGACACCAAAAAGCATGAACTCTGATTCACATAATGCAGCTCGCGGTCCCGCGCCGATCGTCGGCGTGGACCCCGCATCGCTCGATCAAGCGGCCTCCATTTTGCGCGTCGGAGGACTCGTCGCGATCCCCACCGAGACCGTCTACGGACTCGCCGCCGACGCCACGAATGGGGTCGCGGTGGCGTCGATCTACATGGCCAAGGGTCGCCCCTCCTTCAACCCCCTCATCAGCCACGTCGCGAGCCTCGCGATGGCCGAAGAGCTCGCCCACTTCAGTCCGCTTGCACGCCGCCTCGCCGAGCACTTCTGGCCTGGCCCGCTCACCCTTGTGCTGCCGCGCAAGACCACGTGCCCCGTCTCCGATCTGGCCACTGCCGGGCTGCCGTCGATCGGCGTTCGCGTGCCACAACACATTGCAACTCTTGAAATTATTCGCCGCGTGGGTTGCCCACTCGCAGCGCCTTCGGCCAATCCATCAGAGGCTTTGAGCCCCACGACGGCGGCGCATGTGGCGGCCGGTCTCGGCGCTCGCATCGACCTCATCGTCGACGGCGGCGCGTGCTCTGCGGGTGTTGAATCGACCATCATCGCGGTCGGTGAATCAGGCGCCGTGCTGCTGCGTCCGGGCGCCATCGCACGCGCCGACATCGAGTTGTTCACAGGCCCGCTGGGCTCTCCCGATGCCTCCGATGGGGTCGTCGCGCCGGGCATGATGAAGCGTCACTACGCGCCCCGCGCGCGCCTCCGACTCAACGCCATCGACGCCTCCGCAGGAGAGGCCTACCTCGCCTTCGGCGCTCCACCTCCGGGTGTTTTACCTTCTCTCAACTTATCGATTCACGGTGACCTCACCGAGGCTGCGTCGAACCTCTTCGCGATGCTGCGCGCGCTTGATGTGAGTCATGACTCGATCGCGGTGCAGACGATTCCCGAGCGCGGACTCGGCGAGGCGATCAACGATCGATTGAGAAGAGGTACTCTACTCACACGCGAGTCTGGTGTATGACAGATTCGTTGAGTCGGAATTCCGATCGGATATGGCTCAACTTCAGTGGGTGCGAGTTCGCTAGCGAGCAGACACCCGAGGGACCATCAAGGAGACTTAGAATGGCCACTGCCAAAAAAGCTGCGAAGAAGCCGGCGAAAGCCGCCGCCAAAAAGCCGGTGAAAGCTGCTAAGAAGAAGAAGTAGTAGCTAAGCTCTTCGCATTGGGCAGCCAGTCCTTGGCTAGTGCCTCTTAGAGGCCGCCCAATTCCCAGAGACTAGTGTATTCCTCGTGCCCGTCCGGTCATCCGGGCGGGCACGAACACATTTGGGGCCACGCTTTCAGCCTCAACTCCACCTCCCGCCCGCGCACATAAGCCAGCCCAGAGGACCGCCGGGCTCCCGCCCGGCTCTTTCCACCACTGCTAACGGCACGAAGGCTCGCTGCTTCGCAGCGACTGCCAGGCGAGACGCCGGGGGCCCCCTGCGTGCGCGTTACGCCGCATTTTGGAGGAAAGTGGGAGTCCAGATTCGGCGGATAGCCAGAAAGCTTCCGCCGCACGCTCAACCACTCGCCCTAAAAAACCTTCGGGAAGTCACGCCGCAAACCGGCCGGGCTCGGGGCGGGTTTAAACTCATGCCCATGAAACGTCGGAGCCTGCCCGTCTGGCTGCTGCGCGATGTCCCGGCCTTTCTGGGCGTCATGATCAGCTTCTGGCCGTTGATGATCCTCGTGATCCGCAACGGTTTCGCCGCCACGCGCGGCAAGAAGATCAGCCGCTCCGTCTTTGACCAGCTCCCGATCTTCCTCGCCCACGCCGAATGCCGGCTCGACTTCGCCCTCTGGCGCGAAGCCTATCGCAGGCTCGGCGGGAACCCGCGCCTCATCCCCTTCGAGCTCTTCCCGACACCCGAATCCTGAGCCGACACCGCGCGTCGCTTTGAAAACTACCGCCGCGCCTGCATGAACCTCGAAGCCTGCGCCCGTGGCGATGTCGAGCATCTGCGCGCCCAGCACGGCCTCAGCCAACGCGAGACCATGAACGCTGGCGCTTGCTCCCTCCGTCTCGCTTCGCGATCCATCTCCCCCGCGCGTCGCGCGGAGTAGGAAACCAGCCACGGTCACCGCTCTCTTGCCTCCCTCGCCGTCAGGCGGGGGAGGTGGCGCGCGCTTGCGCGCGACGGAGGGGGCAACCTCAGCTGTCGCGGGCCTCCTGTTCACCTGAAATCGAAAATCACCGACCTCGCAGCCCCGCCTGCGAGACAGCACCTGCGCGGGCCGCTAGCCGATTGCGACCGGGTTGATCACCATCTGCACCGTGCCCACGAAGCGCGGAATGCCCAACACGAAGAGGAACTCCTTCACGCCATCCGCCGCCAGCTGGTTCGTGTCGATTGTCTCCAGCACGTGGACGCCGCGCTTGGCCAGGAATGTCTGGTGCACGATGAAGGTCTTGCCCGGCGGCGACGGCAGCGCCTCGAGCGCCACGGTGTCTGACCCGACGGCAACGACGCCGAGATTCGCCAGGAAGATCGCGCCGTCCTCGCCGAGACCCGGCTCCTTCGAGCGGTAGGTATCTTTGTCCTTCGTCATCATCCCGGCCATCCAGCCGGTGTGGAACAGCACGATGTCGCCTTTTCCGATGGTAACGCCTTGCGCCTTCATCGCGGCCTCGATCTCGGCGCGATTGTACGTGTCGCCGACGTCCAGCATCGGCTTGCGGTAGTGCTTGGTCATGTCGATCAGCACGCCGCGCGTCACGATCGGCGGAATGTCGGCGGTCTGCAGCGCCCGCGTGGTTGCCACTTCCTTGCCGGTCACGCCATTATAATAGTGGTGATCGACACCCAGGTGCCCGAACCCGTCGATCTGCGTGCCGATCCCCATCGAGGTTACAACCCGCTCGTCGAACGAGGTCACCCGCTGCGAGCCGTTGGGGGTGTAATCCGCGTTCGGCCCCGGCGTCCGCTCGACCTGGTACTTTCGCGCGCCATACGCCGCGCTTTCAGGCGCCGTCGGAATGCCCAGCGCATAGACCTTGCCGGTCTTGATCAGGCCAGCTGCCTTCTTCACCCCTTCGGCGGAAAGGTTGTTGACGTTGCCGAGCCGGTCCTGCTCGCCCCAAGGCGAGTCCCACCATGTCTCTTTATGCTGTGCCGGCTGCGGCGTTTCCTGGGCGATCGCGCTTTCCGAACAAGCCGACAGGCACGCGGCCAACAGCAACCGTTTCAGCAGAAGCATGCCCGACTCCCTACGGCCAGTTGACCTGACTCGTTGTTGCGCAAGCCTGCCACACGTCGGCAGACCCTCCAACCGGGAGCCTCACCACCTAAGGGTAAAGCCTCCGTGTCATCCAGCGCGTATTGCTATCCGCCCGGACGAACTCCAGCCGGTCATGCAGCCGGAAAGGCCGGTCGCGCCAGAACTCGATCCGGGTCGGCACGATGCGCCACCCCTTCCACTGGGGCGGACGCGGCGTCGTCCCGAGGCCATACTTCACTGCAAACTGAGCGATCCGCTTCTCCAGCTCGAACCGCCCCTCCATCGGCCGTGACTGCTCGGACGCCCACGCCCCGATCTGGCTGTCCTTGGCCCGGGACGAGAAGTAAGCGTCAGCTTCCGCATCGGAAGCCAGCTCCACCCTGCCCGACACCCTCACCTGCCGCCGCAAGCTCTTCCAGTGAAAGCACAACGCAGCCTGGGCGTTGGCGGCCAGCTGAACGCCTTTCCGGCTGTCGGCATTGGAGTAGAAAACGAACCCGTCCTCCGACACGCCCTTCAGCAAAACCATCCGCACATCCGGCGCGCCATGTTCATCGGCGGTCGCGAGGGCCATCGCATTCGGGTCATTCGGCTCTTTCTTCTTCGCGTCATCCAGCCATTCACCGAACAGCACAAAGGGGTCCGTCCGCGTAAACCACGCCCCGTCATCCGGAGAGTTCGCGGCGGACTTGGCATAGTCTTCCGCCGAAGGCGTGGGGGGGATGGTCCGGTCAGTCATGAGCAGCCTGCTGGGTTTTTCAGGTCATGATACTGTTCGAATGCCGTGTGAGCTACCGCCGCGACGACAGGGAGATGATATGATGCACGTGCATCGGCTAATGGGCGTTGTTTCCGCTTCCTGCCTGCTCTGCCTTCCAGCGGTCGCGCAGACGTCGTTGGAGCTTCAGGTTTCCGAACGGGCTACAGGGCAGGGAACGCAGGCGATGATGCTCCTTCGCATTCCCCTGGGAGCATCTCCCCAAGGTGAGCGTGGACCAAGACTCGGCTTCGGCCTCTTCGCGGGCTGTGGCGCCTCACTCTCGATGACTTCGGAACGCAACCGCGAAGCTTGCGATGCCATTCCCGTCCGCTCGCTGGAGTTTTCGACCGGCTTCAACAACGAGCCCTGGGCCCTCTCCTTCGGGAGCGCCGGCCTGCGCATCGACTTCATCAACTTGTCGCCCCAGACAGGCGCTTTGTACCTCGCCGAAGATGCAGGCTCAAACAACTGGCTCTGGCTGGGCCTTGGCGCAGTCGCCGTCGTCAGCGTCGCAGTCGCACTATCGGGCAGCTCCGATACGACAGTGTGCCCCGACGGTTTCGTCGCCACGCCGCTCGGCGATGGATGCCAGCCGATCAGCTGACCTGTTCGCTCAGACAATCATTCCGCCATCAACGCGCAAGACCTGCCCGGTGATATACGCCGCCTTGTCAGATGCAAGGAAAGCGACAGCATCAGCGATTTCCTGCGCCGTACCCCAGCGCTTCTCCAGCGGAACCAGTCGCCCCATCCGCTCGAGGGTCTTCTCGCGGTCGAGGCCCTTGTTGAACGCGGTCGACCACATGCCATCGTCGATCACGCCCGGCGCAATCGCATTCACCCGAACCCCGGCGCGGCCGAAGTCGATCGACACATTGCGTGTGAAGGAGTTCACCGCGCCCTTAGAG
>JBBATZ010000043.1:0-37099 GCA_040398425.1 Hyphomonadaceae bacterium
CTAGGCTTCCGGCCCTTCGACCTTCTCGCCGCGAAGCGATTTGACGAAGGCTTCGCGATTGCGGGCGGCGCCGAGGGACTTCGTGAAATCGTTCTCGAAACCCAGTGCGCCGCCAGAATTGCTGATCACGCCGTAGATGGCGCGGAAGAGGATCAGGCCGAGAACGCCGATCACGGGCTGTCCGAGCACGAACAGCGCCCCCGCGCCGGCGAAGATCGCGAAGTGCAACACGATGATCCGGCCGTAGGGTGCGAACATCTCGGCCATGGGCGTCGTGTTCTTCCACTCGCCCTTGATGAAGAATTCCCAGATCAGAACCAGCACCTGGAAGGCGATGATGGCGTAAACGAAATACTCGACGTGCGGGGCGCTGGTCAGGCCGAACTGGAACATGCCGGGCACGTCCATCATGACGGGTCCCTGATCGGCAATCGTTCCTTCGCTCATGGCGACAAAGACCATGAGGAACGTGCCGTGTACGGCGCAGAACAGGCCGTAGTGGAAAACGAAGAATACGCACAAAAACGCGCCGAGCAGAAAGCCAAAGCCGCCGAAGCTGGCGCTGGAGACGAAGATACGCGGAATGGTGAAAACACCGGCGATGATGTTCTCCATCCAGTAGAGCATCACCAGCGGTACGGCGCTCCAGCCGAAGGCGATGACACCGTAGATGGGGAACAGGTCGACCGCGAGACCGAGCAGCACGATCGGACGCGTCAGGGCCCTGAGCCAGCTGTCGGGATTCAAGAGGTTTTTCACTGCGATCCCGTCCTGCGATTCCGTCCCGCGCCAGCAAACAGGTTTGTCGCCCGCTTGACCAGAGTGCCTACCTAAAGGCGGTGTGTGAACGCAGCCTTGAGGAGGCGCCAGCGCCGGGTGAAGTCCGACGCGGGCGGGCTCGGCAGATCCGTAATGGCCAGGTGAAGAATGGCGGGCCAGAGGATGCCGGGGATATTCCGGGCGGCGCGTTGCGCGGCGACCCAGCGCGCGGCGCCATCAGGGAGCTCTGCGCTGAGGGCGAGACGGGCTTCACCGAGCGCGGCGAGCATGCCGAGCTGTTCCGGCGTTGCGGCAGGATACAGGGCCAACCCGGCAAGTTTCATCAGCGCGCCTTCGACGGCGAGGTGGCGGGCTTCGTGGTCGCCGCCGGGCTGGTGGCCGCCTGAATGCAAATGGTCATCCAGGATGTCGTCGTAGCGATCGATGAGGGCGCTGGCGGCGGCGTGGAGATCGGGGCGGCCGACGGTTACGCGCGCCAGCTCTTCTGCGAGGTCGTGGCGGCGCACCGGACCACTGCCTGCGACCTGCTCCATCGTTTCGCGCCACCACTGAAGCCGGATCTTGCCCAGCATCGGCTCCTTGGTGTGGAGCGTGCGCTGCAGCTCCTGATTCAGCAGGTAAATAGCTGCGAGTCGTTCGCGATCAGCCGCTGGTGCGTAACGGGAGGCGAGCCAGCGGTCCTCGTCCGTCCGCTTCAGGCGGGCGTCGAATTCGGCAGCGCTTGCAAGTTTTGGGGGATTGGCCGTATCGCTCATGTTCAAAATCAGAGTTTTCGCCCTATCTCAGGGGCAGCACAGTCAGAACAGCAAACACAGAGAGGGTCTTCCATGGCTTTCACACTTCCCGCCCTGCCGTATGCGCGCGACGCCCTGGCGCCGCATATCTCGGAGAACACGCTGAACTTCCACTACGCCAAACACCATCAGGCGTATGTGGACAACCTGAACAAGCTGATCGCCGGCACGCCGCTGGAAAACGCACCGCTTGAGGAAGTCGTCAAGCAGAGCTGGGCCGAGAAGAAGATGCCGGTGTTCAACAATTCCGGTCAGGTCTGGAACCACACCTTCTACTGGCACTCGATGAAGCCGCAGGGCGGCGGCAAGCCGACCGGGCTGATAGCCGACAAGATCAACAAGGACTTCGGCTCGTTCGACGAGTTCAAGGCCAAGTTCGCCGAAGCCGGCACGACGCAGTTTGGTTCGGGCTGGGCCTGGCTGTCGCTCAAGGACGGCAAGCTGGTTGTGTCCAAGACGGGCAATGCCGAGACACCGCTGACGGAAGCCGACGTTACGCCTTTGCTAACCATGGATGTCTGGGAACACGCCTACTACCTCGATTACCAGAATCTCCGCCCCAAATACATCAACACCTTCCTCGACGAGCTGGTGAACTGGGACTTTGCCAACCAGGCCCTCTCTGACGCGAAGTAAGCCGTTCAGGCTCTAATTCGGCATAGCGTTCCGGGTCTTTGCACGTGTTTGCATCGACTCGGTTAGCTGTTTTGCGACGCTTCTGTGCCTTAATCTCCGCTTGAACGGACGGCTGAATGCATGTCCGAAAGCGGATTTTCGGCACGATGATTCCCAACGTCCCGGATACGGCAACTGACACGTCCCCCGATTCCGGGCGGCGCGCAGCCACGGCCAGTCCGAGCCTGCTGGAAGCCGCTATCGAGCGCGGCGGTCTGCATCCCTTCTTCCACGCCAAAGTGTCGCTCGCGGACCGCAGGATTGTGGGCGCCGAGGCGCTGGCGCGGATTGCGACGCCGAGCGCAGGGCTCGCCTCGCCGGCAGCCTATGTCGAGCTGGCCGAGCGTAGCCAGCGTATCGACGCGCTGACGTTCGTGATGGCGCGACAGGTGGCAAAGCACGTCACCGAGTTTGGCGGCCTGCCCTGTTCCATCAACATCAGCCCGCTGTCGCTGGAACGTCCCGAGTTCGCGGACCAGATGGCCGCGGCGATTTCAGAGTCGGGATTGGCGTGCAGCCAGTTCACGCTGGAAGTTACAGAGTCGCGCGTGATCGAGTATGGCGCGAAGGCGTTCGAGACGATGACGGCGCTGCGGGCGCACGGTTTCGGCCTTGCCATCGACGACTTTGGCGTTGGCGCAAGCAATATCGATCGACTGCGGAATTATCCGTTCACGGAAGTGAAGATCGACCCAGCGTTCACGCGGCTAGCGATGGACGAGGCGTATGCGAAGGCGGCGCTGGTCAGCTGCGTGCGGCTCGCCCGCGAGCATGGGCTGCGCGTGGTCGCCGAGGGTGTCGAGACGCAGGAGATGTGGGACTTCATGGCCTGGCTGAAGGTCGATGAGGTTCAGGGCTTCCTGCTGTCGCGTCCGCTGCAACCGGCGGACTTCAAGGACTTGCTGAAGAAGGGCTGAGGCCCCTCTCGTTTGCTGCCGGTTGAGTTTGGCGCCGGTCTGCGCGATGTTTCCTCAACGAGGAAACGCACATGGCCGAAGCAGCCTACAAGACCATCACCGTTAAACCGCTGTCGCCCAATCTGGGCGCCGTCATCTCTGGCGTCGACCTGTCGAAGCCGCTGAGCAACGCCGAGTTCGACGATATCCATACGGCGTTCCTGAATCATCACGTGATCTTCTTCCGCGACCAGACGCTGACGCCGGAGCAGCATCTGGCGTTCGGTAAGCGGTGGGGCACGCTGAATGTGCATCCGTATGTGAAGGGGATGGCGGGCTATCCGGAGATCCTGGAGATCATCAAGGAGCCGACCGAGAAGATCAATTTCGGCGGTGGCTGGCACTCGGACATGAGCTTCCTTGAAGTGCCGGCGCTGGGATCGATCCTGCACGCGATCGAGGTGCCGGAGGTGGGCGGCGACACGATGTTCGCGAGCCAGTATGCGGCGTGGAATGCGCTGTCGCCTGGGTTGCAGAAGACACTGGAGGGGCTGCGCGCGATTCATTCTGCGGCTGAGGAATATGGCGCGGGCGGCGCGTCGTCGCGCAAGCGGGCGTCGATGGATAGCGAAGTGGTCGGTGATGAGGTGCCTGAGTACGAGCACCCCGTTGTGCGCACGCATCCGGAGACGGGGCGCAAGGGGCTGTACATCAATCCTGCCTTCACGCTGCGTTTTGCGGGATGGACGAAGAAGGAGTCGCGGCCGCTGCTGGAGTATCTGTTCGAGGTCTGTCGGCGCGAACCGTTCACCTGCCGCTTCCGCTGGGAGCCGGGCTCGCTGGCGATGTGGGACAATCGCTGCGTGTGGCATTACGCGCTGAATGATTATCACGGCGCGCGCAGGCATATGCGACGCGTGACGGTGAATGGAGACAAGGTAAGATAGTGCGCGCAAGGCTTGTCGCCGTTTGCCTTGCCGTGATGTTCACCTCGCCGTGCGTCGCGCAACAGCCCTACTCCGCGCCCCGCGCCTCCGACGGCCATGCGGATATTGGCGGCGTGTGGAGCAATGGCGGCGAAGATGTGCGCCTTGAGCAGACGGTCGACGGCGTGCTTCAGACCGTTCCTTTCGAAAACCCGGTCGACGCGAACCTGCCGCTGCGCGATCGTACGTCGGCGCTCGCATGGCGCGAGAAGTACGGGATCTACATGAGCGGGAAACCGCTGCCGGAGTTCACGCTGGGGGCAGACACCCTGCCCAATCGCGACCGGTGCCTGATGGCAGCTAATGCGGCGGCGCCGCCGATGACCAGCCAGGGCTACAACGACGCCTACCAGATCGTGCAGACGCCCGCTTATGTCCTGATCGCGGTGGAGATGATGGACGAGGCGCGTGTCATACCGGTGTTTGCCAGCGCCATCGGAGCGGCCAAGGCGCATGGACCGCGAGCGTTGCAGCGCTGGACCGGCGACAGCGTTGGCTGGTGGGAGGGCGACACTTTCGTGGTCGAGACGACAAACGTCAGCCCGCGCCAGGGCTCGGAGAGCGCCATGCCCACCTCGCAGGACGCGAAGGTGGTGGAGCGCTTCTGGCGCGTCGGCCAGCGCGAGCTGGCTTATCGGGCGGAAGTGACGGACCCGGCGATCTACACGCGCCCGTGGACGATCAGGTACAGCTTCCATCCGCGCGAACGGCTATGGGAGTATGCCTGCCACGAAAGCAATTTCGGGATGCCGGGAATCCTGTCGGGCGCCCGCGAGGCGGAGCGGATGGGGAAGTGAGCGTGGCTACCAACTCAACTCCGGCATCGCGTATTTCGCGGTGACGCCATCAGCTTCGAGGATCTTGTCGGCTGACGCTAGAAACGCATCGCCCTGCCCCATGCTGTGGCCGTGGATGCCGCCGCCGATGAAGAGGGCGTCGAAGCCCTGGCGGTTGGCGCCGAGGATGTCGGTGATGGGGCCGTCGCCGATGGCCAGGATGCGGGAGGGGGCGGAGGTGCGGCCGGTGATTTCGGCGACGCGCTCCATCGCGAGCTTGTAGATCGGCGCGTCGGGCTTGCCGGGGCGGATGACTGTGCCGCCTTCTTCCTCGTAGAGCGCGGCGAGTGAGCCGGCGGACCAGATGAGGCGGTCGCCTTGCCGGAACTGCACGTCCGGATTGGCGCAGAGCATGGGCAGGTTGTGCGCCGCGAGGCGTTTCAGCTCGTCGCGATAGGGTTCCGGCGTGCCGTTTGGGTAATCGCGCAGGCTGGTGCAGCAGATGACTTTGGCGACGGCGGGATCGTCAGAGAAATCGAGCGGCAAGCCGGCGTAGACGCCGAAGTCTTCGTCGAGACCGATGCGGTAGACAGGACCGGGAGCGAAGAGTTTCAGCTCGTTGCGGGTGGCGTCACCGGAGGCAATGACGTCGTCGAAGCAATCCATCGGCACGCCAAATTTCGGGAAGAGACGCGTTACGCGCTCTTTCGGGACGGGCGCGTTGGTGACCAGGATGACGGGCGCGTGCTTGCGGAATTCCTGGAGGGCGTGACAGGCGGGGGAGAAGGCCTGCTTGCCGTTGTGGATCACGCCCCAGACGTCGCAGAGGGTCGCGTCATAGTCCGACGCGATCGACGACAGTCCGGAAAGCAGAGATAACTGGGCCACAATCTATACTGACGGGGCTACATCGGCGCGGGAGAGACGCGGCGGATGAAGTCCGGCGGCGGAGCGGTCTCGTCCTGCAGCGAGCCCTTGATCGGACGTGGGGCGCCGAAGACGTGGCCCTGACCGTAGGGGATTTCGAACTCGAGGATTTCGATGACGGACTTTTCCATCTCGACCTTCTCGGCGATCAGATCGATGCCGTAGCGCACAAACAGTGCGGGCACATCTTCTGGCGCGATATCGCGCGTGATGGCCGAGGTCGGGCGCTCGCCGCCCGGGGTGAGTTCCTCTAGCAGGCGCTCGCCATTGATCTTGAGGAATTTGACGCCGGCAGCCTGCAGTTCCGGCAGGTCGAAGTTGAGGCCTTCGCCTTTATCCAGCGAGAAGCGGAAGCCGAGCTCGCGGAGGCGACCCATGTTCTGAGAGGCGATGTCAGAACGCTGGCGGAAGGCGCGGACGCTGATCTCGAAGATCATGGCGTGGGCGAGGTCGCGATTTTCGCGCATGAGGTCGATGAAGCTGGCGAAGAACTGGTCGTCTTCCAGCGACGACATGGCGATGTTGCAGAACACGCCAATGCGGCGATCGCGTTCCGACAGGCGGCGCACGATCTGCACGCAGCGGAACAGCAACATGTTGTCGATGACGCTGAGCAGGTTGGCGCGCTCGGCAGCGGCGAGGAATTCCGTCGGCATGATCACCTTGCCGTCGGCGCGACGCAGGCGGGTGAAGCCTTCGTAGAAACAGGTGCGGCGCTGCGGCAGGTTCACGATGGGCTGCAGGTGGAGGTCGACGCGGTTTTCGCGAAGCGCCTCGCGCACGGAGTCGAGGATGGAGGCGCTGTCGGCCGGCACATCGCTGACGGCGGTGCGCACGGTCTGAAGGCGGGTCTCGAATTTCTTCGAGAGATTCTGGATCATGCCTTCGAGGCCGCGCATCTCCTGCACGATGGACTCGCGGCGAGCCGTAACTTCGCGTTCAAAGGAATCCTTCAGCGCGGCGGCGGTCTGTTCCGCCTGCACGACTCGCGAGGTGAGCCTGCGCATCTCCTGGCGCATCTCGTAGAGGTCTTTCTCGATGCCACCCTGCCCCGAACGGGCGATCAGGGAGTGGATCTGCAGAAGACCGAGCGCGGCAATGCCCCCGATGATGCCGGCCGTGACCGGCGGCACGATCTGGTACACGTGCAGGGCCACCGCGCCGAGAACCGACGCAGTAACGTACACAAGCGCGAGCATGATGTGCGCGACGACAGGCATTGTAACCGGAGCACCCCCTCAGGTTCAGGACGAGTTCCGTCCCTCAGGTTTGTTGTGTTGGCATCCGAGCCGAATGACAAGTGATGAACGTCGCCGCACAACACTGCTTGTGCAGTACCGCCATAGGCATGAGCAAGCCTACGCCCTGCAGCGCAACGCCCTTCGTGCGTTCATTTCGCTTTGCTTGCGAGTTCCACTCTGCGTGACCTCCTATGCTTATGTGGTCTTTCCGACACATCGATCAGGCTTTGGCCTGATCATCGGCTTTCTGAAGTAGACATGTATCCGTCTTTTGCCCCTAGATCGCCACATTCGAACGCGCCGGCCCACGGGGGCTTCCCAAGGGAAGCAATGGGCTGGTGACGGGGGCGAACGGGGAGCGCGGGGGTTCTGACTCGGGTCAGGACCCCCGCCTGCTGTCCGGGCCAGCTCAACTCGCTGAATTTCCAAGCATTATCGCGCTGCCGAGGCCTTCGGCACGGGTCCGGACAGGTCGATGCGGGCGTTGCCTAGACCCAGCTCAAGGCCGCGAGTTTGCCCGGCTGCAACGATCTCCTGCCACGCAGGCAAAGCGCCGGGGCGAGTCGCAGAAGGACTCGCCGGTATGATCACCGTCGCAGCGAGTCGGGACTGTTGGGCGGCTTCAAGAAGTTCCGCGACGTCGGTGCACTGCAGCGATTCGCCGGCCATGAGCTGGGCAGAGCCCGCCATGAGGATGCCGGCAGCGACCTTTGTACCCCGCGTGGCGGCGAGAATGTCGTCCTCTCGAGCCAGGCAACCCGCCAGAACCAGTGACTTCCCTTCGAATTCAATCCGGTAAACACCGCGGGTGCCGAAAGCGCGGATTTCGACGACACCTGAGTCGAACAGCAGTTTTCCCAGGAGGCCCTGGTCGGCGCCGTCGGGGTTCAGGGTCAACCGCGGCGCCTTTCCGCCAGAAGCCAGCAGGTTGGCCCCGTCCACCACGGTGAGCGACCCAGACGGAGCGAAAACCTTCAGGGCGTCGGTGCGCCCCGCCCCGCCACTGGCAACCGCGAGAGACGCCAGGCCCTCCACAGACTGCAAGTCGACGTCGGGCAGCAGGATCCCGTCGATGTTCGGATGCATCAGGCCGAGGGCCTCAACGGCTTCGGCAGCGCCAGCGCCTGCATTGTAAATGAAGGTGAGCCCGCCAACTTCGATCGCGACACAGGATTCGCCGGAACAGACCGTCGCACGGAAGGCGTCGGCGGCCGGAAGATGCGGCCGCGCAAATTCAGCCGCCAGCTTTTGATCGCGAACGAAAGCGTCGATGGCCACGCCCGGTCGCTTGGCCAGCAGCCACCAGCCGCCTGCGATGGCGACGACAGCCACGGCGGCAAACAGCAGGATGTCGCGCCGGAGCTTCAAATCCTAACCGATGCGGGTTTCAGCGGTTTCCTGGACGATCGTAGCTTCGATCGCACCCAGCCGCTCAACTTCAACGCGCACTGTGTCGCCCACCTTGAGGAAGTTGGGCGGCGTATGCGCGACGCCGACGCCGGCTGGCGTACCGGTGAAAAGGAGATCGCCGGGTTCCAGTGCGAAGGCCTTGGTCAGGTGCTCGATCTGGGCGGCGACGTCGAAAATCATCTCACTGGTGTTGCCGTTCTGGCGGAGCTCGCCATTGACCCAGCATTTGAGGTTCATGTTGGCGATGTCGCCGGCCTCATCCGGCGTCGTGATCCACGGGCCGACGGGGCCATGGGTATCGAAGCCCTTGCCCATGATCATGGTCTGCGTGGCGCGTTGCCAGTCGCGGACCGAATAGTCGCATCCAGTCATATAGCCGGCGATGAGCTCGTGGGCGCGTTCCCTTGGAACATGCCGGCCCCGCTTGCCGATAACGACGACGAGTTCGACCTCGTAGTCGAGTGCGGATGATACCGCAGGCATCAGGACCGGATCGAAAGGTCCGTGCAGACACGTGGCCTGCTTGTTGAACCACATCTGCGTGGTCGGCGGCTCACGCCCGGTTTCCTTCGCGTGATCGCGATAGTTGAGGCCGATTCCAAGAATCTTGCCCGGACGACCGACGGGCGCCCGGAGCTTCACGCTCGCCAAGGAAAGACGGGGCGCGGTTTTCGCGGCGCGCTGGATCGCGTCGATCCCGGCGGGACCTGCGCCAAGGATATCCACAGGGTTTGTAGAAAGATGCGGGGCGACCTTGCGGAAGTCGATCACTTCATCGCCGTCAATCAGGCCAGGCCCCGATCTGGTCGTGGCATCGAAAACACACAGTCGCATGAGTCATCCTATCTTGCATGTGCGCGAAGATTGGACCGAACCAAATTGTAGGGCTAGGTACAATGAGAGTTCTGTGTGGTGGGAAGCGTAAACAATGTCGATCGCTGCTGAGATTCAGCGCATCCGCGATGTGTTCGGTCCCGGCACGGATATCAGGGTTCCTCCCTATCAGCGGGCCTATGCGTGGGAGGACGAAGAGGTCGAGGCCCTGATGCAGGACCTGCTGCAGGCCTTTCGCGCCGGCACGATCTACTTTCTTGGAGCCATCGTCGTCATTCGTCCGCGCAACCGTGGACCATCCGAGGTGGTGGATGGACAGCAACGCCTGACCACCTTGACCGTGATGCTGTGCGTATTGCGCGACCTCTCGAAATCCAAGGACGAGGAAGTCCTGCTCCAGAGCATGATCGGGACCGAGACCAAGCCGATGCCCTTCGGCGCGACGCAGCAGAAGTGGCGGATCACGCTGAACCCGATCGACGATCCGTTCTTTCGCCGCTTCGTGCAGGAGCGCGGCGCCACGCGGCTGGAGCAATCAGAGCGGGACGCGGCGCGGCATCCGGGTTCGCAGAGCCAGGCGCGGATCGACGCTGCGATCAGCCATATGCAGGATCACCTCTCGGACATGAGTTCGGAAGAGCGGTCGCGCTTCGTGGTCTGGCTCCTCGACCAGGTGTCGCTGGCGCGCGTGCGGGTCTCGCAGTTCGAAGTGGCCTACAAGGTGTTCCAGTCGCTGAACCACCGCGGCAAGGCGCTGTCGGACCACGACATCCTCAAGGGCGTCCTGTTCGACCGCGCACAGTACACATCGGCTGAAGCCACACAGATGTCGGTTCAGTGGAACGCGTACACCGCGCGGCTCGGCGACCGGGGTTTTGGCGACCTCTGGAAACAGTTGCGGTCGATCTGTGATCGGGACGGCGCCGGTGAGCTGGTTTCGGGGCTGATATCCGGGATAACGCGGCAGGGTTCGGTGTCAGAATTCCTGTCGAAGAAGCTGCCGCGCTATGTGGACGCCTATGACGCCATCATGAGCGGCAAGACCGACGGGTTGCGTCTCGGCGCAGAGGCAAAGCGGCGGATCTGTTTCCTGCGCTCGATCCACCATGAGGGCTGGCGCGCGCCTGCGGTGCGGTTTCTCGCGGAGTATGCCTACGACGAGGCGATGGCCGACCGTTTCTTCTGCGCCATGGAAGGCCTCGCCTATACGATGCAGTATTCGGTGAAGGAGCGCGAGTATCGCGACAAGCGCTATCGCCGCCTGCTCGACGCTATGGACCGGCCGGAGACGCTATTTGTCAAAGGCTCGCTGCTCGATCTTAGCTCGCGCGAAAGGTCTGACCTGCTGGACCGGCTGCGCGGGCGATTCCCCAATCTCAAGCAGCGCAAGGCTCTGCTGATGCGCTTCTCTGCGGCCGTTGAAGGCGGCGTGCCGCTGGATCCAGCGACCGACTGCACGGTCGAGCACATCCTGCCGCGTACGCCCAACAAGGGCTCCGACTGGTACGAAGAATGGGCGAAGACGCGCGACCGGGAGGACCTGACGGAGTGCATCGGGAACTTCACCTTGCTGACTCATTCGGAGAACCAGCGCGCCGATCGCAAACCGTTCGTCGAAAAGCTGGCCATCTATTTCGAGACTGGCAAGGCCACCTACGCTCTGAGCAACGACCTGCAAGGGCGGACGCGCTGGACGCCCGATGATGTGCGTGCCCGGCGGGATGCGCTGATCCAGAGCCTGGCCGACGACTGGGGGCTTTGACCCTCACGGTTCTGGCAGGCCGTTGACGGCCCTGCCCCGGCGTCGGAACCTCCCTGAAACAATGTGAGGCCGAATCCTCACGCGTATCGGCCCAAGGGGAGAGACGACCATGATCCGCAGAGGCACGAAACTGCTTGCCGCGACTGCCCTCGCTGGCGGGTTGATGCTGTCAGGCTGTTCGACGGTGACCGACATGATGTCACCGCCCTCGCATCATTCGATGGTCGCGCGCGATCTCGGCATGCCGACGGCGAACCCGGAGGCGGTTGGCTTCACAAGTGCGGGGCTGGACGCGCTGAACGTAGAATTCCATGCGCTGGTGGATCAAAAGAAGCTGGCGGGCGTGACGACGCTGGTCGCGCGGCACGGCAAGGTTGTGCACTTCGACACGTATGGCGCAGCCAATGCGGCGACGGGCGAGGCGCTGAAGCCGGACTCGATTTTCCGCATTGCGTCGATGACCAAGCCGATTACAGGCGTCGCGATGATGCAGCTGTGGGAACAGGGCAAGTGGAAGCTCTCCGATCCTGTCTCGAAGTTCATTCCCGAGTTCGCGAACCTCCCGGTGAAGGGACCGAACGGATCGCTGGTACCTCAGAGCTCACCCATGACGATGGCGCAGCTGATGAGCCATTCAGCGGGATTCGGGGTGAGTGCGGTCTACGAGAAGAACAATCTCGGCGAGACTGACCTGCAGGGCATGATCAACAAGCTGGCCAAGCTGCCTCTCGAGACGCAGCCGGGGACGGCGTGGGACTACGGTCCGAGCGTGAACATCCAGGGTTACATCGTCGAGAAGCTGTCGGGCCAATCGCTCGATGCGTATTTCGACGAGCACATCTTCAAGCCGCTGGGCCTGGTCGACACGGGCTTCTGGGCGCCGGGCGAGAAGGCGGCGCGCGTGGTGGCGATCCACACCTATACGGATGGTGAGATCACCGGGCCGGCCGAGAACAAGGTGACAGCTGAGAAGCCCTCCTTCCTTGCGGGCTCGGGCGGACTTGTCTCCACGGCGGAGGACTACTGGCGCTTTGCGCAGGCCGTGCTGAACGGCGGCGAGCTTGATGGCAAGCGCATACTGAAGGCTGACACGGTGAAGCTGATGCGCACCAACGTGCTGCAGCCCGGTGTTAAGGTCGACCTCTACGGCCCGAGCCAGGAAGGCATCGTCTTTGGCATGGACTTCGCGATCGTGATGGACCCGCAGAAGGCCGCGACGCCACAGGGTCTCAACACGTTCTACTGGGGCGGCGCGTTCGGAACGTGGTTCTGGATCGACCCGACGAATGATCTCGTGTTCGTGGGCATGATCCAGAACCTGAACGGCTCGACACCGACGGGCGGCACGCCGCCGGTACGGACCATCTCGCCGCGGCTGACGTATGGCGCGCTGACGGAGCCGGGGAAGTAGGATGGATCAGCAATCGCCTCCAGACGCAGAACACGCCGGGCGCGTCGCGTGGATCACGCATGTGAAGCGGCTGCATCGCAACAAGCGCATGTTGGGATTTGCAGGCATCGTGCTTGGCGCGGCAATGCTGGTGTGGTGGAAGCTCGATCCGACGGTGCCGAATTGGGCGATGCTGGCCAGCCTTGGCGTGCTGGCAGCGAGCTGGGTGGTGTTCATCTATGTGATCGTAGCCCGTTGGCAGTGGGTGAAGGCGAACCCTTACATCGCGCACAAGTAAACGGCCGTTCCAGCAGGAACGGCCGTCACCAAACAGGTCAACGTCTGCAGGTTAGAGAAGACGGCGCGGGCGGACCAGTCCGACCAGCGCCAGCAGGATCACCGCGCCGACGGTCGAGACCAGCAGGCTGCCCCAGAAGCCGGCGAAACTGATGCCAAGCATGCTGGCGGCAATCGCGCCGAGGAATGCGCCCACAATACCAACGATGAGGTTTGTCAGCAGGCCGTGTTCACGCCCCATGATTTGCTCGGCGATCCAACCAGCCAGAATGCCGATGATTACAGCGCCAACGATCGAAACTTCATTCATGACGTTGCTCCCTTGTCTGGAGATCCAACGTTATTGGGTGGTCATGGTTCCGACAGGTACGCCCTAGCGGCGGCGAACCTTGATCCAGGCAAGGACGCGCTCGCGCCGGCGGACGGCCCAGCAGAGCATCCCGCCATTGGCGCCCGCTATTGCGAGAACCAGCATTTCATAGGCTGACATCATTCGAGGCCTCCCAGCAAAGTCCTCCACGGGCAGCAAGAGTCGCACGAACCGCGCGCTTGTGAAATCGCCGAATTGCACCACTGGCCAGCGACGGGTCGCCGCGCCGAACGCGCGTGATCGACTTCCCTTCCTTGAATTGGGAGCTATGAACGCAAGATCATTGCGTCAGTGAACCGGGGCGTCGACCCCGATGGAAGGAACCGCCCCATGGCACAGCTGCCCGAAACCCTGTTCGACCTCACCGGGAAGGTCGCCCTTATCACCGGATCAACCAAGGGTATCGGCAAGGCGATTGCCGAGCAGTACGCCATTCACGGCGCAAAAGTCGTGATCTCTTCGCGCAAACCCGGCCCCTGTGATGAAGTCGCCGCCGCAATCAATGCGAAGCATGGCGACGGCACGGCCATCGCCTGCCCGGCCAACATCTCATCGAAGGACGATCTGAAGCGTCTGGTTGATGAAACCAACTCCGCCTTCGGCAAGATCGACATCCTGGTCTGCAATGCCGCATCGAACCCGTATTATGGCCCGATGTCTGGCATCACCGACGAGGCCTTTGCCAAGATCCTCTCGAACAACATCATTTCGAACAACACGCTGACGACGCTGGTGGCCCCGCAGATGGCGAGCCGTAAGGACGGCGCGATCATCATCATTTCCTCGATCGGGGGCCTGCGCGCCTCGACCGTGATCGGCGCCTACTGTGTCTCGAAGGCTGCCGACGTGCAGCTCGCCCGCAACCTCGCCGCCGAGCTCGGGCCGAGCGGCATCCGCGTGAACTGCATCTCACCGGGCCTCGTGAAGACCGACTTTGCCAAGGCGCTGTGGGAAGACCAGGAGACGAAGGAACAGCGTGAGGAAGAGACCCCGCTGCGCCGCATCGGCGAGCCGAACGACATCGCCGGGGCAGCCGTCATGCTCGCCTCGCGCGCCGGCGCCTGGCTGACCGGCCAGAACATCGTCGTCGATGGCGGCGTAACAGCGGTCTGATCCGGCACTTGGCGAAACGGCCAGCGGTCGCCACATTACCGGCTGCCGCTGAGCCGCTGTAACCTAAGAGAGTTGCCGTGCGTATTAGCCCCTGCCGCTACGGAGGTTTTCATGGCCGACACGCAACATTTCCCATTTGAACGCACCGACGCCGAATGGCGCGCGCTGCTGACGCCGGAACAGTACGCGGTCATGCGCAATCACGGCACAGAGCGGCCGGGATCGTGCGCCCTGCTTTATGAAAAGCGTGCGGGCGTCTTCACCTGCGCCGGCTGCGACACGCCGCTGTTCAACAACACCGTCAAGTTCGAGAGCGGCACGGGCTGGCCCAGCTTCACCACGCCGATCGAAGGGGCGCTTGGCGAGACGGTCGATCGCAGCCATGGCATGGTGCGTACCGAGGTCCATTGCGACACCTGCGGCAGCCACATGGGACACGTCTTCCCGGACGGTCCGCCGCCGACCGGTCTGCGCTACTGCATCAATGGCGTAGCGCTGAACTTCGAGCCGAAGGAATAGCCGCTCAACCTGCCCAGCTGAGCACCTGACCCGGGGCGCCTTTCATTACGGCGTTCCGGGTCGCCACGGCCATATCGTACTCCGCCGGCGGCATGCATGTGGCTTTCACCTAGGATGCGCTGACCTTCTCCACTTCGACTTTGAAAGCCAATGCCTTCCGCTCGGCTTCCCAGGCGCCGGCCGCGAAAAACGCCGAGTAGTAGAACGCCTTGGCGGCCGCGCCTTCGGTCCACGCCTTGCACCACATGTATGTGCTGCCCTGCTGAGCCTGGGCGGGTACGGCGGCGAATGGCGACAAGGCAACCAAGACGGCGCCAGCGGCGATGATCATGCGCATGTAGGTCCCCCTCGAGTCTGGCTTCGGTCGAGCCTGCCCTTCCGGCTAGCCGCATTCCCCGCTAACGACCACGGCCAGATGCAGACCCGGCGGACACGAACCAATGAGCTTTGACGGCTTTCCCACCCTGCCCGACCACGTAAATGCGCGGTTCAAGACGTTCATGTCGGGCGACCTGCCGCCGGCACACCTCAACATGGGAATCCGGCCGGACCTCTGGTGCAAGGAAGCCGAAGTTGGCCGCGTGCTGTTCCGCTGGCCGAATGACGGGTCGCGCGACATCGGCGGCGGCCGCGTTTTCGGCGGCTGGATCGCCGGCCTGTCAGACAACGTGGTCTCGATGTGCATGGTGACGGCGCTGGAGGAAGGGGAAGGTTTCACCACCCAGGACCTGCAGGTGAAGATCTTCCGACCTGTGAGCGGTGCGGAGATCGTAATCGAGGCCAAACTGGTTAACCGGAGCAAGACTACCGGCTATATCGAAGCGGAATGGCGCCTGCCGAATGGCAAGATCGCCGCAAAAGTGATGGCCTGGAAGGCGATCCGGCCTATGGAGAGTTTCAACACGCGGAACGAGTAGTCGGCCTGCGTCGTGACGAAAATACTCCGTTGAAATCAAGAATATGAGGGGTGAGTCTCTGATGCGCTCGCGTGTCCGCTCAGGCCTTGACAGCCCCCTTCGATGATCATACCTGAGCTCACCGCTGGCACTCGTGCATTGCGACTGCTAGCAGCTTAACTTCCAGGGGCGTCCACAGGGATGCCTGAACACAGAAACAGAGGCCAATCATGAGCTTTCGTCCGCTTCATGACCGCGTTCTCGTGAAACGCGTCAAAGAAGAAGAGAAAACCAAAGGCGGGATCATCATTCCTGACACCGCCAAGGAAAAACCCCAGGAAGGCAAGATCGTTGCTGTTGGCACCGGCGTCCGTGGCGACGACGGCAAAGTCACCCCGCTTGACGTGAAAGCTGGCGACCGCGTGCTGTTCGGCAAGTGGTCCGGCTCGGAAGTCACGATCGAAGGCGAGGAGCTCATCATCATGAAAGAGAGCGACATCCTCGGCATCATCGACAAGACGCCGGCCGCCAAGAAGTAGGCCTTTTGGCCCTTCGCTCGTCCCCATCATTCAGCCAGGAGATCTAATCCAATGGCAGCTAAACACGTACAATTCTCTGCCGACGCCCGTGAGCGCATGATGCGCGGCGTCGACGTTCTCGCCAACGCCGTCAAAGTGACGCTCGGTCCAAAAGGCCGGAACGTCATCATCGAAAAATCCTTCGGTGCCCCGCGCACCACGAAGGACGGCGTCACGGTCGCCAAAGAGATCGAACTTTCTGACAGGTTCGAGAACATGGGCGCACAGATGATCCGCGAAGTGGCCTCCAAGGCCAATGACGTCGCGGGCGACGGCACCACCACCGCCACCGTTCTCGCCCAAGCCATCGTCCGTGAAGGCCTCAAGCGCGTCGCGGCCGGCATGAACCCGATGGACCTGAAGCGTGGCGTTGAGAAAGCCGTGCTGGAAGTCGTCGAGAACCTGAAGAAGCAATCCAAAAAGATCGCTTCGAACCAGGAAATCGCGCAAGTCGGTTCGATCTCGGCCAACGGCGAATCCGCCATCGGCAACATGATCGCCGAAGCCATGGCGAAAGTCGGCAACGAAGGCGTCATCACGGTTGAAGAAGCCAAGTCGCTTGAGACCGAACTCGAAGTCGTTGAAGGCATGCAGTTCGACCGCGGCTACCTCTCGGCCTATTTCGTTACCAACGCGGACAAGATGGAAGCCGTCCTCGACGACGCCCTCATCCTGCTCCACGAGAAGAAACTGACCTCGCTCCAGCCGCTCCTGCCGGTGCTCGAGTCGGTCGTGCAAACCGCGCGTCCGCTGATCATCATCTCGGAAGACGTTGAAGGCGAAGCGCTCGCGACCCTCGTCGTGAACAAGCTGCGCGGCGGCCTCAAGGTTGCTGCTGTGAAAGCTCCAGGCTTCGGCGACCGCCGCAAGGCAATGCTGGAAGACATCGCCATCCTGACGGGCGGCACGGTGATCTCCGAAGACCTCGGCATCAAGCTCGAAAACGTCACCATCGACATGCTCGGCAAAGCCAAGCGCGTGCAGATCTCGAAAGAGAACACCACGATCGTCGACGGCGGCGGCAAGAAAAAAGAGATCGAAGCCCGCATCTCGCAGATCCGCAAGCAGATCGAGGACACCACCTCGGACTACGACCGTGAAAAACTGCAAGAGCGTCTGGCCAAGCTCGCTGGCGGCGTTGCCGTCATCAAGGTTGGCGGCGCCACGGAAGTAGAAGTGAAAGAGCGCAAGGACCGGGTTGACGACGCTCTGAACGCGACGCGCGCTGCGGTTGAAGAAGGCATCGTCGCCGGCGGCGGCACTGCCCTCCTCCGCGCTGCTTTCGCCATCAAGTCCGAAGGCGAGAACGACGACCAGCAAGCTGGCATCGACATCGTCCGCAAGGCGCTGGAAGCCCCGATCCGTCAGATCGCCGAAAACGCCGGCGTTGAAGGCTCGATCGTTGTCGGCCGGATCCGCTCGGAAAAAGGCACGAAGAACTTCGGCTTCAACGCACAGACCGAAGAATACGGCGACCTGGTCGAGATGGGCATCATCGACCCGGCCAAAGTGGTTCGCGTCGCCCTGCAGAACGCCGCTTCGGTGGCAGCGCTGCTGATCACTACGGAAGCCGCTATCGCTGAGGCTCCGAAAAAAGAAGCCGGCCACAGCCACGGTGGCGGTGGCGGCATGCCGGACATGGGCGGCATGGACTTCTAGTCCAACCGACCAGGACCGATCTGAACTGGAAAGGGCGGCTCGCAAGAGCCGCCCTTTCTGCATTTGGGCTCTGGTTGAAGCCTACGAGCGCGTGATCACTCATTTTGATCGGAGTTTGGAAAAGCGGGCTGACCGGCGATCCGTGGAATCTGATGCGGCAAATACCCAGTCTGGGGCAACAGCCTTTCGCAAATGGCAAACCAGGCGAAAAGCCATGTCGGATTTCCTTTGCCCGAATATGCCAAGATATAGCTACACTCGATCTATTGATCGATTATCGATATCGTCTTATTGTTTTTCGAGAGGTTCGATTGGCCGCCCATCCTGACCCTGGGCGAGCCTCCAAACCAGAACTTCGGAATGCCGGTTGTCGGGGTGGTTCGGATACGGGCCACCCCGGCTTCTTTTTGACTCGCGAACACCTCCCGCGCCGACTTCCGCGGTGCCTGGGACGAACCTCTCGCGCTGGGCGAGCGCGTTCATGTACGCGTCAGGTTCAATGAGCGATGATCGTTTCGAGACCCGGCGCAGTAACCATGCAGCCACAAAGAAAAAGGGCGGCGCGATAAACGCGCCGCCACTAGAAGGGTCTGATACGAGCGTTTCCTCCCCGAAACGCCAAACCGCCGAAGCAGTTCGATGTGACATTCACGCGAAGCTCACTTTGAGTCAAGCAGGAAGTTGCGTGCACGTTACCTGACATGGGCATGACTTGGCCGGATTTGACCTGGAAATCAGGCACCCCAGCAAGAAAAGGTCAGTTTTCGTCTTCGCAGGCGCAACAAACGCGCAGTTATCCTGATACCGCACAGAATCACCCTCTCGCAGCGTTCACGGGCGCGTATCGTTCAGCGCTTTCACAAATGGGTCGTAGGTCTGGTTCGGTTTTCCCGCCAGCTGGGCGAAGCCGTCAAGCAATCCCCTCAGCGCCAGCAGGGCCTCTGGCGACCAGGTGGCGCTCAGCGAACCGACCAGCTGCGCCTGGCTGCGCAGGATCACACCGTCATTCAGGATCTTGAGCCCGTTGGCCTGAAGCGTGGCCCCCGTCGTGGTGATGTCGACGACGAGCTCGGCCACGCCGGCAGCGGGAGCGCCCTCTGTGGCCCCCGCACTCTCCACGATGCGGTAATGGCCGACGCCTTCCTCGGTGAAGTAGCGCCGCGTGGAGCGGACGTACTTGGTCGCGACCCGCAGCTTGCGGCCTGTGGCGGCTTCCATCCGAGCGGCGACGTCGTCCACGTCAGCCATGGTCTCGACATCGAGCCAGCTGACAGGCGCGGCAACCACAAGGTCAGCACGGCCAAAGCCGAGCGGCGCCAAAAGGTGCGCAACGCGCTCGAGATCGCCGGCCTGCTCGCGGAGTAGGTCTTCACCACTCACGCCGACATGGATGTCGCCAGCGATGACGCCGGCGGCAATTTCTGAGGCGGACAGCAGGCGGACTTCGATATCGGGAAGCGCCGGGATACGCGCGAGATAACCACGAGCGCCGCCGAGCGGTTCGATCGGTACGCCGGCCGCGCGGAAGAAATCCTCGGTCTGTTCCTTGAGACGCCCCTTGGAAGGGACGGCGAGCTTCAGCGTTGTCATCGCACGCCCTTCCTGCCAAGGCGGTCGGCGCGGATAGCGGCGCCGATGCCCGAGGCAATCACTTCGCCTTCGCTGAGGCGGGTGATAAGGCCGTCATACCGCCCGCCCGAAACAATGGGACGATCCGCTTCGTTCGCGTTCGCGAGTTCAAAGACAAAGCCGTCATAGTATTCGAAGCGCCGGCCGGCTTCGGCGCTGAACACGGCGTCACTCCAGAACGGCGGACGCAGTTTTGCGATCAGCGCCATTCGGTCGCGGAAGCCCACAAGGGCTGCGCCGAGTTCCACGCCGGTTTCCCGGGCGAAGTCTTCCAGTGCCGCGACGCTGTCTGACGCTGGCATCGAGATATCGAGATAACCGGCGAGCACCATTGAGACGCCGACTTCCGGGGCAGGATCGGTCGCTTTTTCGCGAAGGCGAAGGGCGATGTCTGCGGCGGTGCGTGCGACGGGCTCGGCGCCCATTGCGTTGAGTTCGGCTTCGACGGCTTTGGTTGCTTCTTCAGCTCGGAGACCGCCAAAACGACGCGTGGCGTCTGCCATCGCAGCCTGGCGGTTGGCCCCGTCGAGAAGTTCGCGCGGTCCCTTGCGGCGTGAGAAGGCGCGGCGCAGGCGGTCCCGCCATTGCGGCGACAATGGCAATGCGCCGAGCAGCGCGTGGTAGATGGCGACATCGCCAAAGCGCACTGTTGCGCCGGTGACACCCCCGGCCTGGGCCGCCTCCAGCGCGACGGCGATCGCCTCGGCGTCTTCCGCTGGCGAGCCGCTGTTGCCGAACCATTCGAAGCCGATCTGCAGGTGCTCGACCGGATCGTCGGATCCGCGCGGCGGCAGGCGATAGACTGGACCGGCGCCGTGGTAACGCGCGACAGGAAGTTCGCCGACGGCAACCATCTGCGCGATTGGCGTTGTGAGATCGGGGCGCAGGCAATGCTCGGCGCCGCTGGCGTCGGTGAAGGTGCAGAGGCGCGAGCGTACGACTTCGCCGGAAAGTTCGAGGATCACTTCGGCAGGCAACAGCGTCAGCGGCTCGGCCTTGACGCCGCTGACGCGCGCGATGCGGGCAAGCGCGGCGGCGGCTTCCGGCGTCAGCATCACCGCTGGCCCACAATGGTCTTGATGCGGGCGACCATTTCGCTGCGCGGGCACTCGAACTGGCCCGGACGCTCGGCGCGCCAGGCTTCGTTATCGGTCATGCCCTGGGCGGCGGCGGCGCCGGCGTTCAGGTCCTTGATTGTGACGACGCCCTTCTCGCGCTCATTGCCGCCGACGATGACGACAGCAGGAGAGTTACGGCGGTCGGCGTACTTCATTTGCGGCTTCATGCCGGAAGAGCCGAGATACATTTCGGCGCGAACGCCGGCGCGACGCAGGTCCGACGCCAGCGTGGCGTAGTCGACCAGTTGGTCCTTATCGAGCACGAGCACGAGCACAGGACCGGGCGGCTTCTCTTCGCCGGTTGCAGCCATTGCCGCAGCGAGGCGGCTGACGCCGACAGAGAAGCCGGTTGCGGGTGCGGGCTCGCCACGGAAGCGCGCGACCAGACCGTCATAGCGACCGCCGCCACCCACCGAGCCGAAGCGCATCGGGCTGCCGTCAGCATCGCGGAACTCTCGGAGGAACTCCGCTTCGAAGACAGGGCCGGTATAATACTCAAGCCCGCGGACGATGGACGGATCGAACACGGCGGCATCGTCGCCGATACCCAGCGCGCTCAGGATAGCGTCGATCTCGCCGAGCTCGGCAACACCCTGCGCACCCGAGCGCGTTATGCCAGTGGAGTTAGCCAGCTTGCGCACCGTCTCCGAGCGCGTGGTAGAACGTGATGTGATGAACTCGATCAGGACGTCGATCTGGTTCGCCGTGAGACCGGCTCCCTGGGTGACGTCGCCGGATTCGTCCTTGCGGCCCTTGCCCAACAGGAGCGTGACGCCTTCGACGCCGAACTTGTCGAACTTGTCGAGCGCGCGAAGGACTGTTGCGCGCTGCGCAGGGTCGAGCACGCCGGCCGTTTCCATGATGCCGTCGAGGATCTGGCGGCTGTTGACGCGGATGAGGTATTCGCCCCGCGCGGCGCCTGCGGCCTTCATCGCCTCAGCGGCGATGGCGATCATTTCAGCGTCGGCGGCGGGGCCGGCGACGCCGACCGAGTCAGCATCGCACTGGATGAACTCGCGGAAGCGGAACGGGCCGGGCTTTTCATTGCGCCAGACCGGGCCGGCAGAGTAACGGCGGAACGGTTTGGGAATGCGCTCCCAGTTCTCGGCGACATAGCGGGCCAGCGGGGCGGTGTGGTCATAGCGCAGAGCGATCCACTGCTCGTCATCGTCCTGCAGCGCGAACACGCCCGCGTTGGGACGGTCAGTGTCGGGCAGGAACTTGCCGAGGGCATCGACATATTCGAATGGGCCGGTGTCGAGAGCGTCAAAACCCCAGCGTTGGTAGACCGCGCTGATCGCGTCCACGAGCTTGCGTTCAGTGGCGATAACCGCCGCTGTCCGGTCCGGAAATCCCCGCGGTTTGCGAGCTTCCGGTCTCCGGTCTCCCGATTGTTGCTCGTCCTTGGACATGATGGCCTTCCGACCCGGACCCATGGATTTGGGGCCTGCGGGATAGCCCATAGGGAAGGCTCCCGCAACTCGCAGCGATGAGGGTGAAACCGGGTCTAGTGGAAGTTGTACGCGAAGGTCGCCCGGCCCGCGAAATCGTTGAAACGCACGTCGTAACCGCCGGTATTGCCCCGCTGGATCGCGAAGATCAGTTCCGACTTTCCGTCGGCGTCGAAGTCGCCCGTATCGACCAGTTTCAGGCTCTCGCCAAGATATTGCGCCTTGCCATCGGGCGAGATCGCGAAGGTCTGGGCCGCGAAGGCGGTTTCTTCCAGCGGGCCATCGCAACGGTAGCCGGTCAGCTGGGTCGTCGCGACCGACCAGCCCTTGGCAGAGACTGAAACCGAAGCGGGAATGACGTCGGCTTCCGCAAAGGTCATCGGCTTGAGGTCAGAGCCGCCTTCGGTCGCGCAATTGGAGACGCTGGCGAACTGCGCGCGGAAAGCTGCCTGAAGCACAGGCAAGGCTGCGGCAGAGAGGCTGCCGGCTTTCCAACCGTCCGGGTCTGTCACGGTCGGGATCGTGACGACGACGAGGGGGCGGTAGACGGGCGTCGTCCCGTCAGCTGAAAACTCCAGGGTCGCCTGTCCGACCGTAGGCTTGAGGGTGCCGCTAGCCACATCCTGCGTTCCAACATCGGCATAAAGCGCCCACTTGGCCGGGGTCGCGCCTGTTACGGCTCCCTTGGCTTCGCCCTGATACACGATGTTCCACGCCGTGGTCGGCGGGAAGGTCGCAGTCGAACTCGTGAGGCAGGCCTCGTCGCTGCAGGCTGGATCGAGGGTCTTCCAGCCGGCGCCATCGTTCTGGAACATCATGCGCACGACATAGCGCGAGGGCTCCGTCGTGGTCGCGCCCAGACGTTCCTCCAGCATGCCGATCGCAGGCGGGATGGGGCGCGCGGCGGTCTCCGGCGTTGGCGCAGTCTCGGTTGCAGCAGGCGGGGCTGGGGTGCACGCAGCGAGGGCCAGCACGACAGGCGCGAGGACGAGCAGCTTCATACGTGTCACTCCGGAATGAGCTTCACTTGGTCATGCTTCGCGGCTCGGGCCTACCTCGATGGCGGCACACACGGCAGGCATTTTTGCGAAGGCTTAACGACAGCTCGCCAGTCTTGGCGGATGAAACGCTTGGTTGTCCTGTTCTCGCTGGCCCTGCTGGCCGCCTTGCCCGCCTCGGCCGATACGCTGGCTGACCAGGTGCGTGCGGAGGCGGCGCGTTTGCTCACGCAAGTGACCACGGCGACAAATACCACAAAGGCCCGGCCCGCCGCAAAGCCCGATCAGGTAGCGCCTGCCCTCGCCGCTGATTTGCAGTGCTTCGGGCTGGCGGCGAGTCGGCTGTCAGTCGAGATCGACCAGCGCGGTGGGCCAACCGACTTGCGCTGCATCTTCCGGGGCATGGCCGAGGAGACGGACAAACAGCTCGCCGCTGCGAGCGTCGCCGCGACAGGTGAGGTTCAGGCGCAGGCCTATGCGCGGCTGACCCACATGCTCAAAGACGCAGTGGATATCGCGCCGGCAGTCGGCGGCCTCCCCACAGCAAAGGTCGGCGGCAAATCAGCCAATGCCCAGTGCCCGGCAGCGCGGGATTTCTGACTCGAAGGGTCGGTTTTGAGTCTAGCGCGCGCTCGACGACGCGGCTGCCGAAGAGACCTGTGACGCTTGCGGCGAGGCGCTCGCCACCGAAGCCAAAGCCGCCGCAACCGTTAGAGCCGCCGCTACGAGAGCGCCTAGCGCCAAGGGAATCCTGTCACGCTTGAGTAGAGCCATTGTTGTCACCCCAAGGTCCGCCCGAAGTCCCAGGTTTGCAGGAAGATTTGGCCCTAGATGGATCCAGCAGCTTCCCGCACTGCCTGTTCTATCAAGCCGGCTGTCAGGAGACCATCGAACTTCTTGGGTTCGCCGCCTGAGGCCGGGTAGACAAGATACAGCGGAACGCCCCCCGCGCCATGCCGTTTCAGCTCGTCAAAGATCACACTGTCCTTGTTTGTCCAGTCCGCTTCGAGGAATACGACGCCAAGATCGGCAAAAGTTCGTTGCACTGCCGCGTCATGCATCGCGCCCTTATTGACCTGACACGTCACACACCACCGTGCCGTGAAGTCGACGAAGATGACTTTTTTCTCGGCGCGCAGGGCGGCGACTCGCTCGGGCGTCCACGTGTCCGGGGTTATGGCGGCGGCTTCCGCCTTGAACGTAACAGTCGTTAACGCCGGCACGACGAAAGCGCCGAGAATGACGACGGCCGCAACGACACGCCCTAGCGTACGCTGACCAATCTTCCGCGCGAGCCAGATGCCGAAAGACAGGACGATCGCGCCGCCGAGCACTGCGATCACGCCGTCCGTTCCCGCCTGCCCTGAGAGCACCCAGAGCAACCACAGCGTGGTGAGGAACATCGGGAAGGCCAGCACCTGGCGGAACGTCTCCATCCACCTACCCGGTTTGGGTAGCACCTTCGCAAAAGCAGGCGTGAAACTGAGCAGTACGAAAGGCGCAGCCAGGCCGAGACCGATGGTGATGAAGATCGCGAGCACCACAGGCGCAGGCTGAGTCAGGGCGACACCAATCGCCGGCGCCATGAAGGGTCCGACGCACGGCGCGCCGACGAAAGCGGCCAGCAGGCCCGTGAAGAACGCGCCGGATGTACCGCCGCGATCCGCCAGATTGCTGCCCATCCCCATCAGCGAACCACCGATCTCGAAGACGCCCAGCAGGTTAAGGCCGACAGCGAACATCACCAGCGCGAAGATCGCGGTTACCCACGCATATTGCAGCTGAAAGCCGAGCCCCGCAGAGGTGTCGCCCGCAGCCTTCAATGCAACCAGCGTCGCGCCAATCGCTGCAAAGCAGACCACCACGCCGAGCAGGTAAGCGATGCCATGTGCGCGCGACTGTTTCGGATCATGCGCGGTATGAACTAGGCCCGCCGCCTTGATCGTCAGCACAGGCAGGACGCAGGGCATCAGGTTCAGGACGAGCCCGCCGAGGAAGGCGAAGCCCAGCGTGACGAGCAGCTCTGCAATGCCCATGGCAGGCGCAGCTTCGGGGGCAGCAGATGCTGCAAAAGTCGTGTCTGTGACACCGGCCGGCATCGCGCCCACGGCAGCAGGAACCTCCCAGCCGCGGCGGACACCGTCGGTGGTCTCGATCCCGATGATGCCGGCGACGGGAATGTCTCCCGCCTTGGCGAACGGAGATGCCTTGACCTCGACGGAGACACCTTCCGGGCCGTAGCGCACGACTTGCGGCGCAGGGTTGAGGACATCAGGGCCGTGGGGGAAGAAGCGAACCGTCTTGGCCGCGCCGATCGCCTTGGCGAGGCTTTCGTCAACGGCGGCAATCCTGAAAGTATCGCCCGAGCGCTCGACCGTCGCCCGCCCGGTCAGCGGCGCAGGAATGGCAGGCAAGGCTGCGGCGATGAGCGCGCTGGCAGTTTCATCAATGCCTGGCGTTGCGGCAATGGGTAGCGTCGTTGAAAGCGTGACATCTTCGGGAATGCAGATGTCCGCGCAGATCAGGTACTCGAATTTTGCCCCGATGGTCAGCTGGTCGCCCGGCTTGGTATCCGGCGATATCCGGATCTCGAAGGGCAGCGTGACTTCGGTCTCGTAGCCATAGTTCATCAATGTCGCGAGCGGGATAGCTTCCGGGGTCGGAAAGCGGAATTCGCCGGTCGTGATGGTAGGTGAATTGGCCCATGTCGCGCCGGGCGGAAGTCCGCTGTCGCCGGCGTTCTTCCAGTAGACGTGCCAGCCGTCGGCTAGTTTGAGATGCAGCGCGCCGAGGAACGTTTCGTCGGACGTTGCGGCCGACCGTTCCAGCAGTAGGGTGGCGTCTGCGTGTTCGCTTTTTCCCGATGCCTGCGCCAGCGCTGGCGCAGACAATACGAACATCGCGCCAAACGCCGCTGCCAGGCTAAAGAACGATTTCACGATCGGTGTCATTCGGAGGCGCATCCTGGGGCTTCGCACGTGACGCCCCGCCGGTTGCAGGCTGGCCCCGTTACAGGCCAAACCATTTTCCGGCCAAAGACGTCGGCGACGGCTCAGTACCTCAACTAGGGGGTCCTGAAACGACAAATCCATCCCCCTCGCCTGAACGTGAGGGATGGATCTGCTTATTTACCCCACAATTCGGGCGGTTATCAGGCTGCCGGCTGCTGGAGCGAGAGGCGACGCATCGTGCGCTGAATCACGCGTTGCCAGTTCATCAGTGACACCATGTGGGCGTAGATTGCCGCAAGGGCGCCGGTGTTGCGGATATCGTTGAACTTGCCTTCCGGCAGGGCGTTCAGGCCGTCTTCGGAGATCGCCCAGTAGTCGGCGATCTTCTGGGTCGGGCCGGCATTGCCCTGCGCGTCGCGCGGGGTGAAAGACACAGACTTCTGCTCAAACAGGGAAGCGCTGTCCATCATCTCGACGAACTCGGCTGTGGCGCGACGCTGGCGTTCGAATTCCTTGCAGAACTCGATGGCGTCCTGGGTGAATTTCGAGGCCTGGTCGCCGTCGAAGAACTTCACGTCCGGATTGGATGTGACCATCTCGGCGGCCGTATCAACGCAGAGAAGCAGGCGGTCGGTGCCCGGATCGGCCGCGAAAACGAACGGATAACGGCGCACAAAGGCCGGGAGATAGGCGTCCGGGTCGGGCTGGCCGGCGGCGTCGAGATATTCGTTCTCGTTCTGGCGGACGCCCATGACAGCTACCGGGGTCTTTTCAGCTCCAACGAAGATGATCGGGAAGCAGGTGGCGGCGACGCCGAACTCGCTGACCGTGATCGGAACGGCGTGAGCCGTCTTCAGGAAGGAGAACGGGGCCGGGATCTGTTTGACGCCAAGGTCGCGGTGCCTTTCGAGGGACAGCGGCTCCGGACGCTTGTAGAACATGACCTGGCCGGTCAGTTCTGGCTGTCCACCGGGGGCTGGGGTGCTCATTAACGGGCTCCTGACTTGATGCAGGCCGGTCCTTATCGGAAAACTTCGGCCGTCTCAACCAAAGCGAATCATATGTTTTTTCAGGCCTGTCGATCGCCTTTCGGAGCCTCGGCATCGGCCGTGGCGCTGCTGCTGATGGCAGGATGCACGCCCGAACGCTTGAATACGGACCCGATTCTGACCAGCCTGGTCGATAGTTTCGGCGCCAGCGAGATACAGCAGCTACCAGAGGAGGCCGACTTGGCCGGGCTGTCGGACAAGGCGTTTGGCCGCCCCTACGGCGCCCTGCTCAACGATCGGTCGATGGCTGTGACCGAACGGACACGGGCGATCCGGCTGGATTACCTGGCCGAGTTCGAGCGGATCGACCGCGCCAATCTCTCCCCCGGCGCTGCCCGGGCCTACGACGCGATCAACGCAACCCTCAACGCCAGCATCGCCGCCGACGCCTACGGATACGGGGCGACCTCGTTGGGATGGACCAGTCCCTATGTCATCTCGTTCTCCGACGGGGCTTTCACCGATGTCGTCAAGCTGCTGACGCTTCATGCTCCGATCGGGTCGCGCGCCGCGGCCGATGCCTGGCTCGCCCGGCTGGGCCATATGGACGATGCTATGCGGGACGAACGGCGCCGCTTCGAGGTCGATCTCGACGCGGGCGCGATCCCACCCCGATCCGTCCTTCAACGCACGCTCGACAAGGCGCGATCATTGGCGCCGGTCGGCAATGCACGCGATCACGTGCTGGTTCAGTATTTCACCGAAGCGCTGGCGCAGGTTTCCGATATTCCAGAACCCGACATCGCGACATTGACCGGTCGAGCGGCGACGCTGGTCAGCGGCGACATCAAGGGCGAGTACGAAAAACTGATCTCGCTACTTGAGAAAACGCTGCCGAAGGCAACGGAAGATCCCGGCGTCTGGAAACTGCCACAAGGCGACGACTATTACGCCGACGCGCTTCGCCTGCACACCACGACGAACCTAAACGCCAAACAGCTGAACGATCTCGGGCTGAAACTGGTCGAGCAGATATCGGCGCAGCTTGATCCGCTGCTTGCAGCGCAGGGGCTGGCCGAGGGCAGCGTTGGACAGCGCCTGCGCGTGTTATCGACGAATCCGGAGCTGCAGTTTCCTGAAACGCCGGAAGGCCGCCTTGCCCTGCTCGACGCGATTGGCGCGAAAATGAAATGGGCTAACGGCATCACTCCGAAAGTCGCTAGTGTGGACAAGCCAGCCGAAATCGTCGTGCGGGAGACGCCGCGCATCGCGCAGGACACAGCATCGAAAGCCTATTATCGCGCGGCGCCGCTGAGCGGCGGACAGCCAGCGGTCTACAACATCACGCTTCGCTCGACGGCGGATTTTCCGATCTGGACCCTGCCCTCGCTGACATTTCACGAAGCCGTGCCGGGACATCACCTGCAATCAGAGATCGCGCGCGATCGTCCGAACGTGCCGGTGATCAGCTATCTGATCGCGACGCCAGCGTTCGCTGAAGGCTGGGCGACCTACGCGGAAGACCTCGCCGACGAACTCGGTGCCTATCAATCAGATCCGCTCGGCAAGATCGGCTACCTGCAGTCCATGCTGTTCCGCGCCGCGCGGCTGGTGGCCGATACAGGCATCCACGCACAGAAGTGGAAACGGCAGCAGGCCGTCGACTATCTGATGAACACGGTGGGGCTCGCCCTTCCCAACGCGGAACTCGAAGTCGATCGTTATGCGATCCGGCCGGGCCTTGCCTGTGCCTACATGACCGGAAGGGAAACCATCCGCAGGTTGCGGGCGACTGCACAGCGCGACCTCAAGACCGCCTTCGATCTCAAGGCGTTTCACGAAGCGATCCTCGCGCCAGGACCGCGCCCTATGCCTGTCGTGGAAGCTGATATCGCAGCCTGGACAGCATCCAGGAAGCCAGCGCCGCCGCCCGAGCAATAGTCCAGCTTACGCCTGTAATCCGGCACAAACGCGCCCCAATCGGCGCGCCTGATCCCCTGCACGCAGTCAAACCTTGGGGACTTCAGCATGACCAGCTTCCGGATCTTGATCCTCGCCACCGTCTCGGTCGCCAGCCTCGCCGCCTGCGAATCCGCTCCCGGCGACATGGGCGCGAGTTCCTCCGACGCCATCATCGTGACAGCCAGCAAAAGAGAGGCGTCACCGCAGGACGCCGCGGTCGCCGTCACCACAATCACCCCCGAATACGCCTACGCACCTCCCCCGCCCGTAAGCATGCCCGCCCCGAAGATGGCGATGGCGGGTGACATCGTCGCGCAACCCATGCCGGGCGACGTCGATCGCGAGAACTATGAAAATGTAAAAATCAATGGCGTGAAGGTCGTCGCGCAAGAGCCGGTTTCGACTTTCTCCATTGACGTCGATACGGCGAGCTATTCCAACGTCCGCCGCATGCTGAACCAGGGATACCTACCGCCGAAGGACGCGGTGCGCATCGAAGAGATGATCAATTACTTCGACTACGGGTACGACCTGCCGAAATCGAAGGAGGCGACGTTCGAGACGACGGTGAAAATCGTTCCGTCGCCATGGGCGGAGGGCAAGCAACTGATGCATGTTGCGGTCCAAGGTTACGACATCAAGGCGGACAGCCGACCGCCCCTGAACCTCACCCTGCTGATCGATGTTTCAGGGTCGATGTCGGCGCAGAACAAGCTGCCGCTCGCGATCCAGTCGCTGAAGCTGCTGATCAACCAGATGACAGCGAACGATCACATCGCGATCGCGGTCTATGCGGGCGCAGCCGGAACTGTACTGGAGCCGACCTCCGGCGCTGACAAGAGCAAGATCATCGCGGCGCTCGAGAAGCTCTCGGCCGGCGGATCGACGGCGGGCGGAGAAGGGCTGCGGCTCGCCTACAATCTTGCCAAGCAGAACTTCTCGAAGAACTCCGTGAACCGCGTGATCCTGTTGAGCGATGGCGACTTCAACGTTGGCATCAGCAATCCAGAACAGCTCGAGGACTTCGTCAGCCGCGAACGCGAGAGCGGCGTCTATCTCTCGATCCTCGGCTTTGGCGGCGGCAACTACAACGACCTTCTGATGCAGAAGCTGGCGCAGTCCGGCAACGGCATGGCAACCTACATCGATACGCTAAACGAAGGACGGAAGGTGCTGAACGACGACGTTTCGGGGTCGATGTTCTCGATCGCCGATGATGTGAAGATCCAGGTCGAATTCAACCCGGCCAAGGTCGCGGAGTATCGGCTGATCGGCTACGAGACGCGGATCCTCAACAAGGAAGACTTCAATAACGACAAGGTTGATGCCGGCGAGATCGGCGCCGGCTCTTCGGTGACGGCGGTCTACGAGATCACGCCGGTAGGATCGAAAGCGACGCTGGTCGATCCAAGCCGCTATCAGGCGCCGAAACCTGCGCCGGGGGCGACGGATGAGTACGCCTTTCTGAAGGTGCGCTACAAACTGCCAGGCAACGACACGTCGAAACTGATAACGCGGCCGATCACGCGCGCGGACGAGGCGGCCAGTCTTGCAAGCGCGCCGGAGTCAACGCGGTTCGCGACGGCGGTCGCAGGCTATGGATCAATGCTGCGCGGTGACCCGTACATCGCCAAGACATTCAACTGGGACAGCGTGATCGACCTGGCGAATGGCGCCAAGGGCAAGGACGAGTTCGGCTATCGGGCGGAGTTTGTGCAGCTGGCGCGTCTGGCGAAGACGGCGCAGACCCAGAAGGGGCTGCCGGCGCCGGATGGTGTTGGGCAATAATCCCCTCACCTGAAACAGACCGGGCCCGCGGATCATGTCCGCGGGCCCGCTTCCCGTCTGTGGTCCTGACGCAGGGTGTGCGGAGACGAACACCCAAGAAGCGCCGGATGACGAGGTTCGATCAGGCTGCGAGCAACTCAGGCTCGCGCGCCAATTCCCTGAGAGCCAATTCACTGCCGGCTGCGAAGACAGGATCGAGCCCGAGGGCAAGATCGGCGGCCTCCATGCGGCGGGATTTCACGTCCGGATTGCGGCGCACGAAGATGGCGGTCGCGCCGTAGCGGCGGGCTTCGCGCCAGCGCCAGAAGGTGGCGACGTCGGTTTCCATTCCACCATGATCGGCGACGCGGATGATGCGCCAGGACTTTCCATCGGGAGCGGCGAACAGGATCACACCGGCGATCTTCGCCCAATCAGCTTCAGCGCTGAAACGTTCGAATTTATAAGGGCCGCCGTTGGCGCCGCAGAAGTTTGCCGTCCCGTTGTTTGCCGCGATCATGTTCTTGCTCCGTTCTGTTCTCCTGTATATTCCCTTTTTGTTCTCACGCAAGATTTGGCGCGGAAGTTTTTCGTAAACAAGCGGTTAAGACGTGAGGCGGAGCGCTTCAGCTTCCGCGCGCGATCTCGGCTTTGGTTACGACCACGGATTGCTTGGGCAGGCGGCCGGGAAACGGCCCGCCCTCGGGCGCAAGTTCGAGGGCGCCGATTGCATCGACGATCTCCATCCCGGCAGTCACATGGCCGAAGACGGCATAACCGGTGGTGTTGGGCGGCGCGCTCGACGTGGCGTCGAGGCCGTAGTTCTCTCCAAGGCTTATGAAGATCGTGGACTGGCCGCTGTCAGGATCGTCGGCGTGCGCCAGGCTGAGCGCGCCACGGCTGTGCTTGTTGTGCTCGGTCTCGAGCGGGATCGGTGGGAGTTTTGGAGCGCGGTAATCCAGCTTGGCGTCGAGGTCGCCGAGCTGGATCACGAAGCCCGGCTCGATGCGATAGACTGCGGCACCGTTGTAGTGGCCGCTCTTCACGAGCGCGAGGAACTGCGCGGCAGTTTTGGGCGCGCCCTCGGGCGCCAGCGTCACCTCGATGTCGCCCATCGTGGTGTGGAGCGTGACCACGGGGCCGGCGGGTTGCGGTTCGGCAGTCGGTTCCTGCGCAAACACTGGCGCAGCCAGCACGAACGCTAGCGTGGCTGCGGCGAGTAATCGTTTCATGGGCTGGCTCCGACGGTTCGGTTGCAGCCTAGCATTGCGGGATAGCCCGCCAAGGCGTGGTTACAGCTTAGGCCCTAATACTGGCGCGACCGAGATAGCGGGCGGCGGAACCAAGCTCGTCTTCGATGCGGAGCAGCTGGTTGTATTTTGCCAACCGGTCGGAACGGGCCAGCGAGCCGGTCTTTATCTGCCCGCAGTTAGTGGCGACAGCGAGATCCGCGATCGTCGAGTCTTCCGTCTCGCCAGAGCGATGAGACATCACGGCGCCATAGCGGTTGATCTGAGCGAGTTGCACCGCCTCGAGCGTTTCGGTCAGCGAGCCGATCTGGTTCACCTTCACGAGAATAGCGTTGGCCGCACCGCGTTCGATGCCGTCGGCCAGGCGCGTGGTGTTGGTGACGAAGAGATCGTCCCCCACGAGCTGGCACTTGCCGCCGATGGCGTTGGTCAGGGCGATCCAGCCATCCCAGTCATCTTCCGACATGCCGTCTTCGATCGAGACGATCGGGAAGCGGCCCACGAGGTCGGCCCAGTAGGCGGCCATCTGATCGGAAGAGAGCGACTTGCCCTCGCCTTCCAGCTCGTACTTGCCCTTCTTGTAGAACTCGGTGGCGGCCGCATCGAGCGCGAGAACGACGTCCTCGCCGGGCTGGTAGCCGGCGGCCTCGATCGACTTCATGATGAAGCCGAGCGCGTCGTCGGTGGATTTCAGGTTCGGAGCGAAGCCGCCCTCGTCGCCAACGCTGGTGTTGTGGCCCGCAGCGGAGAGGCCCTTCTTCAGCGTGTGGAAGATCTCAGCCCCGCAGCGCAGCGCGTCGGCGAAGGTTTCCGCGCCGACCGGCATGATCATGAATTCCTGGATGTCGATCGGGTTGTCGGCATGGGCGCCGCCATTGATGATGTTCATCATCGGCGTCGGCAGGATGTGGGCGTTGGCGCCGCCAACATAGCGATAGAGCGGCAGAGCCGAGGCTTGCGCAGCTGCCTTTGCCATGGCGAGCGAGACGCCGAGAATGGCGTTGGCGCCGAGGCGGGATTTGTTGGGCGTGCCGTCGAGTTCGATCATCACGGCGTCGATGTTGCGCTGGTCGGTCGCGTCGAGCCCGAGGAGTTCCGGGAAGATCTCATCATTGACGGCGGCCACGGCCTTCAGCACACCCTTGCCGAGATAACGGGACTTGTCGCCGTCACGGAGCTCGACCGCTTCGTGAGCACCGGTCGACGCCCCCGAGGGAACGGCGGCACGGCCCATCGAACCGTCATCGAGCGTGACTTCGACTTCGACGGTCGGGTTGCCCCGGCTGTCGAGGATTTCACGGGCGTAGACGTCCACGATCTCGGTCACGGGCTGGGCTCCTCGCTGCAGCGGAATTCGGGCCTGCTATGTCGCGAACCGCTGGCGGATGCAATGCGCCGCTCAAACGCAAACGGCCGCCCGAAAGCGGCCGTCGCGAGCGAAATTAACCGAAAAGGGACGATCTACTCGTCTGTCTTGGCTTTGAGGACCTGCTTGCCGCGATATTTGCCCGTCTTCGGGTCGACGTGGTGCGGACGGCGCAGTTCGCCCGATTCCTTGTCTTCCACGTAGGACGACAGCGGCAGGCGGTCGTGGCTGCGGCGCATACCGCGCTTGGACGGGCTTGTTTTACGCTTAGGGACGGCCATGATTGCCTCAGAATAGCATACCTGCGGCGCAACTGGCCGCTCAAAGAAGCGAGTGGTTACGCGCAATCCTTTCATACCGCAAGTACGACTGATAACCCCTTGGGCCAGCACTTCCCGGAGTTCTGCAACTTGAACGAGAATGCGCGACAACTCATACGCTTAGGCCAGCAAGCCCAAGCCTCGGGACACCCCCTGCAGGCGGTTGGCCACTACCGTAAGGCGGTCGCAGCAGCCCCCGAAAGCGGCGTGGCAGAGCACAATCTGGCGAGCGCGCTCGGTGATTCCGGGTTGTGGGCGGATGCCGAGGTCCATACCACCCGCGCCCTCGGCAAAGGGGTGGACGCGCCGGAGACCTGGCTGATCCGCGGACGCGCGCTGCAGGCGCTCGACAGGGCCGACGAAGCAGAGCGGGCCTTCCGCGAAGCGCTGAAGCGCCGCCCCGCCTATGCCGACGCCCACCGCGATCTGGCGCAGCAGGTCTGGATGCTGACCGGCGACAGGGCAAAAATGCTCAAGGCGGTCGATGAGGCGCTGGCCAGGACGCCACAGGATATCGCGCTCTGGCTGGTCAAGGCTCAGTCGATGGAAACGGCAGGCGATGTCGCCGGCGCCTTTCATGAGCTCAGCGCGCTGTCACGGAAGCAACCCGGTGACGCGCGGCTGTCGAACTTCGTTTCGCAGCTCGCGCTCAAGACCGGGCACGCGGCGGATGCGCTGGTGCTCGCGACCACCGCTGCGCGCGCCGCGCCATCGGAACCCGTTGTCCTCGTCACGCTGGCGGAGGCTCAGCTGGCCAACGGCTCCGCGACCGAGGCGCTGCAAACTGCCGACGCCGTGCTCACGCGACAGCCGACCAACCAGCATGCGATCGCCCTGAAAGCGACGGCGTGGCGCATCCTTGGCGACGCGCGGTTCCACGAACTCTATGACTATGCCTCCATGGTGTGCCCCTACGAACTGGACACGCCCAAGGGCTGGGGCAGCCTGTTCGCTTATGTCGATGACCTGCGCGAAGCGCTGAACGGCGTGCACCGCCACAAGGCGCACCCGTTCGCGCAGTCGCTGCGCCATGGCAGCCAGTCAATCAACATTCTGCACAATCCACTACCGCCGATGCGCGGCATTCGGGAAGCCCTGGACGGACCCATCCGGCGGCACATGGCGATGCTTGGGACGGGCGCCGATCCGCTGCGCGCACGCAATACGGGCGACTACGACTTTCAGGGCATGTGGTCGGTGCGACTGCATTCCGGCGGCTATCACATCGATCATGTGCATCCGCAGGGCTGGCTATCGTCCGCCTGCTATGTCGAGACAGTGCAATCCAACGGCAAGGAAGGCTGGATCGGCTTCGGCAAGCCGGGTTCACCGACCTCGCCCGCCCTTGAAGCGGAACACTTCGTCGAACCGAAGCCCGGCATGCTCGTGCTGTTCCCTTCATACATGTGGCACGGCACGATACCTTTCAGCGGCGACCAGACACGCATGACCTTTGCCTTCGATCTCGTGCCCAAGGCGCCTCTCAAGGCAGACTGACCTCAGCGCTTCATGTCATGCGCGATGCGACGGAGAAGATCGTCGGGGGCAGTTGGCTTGGAAAAGACCGGCACGTTGGGATGAGCCGCGCGTATGTCTGGCGGCACGCCCGCCCCGGTATGGGCGACGACGCCAGCTATCGCCGCAAGCGCATCAAGCATAGGTCCGATCGTACCGTCCGGCAGATCCACGTCGAGAATGGCGCCGTCGCGCGGATCGTAGCTTATGAGTTCCAGAGCCTCGGCAATGGTAGCTGCGGGACCCACGGGAATGGCGCCCGCATCCTCGATCGCCATGACAAGGTCAAGCGCGATGAAGGCTTCGTCCTCAACCACCAGAATGCGAGCGCCCTTCAGCGCGCCGGGCAAGTCCGAAACGGGGGAAGTCATAGGCACCATGTCAGACCGCCAGCCGGCTCAATGAGGCATAGAGGGTAATCTCGACTCCTTCGGAATTCCACACATAAGCAATATCGCCGCCGAGCTGTCCGCGAGCGCTCATCCGGGCGAGGCTTTCGCCGAACCCCTTGTGGCTGGGCGGGCCCGCGATGGCTGGCCCGTCACGTTTGATCCAGAGAAGCGTCAACGTGCCATCTGCGACACGCGAGGCGATACTGAGCTTACCTCCGGACACCGAGAGCGAGCCGTACTTTACAGCATTGGTGGCCAATTCATGCAGCACGAGCGCAAGGCTGGTCGCCCCGGTGGGACCGGCAGGCGCGTCGGCGAGGTCGAGCACGACTTGACCGGAACCGTCCCAGACATGGGGCGCCAGGATGCGATCGATGAGGATTGCAACAGCGGCCTTTGTCAGCTGCTGGTTTTCCGACGTCACCTTCGGCCGGATCAACTCGTGTGCGCTTGCGAACGCACGAAGGCGGCCATTGAGACGCTCCGCCATCGCCTTCATGGTGTCGGAAGTGCGCTCAGTCATGGTGATCATGCCGATCGCTACAGCGAAGACATTCTTCACGCGGTGATTGAGTTCACGCAGGACAACGAGTCGATCTTCCTCCGCCTGACGGCGCTCCTCGATTTCGCGCTGGGCCTTGTCGTAGAGGCGCGAGTTGTCGATGCCTATAGCAGCCTGCGCTGTGATGCCGACGACCAACTGCTCATGCGAAGCATTGAAAATGTTGGGCTTGGGGTGGCCAAGCAGCAAGCCGCCCAGCACTTCTCCGGAGCGGGAAATCAGAGGCGCCGCGACATAGCTGCGGACCGGAAAGTGACCGTCCGGCATGCCCTTGAAAGGCGGATTGTGGCCATAGCGCGGGTCAGTCGTGATATCGTCGGCACGCACGATCGCCGTGCCGTTGAATGTCGGCGCGAACACCTGCGTGTGTCGCGGCATAGGGAACACCTCGAAAGCCGCACGAGGCGCCCCCGAGATGGTATAAAGCTGGTAGGCTAGCCCATCGTCCGTCAGAACATTGTAGAAGAACGTCCCGGTGGCGGCGCCTGTGATCTCGACTGCCACATCGGTGACCATCTGCAGGAGGCGTTCGAGGTTCAGCTCCGAGGCGATACTCGCAGCCGTGCGATTCAGAATCTCGAGCAGGCGCTTCTGCTCTGACAGTGCATCCGTCGCCGTGTGCAACTCGCGAACGTCAATGTTGATGCCGAACCAGTGGGTGATCTCTCCACTCGCGTCTCGCAGAGGACGCGTTCGGGTCGGGAACATCCGGAACTAGCCATCGACGCCCCGCAGCGGGAACGCCATCTCGGCCGGCTCGCCGGTCGCAAGGCACCGCGCCCATATCGCTTGCACCGTCGGCAGAATGGCCGGGTCGTGGATTACGCTCCAGTCGCTCTCGCCGATTGTTTCGGAGGTTGCGCCCGTGTAGTCGCGCCACCGCTTGTTGCCCCAGATGATGCGCCCGCGCGGATTTGCGACCTAGG
>JBBATZ010000044.1:0-36557 GCA_040398425.1 Hyphomonadaceae bacterium
GATGGCGCTGAGGATGTCGAGATGGCGATCGTTATCATCGACGACCAGGACCTCACGTGAGGCCGCCACGCGAATCCGGTGGGTGGCCGGGTGGTCGCCCGTGGGCGCAGATCGCGGATGTATGGCATCGGCACCGACCGCCAAGACCGTGGTGCCGCTAGCTTGCTCGAGGGGGGGCGGGGGCGCATTCACGACCGCGGCCCTCTGCTGGGGTTGCGCAACCATCTTGCCGGCACGAATCGCTGGAAATATGTGCTGTAGGCATAGTTAACCATTTTACCGAAATGGCAATCCTAGACAAAGTTCATGTCGTTCAAATCGACGCTGACGGATTCGGCCGTCGACGCGACAGCGCCGCGATCGAGGGTGATGCTCGCGATAGCGCGGTGCGCCTGCAGCGCTTTGCCTTCAGGCGAGGAGTGCAGGCCACAACTTCGCAGCCATATTCCGTCTGCAGCCATTTCAGGATGATCGAAGCGTCGAGGCCACCAGAATAGGCGAGCACCACCTTCTGCGGGGCTGGTTTGCAAACGGACATGCCGCGGGCTCCCGGCGCGGACAATTTGGATGCGCGCCTAATGTTCCCGCTGGCCGCGCAGCAAGCGAAGCTGTCGACAGTGCTGTGCTGTCCCCCAATGTGGCGCCGGGCAGCCTGCGTGCTAGCTTGTACCGGTCAGGCCGGTCTCCGGCTGCCCCGCTGGGAGATGCCCACGATGGATCTTGTCAGGGGATTTGCGCATCTGGTGCGGCTCGTTCGCCGGACGCTCGCCGCAACGGTCGTGACGGCTGCGGCACTCACCGCCCCCGCGCTGGCGCAGCCAGCCTTCTGGGTCGTGAAGGACGCCGATTCCACCATCTACCTCCTCGGCACGGTCCACCTGCTGAAGCCCGAAACCGTGTGGAAGACCGACAAGTTGCTCGCGGCAATGGACGAGGCCCGGCAGCTCTGGCTCGAACTCCCCACCACTGACCCGCAGGCGATGGCGCCTGAGATGATGCAGCTGGTCGTAAAATACGGCATGTCGCCTGGCGTACCGCTGTCCAGGGACCTGACCCCCGACGAAATGAAGACGCTGGACCAGGCCGCGCAAGTCGCCGGCCTGACTGCATCGCAGCTCAACGTCTTCCGCCCGTGGTTTGCGGCCCTGACGATCTCCAATGCGGCCATGGTGCGCGCGGGCTATGATCCGTCATCCGGCGTCGACATGAATGTGGAGGCGATCTTCAAGGCGCGCGACATCAAGCCGAATGGTCTCGAGAACGCCGAGCAGCAGATCAAGGTCTTCGCCAGCATGACGCGCGAGCAGGAACTGGAATACCTGCGCACGACAATGGAGGAGTACGAAAAAGCCTCGACCGAACTTGACCAGATGGTCGAGCAGTGGTCGCACGGCGACCTGGCCGGTCTGGAGCAGATGTTCGTTACCGACATGAAGACGGAAACGCCGGACCTCTATGAGGCCCTGCTCCTCAACCGCAATGCCAATTGGGTCGTGCAGATTCAGGAGATGCTGAAAGGCAAAGGCGTCAGCTTCATCGCCGTCGGCGCCGGCCACCTGATCGGCCCCGACAGTGTGCTCGCAATGCTGAAGGCAAAGGGCATCGAGCCCGAACGGGTGCAGTAGCGCTCAAACCACCCCCGGCCACGCCGCGAACGCCGCCAGCACCAGACTCGTCCCCACAATCCCTAACGCCGCCAGACGTGGTCCGTGCAGGCGGCTCCAGAGCAGCGCACCCGTGAGCGCCATGGCGATCAGACCGCCCGCCATGGTGTCGATGAAGAGAACCCAGATCCAGTTCATTCCGGATCCCTTGTGCATGTTCTTGAGCACGCCCCAGACATTCTGTTCGGATTTCGTCGCCTTCACCGCAGCCGAGCCGGGCGTGTATTCGACGGTGAGCGCGCCGTTGACGCCGTTGAATGCCTGCTTCCAGACGACGGCTTCCTGAATGTCGCGACCCATCAGCTGCACGCGCTCATTCGGAGGCTGGGCGCCGCCCTGCCCGACCGGCCTGTCGCTTGATGGGCTGCCGCCCGATTGACCACCCCGGGGTGGCCCGCCTTCGACGCGGGGCGCCCGCGGCTCCAGCGCCGTGCCGAATTGCGCCTGCGCCCACTCGCCGAGATCTTCCGGCGATTTGATCAGCGCGGGATCGACCGCGATATTTGCCTCCATCACTTCACGCGGTGCGCAGGTGTCGATCTTCAGCACGGAGCGGTGATTGAGCAGCAGGCCGCTCGTCCCGATCAGCAGGAAGGCGAGTGCGCCCCAGAAGCCGGTCCACGCATGGATGCGCTTCAGCCACTGGATGACGTCGGTGCGGTTGGCGAAGCGCGGCAGGAACAACAACGTGCCGGGCGGACGCTTGCGCGTCGGCTTGGCTGTGCTGGGTTGGGAGGGATTTGCCTGGATATCCATGGGCACTCCTTGCAGCCTCTACAAAAAGGGCCGGATCCGCGTGGCGGTCCGGCCTAGTCGTGAAAGCGGCCCCCTGGGGGAGGAAAGGGCCACGCCAAGGGTCATCAAGCCCGCCCGGCAAGCTGCCGTATGGACATGTCCGACATCGTTGCGAATGATTTGCAGAATTGGAAAACAGAGTCGAGCAAAATGCGAATGCAAATACCTTGCATTCCTATTTGTCGCATTGGGGGTGGGGGGCGTGAGGACCGAACAAGAAAATGCGCCGGCCTCCTGGGGAGACCGGCGCGAGGCAGCGCCTAGAACGATTGGGGAGGAGAGAGATCGTTCCGCGCAAAACTTGGCCGGGACAGGGGGAGCCGTCCCGGGAAAACCTCAGACATTCAGGCGATGCGTGACGTCCAGAAGGTAGAGAAAGAAGGCAGAACCAAGGGCGGCGGCCGGGATAGCGGCCAGCAGGCCGATGAGTTCCTGCGTGCGGAAGGCTTTGGGGAGGAAGGTCATGTGCAGCTCCATTGTTTGCCGGGGTCTCTTGCGGCCCCTGGGTGGTTTGGCTGGCGGGGTGTCTCCCCCGTCCATGCACATTACATAGACCCACTCTGATCCGAATGCAATGAACAAAATCGATAACGTTCAGGATTTCTGCTGCAACTGCGATCATGAACCCGCGATTTTGTTGCGTGCGCTAACAAAACCGGACGTCGCAAATGGAGATTGGGAGACCGGAGGCCTCAGCGACGCGCCGAAAGCCCGGTAAAGAGAAGGCTGAGCACGCCTTCCATCTCCGGAATCAGCGCATCGAGCTGTTCCGTCGTCCACAGTTGCGGGATCCTGAACTTCATCATCGCACACTGAACCAGGTCCGCCGTGATGGTGAGGGTGGCGGGAAGTGCGAATTCAGCTGCGGTCTGACCCTCGTCCAGAACCTTCTCGATCAGGATTCGCTCCTGGGCGCGTTCCTCGGCCAGAAAGTCGGGGCGCTCGCGGCCCATGATCTGGGCCAGTTCCATAAGCTTGGGGTTCTTCTCGAACGTGCGGAAGGTGCGCTCGAGCCGAAAAGCGAAGAAATCCCGCAACTTCCGCGACGGCGAACGCCCCGCATCGCGAATGATATCCTGGAATCCCGCGTGCGTTTCCGAGCTGTATTCCCGCGTCATCGCCTCCGCGATGTCAGCCTTCGAGGGGTAGAAGCGGTAGATGTTTCCCGCCGACATCCCGCAATCAGCCGCGATCTCCGACATGGTGGTCTTGTTGTATCCATAGTGCAGGATACGTTCGGCGGCGGCGCGCAGAATGGTCACGCGCGGATCGGCCTTCTCGGCGGCCTTGTCGGTCGGCAGGGGAGAATTCATTCCGCCACAGTATACTGGGAACGCTGAACGTTCAATGAAATCTTCAGCGGACATAACCGAGGCCGGCTCTGTTTTCCAGCGCGTCGGCATCGCAGGCGCGGGTGCTTGGGGAACGGCGCTCGCCGTGTGTGCGCTGGCGGCGGGGCGTGAGGTCCATGTCTGGGCGCGCGAGCCGGAGGTTGCGGCTTCTTTGCTGGCTGGCGGCGGCAACCCGGCTTTCCTTCCGGGCGCGGCCGTCCCGGCAATGTCAGCGTCGACCGACATGGCTGAACTGGCGGATTGCGATGCGATCCTGCTTGTCGCTCCCGCACAGCACATGCGCGCGACTGTTCGCGGGTTGGCGCCGCGCCTCAAGCGCGGGACGCCTCTTGCCCTGTGCTCCAAGGGCATTGAGCGCGGCACGCTGAAGATGATGACCGACGTGCTGGCCGAGGAAGCGCCACACGCATCGGCCGCCGTGCTGTCCGGACCGTCGTTCGCGAGCGATGTGGCCAAGGGCCTTCCGACCGCCGTGACGCTTGCCTGCGCTGATCGCATGATTGGCGAGACATGGATGCGCTCAATCGGCCGGCCGCACTTTCGCATTTACTGGAGCGATGACCTGGTCGGCGCCGAAGCTGGCGGCGCCATCAAGAACGTACTGGCAATTGCGTGCGGCGTTTGCGACGGGCTGGGACTGGGTCGCTCAGCGCATGCAGCGCTGATTGCACGCGGCTTTGCCGAGATGACGCGGCTGGGTGTGGCGATGGGCGGACGCCCGGAGACGCTGGCCGGGCTGTGCGGGCTGGGAGACCTGGTGCTGACCTGCTCGTCACCACAGTCGCGCAATATGAGCTTTGGGATGGAGATCGGGCGTGGAAAATCGGCCACCGAGATCCTCGCGAGCCGCACAGCCGTGACCGAGGGCGCGGAGACGGCGCCGGCGGTGGTAGAACTGGGACGCAAGCTGAATGTCGACCTGCCGATCTGCCAGGTCGTGCTCGACCTGATAGAGGGGCGCCTCGATGCACGCGCGGCAGTCGGCCAACTGCTTAACCGACCCATGAAGGACGAAATCTGATGGCTTTGTTCATATTCCAGGGCCTCGACAAGGCGGAGGCGCTGGAGCTCCGCAAGGCAACGCGCGAGGCGCATCTGGCCTGGATCGCAGCGCTCAATCCGCGTGTGAAGATTGGCGGACCGATGCTGTCGGATGATGGGGCGATGCCAATTGGATCGATGCTGGTGGTCGAGGCGGAAACGCTGGCCGATGCGAAGGCGCTGTTCGCGCAGGATCCCTACGGGCTCGCCGGCCTCTGGCAGAGCACCAGCGTGCGGCCTTACAACTGGCTGATCAAGCAGTGATGCGTCGCGCGATCATTGCCGCGCTGGTGCTGATGCTAGCCGCACCGGCATTCGCACAAGAGACACCTCAGCCACACACCGACATCGCTGCGCTTCGCAGGGAAGCGAAAGCAGACGTGGCGATCCGCAAGGCGCTGGGCGATCGGTCACGCGCGATGGAGTCTCGGCTGCGGGACGATCGGCGGTATGTTGAGCTGATCCTGCGTGCAGGCGCCGTGAAAGCGGGTGATGGTGTGCTCGATGTGGCGTCGGGCGGCGGGTATCTCGCCCTGCTCTTCTCGGCGCTGGTGGGCGACAAAGGTCATGTCGACATCCACAACACGCCGGGATGGATCGCGCAGTTTCCGTCGATGGAGGTCGAGCGCCAACAGGCCATGATCAGGAAGCCGAACATCGGCTGGCTCACGCTGCCTTGGAACGATCTTGATGCGACGGCGGGCAGCTACGATGTGATTGTGATGGGCCAAGTCTATCACGACGTTGTGCTGGAAGGCGGCGACTATGAAGCGCTGAACCGCCGCATGTTCGCGATGTTGAAACCGGGAGGGCGGGTTGTCGTGGAAGACCACGACGCCAACGAGTTTCTTACGCTGCGCGAGCAAGTGGACCAGCACCGCATCAGCCATGGCGACGTGACGGGGCAGCTTCTGAAAGCAGGATTTGTGCTGAAGGACATGGTTCTGATCGACAGCGAATTCGACGACCGCAAGTTCAACGTGTTCTGGCCCACTGTGCGCGGCCGGACCGACCGCTTCATCGCTGTGTTCGAGAAGCCGCTGGACGGGAAGCGGTTGCGATAGCTGCGCTAGACCCGCACAAAATCGAGGAAAACCGGCTCGCAGTCGCCCAGTCGCTTTTCCTGATAGCGCGTCGTGACGTGATCGGCTGGCGGCTTGCGCCAGTCGTCGGCGCGTTGTGCCGTCCACACGAAATGGCCGTCCTGCGTCAGCGCTGCGAGCGCGCGGTTGGCATAGTCAGCCCAGTCGGTGGCGAAGCGGAGGGGCGCGCCAGGTTTGAGGACACGGGCAAGTTCGGCCACGAAGTCTGGCTGTACAAGGCGGCGCTTGCGATGGCGTGTCTTCGGCCACGGGTCAGGGAAAAGGATGAAGGCGCGATCGATCGAGCAATCCTCGAAGGTGGCCACGAGATCGCGCGCGTCGCCTCGGCGCAGCCGAATGTTGGACAGCCCCTGTTCATCGATAGCGGTCAGCAGCTTTGCCACGCCATCCACGAACGGCTCGGCGCCGACAAAGCCCGTGTCGCGATGCAGCGCAGCCTGTCCGGCGAGATGTTCGCCGCCGCCGAACCCGATCTCGAGCCACACGCCACGGCTGGCGGCGCTGAATAGTGTTGCCGGAAACAGCTCGCCCCTGCCCGCTTCAGGGATGCCGATCTTCGGCAACAGATCGTCCACCAGACCCTGTTGGCGCTTTGACAGAGGCTTGCCTGCCGCGCGGCCGTAAAGGCGGTGACGTTGTTCGGGTGATGGCTCGCTCATCGGCGACCTGAAACCACGGCAATCAACCAGGCGCAATCGCCTTGAGCAAGCTGTCGACCAGACGGCGGCTATATACCTCGGGCACGGGGCCGCGCATGGCGATGAGGCGGTGCCAGATCGGCCCGAACAGAAGCTCGGTTGCGAGGTCGATGTCCCAGTCACGGCGGACCGCACCCTTGAGCGCCTGCTCGGCCAGGATGTGGCGCAGCGGGATTTTCACATGCTCGCCGAACCACGCACGGAAGATCTCGCCCGCTTCGCTTTCGTCGGCGGCAGCCAGCAAAGCCCCACGCCAGGCATGCGCACCGTCTCCCGTACGCACCGCCACAAGAAGCGGCTCGATCAGTGCACTGATACGGTCCCGCACGTCGACGGTGGACGCCTGCGCGGTGGGCTTTTCCGGGAGCGTACCCAGCACGGCATCTACCGCGAGACAGGCCGCCGATTTCCACCAGCGATAGATCGTCTGCTTCGAAGCCTTGGCGTTCTTGGCGACGCGATCGACCGAAAAACCGCGCCAGCCGTGTTCGGTAAGTTCGGTATAGGCCGCGACCAGAACGGCGTTAGTGGACGCCTCGCTCCGCTTCGGGCCCACGCGACGACGATCAAGTTCGTCAGCGTCTGTCCCCACTGCGGGATCGTCGGGAAGAGTTTCGTTTTCAACCATGGCAACCTCGTCTCGGCAGCGTCTGCGGCGGATACGGGGGCACGAACACCACGCGTGCCGGAACTAGACGTTCCTTGTCGATCAATCACACACGCCGAGTCAATCGCGGGTGAAGAGGAAGCGTTTGATTCAAACCGAAACATTAGCTAGGCGAGGCGAATGACCATCGACTTTGCCGAGGACGCACAGGATTTGATCGCCGGCTATAGGCGGTTTCGTGCGAATCGTTACCGGGAAGCCCGCGACCTGTTCCACCAGCTGCGTGACGGACAAGCTCCCGCGACCATGATCATTGCCTGCGCTGACAGCCGCGCCGACCCCGCGATGATCTTTGACTCAGCCCCGGGAGAATTATTCACGATCCGCAACGTGGCCGCACTTGTGCCTCCCTACGACGCCAGCGGCGGACTGCATGGCGTCTCCGCAGCAGTCGAATTCGCGGTGACATTCCTGAAAGTGAAACAGATCGTTGTGATGGGTCATGGTGGTTGCGGCGGCATCGCGGCGTCTATCGCCGCTGCTGCAGATCGCCCGGTCGGCCACTTCATTGCGCCGTGGGTGGAGCTGGCAGCGGACGCGCGCGATGCCGTACTGCGCAACGAAACAATTCCACGCGCCGACTGGCAGGAAGCCATCGAGCATGGGGCCGTCGGCCAGTCGATCACGAACCTTCTCACCTTCCCTTTCGTGCGCTCGGCTTATGAGCGCGGCGATCTGGCTATGAACGGCGCGTGGTTCTCGATCGGCAAGGGCGAGCTGCACTGGCGCAATGACGAGACCGGCGCTTTCTCGGTTGTCGCGGCTGAGGACCCAGTGATCGATCAGGACAACAAGATCTAGCCTGTCGCCTCAGGGGGCGGGACACACCAATGGGTCTTCAGCCTTGATGGGCGTGGCGCCAACCTTGGTGATGCGCCAGCCATCGGCAAATTTCGTCAGCGTGTAAGAGCTTGCGCGATCCTTCGGCGGCAGCGGTTCGCCGCTCGCTTTCAGGCGCGAAAACTTCATGCCGGCCCACGCCGTGTCAGCGCCGGTCATGCAAGCTGTCACTTCGAAGATATCCGAGTGGTGATAGCCCTGCGCGCGCAAGCCCTCGAAGCTGCGATCGAGACCGGCCTTCTGCTCTTCGATCGTCGGGCCCGTGCGATAGAACTCGCGCGCGATGGTTGCAGTGTCGTGCTTGTTCCACGCCTTGGTGTAGTCCCACATGAATTGCTCGACGACCAATTCAGGCGCGGTCGCCGGAGCAGTGGCGCAGGCCGACATAGTCAGAGCGGCAAAAGCAAAAATGAAGCGCATAAGTTTCAATCCAGTGCCGGTTTGCGCAGCAGGAGCAGCGCGACAAAGCTGAGACCTGCCGCCGCGCTGAGGTAGACCCCAACGAGCGGCAGTCCACCCTGCTGCGCCAGAGCCTGCGCCGCAACCGGCGTGAAGCCGCCGCCGATCACTCCGCCGACATTGAACGCAACGCTGGCGCCCGTGTACCGCACGCGTGCGGGGAACAGGCCGGGCAACCAGGCGCCGAGGGGGCCGTACACGAACCCCATCATCAAGAGCAGGATCGACAGGAATATGCCGATCAGCAGGAGATCGCCGCCGCCCATCATCGGCCCGATCAGGAAGCCGCTTGCTATGCTGAGCGCGCAGCCGACCGAGAGCACGAGTCGCGGCGTCGTTGCATCCGACCAGTAGCCGGCCACCACAATGCCGCCCGCCATGAAAAGGATCGCAACCAGCTGGATCTGCAGGAAGGTCTCGCGCGGAATCGCGAGCGTCGTCGTGCCATAGCCGAGCGCAAAGGCCGTCGCGATGTAGTAAACGCAGAAGCACGCCACGACGCCGAACGTGCCGCCGATGGTTTCCTTCCAGTGATCGCGGAAGAGTTCGCCAAGCGGAATGGCGGGTGGGCGCTCCTGTTCGAGTACAGCCTTGAACGCTGGCGTCTCAGTGAGTTTCAGGCGCACCCACAAGCCAATGATCACCAGCAGCGAACTGGCCAGGAACGGGATACGCCAGCCCCACGCGATGAAGTCATCCTGCGTTAGAACAAGTCCAAGCACCAGAAACAGGCCGTTGGCGGCGATGAAGCCCACCGGCGCGCCAAGCTGCGGGAACATACCGAAGCGCGCCTTCCATCCCGGCGGCGCATTCTCGACCGCAAGCAATGCTGCCCCACCCCACTCGCCGCCAAGTCCCAACCCCTGTCCGAAGCGGAGGATGCAGAGCAACAGCGGAGCGATCCAGCCGGCCTGCGCGTAGGTCGGCAGGAAGGCGATCGCCATGGTCGACCCGCCCATCAGCATCAGCGACCAGACGAGCGTGGATTTCCGGCCAATGCGATCCCCGAAATGTCCGAAGGCGACGGCGCCGACCGGTCGCGCAATGAAGGCGATTGCGAAGGTCGCATAGGACGACATCAGCTGCGCCGATTCCGACTCAGATGGGAAGAAAAGAGCGGGAAACACCAGGGCTGCGGCGGTAGCGTAAATGTAAAAATCGTAGAATTCGACCGCTGTGCCGACGAGGCTGGCCGTGAGCACGCGCGCAGCTGGCGTGCGTTGGGTAGTGGCTGTCATCTCTCGCCCCTGCTGTATCTGCGGCGAGGGTTAGCCGTCCGCGCCGCGACTGGCCAGAGGGCAGGTCGTGCGCTGTCCCATATGGCGCTAATGTGTAGAGTGCTCCGGCGGCGACAGGGAAACCCGTGGACCAGACGTTCGGATATTATCGCGCCTTCATCAGCTATTCCCAGCAGGACAAGGTCTGGGGCCGGCGGATCCATACATGGCTCGAGACCTACCGCCTTCCCGCCGACGCGATGTTGCACCGCAACCGGGACCGGAAGCTGGGACGGTTCTTCCGCGACGATGAAGACATGGCGGCTGCGGCCAACATTGCCGAGATTGTCCGCAACGCGCTGGACTGCGCGGAAGCACTGATCGTCATCTGCTCGCCCCGCTCGGCGCAGTCGAAATGGGTCAACGCTGAGATCCAGCACTACCGGCGCACAGGGCGCTCCAACAAGGTGTTCGCTGTCATCATCGACGGCGAGCCGAACTCCGGTGATCCCGAAACGGAATGCTTCCCGCCTGCCCTGCGTGCGGCTGGCGATCCAGACGACCCCCACGCCTTGCCGATCGAGCCTATGGGGCTGGATGTTCGCAAGGAGGGACAGGCGCGCGTTTGCGCACGGCTAGCGGCAGGACTGCTGGGCGCCGATTTCGACGAACTCTGGCAACGCGATCGCCGTCGGGCGGAGCATAAGCAGCGCCTCGTCGTTGGCGGGCTCATCGGCGTCAGCATCGTTTTCGCGGCGCTGGCGTCTACGGCCGTCTGGTTCGCCTTTCAGTCCGAACACAACGCAGCTGAGGCCCGCGCGCGGGGCCAGGAGATGCAAGCCGCACTCAACCAGCTGCAGCAAGAATATCTCGGCATGCTGGGTGAGACCGCGCTGGACGATATCCTCGATCTCGACAGCATACCCGGTGAAATCACGACCACGAAACCTGAAGCCTGGATCTCCTTGATGCGGGAAGGTGACGAACAATTCGCCATGGCCAGAGAATACGAAGCCGGACGCATTATTGCTGTGGCGCATGAGCGGGTCCTCACCGGCGCCAATGTCGGCACGTTCGGGAAGTCAGACCGAAACAAGGGTTTCCTCTGGCGCGCTGTGCAATGGCTAGCGGGCCCCTTTGGCAGCGGCTCCGTCATGATCGCCAGCGGACATTGCGAATGGCTACCGACACGTCATGCGAAGTGGGCGTTGCCGGACGACCTTGTCGCGTGGGGCTACACTGTCAGCGAAATCCCGGGCGCCATTGATGACGCCAGCCTGAAGGACACGAACGTCCTGATTGTCGGCAACGCATGGGGAAATCTTCAGCAGGCGGAGATCGACGCGATCCAGCGCTTCGTCGCTCGCGGCGGCGGTCTGTTCGCAGCGGGCCTGGGGTGGTCCTGGAAGCAGTCCAGCACGAAACCCAACTTGGCCTGCACGGACCAGTCAGCCGGACAGGATATCATTGATATGGCGACCTATCCGATGAACCGCCTGGGCGCGGCGTTCGACGTACAATGGACGGAACGCGCCATCGGTGAGTGAAGCACAGCTTACGATACGCTCATCCAGTAGCTGCTCAGAATGCAGCGGGGGGAGCGAAACGCAGATGTTGTACGAAGCGCTGACAATGCCGTTGACGATTTCCAACTCCGCATGTCCGCAATATCTTCCACCCGCTATGATTGGAGGGACTCAGGGTGATGCTTAAACCTGCAGGTACAGTAGCGGCGCTACTTCTCGCTGTCGTCACCGCTCCGGTCGTTGCCGCCCAGGTCCCCACACACAACGCGGCGGCATTCACGAAGGCATACGCGGACGTTATGAAGATCTTCGGCAGCCAGGAGAAATTTCAGACCGCCTACGAAGAGGCCCGTGCCGAACAGGCCCGCGTCGAAGGCGCCCTGCAGCTGAGCCTCAATCTCGAGGCGCGGTTCAGGGCCAACAACGCCATTCCGTCAGCCGATACCTACCTGAAAGTGGCCAACGCCTTGCGGACCACGGTCGACAACCTTCGCGAGACGTTCACGAAATTCGACGCCCTCGACTCGCCGCTGGATGAAGCGCGCGGGCGCGCAGCCTATGATCGGGTTACGGCGGAAATCGCCCCTGTATTCCAACGCCCGATGACAGAGCAGTTTGAATACGCCAAAATCCATCCGCTTTCGGATGAGCCGCTGAAGTCAGTTCAGACCGCAGCCGGGACACTTGTCGCTGTCGCGCACAAAAAGCCCGGCTAGGCGCGCGGCAGATTGCGGTGAGTGTAGCGCAGGCGCCTACGATTCGGCCGAAGCTTCCTTCTCGGCCAACCGCGCCTTCAGGCGTTCGCTGGCTTTTTCCTTGACCGACTCGGAACGGAGCTGGCCGCAGGCGGCGAGGATATCGCGGCCACGGGGGGTGCGGATTGGGCTCGCATAGCCAGCGCGGTTGAGGACTTCGGCGAAAGCCTCGATGGTTTCCCAGTCGGAGCATTCGTACTTCGTGCCCGGCCACGGGTTGAACGGTATCAGATTGATCTTCGCCGGCACGTGCTTCATCAGCCGCACAAGGTCGCGCGCCTCGGCCAGCGTGTCGTTGACGCCTTTGAGCATCACATACTCGAACGTCACGCGCCTGGAGTTCGACAGGTCCGGATAGGAACGGATCGCGTCGAACAGCTCTTTCAGATTGTACTTCTTGTTGATCGGAACGAGTTCATTGCGCAGATCATCATTCGTCGCATGCAGCGAGATGGCAAGCATTGCCCCGGTGCGCTCCCCCAGCTCGCGGATCTTCGGCGCGACGCCTGCAGTTGAAACCGTGATGCGCCGTTTCGAGATCGAGATGCCGTCACCATCGCCGATGGTCTCAAGCGCCTCGACGACGTTGTCGAGATTGCAGAGCGGCTCCCCCATGCCCATGAAGACGATGTTGGTCAGCAGACGATCGCCGAGATTGAGCGGCTTCTCGGCCGTCGGCCATTCGTCCAGCGCGTCGCGGGCGACCATGACCTGATTGACGATCTCGGACGCTGTCAGGTTGCGGACCAGCTTCTGCGTGCCGGTGTGGCAGAACGAACAGGTCAGTGTGCAGCCGACCTGGCTCGACACGCACAAAGCGCCCGCCTTCCCCACGTCAGGGATGTAGACGCATTCGGCTTCGGTGTTAGGGCCGTAGCCGACCAGCCATTTGCGGGTGCCATCGACGGAGGTCTGCGCGGCAGCGATGGGCGGACGCTCCAGAACGAATTTCTCGCCTAGCTGCACCCGCAGCTCCTTGGCGACATCGGTCATCTTCGCGAAGTCGGTGACGCCGTAATGGTAAATCCAGCGCCAGAGCTGGGTCGCCCGCATGCGGGCCTTCTTTTCCTCGACCCCTGCTCCGATCAGAGCCTGACGCAGCCCTTCGCGCCCCAAACCTGCCAGGTTCTGGCCGGCAAGGCTGGTAACGACCGGCGCGGCCGATTTACGGGTGAGATCCAGTTCCACGGACATTTGCGGGGCTCATACCTCAATCCGGTAAATCGCGCGATACCCGGCGCTGTTGAGGCGAAATCCGGATGGACAGGGCTGGACGACTACCTGCAGAGCGCGCGCGCTTTGTCGATCGCGTCCTTCGAGCCCTTGAGCGAGAAGTGATACGCGGTGCGCGCGTCTTTCACCGACGCCGCCTCGATCCGCAGCTCAGAGCCATGCTTCAGCGCTTCCACCAGCTCCTTGTCGCGATCATCCTTGACGAAGGCTTCCGATCCCGACGCATACATTGCGAAACGATCGCGCCCGATGATCGCGGCCGGCGCGATATCCTTGCGCAGCGCATAACCGACACGCAGGCTCGGCTGGTTTACGGCCGCACCGGATTTCCACGCCGTCACGTAGAACACCACCTCGCCATGATCGACCGACTTGGGCGCCATGTCGGAGGCTTCCACAGTGGCAAAGCAGATCATCGCCCGCCCCTCGCCCTCGGTGTAGACGCGCCAGTCATTGTAGCGGCCGACGGCCTTGGACTGCGCGAACGCGGCCGGCGTTGTCGCCAGCAGGATTGTCGCCAGAATCAGCAGTCGCGCCATGGATCGGTGTCTCCGGTCAGCGTGCATACTCGTGCTGAATACGGACGAATTTTGACGCAAGGCTTAACCGTACTGCTCGGCGCAGCCCTACCGCGGCGCCCGCTTGGCGAGAATGCGCTGCAGCGTCCGGCGATGCATGTTCAGCCGGCGCGCCGTCTCCGAGACATTGTGGTTGCACAACTCGTAGACGCGCTGGATGTGTTCCCAGCGGACCCGGTCCGCCGACATGGGATTTTCAGGTGGTTCCGGGCGGTCCGACCGGCCTGTGAGCAGGGCGTTCACGACATCGTCGATATCCGCAGGCTTGGGAAGGTAATCGATGGCGCCAGCCTTCACGGCGGCGACGGCGGTGGAAATAGCCCCGTAACCGGTAAGTATGACGGCATGCGTGTCTTCCCGCGCCCGCTGCAGGGCTTCGACCACGTCCAGACCCGAACCGTCCTCAAGGCGCAAATCGACCACGGCGAACGCCGGCGCCTGTTTCTTCAGGTGTTCACGCGCCTCGGCGACGCCGCCAATGGCCGTCACCTCAAAGCCGCGCTGGGCCAGCGCCCGCGCGAGGCGAGCCCTGAATGGCGCGTCGTCATCGAGGACCAGAAGCGTGCGATCCTCGAGAGCGGCGACCCGTGGGTCTGGTTCAACAGGTTCTTCCACCCAGTCTCTCCCGCAGAGCAGTCTGCCGTTGCAGTATAGGCAGCAGCGCGTCCTTAGGCCACAGCTTTGCCGGCTGTCCACCCAAGAAGGCCAAATGACGACATAGGCCGTTTATGTCGCGATCCAGCCCTCGGGAGCTTCAATCGCCTTGCGCGGCCAGGCGATGCGGACAACGGCCCCTTTTGCTGGGAACTGGCGGTTATAGGGCGTCACGCGCGCACCGCTGCGCTCCAGGAGGGTGCACGCGATGAAAAAGCCCAGGCCCATGCCCCCGCCCCGCTGCTCGATCCGGCGCTCCGAGAAATAGGGTTCGCCCAACTTCGCCAGCACGGACGGCGCAAAACCTGGCCCGTCATCCGTGATGTAGATGCGCACCTCCTCCCCCGACCAGCGCGCATTCACGGAGACCTCCCGAGCGGCAAAACTCGCCGCATTCTCGATGAACGCCCCCAGTGCGTGAATGATCTCCGGCTTGCGCATCACGTCAGGCGCACGCTCTTCCCCACTTCCGCCCGCGAGCGGCGAGGACGAGCACTGGATATGAATGCCACCCGCCCGGTGCGGTTCAGCAGCTTCCTCGATCAGACCCGGCAGGGTGGCGCGGGCCATTGCCGCGTCCGTCATGTGGCGGCGCTGCGAGATCTGCTTCAGGATGGTCCGGCAACGCTCGGCCTGGTCGATGATGAGTTCAACATCCTCTCGCGCCGGATGGCCCGGCTTGACGCTTCGGCCGAGTTCACGCGCCGCGAGGTGGATGGTCGCGAGCGGTGTACCCAGCTCATGCGCAGTCGCCGCCGCGAGAGCACCCAGCGCCGAGAGCTGTTGCTCGCGCGCCAGCACGGCCTGCACGGCATCTAGCGCCGACACCAGCCGCGCCTCATCCCGGCCGGTACGCCAGGCCGACACGGTGAAGAAGATCAGCCCGATCGACACCGCCACGAGCTGTCCGAGCTGATAGAGCGGCGGAATGGCAAGCGCCTGGTCCTGACGCCATGGCAGGTCCAGGCCCCACATCCACATGCCGCCACAGCAGATCAGCGCGATCACCGCCAGCAATCCGGCATAGGCGGGCAACAGGCGCGAGGCGCCCACCGTCACCGGGGCCAGGAGCATAAGCAGGAAGGGATTCTGCAGCCCTCCCGTCAGTCCGATGAGGACCGACACTTGCACCGTGTCGAACGCCAGCTGCCCCGCTGTTTCCGCCGGCGAAGACAGATGCTGCGCGGGAAACACTGCCATCAGCGCAACGTTGAGCCAGGCCGACGCGCCGACCGACGCGAGACAGGCCGCCAGCGGCAACTCAAACCCCAGCAGGTAGTGCACGAACAGCACGGCGACTGCCTGCCCTGCGATCGCCATCCAGCGCAGCGACACAAGCGTGCGCAGGCGCGTGCGGCCAAAAGCGGCTCCGACGCTGCGCAACGCCTCGACCCGGGCAGGATCGAGGCTCATGGACTCCGGCAGGTTGGCCGGGCGGGTTGTGGCAGCGGTGAGATCAGCCATCTCTCTTGCTCGCGCATTGGCGCCGAAATGTCATCAGGACGCAGTTGGCTTTGATGATTGCTCATGCACATATCCGCGCATGCGCAACGTGAAGCCTGGCGGCGCCGTCTCCCTTTTCATTGCCTGCTTCGCGCTCGCGGCAGCGTGTTCGCCCGCGCCTGCCGCCAGAAACCAGACGGCCAACGGCGCCAATCCCACCTGTTTCAAGCGTTCTTCAGAGGCGATCGGCGGCCCTTTCCAGCTGACGTCCGCAGACGGCAAGGCGGTGACCGAAGCCGACTTCAAGGGCCGCAAGGCCCTGGTCTTTTTCGGCTATACCTACTGTCCCGATGTCTGCCCGGTGACGCTCTTCAACCTCGGCAAGGCGATGGAGTCCGTTGCGGCCGACAAGCGGCCGACCACCCTCTTTGTTTCGGTCGATCCGGAACGCGACACACCTGAAAAACTCACCCAGTACATCGCCAGCAATGGCTTCCCGAAGGATATCATCGGGCTCACGGGCACGCCGGAACAGCTGACCGGCATTACCCAGGCCTTCAAGACGCAGTACGGCCGTGACGAAGCCACAGGCGCATCGGGCTATCTGGTCAGCCATTCCTCCATCCTTTACCTGATGGACAAGGACTGGAAGCTGCAGACCTTCTTCATGGAAGGCGAATCCCCCGCCGAGATCGCCGGCTGCCTGTCGGCGCTGGAGTGATCCGGCAGGCGATGGCCTAGTTGATCGCCGGCGGCGTCGCCGCCGTGAACGTCGCCGAGAAACCGAGATTTTCCCTCGTCATCGGCGCCATCATCGCCGACATGACGCCAAGCGGCGCCTTCGGCTTCAGAACGATGTGGAACGTGCCCGGACCCGCGAGGAAGCCCGACACTGCCGTCGTCAGCTCTGTCGCGATTGCCTGATCAACCCCGGCGTCGGTGAGAAAGACCGAGCTCGCCGTCACCATATCAACCAGCTGCTGCCGGTAAGCCTCGACAGTCTGGCCGCTCGACAGCGCCTGCGGTTCGACGATGAGGTTGATCAGCTTCTGGTCGGTGATCGACACGTCGAGGTCAGTGAGCTGCAGCGGCAGGACGCCCATCACCAGCTGCATCATCGCAGCGCTATTGTCAGGTTTATCCATAGGCATGGCATGATGGTCGCCGTGGCCTTCGTGATCGGCATGCTCATCGCTGTCGGCGTGATGTGCGTGATCGGAGTCATCTTCGTCTTCGTCCGCGACATCGTCGTCCATGTCGTCATCGGCCATGTCGTCATCGCTGAAGCTTGCTTCGGCAGATTCCGCCGCCTTCATCAGGCCGGCCATGAGGTTGGGCAGCGCGTGCCTCAGGCCGATGACGCCGCCCGACACTTTTACGTCGAACGCATCCGAAACACCGAGATTGATGTTGTCATAGCGCGTCAGATCCTTGGCGGGATCGAACGTAGCGTGACTTTCGGTATACAGTTCGACGACGCTGGAATTGTAGCCGCCCATGGCCAGCACCATCAGGCCCATGGCGCCCAGCGTGCCGCCGGACGAATCCGCCGTTAACTTGAACGTGGTGCGCGGTGCGTCGATCGCCGTGACGACATCGTCTGCATTACGCTTGATCACGGCGCGCGCGGGCGAAACGTCGAACTTGAGGCCCGAGAAACCGGCCTTGAGGCCAGACCAGTCAACGCCATCGATGCCGCTCTCGAGCGGGCTGGTGTAGTCCTTGTACATCGCAGCGATGTCGGCGGGCTCGCCCGGATTCAGCAAGGGCTGAAGCCCAATCATGAAAGCGTCCGAGAACAGCTTCGTACGAATGCCGGTGAGGTCCAGTCTGCCGAAGTCGAACGTACCCGCGACGGGCACGTCTCCCGGTACGTTGAGATCACCCTTGAAGCCGTCAAACCTGAATAACCCCAGCCGGGTGTTTTCGAGGCTGGAGACGGACAGTTCTGCAAGCGTGAGGTTGACGCTCCCAGGATCGCCTTCGTCCTGCGGGATGGCAGCACTGAATGTGAGGCCGCCGAGACCCGCCTTCCTGAAGCCCCATTGCTCCAGCGGCGGCGGATCGCCGGCGCCATCCTCGGTGAAGGAGCCCGCAACATAACGACCGGTGACGTCGTTCATGCCCTCGAAGCCGACCGATTTGAGCGACAGAGTCGCTCCCTCCATCGGCACAGTCGGCGTGATTTCTGACAGGGTGATATCGGTCGCGAACGGTTTGCCCTCCTTTTCGGTTAGGCCCTTCAGCGTCATCGACTTCGCGCGCGCCACCGTCGCGGGCTTCGACGCGGGCGGCGCCGACGGCGTCGTGTCATCCTTGTCCGGGGCGCTTTCCGTCATCGCGGCCAACATTTCGGCGGGCGCTCGGACCTCGACATCATTCAGCGTCAGGTCATTCCCCCAGCCCGACAGGCTCCTGTAGGAAATCGCCGCCTGGTCGTTGTTCTCGAGGATCTGCATGCTCTGGAGGGCCGACATGGCGTCCCGGCTCGGACCGCACCCGGACAAGACCAGAACGCTGGCAAAAGCGAGTTTGATCTTCATGAGGGAATCCCCCGGCAGTTGGGTCGTGTTGCGTCTGCGGTCGCGGAGGGCTACGCCATAGCATGCTCGTCGCGGAATCGCATCACCGGGTTTTTTTGCTAGCAACATCAGGCACTTCCGTGCCTGTACGCGTGCATATCGACAAGCGCGCGCGGCGCGTTTCCGTCCGAATTGACCCCACGGCAAGAGAAGCCATCGCCACCGCCCCTTCACCCCGTTTTGCACTCGATGCGATAGGTTTTGCCTCCGAACGGGTGGACTGGATTGCGGAACGTCTGGACGCCCTACCACGGGCTGTAGTGTTCAAGCCGGGCGCCTACATCCCCTTGCGCGGCGTGATCCACCGGCTTCGACATGCCGAGACGGGTCGGACCGTCAAGGTCGACCGCACGCTTGCACCCACTCCCGTACTTTTGATTCCCGGACCACGCGAAGTTTTTGCAGATAAAACGCGGGCATTTTTACGCGCCGCCGCCCGGCTGGATTTTGCTGAGCGGGTCGCCATCCATGCCGAAACGCTGAAGGTCAAACCGCGCTCGATCTCGATCAAGGACACGCGCTCGCGCTGGGGGTCCTGCTCGTCCGAAGGACGGCTCAACTTCTCCTGGCGGCTGGTCTGCGCACCACCCTTCGCGCTCGACTATGTCGCCGCACACGAAGTCGCGCACATCAAGGAGATGAACCACTCCGACCGGTTCTGGAAGCAGGTCGAGCGTTGCTATCCTGACTGGCGACAGGCGCGCGCGTGGCTGCACGAACGCGGCGGCGTGCTGCACTCTATCGGCGACCAATAGGACAGCTGCGGACGCCAGCCTGAGGGCCGGCGCCCGCGCTTCATTCAATCACTGCGCGCCAATACCCGGCCCGAGATTCTGCTGGAAGAATTTCAGGCTCTCACCAAGAACGATCTGGCGGTTGGCGACCGTCATCGGCGACCACTGGTGAGCTTCGTCCTTGAGGATGATCAGGCGCACATTGTTGTTGCCTGCCTTGCGCATCGACGCGTCGAGCATGACCGACTGTTCCGTCGGAACGGTCTCGTCCTCGTCGCCGTGGATCAGCAGCAGCGGCTTCTTTATCTCCGCCGCACGCTGGTTCGCCGAATACTTCTTCAGCATCGCATAGTCCGCGCCTTCATCACCCTGGGCCTGCGACCAGTATTTGTACGCAACGCCCTGACGCCCGCCTCCGCCGCCGTCGATGACGTCGCCATCATCGCCGCCCTCCCGCGTCCAGCGCAGCATCTCGATCTGGTCGGAGACGCCCGCGCCAGCGAAGAAGCATTTGAACATATCCTGGTTCAACACAGAACCGATCATCGTGGCATAACCGCCATAGGACCACCCGGCCATGCACATGCGGTTCGCGTCAGCCTGGCCCGAAGCGATCAACGCCTTGGCGCCATCCATCACATCGTCCTGCATGCGTTGGCCCCACTGGCGATGACCCGCTTCGACGAAGGCGCGGCCAAAGCCGCCGCCACCGCGGAAGTTGGGCTGGAACACCGCATAGCCATTGGCAGCCCACCACATCGCGAACGGATCTGAACCATAGACGTCACGCCCTTCCGGTCCGCCATGGGGCAGCACGATCAGCGGCAGGTTCTTCGCGTCCTTGGCCACGCCAGGCGGCGTCCACAGATAGCCCCACAGCGGCGTTCCATCACGGGCGGTGTAGCGCACCACTTGTTCGCCAGGCATGTCGGCCGGCAGCAAGCTCGGACGCGAGCCTCCGACATAATCCACCGCGCGGGTCTTAAGATCGTAAATGTAGAACGAGCCAAGGTCCTGCGGGCCGGACACGTTGATGAACCAGCGGCCATTGTCGCGTGACCGGCCAACCAACCTAACGTTGGAATCCGGGAAGGCCTTGAGCAGCGCCGGCCAGTTCTTGGCGAAGATCTCGTCCTTCGGCACGCACGTCCACATCTCGCCCCAATAGCAGGCGGCCATCACGACGTTGCGGTCGGTGTCACGATAGGGGCTCGACACATCGAACCCCGGAACGTTCAGGACTTCCTCGTCATACGCGCCGGTCGCGGTGTTGTAGATGTACAGGCCAGCCGTGTCCTTGCCTTCCGGGCGGGCGAGCACGAACACCTTGCCCGGACCAATGGCGGGACCTTCGCCTTGGAACGTGGGACCGCTATTGGCGCCTTGGGCGCCCATGAAGCGGACGATTTCCTTCCAGTCATTCGAGCCCGGCGCGCGACGCTTCCAGGCGAAGCCGCGGCCGCGCGCCAGCACATCCTGGCGCAGCACGGCGTTGCCGGCGCTGTCGAGCACAAAGCCGTTCGTCGTCGTCTCGCCGCGATCAACTTCATTGGCCTTGCCGGTCTTGACGTTGACCTTCAGCAGCTTGGTGCCCTGGATGCTCGGGCCCGTGATCAGCACGTTTTCGTCGTCATTGGGCAGGATGTCGATGATATTGGCCGAAACGAAGCGCGGGACGTCGCCCGCAGGTTCATACAGCGACACGAGCGCGCCGCCGTCGACGGACGTCGAGAAGATCCGCGACACCCAGGTGAAGCCGTCGTCCTGCTGTTGGCGCGTGCGCCTGGCAGACGCCGTCCCTGGCACCACACGGATCTTCGCGCGGGTCGAGAAGATGATGCGGTCATTGCCCTTGAACTCGGCCCAGTCAATCCACTGTTCCTTGTCCGTCTTCACGAACTGGATCGCCTTGGTCTTCTTGGTGACCCAGTCGAGCACGATCAGCACGTCCGCGCCGTTCTCGTGCCGCACGCCCGCGACCTTGTTTCCATCAGGCGAGATGGCGGCGCCCCGGAACGTATTGGGCTGGGTATAATCGTCGAGCGATGGAGCGGCGAACGCCGTTCCCGACATGACTGCAATGGCCGCAAAGATAACGGCCAGGGTTTTCGCGATATGCGTCACCGACAACTCCATAGCTGAGCTGGAATGCGCCATCCGCAGGACCCCGAAGCAGCGCAAACTTGTGCCTTTTTATGCCCCGCTCGCAGAACCGATGCAATCGCCAAGGGCGCCAGACACGGCGGGTCGTGCCGCCGCAGGCGCCGTCGCTATGCAACTTGCCCGCCTGCCTGATCTCCATTTGGGCAGCGTGGAAATCTGGCGCCGCCGGCGGGTTTCCCACCCACGCCGGAACCGTTATGAGCCTTGGCCTGTGCGCGGCCACTCGAAAGGCTCCGCACCTGCAGGAGTGCGTAAATGTCGTCTGGCGGAGCGGGTCCATCAACGCCTGCGATCTCCATCTCGGAGCGCGACCTGCACGTCGATCGGTTGCTGGCGGAGTCCAAAGCCGCCCTCGATAGCGGCAAGCTGGAAATGGCCGCCCAGGCCGCCGAGATATCCACCCGCATCAATCCAAAACGCGGCGATGCCTGGATCTATCTGTGCGCCGCCCTCGAAGCGCTCGGCAGCGTGGATCTTGAACGCGCCATCGCCAATGCGTTGAGCCACCTGGGCGATGATCACCCGCTCGCCCCGGCCCTGAATGCCGACCGTGCACGCGCGCTGGGTGTGCGCGGGCGCTGGCAGGAGGCCGCAGAACTCGCGCGTGCGACCGCCGCCAGATCCGATCTGGCCCCCCACCAGCACAACACGCTTGGGTCCGTGTTTCCGCAGATCGGGCTTTATGCGGAAGGGCTCCACCATGCCGCTCTCGGCGCCGACGGCCTGCCGGAAAGCCCCAAGGCGTTTTACACGCTCGGAACCGCCAGTCGCTATCTCGGGCTGGACGAGGACGCGCGCGCGGCCTTCGAACGCGTCCTGCAGCTGAAGCCGGGCGACAGCCTTGCCCTTGGATCACTCGCTGCAATGCGCAAGGCAAAGCCGGACGCGAACCATGTCGCGGCATTGGAGACGGCCATCGGCGCAACGACGGACCCGGAGAGCGCAGCCCGCCTCCATCACGCACTTTTCAAGGAGCTCGACGATCTGGGCCGGCACGCGGAAGCATGGCCCGTGCTGGTCGAGGGCGCGCGGCTGGCGCGCAGTGTGTTTCCTTTCGACATGCAGAGCCGCGTCGACCGCACCAGCGCCCTGATCGAGACTTTTCCGCCGTCTGCCTTCCAGAACATCGGAACGCAGCCCGCCTTCCAGCGCCCAAGACCGATCTTCATCTTCGGCCTGCCGCGGTCAGGCACCACGATCACGGAGCGGATTTTCGCAGCCCACAGCCGTGTGACCGCGTTGGGCGAAACGCCGTTCTTCCTGCGCGCTGTGAAGCATGCACTCGGTCATGCCAAGTCGACCACGCTGGTTCCTGCCGACGTTCACGCTTCGCGCGACCTCGACTGGTCGATCGTCGCCGATCTGTATCTCAGGAATATTGCCTTCCTGCTGGAAGGGGCCGACGCCTTCAGCGAGAAGACGCCGCACAATTATGATTTCGCGGGGCCCATCGCCCTCGCCTTTCCCGAAGCCGCAATGGTGCATGTGCGGCGCGCGCCGATGGATTCGCTGTTCGGCGCTTACCGGCTGCTGTTCGGTGAAGGCGGCTATCACTGGTCGTATTCATTCGAAGACCTCGCCGAGAACTATCGCCAGTACCGGCGCATCATGGATCATTGGCGCGCCTGCCTTGGCGAGCGCCTGATCGAGGTGACGCTCGAGGATCTCGCTGATGCGCCGGACTCGGAAATCCGACGCCTGCTGGCGTCTGCCGGGCTGGAGTTCGAACCGGCCTGCCTGTCGCCCGAGAAGAACAGCAGCGGGGTCTCCACCGCCAGCACATCGCAGATACGCCAGCCCATCAACAAGCAGGGCATGGGGCGCTGGCGCGCCTATGCCGAACAGCTGGAACCGCTGCGCGCCGAACTTGAGCGTGATGGTTTTGTCGATCGCCACGGCGATCCGATCTGGGGCTGAACGCCTCGCGACGCCGTTCACAATACATTGTCAGGCGCTTGCGCGCGTCGGCGGACTGCGCCTGACAGAACCCCGACGAAGCAGCCGCTCGATCGAACATCCGCACGGATCCGAAAAAGAAAAAGCGGCGGACCCGAAGGTCCGCCGCCCAATCTGTAGACCGTTCAGACCAGCCTAGAAGCGCAGGCGGGCCGAAATCGAGTATTCACGACCGACAGCCCACGGCGCGTAGAGAGCAGCGTCCGTGTTGCCCTGGTCGCCGCCGGAGGAGAGCTGCGGCGGGAACTCGTTGGTGATGTTGCTGATGACAGCCGTGAGCTGCAGCGCGTCGGTTACGTTCCAGCGCGCCGACAGGTCGAAGTTCGAGAATTCCGGCGTCACCTCTGACAGGCTACCGAAGTTCGCGTCGATCAGCTCAGGCACGTAGGCGTGCCGGACCTGGAACAGGTAGTCTCCGATCTCGTAGCGGGCTGTCGTCACGGCTTTGAAGTCCGGGGTCGAGCCGCCGATACCAGTTGAGTTGGTGCCAGCAATTTCAGTTCCGAAGCTGTCATAGCTGTCGATGAAGGACATCAGAGTATCGAGGCTGAGACGGCCCGGGACGCCGGCGAACACTTCGTCCAGATCGAAGTCGTACTCCATCTGAACGTCCACGCCTTTCGTCTGGAGGTCGGCGATACCGTTGCCGAGCGACGTGTTGATCGCGGTTATCTGGCCTGTGGCCGGATCACGCGTGATACGGGCGCAGTCGGCAGCAGATTGCGGTGTCGCGCCGAGGTTACCCGCGCCATAGCAACCGGTCAGGATTGCCCCGGCGCCGCGCGGAACGATCGCGCTGCTCAGGGTGATGTCGTAGTAATCCACCGACGCGTTGAACGTGCCGATCGGGATGAAGTCCGGCTGGAACACGAAACCAGCCGTAATGGTCTCGGCTTCTTCAGGATCGAGGTTCGGGTTACCGAAAGCAAAGGCCTGAACCTGCGTGTTGGTCTGGGCAAAGCCCGGATAGAACGCAGAAGGAACACCCTGCGTGATGCAGAAGGCCTGACGGCCCGCAACAGTACCGACGCCGAGCGAGTTGCACGGATCCGAATAACCCGGGAAGCCCTGGTCACCGGCCTGACCAACTTCCTGCAGGTTCGGAGCGCGAACGGCCTTGTTATAGACCGAGCGGAAAGTCATCCACTCGAACGGCGAATAGCTGCCGCCGTACTTGTAGCTCTCGACCGAACCGATCGAGGAGTAATCCGAAGCGCGATAGCCGGCCTCGAGGCTGAGATCGTAGACGAAGGGCAGTTTCGCAAGAATCGGAACGACCACTTCGGTGTAGGCTTCGTAGACGTCGATGTCGCCGACGATCGAGTTTTGCTGGTTGAAGCCAGCGATTTCGCCGCGAGCCTGAGCGTCGTCGACGAGGAACTCGCCGTCGTCACCACGATATTCGACACCGAACACGGTCGAGATCGGACCAGCGGGGAGCTGGAACAGATCGCCACGGACGTAGCCGGAGATCACGGACTGTTCGAACTTGCCGATGGCCTTGATGTCCGTGCCGACGAAGTTCGACATGGCGGCGGTCGTTACTCTCGGTCCGAAGATATCGACGTTGACGCAGTTCGGCAGGCGAGCAGCGACCGGAACGTTGTTGCAACCAGCGACACCCTGCAGCAGGGCGACCGAGTTGACGTTGTTCTTGAGGTCTTGCGTGAAGTCGGACTGGCCGAATCCAGCGGCGAGGTTCCATTCCCAGCCCGGCGCGAGATGGCCGGACACGCTGGCGCGCGCCGTGAGAGCGGAGTTCTGGAAGTTGCCGACGCGCGGGCCGATACCATTCGAGCGCCAGGCGTAGGTGAAGTTGGCCGTCGGGTTGACGCGCGAACCGAGCGCCGTCGACAGATCGGCGTGCGGATCGTCAGCCGTGCCGAGGATGCCATCGGTACCCGAGATCGCCGGCGAGCTGACCGGGATCGAAAGGCCGGTGATCGGCGTAGCTGCGAGCTGAACCTGCGTGATGCTGCGGACGTAGGACAGCATGAAGTTCGCTGTGACGTCGTCATTGATGTCGTAGTGGCCCAGCGTGGTCAGACCATAACGCTCGGCCGGCAGGAAGATGTAGTTGTCCGGCGCAAAGTTGTAGCGCGAGGAGCCCGCCGCACGATCTGGGACCGCGCAACCGCGCGTGCCGAAGAACGGGGTCAGCTGGCCAGAGTTGTTGAACGACAGGCCGCCAGTGTTGACGGCCGCGCCAGGCGTCGCTGCATTGCAATCCGTGTTCGCGGCAGCGAACTGACCCGGCAACAGGGTCGAGAGGTTGCGGAACGGGTTAGCAGCGCTGTTCGAGATTGAGCCCCAGGGCGGCGTGCCCGAACCACCCGAAAGGGCGGTGCCACGGACGTGGCCCGGCTCAGCTCCGGCGACATAGTCGATCCACTTCTGCGAGCTGTCGACGAGGGCGTACGTATAGTTGCTGGCACCGTCCGAGTCATACACGATCGCGCCCGACGTCCGCGAGTAGTCGTATTCGGACTGGAACACGCCGGTGCGGGTGAAATAGGAGCCGTAGGCGGTGATGTTGCCGCGACCGTCGTCGAAGTTGCCGCCGATCAGGGCGTCGACGTTGAAGGCTTGGGTCTTGCCACCTTCGGAAGACGAGACGGTCGAACGGATCTCGGCGCCTTCAAAATCCTTCTTGAGGATGAAGTTGACGACGCCCGAAATGGCGTCCGAACCGTACACGGCCGATGCGCCGCCGGTCACGACTTCGATACGCTCAAGCAGGCCGGCCGGAATGGTGTTGATGTCGACGACGCCCGAGGTGGAGCCGCCCGGAACACGTTCGCCGTCGATCAGGACCAGCGTACGACCCGGCCCAAGGCCGCGCAGGTCAACCGTGGCGAAGTCTTCGCCGCCGGCGTTGTTCGACGTAACCGTGTTGCCCGGGATAACCTGCGGCAGTTCGTTGATCAGCTGTTCGACCGACAGCGTCGCCGTCAGCTCGATGTCCTGTGCGCCGACCGTGGTCACGGGGCTGATCGCCGTGAAGTCCTGACGCGCAATACGCGAACCCGTCACAACAACGACGTCACCAGCTTCTTCCGGACCCGTTTCCGTGGTCGTAGTGACGGTTTGCTGCGCATATGCGCTTCCGATAGCTCCTGAAGCCACCGAAAGGGCGGCAAGCAGCGTGGAGCGCAACAGGTGCGCCTTGACGGTAGTTTTCACGTTTTTGACCCCTTCAGAAATCCAAACCAAAATGGCACCTGACGCCTTGGCCCACCCCCCGATCCCGAACAAATGCCAACGTTCGGAAATCTAGAATGGATCTGACACAGTCCCGCCATAAACCGTGACGCGTCAATACCCTCACGGCCACACGCAGGATTTTCCGCCAACATGCCCGTCTGTGCAGCATTTCTGCATCACTGAGGTGGATAAGGGTGAGATATTCCAACCGGCAGGCGTGACTTTCACATTGCAGCCGCAGCCGAAACGTCATTCGCGAAACAATCTTGCCTCAATCACCGCGCGCGGAGGGGCGCGACAAAAGAAAACACCCTGATGCGCAGAGGCCCCCGCGTCAGCGCGTCGCGCCTACGCGTCAACCTGCGCATCGAGCGCGTTCTCCTGGATGAACTCGCGGCGGGGCTCGACAACATCGCCCATCAGCTTCGTGAACATCTCATCGGCGGTGTCGGCATGCTCGACCCTGACCTGAAGCAGGGTACGCGCGTTGGGGTCGAGCGTGGTCTCCCACAACTGTTCAGGGTTCATTTCGCCAAGACCTTTGTAGCGCTGGATCTTGATGCCGCGCTCGCCGGCGTGGAGGACTGCCGTCATCAAGCTCACGGGTCCGAACACCATCGCATCGCCTGTCCTCTCGTGACGCAGAACGGCGCGTGCCGCGTAAAGATCGCCGATGGCCTCTGCGCGCTCGGCCAGGCGCCGCGCATCGGGGGTGGCCAGCAATTGCGGATCCAGGGCGGCCTTTTCCTCGACGCCGCGCACCACGCGGGTGAACAGGAAGGCGCCGTCGGTGAACGTGCCCGACCAGGTATCCTCCCCCTCCTCCGCCACCCGATTGAGACGAGCAGCGGCTGCGGCGGCTTCGGCGGCACCAGCGCCGGGACGCAGGACGCCGGCCAAGGCTGCCTGTTCGACGACAGACGTCGGCGCACGCAGAGCGAGACGCGAGAGCGTGCCCTTGAAGGCCGCAGCCTCCTTCACGCGCGCGCGCAAGTCGGCGCTGCCGATCTGTTCGCCGCTCTCGAGGATGAGTGTCTGGCCGGCGACGCCCTGCTCGATCAGGTATTCATCGAGCTCGGCGTCGTCCTTCAGATAGCGCTCGGACTTGCCGCGCTCGGCCTTATAGAGCGGCGGCTGGGCGATATAGAGATAACCCTTCTCGAGCACTTCGGGCATCTGGCGGTAGAAGAAGGTGAGCAGAAGCGTGCGGATGTGAGCGCCGTCGACGTCGGCGTCGGTCATGATGATGATGCGATGGTAGCGCATCTTCGCGATGTTGAAGTCGTCGCGGCCGATGCCGGCGCCGAGCGCGGTGATCAGCGTGCCGACCTGATCCGAGCCCAGCATCTTGTCGAAGCGCGCGCGCTCGACGTTGAGGATCTTGCCGCGCAGCGGAAGCACTGCCTGGTTCTCGCGGTTGCGGCCTTGTTTGGCCGAACCACCGGCCGAGTCACCCTCGACGATGAAGATTTCAGACTTGGCCGGATCCTTTTCCTGGCAGTCGGCGAGCTTCCCGGGCAGCGAGGTGATATCGAGCGCCGTCTTGCGACGGGTGAGTTCGCGCGCCTTGCGGGCGGCCTCGCGTGCGGCAGCAGCTTCGACGATTTTCTGCATGACCTGTCTGGCGGGGCCGGGGTTCTCCTCGAACCACTGGCTCAGCGCCTCGGTCATCAGCGTCTCGACGATGGGACGCACTTCGGACGAGACCAGCTTGTCCTTGGTTTGGGACGAGAATTTCGGGTCGGGGACTTTCACAGACAACACGCAGGTCAGGCCTTCGCGTGCATCGTCGCCGGAGATTTCGACCTTCTCTTTTTTCGCGAGACCCGTCTCGTTGGCGTACTTGTTGATCACGCGTGTCAGCGCGCCGCGGAAGCCTGCGAGATGGGTGCCGCCGTCGCGCTGCGGGATGTTGTTGGTGAAGCACAGGACGTTTTCGTAGTAGCCGTCATTCCATTGCAGGGCAGCCTCGACAACGACGCCATCCTTCTTGGTCCTGGTGTAGATCGGCTTGGGGATCGCTGCGGCGCGCTGGCGATCGATGTGTTTCACAAAGGCTTCGACGCCGCCCTCATACTGCATCACGACTTCCCAGGGCTCCACGCCGCGGAGGTCCTGCAGGACGATCTTGACCCCTGAGTTCAGGAACGCCAGTTCGCGCAGGCGATGTTCAAGCGTTTCACGCTTGAACTCCACCATGGTGAAGGTGGCGGGGGACGGGAGGAAGCGAACGGTCGTGCCAGTCACGAACGATCCATCGGCCCTTTTTGGCGCTTCGCCGGTGATTTTCAGCGGCGCTTCCGCTTCACCCAGCCTGAAGCGCATCTCGTGCTGCTTGCCATTGCGATAAATCTTGAGGTCGAGGGTTTCCGACAGCGCATTCACCACAGACACGCCGACGCCGTGCAGGCCGCCGGAGACCTTGTAGGACCCCTCCTCCTCGGTGTTGGCGAACTTGCCGCCGGCGTGCAGCTGGGTCATCACGACCTCGGCAGCCGAGACGCCCTCTTCAGAGTGGATATCGACCGGGATGCCGCGGCCATTGTCCTCGACCTCGGCCGAGCCGTCGGGATACAGGGTCAGGCGCACGAAATCGGCGTGACCGGCGAGCGCTTCGTCGATCCCGTTGTCGACAACCTCATAGATCATGTGGTGCAGACCGGAGCCGTCATCGGTATCGCCGATATACATGCCAGGGCGCTTGCGCACGGCGTCGAGCCCGCGCAGGACCTTGATCGATCCGGCGTCATAGTTCTGGGTGTTTTTCTCAGGCGCGCCGTCGGCGGTCTCAATCACGTCAGACATTCCGTCTTCCTCGTTGCGGCGCGCACCTGCGCCGCCCTCTAGTCAGCTCAGCTTTCGCGCCGCTCAACCTTCGCGAACGACCCCGTCTGCAACTTCGAACCGCTGGGCGCGGTCGCCGAATGCGTCGAACAGGGAGCGATCCGTTCCGGTGAGCCAGGCCTGGCCGCCGAGCGCGGTCAGTTCGTCATACAGGGCCGCGCGCCGATCCGAATCGAGATGGGCCGCAGCTTCGTCCAATAGTAGCAGGGGAGAGGGGGCAAAATCACGCTCGAATAACGCCTGCGCATTAGCCAGAATGAGCCCTATTAACAAGGCTTTCTGTTCACCCGTCGAGCATTGGTCGGCGGGCAACCCCTTGGGCGCGTGAATGACGCGCAAATCCGTCCGGTGAACGCCCTCCGTCGTGCGTCCCGCCGCGCGGTCGCGACCACGATTTTCGCGCAGCTGGGCGACGATTTCCTGCTCGATATCTGTCAGCGCCATGCCGTCGGCGGCATGAAGCTCGAACTGCCCATCGAGATCGATCAAGGCCTTCGGAAAGGCCCCTTCCGGCCGCGCCAGAATTGCCTCCTGCATCACCTTGACTGCATCGACGCGATGGATCGCCATGGCGGCGCCTGCCGTCGCCATGCCCATCTCGATGGCATCGAGCCAGACGGGGTCGGCCCCTCCCCTGTTTTTCTGCCCCTGCTCCAGAAGCGCGTTGCGCTGGCGCATTGCCTTTTCATAGCCGGCGGACGCACCTGCATGGCTGGGGAAATGGGCCAACACCTGTCGATCCAGAAATTTCCGGCGGTCTCCGGCCGGCCCCGCGAAGACACGGTCCATCGACGGCGTCAGCCAGATCACGCGCATGACTTCGGCGAGTTCGCCCTGCGCCGTATCCACCCCGTCGAGCCGCGCGGTGCGTTTCGACCTGCCCTGCTCGTCGAGGTCCAGCGACAGAGACAGCCGGCGATCAATGTCGCCATCGCGCACATCCGCCGAGAGGGCCCAGCCATTGGCGACGGCGCCGTCCGGCGTCTGCCGCACGAGGTCAGCGAATTCGGTGCCGCGCAGGCCGCGGCCCGGCGACAGCATGGACACCGCCTCCAGCAGGTTGGTCTTGCCCGCGCCATTGGACCCGAAAAGGCAGACATGGCGGCCATCGAGGCGGAGATCGAGGGCCGCATAGTTGCGGAAATCACGCAGCCCCAGCCGCGTCAGGCGCACATGCGGGCGGCGGACTTCCAGCGTCATGCGCGCGCCTTCGGGGCGCACATGATGAGCCCCTCCCGTCCAGGCGAAAGTGGCGATCCAGGAATCACGGCAAAACCTGTTGCGAATTCGCGCTGCGGTCTCACGACGGAACGAGCCCTTCTATCCGCCCTGGATCCCGACTTTCGTCGGGAGGAGCGGAGAACGCAAACTTGCATGGATTCAACGGCGCGCGCGGATACGCCCCTCTTACACACGCAGCGGCATCAGGACGTACTGGGCACCTTCGTCCTTGGCGTCGAGAACGCGTGCGGGCGAGGCCGCATCGTTGAACTCGATACGCGTCTCGTCGCTTTCGATCTGGCCAGCGACATCGAGCAGGTATTTGGCGTTGAAGCCGATCTCCATGGCTTCGGCGGCGTAGTCCGCCTCGACATCCTCGACGCCGTTGCCGGATTCCGAATGCGTCACCGCCAGCGTCAGCTTGCCGGCTGAAATCGACAGTTTCACCGAGCGGGAGCGCTCTGCCGACACGGTGGCGACACGGTCGACCGCGTCCTTGAAAAGCCTGGTGTCGATGGTGAGAATGCGGGTGTTGTCCTTGGGAATGACGCGCTGATAGTCGGGGAAGGACCCGTCGATCAGCTTCGACGTCAGCACGGCTTCGCCGACGCGGAACACGATCTTCGAGTCCGACGCCTCCACCGTGATGATTTCAGGCGCATCATCAAGAAGCCGGCGAACCTCGGCCACGGCCTTGCGCGGCACGATCACGCCTTTCAGCTTGTCCGCACCCTTGGGGGCTTCGGTTTCGGCGAGCGCCAGGCGATGGCCATCCGTCGCAACGGCGCGCAGCACATTGCCTTTCGCGCCCTTGGCGTGATGCAGATAAATACCGTTCAGATAGTAGCGGGTCTCTTCGGTCGAGATCGCAAATCGCGTCTTGTCGATCAGGCGGCGCAGCTCGGCGGCAGCCATCTCGAATTTCACCGGAGCCGCTTCCTTGGCCATGGTCTGGAAGTCGGAGGCCGGCAGGGTCGGCAGGCCGAATTTGGAGCGGCCGGCCGAAATCGACAGGCGGCCTTCGGACAGGTCGAGGACAACCTCGGAGCCTTCCGGCAGCTTGCGCACGACGTCGAAGAACGTCTGGGCCGGCGCCGTTACGGAACCGGCCTTTTTCACGGTGGCCTCTGCCGCATCTGTCGCCTCGATGTCGAGGTCGGTGGCGGTAAGGCGCAGGCGGTCGCCCTCCGCCTCCATGAGGATATTCGACAGGATCGGAATCGTGTTGCGCCGCTCGACCACGGCCTGAACGTGGGACAGCGCCCGCATCAGGGCATTACGGTCGATGGTCAGTTTCATGTCGCCCGGTTCCTGTCAGTCTGCGCCCGGTGGGCGCCTGCGGCTTCCCGAAAGAGTTCGGCCCGCCACCCCCAAGCTATCGGGAAGGACGGGCCGGAACATTAGCGAATTGCCGCGCCGCGAAAAGGCCTGTTGAGGGCAAACCGCCCCCTATCAACAGGCCCTCCCCAGTTTGCATCGCCCTGGGCGCACCAAAGCGCCCTTCCCGACCGTATTTCGGCCCGGAACCAGGCACGGACCACGATCAGCGCGTATTGCGCGGATCCGCCATGATGCGTTGCTCCAGCTGGCGCAGTTCGTCGGCCATGGCCTCGTTCGAGGCGACCATCGCCGCAATTTTCCGATAGGCGAAAAGCACTGTTGTGTGATCCCGATCCCCGAACATCCGCCCGATCTGGGGGTAGGAGCACTTGGTCAGCTGGCGGCTGAGATACATCGCATACTGGCGCGGCAGGGCGTACTGGCGCTTCCGGCAGGCCGATTCCAGCTCGTTCTTGGTGACGCCATAGGCTTTGGCCGTCACGTCCTTGATCGTGTCGATCCGCGGCGCGCGCGAGGGAGCGCCGCCCATCTGCAGCTGGATCGATTTCTCGACCGCGTTGCGATCGATCGGTTTGCCGGCCAGCACGGTGCCGCAATAGACGTTGCGGACGGCGCCGCAGAGCGCACGGCCTGAAGCTGGCAGACGATCAGCCAGAAGGTCGATCCACTCTTCGGTCAGGTCGAATTCGGTATCGATCGCAGCGGCGGCCTTGGCGACGCTGTCCACGCGGGCGCGCAGGATCTCGCGGCGCAGGTTACGCTCGGGCAGATCCATCTGGGCGATGACGCCGCCATGGATCTCGTCGCGCATGCGGTCGTCGAGCTGGTCGATCAGCGCCGGCGTCTGGTCGCAGGCAAGCACGACGACGCCGCCATTCGAGACGATCGCGCGCAGATGCGAGAAGAACTCGACCAGCGTGCCCGGCTTGGAGCAGATGAACTGGAAATCGTCGAGCAGCACGACCTTGGCCCGCCGCACCAGCGTGCGCAGGTCGGACGTGTCCTTGCGTTTGACGCCATCCACGAAAGCGACCGTGAAGTCTTCCGAGCTCATGTAAAGCACGCTGCCCTCGCCGCGCGTCGTGCGCAGAGCCGCCTCGATGCCTTTCAGCAGGTGCGACTTGCCGACGCCGTGCGGGCCGACAATCGTCACGACGTTCGCGGACACGCCCGCGCCCATCGCCAGACGGCGCGCAAGTCCGAATGCAACGCGGTTGGAGTCGCCAACCATGAAATTCTCGAGCGTGGGCGCTTCCTCGTCCGAGCCACCCGTCACCGGCGGCGCAAGTTCGTCCGCTTCGTCATCAAACGCGTCGTCGCCGGGCGTGGATGCCGCAGAAGCGTGACCAGCACGCGCCAGGGCCAATACGTCGTTGGAGATGCGATCGCGCGCTTCGATACGCACGCGGCGGCCGCTGCGATCAGCTTGCTCCCAGGCCTGCTGGATGAAATGGCCGAAGTCAGTCTCGACCCGCGCGCGCTCATGCTCGCTCGCGGCGGAGAGAAGAATCTCGCCGTTCACTTCGGCGACGAGCTCCAGGCCGGACAGCCAGCTGTCGAATTTCACATCACCGAGACGTCGACGCAGCAACGCGCGCGCCGAGTCCCAGATTGCCGGAATTTGTTCGTGCGTATTGTCCGTCGACGCAGCGCCCCTGCCCGCTTGCGCCAGATCGACCGCGCGCGGAGCTCCGCCGGCGCCGCCGGGAGAGAAACGTGTGGTGGTTTGTTTGTTGATCATGGCCCCTCATCTACCCTTTCAAGGCGATGCCCTCCTTGTCTTTTCGGACACAAAGCGTCCCCGACAGCTCCAGCCCGGAGCCGCAGAACGTGTTCGAACGAAGGAAAGGTTACTCGCTACGGAGGAGAGTTTTTGTCCCAACGAGGCGACCCGTCAACCGACTCATCAGCCGCAGCAGACGAATTATTTTTCATGAATCCGTCACGCCAAGACTTGCCACTGGATTCATTGAAAAACTTGATCAGGGTTCCAGACAAGCAAACAAGGATCGGGAACAAACGCAACTATGCTGCAACGCGCGATCATCCGTACACGGACGGCTTCACGCGCACGCAAGAGGGCGCAGCCGCGTGTCGCGGCGCGCAAATACAACTGCTAAGCAAGATGGAAAGCAACCCCGAAATCCGGGGTGCGGCGCGTCTTAGGCAGCCATGCCTTTGACGCGAGCAGCGAGGCGCGAGACTTTGCGCGACGCGGTGTTTTTGTGCAGCACGCCGACGGTCACGCCGCGCATGATTTCCGGCTCGGCTGCCTTGAGGGCGTTGATGGCGATCTTCTGGTCACCTGACGCAACGGCTTCCTCGACCTTCCGGACGAAGGTGCGGATGCGCGACTTGCGCGATTTGTTGACCTCGGTCCGCCGGGCGATCTTGCGCACCATTTTCTTGGCGGATTTCGTGTTGGCCATCGGTCTTCCAAGCTCCGTTTACCCTTGCCCCGGTCGCTACCGCCGGGATTTTGGGGAGCGGCCTCTTATCAGCGTCGCCAGAGGCGGTCAATTCGGGTGACGCACGATTTCGCGCAATACCCGAAACTCCCCGTGAATCAGGCCCTCCTCAAGTAGTCTCGTCACCTGTTCTTGAACTGGGCCGGGCGCTTGTCGACGAAAGCGGCCATGCCTTCCTTCTGGTCCTCGGTCCCGAACATCGCGTGGAAAAGCCGCCTTTCGAACTTCAGGCCCTGGCTCAGCGTGGTTTCATAGGCGGCGTTGACCGTTTCCTTGGTCATCATGGCGATCGGCAGGGAGGCGGCGGCAATCTTCTGGGCGGCCTTCTTGGCCTCTTCCATCAGCTTGTCGGCCGGCAACACGCGCGAGGCGAGGCCCGCCCGTTCGGCTTCCGCAGCGTCCATCATGCGGCCGGTCAAGCACATCTCCATCGACTTGGATTTCCCGATGAGCCGGGTGAGACGCTGCGTACCGCCAATCCCCGGCATGACACCCAGATTGATCTCCGGCTGGCCGAACTTCGCGGTCTCCGAGGCAAGGATGAAGTCGCACAGCATGGCGAGCTCGCACCCTCCCCCCAGAGCAAACCCATTCACCGCCGCGATGATCGGCTTGCGGAACGCCGAGATCGTCGTCTCGAATGCCGCGAACATGTCGGCGAGGTACACGTCCATATAGCTCTGCGGGGCCATCTCCTTGATGTCAGCGCCTGCAGCAAAGGCGCGGCCAGCGCCTGTGATAATCACACACCGGATGCTGGCGTCTTTCGCCCACGCATTCAGTTGGTCGCAGACCTCGCTGCACAGCTTCGACGACAAGGCATTCAGCGCTTCTGGCCGGTTAAGGGTGATGATGCCTACCGGGCCATCGGTTTCCACCAGCAGCGTCTCGTAAGCCATGAGCGTCTCCTCTTCTCGGCCTTACTAGACCTCGGGCAGGCTGAGTTCCACCCGGCTGGCGCCGGCGGCGCCGAGCCGGTCGAACAAATCGATCACAAGCGCGATATCCACCGACCCGAAATCGATCAGGGCGATCGACGTAGCGCCCTCGACGAGGGGATCAGAGATTTCATGCGCAACGCCGAGCAGGCTTTGATTGTTCGCACTGCCGCGCTCGCTGAAGGCTTCTTCAAACCAGTCGGCCAGAACCTTGGCGGCTGCCTGCGCCTCGCAATCGATGGCGATACGCGCATTGTCCCAGGTGAAGGGCGAGATGACGACGGTCAGGTCGGCGCCGGTGAAAGATGCCGGCTCGAATTGCAGCATGCGATCAGCCGACAAGGTGGTCGGCGTCAGCGTATCCCCCACCATAACGAGCACATCGCAACGCGCACCCGTATCAAGCAGGCCTTCCCGCACAACATCGCCCTGAGCATCGAGCAGGGCCGGCTCGACGATGAATGTCCGCTTTTCGGCGCGCAAGGCGTCCAGCGCCTCGCAGAAAAGGCCGAGATAGTGCGAGCGGATCGCGGTCAACAGCTCAACAAGGTCGCTCAAGCACGCATCCGTGGAATGGAGTTGGACAGAGAGTTTACTCGGGCAGGCGCGAAGAGGCGAGCTTCACGACGAGTTCGAATTCCACGCGCACAGCAGCGTTCTTCGTCGGCTCGCGAACGCGCAGGGTCAACCGCTCACTCTCGCGCTCGAAGACGCCAGCTACTTCGGCGACAGGATTCCAGCCGAGGGCGGGAAGCGTCTGCGCATAAAAGCTGGCGATTTGCGCGCCGCCGACATGTCCTTCGGCCGACGTACGTACAACGCGGCCCTGATCACTTTCAAACACAACCGGGTCGGCAGTTTCCGTCAGACCGGAAACAAGCGGCACGTCATCGATCGCGCGGAGGAACTCCGTCGCATGCGCAGGCACGGCTGCGCACGCCACGACAGCGATGCTCAAGCTCGCACTGAAAATTCGCCTCGACACCATACGTCTCCAGATCAGGCCCGAGTCTCGGGGAGTTTGCGTTAACGGGCAAACAATCCGCACGACCGTCCAAACCGTTCGTGAAACGTTCCTTAG
>JBBATZ010000045.1:0-35554 GCA_040398425.1 Hyphomonadaceae bacterium
CTAGTTCATTCGCGAAAACTGAAAAACAGATCGGACCGACGCGTGCGTAGCTTCTTGACGCTGGTCCGGACGTCAGCTTGCGCTGCGGTTACCGTGGACCGCTCCACTCTGGCGGAACTCGTCGAACGTTGCTGCACACCGCCTGAACGAAGGAAGCCGAACGGCATAGCGCAAGAGCCACCCGACTGGCTGATTGATGGCCCATAGCGTTTGGTTCAGCACGCTCGAGCGAACCCAGCCCCAACTTCGTGGTTTGCATAGTTCCTATGGCACGACCAAGAGAGGCGTCTACGACCACCGCCCCTACCCTGGTTCGTATATGTTCCTTGGTCAGCGCTAGAGAGAACAGTAAAGGGCGCGCTCTTTTCAGGGTGCGCCCTTTCCGATTCGAGCGCCATCACGGTCAAAACTGGGAGGGGTGACCTGCCCGAGGATTTTCGAACCAGGCGCACAACGAACGGCAGCTTGGGGCCCCGGTCCGGTCGTAGGTAACGTTTGGTTCGACTGTCCGTAGACGTGGGGTATTCCGGTCATAGGCGGAGTACGGCGATCAGCAGGCAGCGGCCGGCTACTGCGCCTGTCGGCGGCGCGAAAGGTCAGGTCGGAACGGCATCGCCGAAAGCCTGATGCTCCTAATCAATCCCTCACCATGTGGCTGGCTCTGGCGCATGGCGGTAGCCTCACGTTTGGGCTTCCCGGCAACCGATTCGATTGATACAAATCCTCGGAATTTAGGTGCCATAGTCAGAGGATCTGTATCAATGCCTCGCGTCGGCCAACAACGACCCATCGCCCGCAAACTGCTCGCCGAGCGTGGCATGGCGCGGCTGGCGGACCTCCGCGCGGCCGGCGTTACGGCGGCGACCATGACACGCATGGCAAACGACGGTGAAGTCGTGCGTCTGGCGCGCGGCCTCTACCAGCTCGCCGACGCCGAACTCGACGCCCAGCACAGCCTCGCGGAAGCGGCGTCGCGCGTGCCCAAAGGGATCATCTGCCTGACCTCCGCTCTGGCCTTTCACGGCCTTACCGACCAACTGCCGCGCAAAGTCTGGATCGCCATCGGCGTCCGCGACTGGGCGCCCGAGCCCTCTTCCCCACCACTGCGCATCGTGCGCATGACCAACGCTCTGCTCGGCGACGGCGTAGAAACGCACACGATCGAAAGCGTGCGGGTGAAGGTGTTCAGCATCGCCAAGACCATCGCCGACTGCTTCCGCCACCGCCGCTCGGTCGGTCTCACCATCGCGCTGGAGGGACTGCAGGAGGCCCTGCGCCAGCGCAAGGTGACGCCCGCTGTAATGTCGCGACAGGCGGCGAAGAGCGGCGTCGCCACCGTCATGCGGCCCTACCTGGAAGCGCTGACTGCCAATGCCTGATCCAAAGAAACCTGAGCCGAAGAAGAACATGGGCGCCTCGGTCCGCGCAGGCCTGCTGGCGATCTCAAAAGCGAACGGCCAGGTCTTCGACCTCGTCCTCAACCGCTATGCGGTTGAGCGCCTGCTCTACAGGCTCAGTGTCTCGGCGCACGCCCGGCGCTTCGTTCTTAAGGGGGCCACCCTGCTGATGACCTGGCTAGATGCCCCCCACCGCGGCACGCGCGACCTCGACCTGCTCAGCTTCGGCGATCCCGATGGGGCAAAGATGCTCGCCGTCTTCCGTGAGATGATGGCGGCCGACGGTGACGATGGCATTGTCTTCGACGTGGCCGCCCTCAAGGTCGAGCGCATCCGCGAGCATCTCGCCTATGGCGGTCTTCGCCTCGTCACCACCGCCGACATCGCCGGCGCACGAGTCAAGATCTCTATAGACATCGGCTTCGGCGACGCGCTGGAGCCGGAGCCGGAGGCACTCGACTACCCCGTTCTGCTCGATATGCCGGCACCGCAGCTTCGCGGCTATGCCCGAGAGACCGTGATAGCCGAGAAGTTCGAGGCGATAACGTCGCTCGGCCGCGACAACACTCGTATGAAAGACTTCCATGACATCTGGATTCTCAGCCGGGCCTTCACCTTCACCGATGATCGCTTAGCGCGCGCCATAACCGCGACGTTCGCTCGCCGCGGCACCCCGATCCCGACAGCGCCGCCCGACGCCTTGACGCCCGCCTTCGCGGCGGACGACCGGAAGCGCGCGCAATGGATAGCCTTTGTCGAAACGGTCGATGTCGATCCTGGGGATCTCGCCACCATCCTCGTCGACCTTTCGGCTTTTCTCATGCCGCATGCAACCGCAGCGCAAGCTATGTAACTAGACTGAACGCAGCCGCGAGACGTCTCAGGGAAATCAGCCTGCGTCAGTTGCTGAGTGATCTTTGCGAAACGCGACTGATCAGATCAGCCCGCCGCCAGACGTTTCCAGACGTCGTCCGCAATTGCTCCGTGTTGCCGCATATCTCGGAACGTGCGCGGGATTTCAATGTGACCCCAGCGTGACACGGCCCTCGTAAGTATATGAAAAGATTGCGCTACTGCCTCTTCCATCACAGGCCGGAAGATTGTCCAGGTGGATGCCTCGGTGTGACGCTCCCAGCGCAGCGACCATGTTCCCGCTTCAAGCAGGCACCAGCGCGCCCCTTCGCCAGGCTCAGGGGCCGCCAGCTTCCGGCACAGCGCAGCCATGTGCCGCCGGTCGCCCTCGATGCCGGCCTCCCCCGACATCGACACGATCCGTGTCGCTAGGGCAGGCGCCGCGAGCGGCGTCGATGGCCGCGCATGCGCTTCGGCGATGAGCCGGTCCCGCTCCTTGTGGAACCTAAGTTTAAGATCTGATGCAGTCATGGGCCGCAGCATTCACCCCTTCCGAAGGTAAAGACGATGGCATGACCCGCGCGCAGCGTCGAGGCGGGGGTTGCCCGCCCCCCTGCCATGGCGCGTCGAGGCGAGGGACGCAGAAGACCCCACGCTGTGAATGGACGAACGCCCATTCAGCGGCAGCCAAGGAACCTTCATCGACGCCATGCGTATGATCTTCACGGCGTCATGCGCGCCAATCCCGTCCCGAGCCAACCAGCCACCATTTCCGCTGCCCACTCTTCGGGTTGTGCGCGAGGCAAGCCATTGAATGACCAAAGCAACAGTTCCAGCGCCCCTCGAAGATCGCCATCAGAAGCTGGCGAGATCACGCCAGCGTCAGTTGGGAAAGGCGCTGGCGAAACTGTACGCAGCCGTGACGACGGAGGCGGTGCCGGACGACTTCTTGGAACTGCTGGAGCAGACAGACGCGCGGAAGAAAGCCCTCGACCCGAAATAGCCCTGCCGGAACCGGCGCAACAGGATTCGTTCAAGGCGCAGTTGATAGCCCTCATCCCGCATGTGCGCGCCTATTCGCGCAGCCTCACGCGGATGCCCGCCGCCGACGACCTGGCTCAGGACGCGCTCGCCAAGAGCTGGAAGTCACGCGCGCTGTATCAACCGGGCACCAACCTGAAAGCCTGGGTCTTCACGATCATGCGCAACGCGTTCTTCTCGGACCAGCGCCGGTCCTGGCGCATTGCGCCGCTGGATCCTACCGTCGCCGAGAACACGATGGTCGCGAATGATGATCCGACTTGGAGTGAAGAACTGCTCGACGTGCGCAATGCGATGCAGCTGCTGCCGGTCGAACAGCGCGAGGCGTTGATCCTGGTTGGTCCGGCGGGGCTCTCCTACGAAGAGACTGCGAACATCTGCGGCTGCGCTATCGGAACCGTCAAAAGCCGTGTCAGTCGCGCGCGCACCAATCTTCTGGCCATCCTGGAAAAAAAAAGCGGAGGCCAGCGTCTGCAATCCGACATCCCCGCCTCGGGCGCTTTCAACGATATCATGGCGCAGGCAGAGAGCCTTGGCTCGATAACGCCCCGAGACGCCAATCGACTAGAGAGCGGCGTGTAGGCGGCACTCGACACCCGCCTTGTGAAACATAATGCTGACCTCGCCAGCGAAGGCGCTGCCAAGACTGCGCGAGATCAAGGCTGATCCAAAGCCCTTGCGGTCTGGTGCTGTCACGCTTGGGCCGCCGTGTTCGCGCCAGGTAAAATCGAGCACTCCCGCATCGTGTGTCCAGGAAACCGTAATGCCACCGCCGTCATTCGACAGCGCCCCATACTTGGCGGCGTTGGTTGCAAGCTCATGCAGCGCCAGCGTCAGGGCGTGAGCCCTGCGTCCGTCGAGCGCTACTTCCGGTCCGGAAATCGCCGCACGGTCGCCCTCCGAGCAGTGAGGCGCAACAGCGTCACGCACGACATCCGCCATGGTCGCCGGACGGGTCTCGGTCTCGATCAGCAGTTTCTGGGCCGCCGCCAACGCGTGAAGACGGGTGCCAAAGGTATCTAGGCTGGCAGGGTCGGCTTCCTTGAAGGTATGCCGCGCGACGGCCTGAACTACCGCCAGCAGGTTACCGATGCGGTGCTTGAGTTCCTCCGAGACAAGGTCGCGCTGCACCCCCGCCCCCACCGACTGCGCCAACGCCGCCCGCAGCAGTGCGTTGTCGGCTTCAAGATCGATGGCCAGCTCAGGCGGAAGATGGCGCCTGCCATTGCTTCGTTCGCCCACTGGCTTGGCCGCGTGATCAACGACAGCCGTCTTGCTCTCGGGAGCCATATCCTTCCGGGGACTCAAATGCGCGTCCTCCTCGGTCTCAAACCGATCGCACACCATACAGACGGCGGACGAACAAATGTGTGCTCTAGCGAACTTTGTGGGACGATTGCTTCATGCCGGTCGTGGGATTATCACGCCGACGGGTCCACACGCGTTCGTCTCTCGACCGATCTGACGCATGAGGACCGAAAAACGTTAGCCGCCATTACGCTACGGAAGCTCCAAGGATCAGATCGCCCCGCCCAGCGGACAATGTTGGCGCCCGGGCAAGTTCGTGCATCATCTCCGTCAAACATGCTGGCGCAGGAGCCGGCGCAAGGAGTGACCCATGCTCAGGCATGTTGTTTCGGCACTGGCAATTGCGCTCTCTGTGTCCGCAGCCGCCCATGCGCAGGTCGGGCTGAGCACCAAGCCGAACTACGACATGATCGACAAGGCCAATCGCATTGACGAGGCCGCCCAGGCCACTTTGGCATTGCTCCACCAGCAAGTTGTGACGGCGCTTCAGGCACAGGACTACGCTGGCGCCGAAATCACGCTGCGGGAGATGCTTCAGCGCAAACAGCCAACCCCAGATGCAAACTTCCTCATGGGCCTCGCCAAGACCGGCCTCGAAAAATGGGACGAGGCGCGCGGCTTCCTCGAACTCGCCGTACAATCCGAACCAGATCGTCCCGAACCCAAGACGCGGCTCGGACTGGTCTACGCCAAGTTCAACCGGATGGACGATGCGCGCCGGCAACGCGAAGCACTGGGCGAACTGTCCCTGTCCTGTGCCGAAACATGCGCCGACCGGACATGGATCATGGATGGCTTGCGCACGCTGGACCAGGCGCTCGCCTCAGCCGAAGCGGCGTCCCGCATCTCCGCCAACGCACTGGCGTCAGTCGCGATCGTGCCCGCCGGCACCAAGGATTTCGATCCGCGCGACTACAGTCTCGTCACCTTCTCCGACCCACACGCGCTTTACGATCTTCTCACGCAGCCTGGCCGCTGCGAGCCGGGCAAGGCAGCCGCACCGCGCGAGCCCTGCGCCCTCATCCTCTACCAACCTGTCGAGGATACAGCCGACACGCTGGCGGCCAACTTCAAGCCGGTGTTCAAGGTCGTGTCCCGCAACACGATCTGGGCGATCCATGACAAGGAGCTGCAGAAGGTCAAGATCGAGAACCTTTACTTCGACGATGAAGAGATCATCGGCAAGAAGAAGACGACCTACAATTCCGTGGCCCTCGTCGGCAATGCCGAGAACGTAGCGAATTGCGAAGCGTCGAAGCCGTGCCTCGAACACCTCGTGGCGCAGGACATGTTCCACATGTACGGCAACATGCCGGACTCGGTGGTGGCGGTGATCTGGGGTGAAGGCATGAAGGACGTCGCCACTCAAAGGATCAGGTAAAGCTCGCAGAGCCCCAGTAATTGTACCCGGCCCAGCGTGGCGACTTCGGCAGGTACATCGTCTCCAGCCTGTCGATGGCAAAGCCCGCCGAGCTGACAAGCATGGGTATCTCGCGCGTGAGGTGACAGCCCCCGCCGATCACTTTCCACGCCGGCTCGATCCTGCGCTGCCAGCGTTGCACATCTGCGTCGGGCGCCGCTCCATGTTCACAGAACAGCAACCGTCCACCCGGCTTCAACACCCGCCGTGCAGCGGCCAGCGCCGACACGGGATCCGGAATGGTGCACAGGGAATAAGTGACCAGAACCGTGTCGACACTCGCCTCGCGCAATGACAACGCCTCGGCGGTTTCGGGCAGCACGTCGACGGGAAACGGCGCTGCTGCAGCCTTGTCCTTTGCCCGCGCCAGCATGCCCGCTGAAGGCTCCAGCGCGATCAGACGCTGAACCTTTAACGCGTCATAGTGTGGGAGGTTCAGCCCCGAGCCGAAGCCAAGCTCGAGCACGACGCCTTTCGCCTGCGGCACGATCTTGGCGCGCTGCTTGTCGATCGGCCCCGCCGAGCAAGCCGCATCCAGCAGGCGAGGCAGGATATAGCGATCGTAAAAACCCATGGGTGTTCCCCGTATGCTGTGCGCACTCTGCTGTTCCGAGGGGACACGACTCCCCGCCCCCCGGCAATGCCGCAGTCGGAATTTAGCAGCGACCATATCCACCACGCTGCCGCCGCCCCCTCTTTGGACACGGCGTCGTCGCCTATGACGCACGGCGCCGGGCGGGTACATTCCCCGGGCAAGCGCAGCGCCTCCCGACAAACGTCTGGGCTGAGCGACTGCGCCGAAGGCGCGATTTGGTCCGGGGGCGTGCGGAGTGGTCCCGAAGAGACGAATTGGTCCTTCTGATCAAGCCGAGTGCACGAACGCCCGGCAGGGCATCGATAAGCGAACGCCCTCGGCAGGGGCCGGTCACCTGACGACCGGACCTTTTGAAATTGCACGCTCAACGACCGCAGGAAGATTGTGGCATCGTTCGATCATCGCGACGCGAAGCGAACGTTCACCCTCTGGAATCGCGACTGTGTTGCGCTGCTTCGATCGGCAACACCCGGCCGCAATCCCGTCATACGCTCACCCGCCAGAATCGGCCGGTTTTGCGAACGCGTTTTGAAAGCTGATGCGAACAATCTCAACGCATTGCGCCGGGTTACAGACACAACCGCCGTTGTCTCGATCCTACACCCGCCGCCCCGTGCGATACTGCATGCATCCATCTCGCAGGAGGGCAGCTGATCACTGTTCAACGGCGCGGGATCGGACACATATGAGCGTGAAGAGCCCGTGCGTGTTGCTGTATGGCTAAGTTCGGGAGTGTACGAGGGATCGCGGCTGAACTACCGCGACCTCCACGTCGGCGGCGACAATAAGCGCAGGCGGGTGAAAAAACCCGGTGCTACCCCGCCACCGTAGACCATCTGTCGAGGACGCGGGACATCGCGTTTCTCTTCTCTACCGGTAGAGCCGAAAGGCGCTGCCCAAATTCGAGCGCATCCCGCGCCCCCGGGGCTCTCCACCTATCTGGAGACCAAGAGCTAAAGCATCCCGGACGGCATAGCCGTTCCGACAGAGAGCGCATGCACCCTGCGCACACCGACGCAGCTTTACCCGAACAGCCGCCGCTCGATCATTGTCCGCTTCGCGCTATCAACGCCCACCTCGTCGCGCAGGTACGCATCGATCCCGCCATTGCGCTCGGTCATCACCTCGAACGAGCGCTCGAGGAAGACCGGCTCAACCCCCATGATGGCGCGCATCGTGTCCATGTCCGGCGCGCGGCCATGCTGCTGGAGGATCATCTCGCGCCAGGCTGCGCCATGCTGTTCGAAGCGTCCGGAATGATTGGTGAGAAGATAGTCCGCGATGATGTCGTCCCGATGCAAACCGGCAATGTGATGCGTCAGCGCCACGGCCAGCCCTGTGCGATCCTTACCCGCCGCGCAATGCACGATCACCGCGCCGTCGCTTGTCGCCAGCGTCTCGAAATAGCGCGTGAACAGGTCAACCAGCCGCGGCAGGTGCGGCGCCTCTTCATAGTAGCGCAGCAGGAACTGACGGTAGGACTCGGCCTTCATGTCCCAACTCGCCATGAAACTGTCCCACGACTCCGAGCCCTCATCGTGATCGTCGTTCTCGATCACCGACGCCGCAAAGCCCTCCCAGCGCCGCGATGGCGACCGCTCGCGTTCAACGGGGCGACGCAGGTCGACCACCGCCGCGATTCCCATCGCCGCCAGCCGCGCCAGATCCGCATGGGACGCCAGCGCATGATTGGCGGAGCGGAAAAAGCGGCCAGTGACGATCCGCCGATCCCCAGCAGAATAACCGCCGAAATCCCGGAAATTGGTGAGGCCATCAAAGGTATGGACGCGATCAGAAGAGGTCATGCGGGCGACCTAAGCGAACTTGGGTCACCCGTCCACCCGGCGGCTGTTCAACCAGACCCCATGCCACTAATTGGGAGCCTTCAGATCCAGCATCAGAATCGGGTCCAGCCAGATATCCGTCCCCCGGTCGTCGGACAGGACATTGCGGAACTTGATCGCCCAGTGCAGGTGCGGCCCCGTCACCCGCCCCGTCGCGCCGGAAAGTCCCAGCAACTGACCCTGCGCCACGGTATCGCCGACCTTCACTGCGATCCGGCTCATGTGCATTGTCACCGAGACGAGCCCATGCCCGAGATCGAGGAACACAGCTCCCCCCTCAAAGAAGAGATCGGGATCGGCAAGCAGAACCGTCCCCGCCATCGGCGCATGGATCTCGGTACCCGTGGGGATCGCAACGTCCTGACCATTGTGGACGCTGGTCGATCCCTCGCAGGCCTTGGTCTTCGGAACGTAGGTCCGCGTCACGCCAAACACGCTGGAGTATGGACCGTCTGCTGGCTTCACGAGCGCAAACGGCGCCAGAGGTGCGGAGAAGACGTGCATCGCCTTGTCCTTCTTGACCCACGAGACCTCCGCCTTGCGCTTGTCCTCTGCAGACTGCGGCGCGATGACTTTGCATTCCATCTTGAACTTCGAGACTGTGTCGTGCCGCTCCAGCACCTCGACCGACGCATAAGCCCCGCCCGATGCATAAGAGACGCCCTGCGGCGGCTTCGGAGTCACTTCGATAGTTGCCGACGATTGCTGATCGCGCGGCAGACCAATGATCACAATACCGGCGGCGTCCGACACGGCGACCGGTTTTCCGTCCAGCGAAACCGGCGCGCCAGGGTTGGTCTCGCAAACGATCGCGCCGCCCTGCTTCGCCGGGCCGCCGCAGGATACAAAGGGGGCGAGCAGAACATCCGCGGCAGGCGCAGGCGCGGGCTCTGGGACCTGCTCAAGCGGGGGGGGTGGCGGCGCCTCGACCGCGACAGGTGCGGGCGACGAAACAGGGTCAACAACAGCCGCACCTGGACGGGCCGGTCCCGCGCAGGATGCAAGCAGGCCTAACGCGAGCAGCGCCGCGACTAGTCCCGACCGTTGAGCTGTTTCCATCGTTTCAACGCTGTTTCGGCGTCAAAGTAGGCTTCCTGAGTGTCAACATTCCAATAACGCAGGTCCTCGAGCGCTATCTTGCGCTGGGTCACAGCGCACGCAATGAACCGGCCCGGCTTCACGATCTCGAAATCGTTGTCGGAGAAACGCAGCTTGGCTTCGCCAGGCAGGGAACCGGGGGTGAACGTATCCATTTTGGCTATATGCACCGTCCGCGCGGAGAAGTTAAGACCGCCAGCGCCGGTGACGACGTCTCAGGCGACTTCCATCTCGATTCGGTTGCGGCCGGCCGTTTTCGCGCGATAGAGCGCATCATCCGCCCGCTTCAGCATGGCGTCGATCGTGTCGTCCGGCGGAATGATGGTGGTCACACCGCCCGACATCGTGACTTTCAGCTCATCGCCACGGTTGATCGTAAATGTGGTGTCCGAAATGATCTGGCGCAGCCGCTCGCCAGCCGACTCGGCTAGCACCTGGTTGGTGTCCGGCATGATCACCACGAACTCCTCGCCGCCATAGCGGCAGGCCAGGTCCGTCGGGCGGATATTCTCGCGCAGCCGGCGGCCAAACTCACGCAGCACATCATCTCCCGCCGCGTGGCCGTGGAAGTCGTTGACCTTCTTGAAGTGATCGATGTCGCACAGCAGGATCGACACCGGATCCCCACCCATGTTGGACCGCTTGAGCAGGCTCTCCAGTTGAACGCGCATATACCGCCGATTATGTAGTCCGGTGAGCTGGTCCGTGACCGCCAGCTCCATCGACTGGTCGAGCCGGGCGCGCAAGGCATCAAGGTAGCGCTTCTTCCGCACCTGCGTCTTCACCCGCGCCGCCAACTCCTCGGAGTCGATCGGCTTGATCACGATATCGGATGCGCCGAGGTCGAGCGCGCGTACCGCTTTCTTCTCGTCGTCCGGCTCGGCGACGACGATGATCGGCAGGTCGCGCGTCGACTCCAGCGAGCGGAAATAGGCGCACAGGCGCAGGCCGTCGAGCTTCTCGTTCGACAGCGACACAATCATCAGGTCGACCATCGAGCCGGAAATACCAAGCTGGTTGGCTTCAACGTGCGAGATCGGCTGGTGCAGACCTTCGAGATAACGGCAGATGCGGCGCGCCTGACGCTCATTCTCGTCGATTACCAGAATGCGCGCAGGCTCGCTGGCGCGGCCAGTGGCGACATAGTCAACCGCGCCCATGCGCTTGCCCGAAGCCTCGCGCTTGCGCAGCTCGTCAGCGACCATCTTGTACTTGGTCAGCGCACGCACGCGCGACAGCAATTGCAGGTCGTTCACCGGCTTGGTGAGGAAGTCGTCGGCGCCGGCGCCGAGGCCGCGCAGGCGATCCTCGCGCTCGTTCAGCGCCGTCACCAGCACGATCGGAATATGCTCGGTACGCGGATCGTTCTTCAGCTTCCGGCACGCATCAATGCCGTTCATCTTCGGCATCATGATGTCCATCAGGATGACGTCCGGCTCCTCGGCCAGCGCCTTGTCGATGGCGTCCATGCCATCCACAGCCTGAATGACGTGGAAGTATTCGTTGCGCAGCTTGTCGTTCAACAGCCTGCGGTTCTGCTCGATATCGTCGACGACGAGAACGCGTGCACTCATGACACGGTTCTCCGCGGCCGCGGCGTCATGCGTGGTGGCGGGGTCGCGCCGCGCGGCCCGGTGAGCTTCTTCACCTCGTTGATGAAGGCAGTCATCTGGATCGGCTTCGACATATACGCTTCGCAGCCAGCCTCGCGTACAAGACGCTCGTCCTGGCGCATCGCGAAGGCGGTGACAGCCATGATGGGAATATCCCTGATTGCCGAGTCGTCCTTGATCCAGCGCGTGAGATCCAGCCCGGAGACTTCCGGCAGCTGGATGTCCATGATGATGAGGTCGGGTTTGTGCTCGCGTGCAAGGTCAACGGCCTTCAGTCCGTCGCGACTTTCGACGGTCTGAAATCCAAAGGCGTCCAACAGGTCGCAGAAGAGCTTCATATTGAGCTCGTTGTCTTCGACGACCAAGACTTTCTTGGCGGGGGGCGTCGCCATAAACATTTCACGCAAGGAACGGCCGGGCTGATTCCCGGGAAGGTCCAGACTTGTTAGACCTGAGAGTATTAACCGCCGATTTTCAACTGCGGTTGGCAGAGCGGCGTGTTAAGCCCCGCTGATTAAGAAAACCAGCGACCGGACAAAGACTTCCGGGCGGACCTTCATGTTACCTGTCCATTCTGCTGTTAGCCCAGACATTTCGGCCTCGGCATGCCGGGATTGCCTGTCGCAGTGGTTTGGCGCTCGCACAGCCTGTCCGAAATGTCGATCGGTACGTATCGTCTCGCATCCGAACCTTTTCGAGCTGACCATCGCCCATATCGACTGCGACGCCTTCTACGCGTCGATCGAAAAGCGGGACAATCCCGACCTTGCCGCCCTGCCCGTGATTGTCGGCGGCGGCAAACGTGGCGTGGTCTCCACCTGCTGCTACATCGCCCGCACCTACGGGGTTCGCTCCGCCATGCCGATGTTCAAGGCGCTGAAGCTCTGCCCCAACGCCGTCGTCATCAAGGGCCGCATGGACCTCTACTTCCAGGAAGGCCGACGCATCCGCGAGATGATGCAGACCCTTACCCCTCTGGTCGAACCCGTCTCAATCGACGAGGCCTATCTCGACCTGTCTGGCACCGACGCCCTGCACGGCGCCCCGCCGGCGATCAGCCTGATGAGACTTCAGAAAGCGGTTGAAAAGGATCTGGGCCTCACGATCTCGGCGGGACTGGCGAGTAACAAGTTCCTCGCCAAGACAGCCTCGGAAGCCGACAAGCCGCGTGGGTTCTTTGCACTCAGTATCGACGAAGCTCCGGCCTACCTCGCCAACAAATCCGTCCGGATCATCGGCGGCGTCGGCGCGCAGTTCGAAAAGAAGCTGAACGCAGACGGCATCCGCACAGTCGCAGACATACAGCGGATCGACACAAAGAGCCTGGTTCGCCGCTATGGCGAGACGGGCCTGTGGCTGCACAATTGCGCCTTCGGCCGTCATGAAAGGAAGGTCGACCCCGCAGGCGAGCGCAAGAGCGTATCGTCCGAGACCACCTTCAACGACGACATTTCAGACCCACAAATTCTCGAAGACATTCTGTGGCGACAATCCGAGCGGACGGCCGCGCGCGCCAAGCATTCTGGCGTCGAAGGACGCGTCGTTACCCTGAAGCTGAAGACGCATGACTTTCGCAGTTTCACCCGCCGCGTCTCCCTCAGCGAACCGACCCAACTGGCGCAAGTGATCTTCCGGGTCGCCAAACCCATGCTGGCTCGTGAGACCACCGGCATGCGCTATCGCCTGCTCGGCGTCGGCATCTCGGAACTGGTCGATGCGAAGGCGGACGCCCTGGACCTCGCGGACCCTCAATCCCTCAAACGCGCCAAGGCCGAACGCGCCTCAGACAAGGCGCGCGAACGCTTCGGCGACGGCGCCGTGATGACCGGCCGGGGCGCCCGCATACAGAACGCGCGGAAGAAAGACAGCTGATGGCCTTCGATGAGTCCTTCAGGACGAAAGTCTGGACACAGGAGACGACTGGCGCGTGGCACTTCGTGACGCTGCCGGCCAGCCTGTCGAAGCGGATTCGCACCTTGGCGACCGGATCGCTGAAACCCTTTGGCTCCTTCCGGGTGAAGGCTCGCACCGGCCTGACCTCCTGGGAAACCTCACTGTTCGCCGACAAAAAGCGCAATGCCTTCGTCCTGCCCGTCAAAGCTGACGTCCGGCGCAAGGAGAACATCAAGCCGGGCGATACCATCGAGGTGAACATCGCGTTCGACCTGTAGGGTGGATTGAGCGAAACGAAATCCACCGTATACAGCATCAACATCAGGTGGATGTCGCGTTGCCGAATCCACCTTGCGATCATCGCGAGGAAAACTCATGTCCGTACTCGACCGCCTCACCGCCGCCGGCGTCACGCTTCCAGATGCCCGCCCGCCCGTGGCGAACTACGTTCCCTTCGTGATCACCGGCAATCTCCTCTTCATTTCCGGTCAGGTCAGCGTCACGCCGGATGGGCTGATCAAGGGTCGGCTCGGCGAGGACATGACGCTTGAACAGGGCCAGCAAGCCGCGCGCACCTGTGGCATCAATCTTATCGCGCAGATGAAATCCGCGCTGGGCAGCCTCGAACGCGTCACGCGCATTGTTAAGCTCGGCGGTTTCGTCAACGCTGCGCACGATTTCGTCGACATCCCCAAGGTCGTGAACGGCTGCTCAGATCTGATGGTCGAAGCCTTCGGTGACAAAGGCCGCCATGCGCGCTCCGCCGTCGCCTGCCCCGTCCTGCCGATGGGCGTTGCTGTCGAAGTGGACGCCATCGTCGAATTCGCCTGATCGCCATGGCGCCGCCGCGCATCGACCTTGCACGCTACGCCTACGCTCATCGCGGGCTGTGGAGCGAGGGCGCGCCTGAAAACTCACTTGCCGCTTTCCGGGCCGCCGCCGCAGCGGGTCTCGGCGTTGAACTTGACGTGCGCATGACGCGCGATGGCGAACTGATCGTCTTTCATGACAGCACGCTGGAGCGAATGTGCGGCTCGCCCAAGCACATCGCCGAGATCAATTTCGTGGAGCTTCGCGGGGTCCGTCTTCCGGACGGCTCGCGCATTCCCATCCTGCGCGAGGCCCTGGAGGCAATGGCAGGCCTGCCGACGCTGATCGAAGTAAAAATCGATCCGCCGAACCGGCGTATCTTGCCCCTGATCATAGAGTATATGAACCAGTCTGCCTCTCCGGCCACGCTGATGAGCTTTGACGAGCCGAGCGTCTGGCGCATGGCGACCCTCATGCCGGAACGCCAGATTGGGCAGCTGATCGAGCCGTTGGTTGATCTTGGTCCGCACGGCGTTGCGCAGAAGGCGGCGCGCGCGCGCAATCTCAATTGCGCCTATCTGGCCCCGCACCATTCCTCGCTTTCTGCCGTGCGTGATGCAGGTCCGCTTGTGACCTGGACGATCCGTACCGAAAACGAACTCGTAATTGCCCGGAAATACGGCGCAGCCGCTATTTTCGAGGGACTGAAACCGGCTCTCGCAATCCCGGGCAGAACACCGATATAGTCGGGCTGACCCACAACGAGGAAGCTCTTGGCGGACGATACAGCTGACAGGATCGAGCTTTCCCTCTCCATTGCGGGCGCGATGGGTGATGTCGATCGTGCGGCCTGGAACGCCATCGCGAACCCGCCTGGTGAACGGTATGATCCCTTTCTCGACTGGGACTTTCTCGAAGCCACTGAGTCCTCCGGCTGCGCCGAACGCGCCACAGGCTGGACCCCGCGCCACCTGCTGGCGCACGACCAAGGAGGCCAGCTTGTCGGAGCAGCGCCACTTTATCTGAAGGCGCATTCGCGTGGCGAGTTCGTGTTCGACCATGGCTGGGCCGACGCCCTGCACCGCGCCGGCGGCCGTTACTATCCCAAGCTCCTGTGCGCGGTTCCTTTTAGCCCCGTCACCGGCCGCCGTCTGCTGGCCGCGGGTCCGCATGCAGCAGCTATCCGCAATGCCCTCGTTGGTTCGGTCGTGGACGTCGGCAAGCAATGGCGCGCGTCGTCCGCCCACTTCAATTTTCTGGACGAGCAGACCTGGCAGGAACTCGGCGCGGCTGGCCTGCTCCTGCGCGAGGACCAGCAATTCCACTGGATCAATCGCGGCTACACATCGTTCGACGATTTCCTTGGCGCACTGTCATCCCGCAAGCGCAAGACCCTGCGCCGCGAGCGCCGGGACGCGCAGGAAGGCCTCGATATCATCCGCGTCACGGGCGACCAGATACGCGAGCATCATTGGGATGCATTCTTCCGCTTCTACATGGACACCGGCGGCCGGAAGTGGGGCTCGCCCTACCTCAATCGGGAGTTTTTCTCGCTCCTGCACCAGCGGATGGCGGACAAATGCCTGCTGATCCTCGCGATGGACAATGGCGAGCCTATCGCCGGTGCGCTCAACATGATCGGCTCGGACACGCTGTACGGCCGCTATTGGGGTCGCAGCGTTGAACGCCCCTTCCTGCATTTCGAGGTCTGTTACTATCAGGCGATCGAATTCGCGATTGAACGCGGCCTTGCCTGCGTCGAGGCGGGGGCCCAGGGCGAACACAAACTGGCGCGCGGGTACGAGCCGCGCCTGACCCGCTCGGCTCACTGGATTGCACACAGCGGTTTGCGCAACGCCGTCGCGGATTATCTCGACAGCGAGCGCGCAGCAGTCGAAGAGGGTATTGAGGCATTGCAGTCCTACTCGCCCTTCCGGAAGGGCGAGCTGCAGCAACCGGAAGATCACGAAGAAGAGGGTTTCTGATGAGTCTTGCTGGCGACTACGACGGCAACAACATCTTCGCAAAAATCCTGCGCGATGAGGCGCCTTGCGTGAAGATTTTCGAGAATGACGATGTCCTCGCCTTTATGGACATCTTCCCCCAGTCGCAGGGCCATTGTCTGGTGATCCCCAAGAACACCACCGCCCGCAACCTGCTGGAGTTCCCGGCTGACAGATTGGGACCCTACTTTGCTTCGGTCCAGAAGCTCGCCAAGGCTGTTACCAAAGCCTTCACCTGCGACGGCGTCATCGTCACCCAGTTCAACGGCGCCCCGGCTGGCCAAACCGTGTTCCACCTCCACGTTCACATAATCCCACGTTACGCCAACCTCCCACTCCAGCCCCACCATGGCGGCAAACCGGCCGATATCGACGTGCTACGCGAGCAAGCCGCGCGGATTGCTACCGCTCTCTGATCGCGCGAGTCGTTCAATTCGGAACAGGCAGCGGAGCATCCCTGCCGCTGCTCCAGATTCACAAACCTCCAGGCAAGCGCATCTGCTACCAGGGGGGCGACGCTGCCACCAGAATTGGCCAGGTCGACACGTCTTACGTCGTGAAGGGCTTCGCTGCATGGCAGGGCTATGCGCAAGCCAACAGTCTGCCTCTCAAATCGTCCGTCATTGACGCGGTGACGAAAGAAACGCGTCTACACGTTCCGTCACAGCGGAACTTGCTGCGCTTGCGAGCGTTGGAACAGCCGGGGAGCGCGTCACCGCTTGTAAGGATTGCTCATGGGTTTCGACTCGGCGACCGCGATTGTTAGCAACCTTCAGACGGCAATCATTGAAGCAACGCGCCCGAGGCTCCGCCGCGCTGCAATGATCGGCAATTTCCCTCCCCGCAAGTGCGGGATCGCGACGTTTACCCGCGATACCTTCGATAGCCTTCGCGCCGGTCTTCCCAGAACGGAATGGAATCTGGTCGCCATGGAGGACCGGGGTGGCAATCATGCTTATCCCGGTTCCGTCACCCAGGTTGTCCCGCAGGACGACATTACAGCTTATCAAAAGACAGCAGATGACCTGAACATCGCCGGCGTCGAGGTCGTCTTCCTGCAGCACGAATTCGGCATCTTCGGGGGCCCGTCAGGCGCGCACATCCTGACGCTTCTGCGCCGCCTGCAGATGCCAGTCGTGACCACCCTGCACACGGTGCTGCAGAATCCAAGCCCGGATCAGAAACGCGTGCTCGATGAGATCCTGCAGATCTCGTCTGCGATCATTGTGATGACAGAAATGGGCGCAGACATCCTCGAGCGCGTGCACGGCGCCGGCCCAACCAAAGTTCACGTCATCCCGCATGGCGCCCCGGAGCGGCCATTCTCGGCGACCGACCCATTCAAGTCCCCGCTCGGGTTCGCCGGGAACAAGGTGATCATGACGTTCGGCCTCCTGTCCCCCAACAAGGGACTCGAGACAATAATCCGCGGCCTGCCCGCAATCCTCGACCGTCACCCCGACGCAGTTTATCTCATCGTGGGGGCAACCCATCCGCACCTCGTGAAGAACGAAGGCGAAGCTTACCGCGACGGCCTCGTGGAGCTCGCGCGCTCGCTGGGTGTGGTCGACCATCTCCGCTTCATCAACCGCTTCGTCGAAGATGCTGAGCTGGTCGACCTGCTCCAGGCTGCCGACCTTTATGTGACCCCCTACCTGACCGAAGCCCAGATCACCTCGGGAACACTGGCCTACGCGATCGCGCTTGGGAAGCCGGTCATCTCCACGCCTTACTGGCATGCCAGAGAAGCGCTTGCCGACGGGATCGGCGTGATCTGCCCGTTCAACGACACGCGCGCGTTCACGCGAGAAATCATCGACCTTCTGTCCGACGACGCCCGTCGCGAGGCGATGGCGCGCCGTGCCTATCGCGCGGGCGAGCCGTCCCGTTGGCGCAAGGTGGCGCAGGAAACGACAGGTCTCGCGCTGGCTTGTCTGGCATCCTACGAACGCCGGAAGGAAGAAGCTTTCCGTCCGTTGGCACACCCGACGCTGGATGGCTTGCTGCGCATGTCGGACGATTGCGGCTTGATGCAGCACTCTCGTTTCGGCGCACCCGACCGCAGCCACGGATATTGCACGGATGATAACTCGCGAGCTTTGAGCTTGATGGCGCGGCTTGCGGGTGAAGGCTCGCTTGATGCGGCAGGTGAGCGGCTGGGCCTGTCCTGCGCGGCTTTCCTCAATCACGCGTGGAGTACGGAAACAGGGCGATTCCGTAACTTCATGGGTTTCGACCGCCGCTGGCTCGAGGAAGGCGGCTCGGACGACTGTTGTGCGCGCTCGCTGGAGGCGCTTTGCCTGGTGGCGCGCGATTGGCCTCAGGCAGACTTGCGCGACTGGGCCGGCGATCTGGCCCGCGAAGCCATCCAACATATCCATGCATGGACCTCGCTCCGTTCGCGCGCGCTTGTGATCAAGGCGCTGCTCGCTGCTGAATACTCAATCATCACAGAACCCGAAACGCGCCGCCTTGTGGCAGAGGCAGCGGGTGAGTTGCTGAGACGCGCCCAAGAAGGCGCCTCCGACCATGGCTGGTTCGAGCCCAATCTGTCTTACGACAACGCGCGACTGCCGGAAGCGCTTATACTTGCCGGTGAACGGCTGCAGGACGCGGACATGCTCTCCGCCGGAATCAATACGCTTGATCTACTGATGAAGCAGCAGATCACTGCGCACGGCTTTTTTACCCCCGTGCCGACAAGCGCCTTCGCGGAAACCAGCGCGGACCACATTCACTTCGACCAACAACCCATCGAGGCGCTGGCGACCGTGGACGCATGCATCGCCGGCTGGCGAGCAACCGGATCTACCCAATACGCTCACGCTGCGCGCCAGGCGTTCGAATGGTTTGGCGGGCGCAATGTGCATGGAGTTGCGCTGGCTCGCCCGTCCGATGGCATCTGCTGCGATGCCCTGACCATCGACGGCTTGAACCGCAATCACGGCGCTGAATCCATCCTGAGCTATCATCTCGCCGCTGCATCGGTCAGGCGTGGCCTGCTTGGGCTTCCCTCTACGACCGGCTGAGACGCCTTTCACCTGAATGCAGCTGGGACGAATATGGACATTCGAAATTTCGAGACAAAACTCAGCGCCAATCCGGCGCAGGTGGTGCTGAGACCGTTCAGCATTTCTGCGGAGCCGCGTGGCACTGCATCAGGGATAATGAACCGGGCCGAACGCATCACGAAGGCCGTGTTGGCGCTCAGCGAAGCCGAATGCGCAGCCTATCTCGCCAAGGTCGATAGCGACTTCTTCGGCAGGCACTGGCAGACGCACGCCATCTTTCTAAAGCGGTTCAACCAGATCAAGGGGATGATCGGCAACTTCGATCATGTCAGCGATGCCCAAGCGAAACTGGTTGGAGCGTTCTTTAGCCACGAATACTCATACTCCGCCGCCGCCGTCATGAACCCATCGATCGTGCCGCATCCTGATCAGTCCGGGATGCGCGACGGCGCTGTGAAGTTTGTCCTGTCGCTGCGCACGGTTGGCGAAGGACACATTTCGTCGATCGCCTTCCGCGAAGGCGTTGCGATGCCTGACGGCGACTTCTCGCTCTGGCCCGAGCCTCAATTTGCAATCGCAGCAGCGCCCGATGATCACGACGGCGAAGGTGGTCCGGTCACAGTCACGCGGCATGAATCGACACCCCTCTCGGGCACCGTTATCTTCCCGATCACGCGTGCACAGGCCAATGGGCTGGAAGATCTACGCCTAGTCCATTTCACGGAAGACGATGGCTCGCAGCACTACTAGGGAACGTACACCGCATATTCTGGCCGCGAAGTCGGCTGCGAAATGCTTACGACTGAGAGATTTTCCAGCTTTCAGCTTACCCCCCTGCGCGGCGCCGCTGCCCAGCACAAAGGCCTCGCGCTCTTCCCGCGCAAGCTGGATGGCCGCTACTCTGCGATTGGCCGTCTGGACCACGAGTCGCTGTACTTCATGCAAACTGACGACAGGTTTGTCTGGAACTACGGCAAACGCGTGCTCGGTCCCAAATATCTCTGGGAACTGGTGCAGATGGGAAATTGCGGGTCGCCCATCGAACTTGACGAAGGCTGGCTGGTGTTGACGCACGGCGTCGGCGCGATGCGTCAGTATTCCATAGGCGCAGCGCTCCTCGACAAGAAGGATCCCTCGCGCCTGCTCGGCCGCTCAGTCGAACCCTTCCTGACGCCCGTTCATGAGACACGCGAGGGCTATGTCCCCAACGTGGTCTACACCTGCGGATCGCTCAAGGTCGGCGAACGCCTGTTCATCCCCTACGGCGTTGCCGATTCCGCAATCCGCTTTGTCTCGGTGGCCATCAAGGACCTGCTGGCGTCACTGAAATAGAGGTCCGGGCTTACCCAGCAGCCCGTGCCCGGATCTGCTCCAGCGTGATCTTGCCATGCACCAGCAGGCTATAGTCGTCGGCCAGCATACCGGTGATGTTGCCCGGCTTGTAGTGATGCCCCGCCATCTCGGCCACCGGCGTCACCTCCGCCGCCGAACCGGTGATGAAGCACTCGGAGAAGGTCGACAGCTCTTCCGGCGTGATGTGACGCTCGATCACATCGAAACCGCGCGCGCGCGCCAGTTCGATCACCGTCTGCCGTGTCAGTCCGTTGAGGAAGCAATCGGGCGTCGGCGTGTGGATGGCGCCATCGCGGATCAGAAAGACATTTGCCCCGGTCAGCTCCGCCACATAGCCGCGATAATCCAGCATCAGCGCATCGGAGAAGCCTTCTGCCTCCGCCTTGTGCTTGGACATGGTGCAGATCATGTACAGGCCAGCCGCCTTGGCCGCGGACGGAATCGTGTCCGGGGACGGGCGCTTCCAGTCGGACATTGTGACCCGGATGCCTTTGTTCTTGTCGGCGAAGTAGTTACCCCACTCCCACACCGCCACGCAGGTGCGGATCGAAGCGGACTGAGCCGCCACGCCCATCATTTCGGAGCCGCGCCAGGCGAATGCCCGGATATAGCAGTTCTCCAGCCCGTTCTTCTCCATAAGCTCCAGCTTGACGGCATCCAACTCCGCCACCGGCACCGGGCATTTGTAGCCGACCAGCTCGGCCGATTTGTGCAGGCGCCTGGAATGGTCCGTCGACCGGAAAACCTTGCCGTCATAAGCGCGCTCGCCCTCGAACACGCATGAGCCATAGTGGAGACTATGGGTCAGGACGTGGATCTTGGCGTCCCGCCAGGGCGTCATTACGCCATCCAGCCAGATCCAGCCGTCACGATCGTCATACGGGACAAAATTTGCAGAAGGGGCAGCCATTTCTATCGTCCTTGCCGGATGCCGAGCCTATTGGAGTGGCTTGAGTTTCGCGTCCTGCTCTTTCATTGTCCGGTCGTGCCCATGCCTGTCAACCGACCCCTTTCCGCGCCAATTGCGCCCACTGTAACCGCTTCCGGCGGCGATGGCCGGCTGTATCTGCGCGACCAGGACCTCAATGAGGGGGCCGCCCTGATCCGGGCCGCCGCGCGCCGCCTGGCGGAACTGGCCGAAACCGCCGGGGCCGCCGCCAGCATCTCGTCGCCGGAAATGGACGTGCTGCAGGAAGTGTTCGACCTCGGCGCCATGGATGTAGGCGATCTTCGCGCGCGTCTGGGCGCTCCCAAGCAATCGCTTGCCCGCAACCTCAACCAGCTCGAAGAACGCGGCTTCGTGACGCGCGAGACCGACCCCGCCGACCGCCGCCGCCGTCTGGTCACCCTGACCCCCGCCGGGATGACCTTCGCCCGCGAAGCCACCGAGCGCCGCCGCAACGCGCTGCGTCAGGCCTTCCTGTCGGCAGGACCGGACGCCGTCACGGGCGCCCGCCGTATGCTGTCCGACCTCACGCGCAGCCGGGGCGAGACGTGAACCAGCACCGCAGCCACATCCTGGCCGTCGATGACGACGACCGGCTACGCGACCTCCTGAAGCGCTACCTCTCGCGCGAGGGACACGACGTTACCACCGCGAAGGACGCCGCCTCGGCGCGCAAGCTCATGGCGACCATGACCTTCGACCTCGTCATTCTCGATGTGATGATGCCGGGCGAAGACGGCCTCTCCCTGCTCAAGAGCGTACGCGAGAAGAAGTCGGACACGCCCGTGATCCTGCTCACAGCGCGTGGCCAACCTTCGGAGCGCATCGAGGGCCTCAAGCTCGGGGCCGATGACTACCTGGCCAAACCTTTCGAGCCGGAAGAGCTCGCTCTGCGAATCACGTCCATCCTGAAACGAGCGCCCTCGGAGGCGCCGGTGGAGGAATTGAAGCTCGCCGGCATGATCTTCCACGTCGGCAAGGGGGAACTCCGCAAAGATGGACGCCTCGTCCGCCTCACCGAAAGCGAGACGCAACTGCTCTCCATCCTCGCCGGCCGTGCCGGCGCCGCTATCTCGCGCCATGAACTGGCCATGCTCACTGCTGCAGGTGTCGAGCGCTCGGTCGACGTGCAGGTCACGCGCCTGCGCCGCAAGATCGAACGCGACCCACGCGAGCCCGTACACCTGCAGACCGTGCGCGGCGTCGGCTACCGGTTGACCGGGGAATAGATGATGCGCCTGCGCGACTACACGCCGCGAGGCTACAACGCCCGCAACATCCTGATCCTCATCGTGCCGATGATTGTCTTCGTCGTATCGATGACGCTGTTCTTTTTCTACACGCACGTTGAAACCGTGAACGCGAAGCTCTCGCGCGCGGTGGCCGAAGAACTGGCCTTTGTCATCAACCACCACGAACAGTATCCGGAAGACTGGGATCGCCTTGCCGGGAGCATGAACAATGCCGGCCTGATGTCGCTCACCTTCACCCCCGGCGTCACCACGCTTGAACCGCCTCAGGGCAATGCCTGTTGCGATCAGCTGAGCGACGAACTCAGCATCCGCTTTGGTGACAGGCTGTGGGCCTTCCGCTACATGCCGAACGACCTGCTCACCATCCGCGTGCTCGGCCCTCGCGGCCAGTACGAAGCGCGGATGGACCGCAAGCGCGTGATCATCATTACCGCGCATATCTTCATCGTCTGGACAGTGGCGTTCAGCGTTCTCCTGCTGCTCACCTCCTACCTCTTCCTCCGCAACCAGGTCCGCTCGATCCTGCAACTTTCATGGGCGGCGGACGCCTTCGGACGCGGCGAGGACATGCCGAACTTCAAGCCCTCTGGTGCCCTCGAAGTCCGCAAGGCGGCACGATCATTGCTCCGCATGCGAAACCGCATCCGACGCTATGCGGACCAGCGTACAGCGATGCTTGCCGGCGTCAGTCACGACCTGCGCACGCCGCTTGCCCGCCTCAAACTCGAGCTGGCGCTGGCGCCGAGGGAATATGACACGGGCCCGGCCAGGAATGACATCATCGAGATGGAACGCATGCTCGACGGCTATCTCGCCTTCGCGCGCGGCGAAGAAGGCGAGCAGCCCGAGCAGTCGGACCTCACCATCGTAACTCGGGAGGCCGTGGCCGCCGCCGCCGCGCGTGTCCAGCTGGAACTTGTCGCGCCCGCGCCCGTGCCAATGCGCCTGCGTCCGCTCGCGCTGAAACGCGCAATCGCAAACCTCGCGAACAACGCCGCCGACCATGGCAATCGCGTCCGCGTCTCGGTCGCGTCTCAGTCCGGGGAAGGCACCATCACCGTCGAGGACAACGGACCCGGCATTCCCACCGAGAACTACGAAGACGCCTTCCGCCCCTTCAGCCGTCTCGACGCGTCTCGCAACCAGAACGTCTCCGGCGTCGGCCTAGGGCTGACGATCACACGAGATATTGCCCGCGCCCATGGCGGCGACGTCACGCTCAGCACGTCAGACCTTGGCGGACTGAAGGTTACGATCCGTCTGCCGCTGGACGCGAAAAAGCCCAAGGGCTTGAAGGATGACGAAGACGATTGAGAACGATCGCAGCAGAAATCATTAACGCGAAGCAGGACTACCCCTTCTTCTCCGCCTCGCGCGCCAGTTCCGCCCCCCGCTGCGCGGCCGCTTCAACCGCCTTGCGCATCAGGTCCGGCAGGCCACCTGCGCCCATCAGGACATCAAGCGCCGCCGCGGTGGTGCCGCCTGGCGAGGTCACAGCCTTGCGTAGCTCCGCTGGCGATTGCGGGGAGTTGCCGAGCAGTGCGCCTGCGCCGACGATCGTCTCGCGCGCGAGCGCGTTCGCAGTCGCCTCGCCAAGTCCGGCGGCGCGACCGGCGGCTGCGAGCGCTTCGACGAGCAGGTATACATAGGCAGGGCCCGAACCCGACACGGCCGTCACCGCATCCATCTTGTCTTCGCCAAGCGGCCCGATCACCAGACCCAGCGGCTCGAGCAGCCTGCTCGTCGCGACGCTCTCCGCGTCGCCGCATGCATCGGACAAGGCGAACGCGGTTGCGCCCATCCCGATTGCGCCGGGTGTGTTCGGCATCGCGCGCGCGATCTTCGTCACGCCAAGCGCCTGACCGATGCGGGCGATCGTGACGCCTGCCATGATCGAGACGACGAGCGTGTCAGGCCCGACCCAGGCTTTCAGTCCGTCCGCCGCCGAAGTGAAGCCCTGCGGCTTCACAGCCAGAACAAGAATATCGGCGAGTTCAGGCGTTGGATTAAGCGCAATGAGATTTTCGCTGGCGGCTTCGACAACGTCATCGTCCGGCGATGGTTCGACAACCGACAGGCGCGCAAGACCTGCTGCTGCGAGATCGGCGAGCCAGCCGCGCGCCATGGCCGAGCCCATGCGTCCGGCGCCGATGAGGACGGCATGCTTCATCCACGATGGTCCCGTGCGGCCGGTAGAGGTCCGACCTGCAGACCCGGGGCCGGCAGACGGGGCGGACACGAGCCTACGCCTCGCCGTGAGTTTCGAACACGACAGCCGTCACGGCCTCTTCAGGCGTCTTGCCGGCCCACACGACGAAGTTGAACGCCGGCAGGAACTGGTCCGCCGCATCGAGCGCCGCCGCGAGGATCGCCGCGACCTCACCCGGATCGGGTGCGATGCGGTCGAGCATCGGAATGGTGTGACGGAACACCGCCACGCCATCTTCATTCCAGTAGTCGAAGTGACCGAGCCACAGACGCTCATTGATCCGGCGCAGCAGGTCCGAGATCGCGCTCTGCTTCACATGCGGAGCCCGCAGGTCGAGGGTCAGCGAGAAGGTGAGCGAGGCAGGTTCATCGCGCCAGGCGAACATGCCGCCGAACTCGCCCCACTTCGTCATCGATGCGCAGTGGATTAGACCTTCCTCGGTCCGCTCGCACGCCCAGCCCGCGCCGAGCACGGTCTGCTCGACAAGGTCCATCGCTCCGTCCGAATGATAGAGGGCTTGGGATTCGAGTTGCGACATCTGGTCCTCCCAGAATCACGGGCAAGCCCGGTTTTTGCTGAAACGCTATAGGTCGTTGCCACGGTCTACAATGGCAGCATGGTTAAGGGATTGGAGATAAGAATCGGCTTTATGCGCCACTCAGCTTTGCTTCCAGTTCCGCCACGCGCTTCTCCAGAGCCTCCGCGCGCTCCAGCGCAGTGCGGGCCAGCGTTTTGAGCGCTTCGACTTCTTCGCGTTTTGCGAGATCTGCATCGGCGACAATACGTTCCATCATGGAGCGAAACAGCGTTTTGGCCTCATCATTCGCGGCTTGCGCCATGCCCGCCGCGCCCTGCATCACGCGGGAAATGTCGTCCATGAAAGGGTTACGGGACTGCATTATGCGCCTCTCAGGTAGACCCGGCTGTTGGAGCCAGTATCTATATGGCCCATAGAGCCGGGAATTTCAAAGTCCCGAACCCAGACTTGGCCGCCGCATACAGGAATTCCGCATGTTTCTCCCCCTGGAAATCCCCTTTCCGAGGATCGACCCCGCGGCGTTCACCATTCCGCTGCCTGACATGGCTCTGGGGCCCATCCATCTCGGACCGTTCCCGGTGCGCTGGTACGCGCTCGGCTATATCGTCGGGCTGCTGGCCGGCTGGTGGTATGCCGTCCGCATCGTGATGCACGGTCGCCTTTGGGGTGATACGGAGAAAGGGACGCTCCAGCGCACCGATATCGACGACTTCGCGTTCTACGCGATGATCGGCATCCTGCTCGGCGGACGTATCGGCTACATCCTGTTTTATACCATCCCATACGAGCCGCAGAAACTGTTTGGACCCGGCGGCGATATCTTTTTCATTTTCCGCATGTGGGAAGGCGGCATGGCCTTCCATGGCGGCCTGATCGGCGCGGTCGTGGCCGTGTTCGCAACGGCGTGGATCCGCAAGATACCTGTGCTCAGTCTTGGCGATGTCGCATGCGCAGCGGCGCCGATCGGCATCTTCCTCGTGCGCATGGCCAACTTCATCAATGGCGAACTCTATGGCCGCCCGACGGATGCGCCGTGGGGCATGCGCTTCCCCGACTATAACTGGGCGACACGCGAATGGGGCCCGGTGGACGCGAAACCGCTCGTCCACCCGAGTCAGATCTACGAAGCGCTGACCGAAGGCCTGTTGCTGTTTGCGATCTGCGCCTTCTGCGTCTGGAGGCTGCGACTGCTGCGCAAGCCGGGCCTCGTCGCGGGCATCTTCCTGATCGGTTATGCGGTCTGCCGCACTTTCGTGGAGAACTTCCGCGAACCGGACAACTTCACGCAAGGCCGCATGCCGGAATGGTTCACCATGGGCATGCTGCTCTCGATCCCGATGATCCTCGCGGGCGCCTTCCTGATATGGCGCGCAACCCGTAGCGGCGCTCCAGGCGGCGAAGCGAAGGCGGCGTGAGCGTTCTGCGCAGGATCGCGCAATGACGGACCTCAGAACGAGGATCATCGACACCATCCGCATCAACGGACCGATGCCGGTCTCGCTCTACATGCTGATGTGCCTGCACGATCCGCGCGCGGGCTATTACGCGACGCGCCCCGCCTTGAACGTCGACTTCACTACCGCACCGGAAACCTCGCAGGTCTTCGGTGAACTCATCGGGCTGTGGGTGGCGCACGAATGGATGGCGCTTGGCAAACCCACCCCTTTACATCTCATCGAACTCGGCCCCGGCCGCGGCGTGATGATGGCCGACGCCCTGCGCGCCGCCGCCTCCGTCCCCGGCTTCCTCGACGCAGCCCAGATAGCACTCGTCGAAGCCAGCCCGGCCTTGCGTCAGGAACAGTCCACGCGCCTCGGCCGCTACAACCCGCAACAATATGACGATCTCGACGCCGTGCCGCCCGGCCCGTCCATAATCCTCGCCAACGAATTCCTCGACTGCCTCGCCATCCGCCAGTTCGTGCGAGATGGCTCCGGATGGCGCGAACGCCAGGTTGGCGTCGACCGCGCCGGCTACCTGGCTTTTGGAATAGGCCCGCCCGCCGAACTTCCACCCCACCTCACCCCCATAGGCGACCAGGTCGAGGCCGCGCCCGCACTGGAAAGCTTCACCGACGCCATCGCCCGGCGTTTCCGGGAACACCCTGGCCGCGCGCTGGTGATTGACTACGGCCCGGACGATCATTCCCCCACCGACACGCTGCGCGCCTACGCTTCCGGCCACCAGGTGCCGCCCCTGTCCGATCCGGGCGCGACGGATCTCACCGCCGATGTCGACTTCCCACGCCTCGTCCGCCTCTGCGGCCAGAACCAGCTGGCGGTCCACGGCCCGGTCACGCAGCAGCACTTCCTCGCCCGCCTCGGCGCGCGCCAGCGCATGGAAAACCTCCAGCGCATCAATCCCGACCGCACCGCCGAAATCCGCGCCGCGATCGAGAAGCTCGTCTCGCCCAACGAAATGGGAACCCGCTTCAAGGTCGTCTGCCTCTCGCCCCCCGGGGCCGAAACACCTCCGGGGTTCTGACGAGTCATGATAGATTTGTCCCGATGATCGACACCCGCCCGCCCTATGAAGAAGTCCCAGCGCTGAAGCGCTTCTCCATGCATGTCCGGCATGGCTTCTTCGGCCGTCTCGGCGGCGTGTCCACGGGCGTCTACAAGTCGCTGAACTGCGGCCCCGGCTCCGGCGACGATCCCGCAAAGGTTCTCGAGAACCGCCGTCGCGTCTGCCACGCCCTCGGCGCCCCGTTGGAAAAACTCGCCAGCCCGCGCCAGATCCACTCCGCAAAAGCTGTTATCGCGGACAAGGCGTTCGATCCCAATGACCGCCCCGAATGCGACGCCCTCGTCACCAAGCGCCCCGGCCTCCTCCTCGGCGTGCTCGCGGCCGACTGCGCACCGATCGTGATCTGCGACCCGCACAACGGGGTCATCGCTGCGATCCACGCCGGCTGGCGTGGCGCCGTCAACGGCGTTATCGAAGCCGCCGTCGAAGCCATGGGCCAGATCGGCGGCGATCCATCGAAGATGGCCGCCGGCGTCGGCCCCTGCCTGTCACAATCTTCCTTCGAAGTGGGCCCCGATCTCACCAACGCCGTCCTCGACATGACGCCCTGGGCCGAAACCCTGTTCGAGCCCGGAACAGACGACCGCCAGTTCTTCGACCTCAAGCGCTACTGCCTCGGCCGCCTTGCCCGCCTCGGCGTCGCCCACATGGACGCGCTGACAGACGACACTCTCACGCAGCCGGAGACCTATTTCTCGCATCGCTATTCCGTGAAGGCGGGCGACCGCGACTGCGGCCGCAACATGACCGGGATCATGCTGCTGGGCTGATCGCGCGAAACCCCGGTCGCAACAACACGTTCCCCTCTGCCCAATTGCCAATCTGCGGCATTTAGGTTCGCGGGTGGCTGCGAAAACACTCCCCAGACAACTCGGTGGATTCATCGCGCCCCGCGATTGCGGCGGGATCGATTCTGCGACAGAAGCGTGACGCCGAGGGAGCCCCCTGCTCAGTACGAACAGGGGCGGCATATTGAGAGAGCGGGCAGATGAAACTCATCTCGTGCAACTCCAACCGCCTGCTGGCCCAGAAAATCGCCGACCGCCTCGACATGCGCCTCACCGATACCGAGGTGAAGACCTTCAAGGATCGCGAAGTCTTCGTGAAGGTAAACGAGAACGTCCGCGGCCAGGACGTCTACGTCATCCAGTCGACCTCCGCCCCGGCGAACGACCATCTGATGGAATTGCTGATCACGATGGATGCGCTGGTTCGCGCCTCCGCCCGCCGCATCACCGCCGTCATCCCCTATTTCGGCTACTCGCGTCAGGACCGCAAAACGGACGGCCGCACCCCGATTTCCGCCAAGCTCGTCGCCAACCTCATCACCACCGCCGGCGCTGATCGCGTCGTCACCGTCGATCTCCACGCCGCACAGATCCAGGGCTTCTTCGACAAGCCGACCGACAACCTCTTTGCCCAGCCCGAAATGGCCGACGACATTCTAAAGAAGTACGGCAGCCAGGACCTGATGGTCATCTCGCCGGACATTGGCGGTGTCGTCCGCGCCCGCGCCCTCGCCCGTCGCCTCAACACAGACCTCGCCATCGTCGACAAGCGCCGCGAGAAAGCGGGCGAGTCCGAGGTAATGAACATCATCGGCGATGTCGAAGGCCGCAAATGCATTCTGGTCGATGACATGACGGACTCGGGCGGCACGCTCATCAACGCCGCCGAAGCACTCCTGAAGAAAGGCGCGAAGGAAGTCGCCGCCTACGTCACCCACGGCGTGCTATCCAACGGTGCCGCAGCCAACATCGACAAGTCCCAGCTCAAGGAGCTGGTCATCACCGACACCATCCAGGCCCCCGACGCCGTCGCCAAAGCGAAAAAGATCCGCACCATCTCCCTCGCGCCCCTCATCGGCGAAGCCATCCGCCGCATCGCCAACGACGAGTCCATCTCGAAGATGTTCGACTAGGCCGAGCGGACTGACTTGCCCCCCCTTTTGTTGGAAGGCGGGAGTGCAGGTTCGCCGGATAGCCAGAAAACTTCAGCCGTAAGTTAAACCACTTGACCGCAAAGATATGCGGGAATCCACGACGCAAACCGGCCGGGCTCGCGGCGGGTTTAAACTCATGCCCATGAAACGTCGGAGCTTCCGTCTGTGGCTGCTGCGAGACGTGCCCGCACTCATGGGACCTCTCGCCAGCTTCTGGACGCTGATCATCTTCGCGATGTCCAGCGCGGGGAAAGCTGCGACCGCGTCCCAGGCAAGTCGAAGCATCCGCGACCGCTTCGCGCTCCTGCTCGCTCTCGCCGAAGCCCGCCTCGACTACGCCCTCTGGCGACAAGCCTACCGCCGCATCGGCTGGCATCCGAGCGGCATCACCCTCGAAATTTTCCCGCCCTCGACAGACTGGTCCTGCACCCAGAAGCGCCTGCGCGACTTCGCGCACGCACTCCGCAACATGAACCAGATCGTCGACGCATACGTGGACTACATCCGCGAACGCTTCGGCATCAGCCAGCGCGAGTTCGTCGCCCATGGTTCGACGGACGCGCGGCATGGCCGCGCTGCTCACCATGAGCCGGTCGCCGCATTCCCGTTTGCGCTCATCCTGAGCAGCGCACGCAGTGCGCGTCCGTCGAAGGACGAGCGCGGCCGCGCTCACGCACGCGGACCTCCCCCCTCCACCAAAATCGCAAACACCCACCTCGCAGGCCTCACCTGCGAGATCGCAGCCCCATGCCCGTTCGCGCCCGAATCAGGGCAGGATCCTCTGATGGCCACCAAGCGCCCCTCGTTTCTCGAATTCTTCGCCGGCGGCGGCATGGCGCACGTCGGGCTGTCCGGCCGCTTTGACTGCGCCTTCGCCAACGACCTCGACCGCATGAAATGCGATGCATACCGATCGAATTACCCAGACGCCCGGGTCGAACAGGGCGATGTCTGGAACCTCGCGCCTTCCACCCTTCCCGCCGCCGATCTGGCGTGGGCCAGCTTCCCCTGTCAGGACCTGTCGCTGGCCGGCGGACGTCGCGGTCTCAACGCTCCCCGCTCAGGCGCCTTCTGGGGCTTCTGGAATGTCATCGGCAAGATGGGCGACCGCGCCCCGCGCACGCTGGCGATCGAGAATGTCGGTGGTCTGCTGTCGTCCCATGGCGGACGCGACTTCGCCACGCTGATCACGGAACTGGCCGATGCAGGTTATCGCGTCGGCGCCATGCTGATCGACGCCGCGCTGTTCTCGCCGCAATCGCGCCAGCGCCTGTTCATCATCGCCCACAAGGGCCGCATCCCGTCAGGCCTGATCAGCGATGAGGCCGATCCGCTCTACCATCCGCCCGCCCTTCGCGCGGCCGTCGCGGGCCTCAGCGATACGACACACATGGCGTGGGCGTGGTGGCGCCTGCCACATCCCGTACGCCGCAACGCCGACCTTGCCTCCCTGCTCGACCGCGCGCCCCCGGAAGGCGTCTGGCGCTCGGACGCCGACACGCAGAAGCTGATGTCGCAGATGGCGCCGCTGCACCGCCAGCGTGTCGAGGCCGCGCTCGCAGATCCGCGCTGGCAGGCCGGCGCCCTGTTCCGACGCATCCGCATCGAGCATGGGACACGCATCCAGCGCGCCGAGATCCGCTATGATGGCATGGCCGGTTGCCTGCGCACGCCGTCGGGCGGCTCGTCGAAACAATTGCTGCTGGTCACGGAAAACGGCCGTGCGCGCCTGCGGCCCATACTCGCCCGTGAAGCCGCGCGCCTGATGGGGCTGGACGACGGCTATCGCCTGCCCCCCGGCGAAACCCACGCACTCAAGGTGATCGGCGACGGCGTCTCTGTCCCGGTCGTGCGCTGGCTTGGCGATCATCTGCTCGCGCCCCTCGCCACAGGCGGTTCGGCGCGAGCAGCGGCCTGATCGCTACTTCTTGTTGGCGGCTTTCTTCTTGGCGGGAGCCTTCTTCGCCGTCTTCTTCACAGGCGCCATTTTCTTCGCAACCTTCTTGGTCGGCGCTTTCTTCACCGCGGTCTTGGCGGTCTTCTTCGCGGCCTTCTTTGCAGGCTTTTTCGCAGCCGCCTTGGCGTCAGCTGCCGCCTCAGCCTTGCTGTGCTTCCGCACGTCCTGACCATGTGCGCGTTCATAGGTCTGGATGTCCTTGAACTGACCTTCCGTGTCGCGAACGGCATAGAGCTTCTTGCCGCCGGTGCTGCGATGGGTTGTACGGGCCATTGTGTTTCCTTGCTTCTGTGGAATCGTTGGGGTGACCTTTGCCTCACACGCCGCTCGAGACAACCTCCGGTGACGGACGTATTCGATTCCGAACAGCGCTCGGCCGTAATGCGGGCCGTCAAGTCACGCGACACCGAACCCGAGTTGAAGGTACGCCGCGCCGCCCATGCCCTCGGCCTGCGTTTCCGTCTCGGCCGGGTCGACCTGCCCGGCAAGCCCGACCTCGTCTTCCCCGCCCACAGCGTCGCCTTGTTCGTGCACGGATGCTTCTGGCACGGCCACGACTGTCCGCGTGGCGCCCGGGTCCCACAGGCCAATCGTGCCTACTGGACCGCAAAGATCGGCCGCAACATGGCGCGCGACACGGCTACGCTGGCGGCGTTGCGGCGCTTGGGATGGAAGCCAGCTGTGATCTTGGAATGCGAGACCCGGGATCCCAAAGTCCTCTCTCGCCTGATCGTCCGACACGTGGGGAAACCTGCGCGGGCTTGACCCTGCCCAGCCGGGCGCCCATGCTGTCGATGAGGGGCTAAATCGATGGTGCACGCTTCAACCCAGCAATTGATACGGAAGCTCTATGAGCTGACCGACGCTGGCGCGCTCGCCTGGCGCATGGGCGATCATGACACGTCGCGCCTCGAGACCGAAGGCTATGTGGTCGAACTCGAACCGGCCCCGCCGTCCGTCAGCCTCCTGCGCGCCGACGGTCGCGTTCTTGAGCGCGCCGAGCCAGATGCGCTCGCGGCCATCGCCTGGCCGGATGGCGAGGGCACGTTCGCCTCCCGCGTCACCGAGATGGCGACACGCGCAAGTCGCTTCGCGCGCGGCGCAGAGCCCGTCTCGGCAAAGCCGATTTCCGCAATCTCGACCCCGCCACTCAAGCCGCCATCGCCGCCCAAGCCAAAGCTGGCCTCGTTCGGCAAGACGGAGAGTTTCGTGAAGCGTCCCGCTGCGCCCCTGCCGATGATGACCAGCGTCTCCGCCCGCACAGTGCAGACGCCTGCAGCGTCAAGGCATGCCGCGCGGCCGACGGGACCGGATATCTACAAGCCTTGGAGATAGGCGGCGGCGGTCAGAACTTGCAGGACTTGCCGAGCAGTTTGCCGACCACCGAGTCCCCAACCCGCACGTCTTCCGCGTCCGCGCACGCCGGCGCTGTTACGCCATCGCGCAGGAAACGCATCCGGTTCATCCACGCGGGCTGGCCGCCCTGATCAAGCGCATCAAGCGACACGACCGAACCATCCGCCTGTTCCGTGACGCACTCGTAGAACGCGCCGGATTTCGCCCGCATCGCGACGGCCGTCTGTTCACCGTCTTGACGCGGATATATCGCCGTTACGACAGCGGGCTGACCAAGCTTGGCCAGACAAGCGTCGATCGTCGTCAGGGATTCCGCAACCGTTGCAGCTTCAGCCGACGCCGCCACGGTGCTTTGCCCGCCGAAGGCGCAACCATCGAAATCGAGTCCGTCGAACGTGACCTTCGCGGAGAACTCGCCCTTGCCGCCCTGCTCCGTCTCGCATGCCTCGCGCCGGATCGTGACTTTCAGCGAGCCCGTGTCGAAAACATCTGCGCCATTTTCCTGGCGGGGCTGCACAAGCGGCTCTTCGATGGCGCGCAGACCCGATCGCTTGAACGAGAACCACCCGTCCACGATCTCCATCCGCCAGAAAGGTTCATCGCCAGCCGCAGAAAATGGCGGCGACAGCACCCACACGCTTGTGTCGAGCGGACCGGACGGACCCGACACCGCAGTGAGCTGGCCGACGGCATCTGAATCGCCCGTCGCGGTCGGAGACCCGCTGGCACCTACGCCTGAAGCAGCATTTTGTGGGATGGCCACGCCGACCTGCCCCGCATTTTCCCCACATCCCGTGAGTAGGAGACCGGCGACAAGCAGGGCGGCCATTGCTGGCACGATACCCAACACGATCCCTTGGCCGGAAAAACTCGGCTTCACGTCAATCCTCGCTACCTGCCGTCCCGCATGACCCCACCGGATGGCGACCAGACTCAAGAGACTAGCACTTCCCTTTCCCTTGAGGAGCCCTGGGAAGCGGCGATATTCCGAGGGGCCCCCGACGCGGTTTCGGACGGTACCGGGCTGATTTCGATCAGGTTTCATCCCTTCTCATGGGTGGTCGCCATGCCGCAGACCCTTCCCACCTTCGCCCTGCAGGCGAAACTACACAGCATCCGGCCCCGATTGGGCGTCGTGATGAATTGTCCATGAACCAAGAAAGGCGCAACCGAACCAATAGGACCGCGTTTGTGCCCAGATCACCGCCGATATACATCGGCGCGAAGCGGCGTGGGTGTCGATTCGGACTTTCAAGGAGATATCGATGAAGCGGACTCTGGTTTTCATGACGGCCGCGATAGCGCTCGGCGCCTGCGCGACTGACCCCCTGACGGGTGAATCCATCTGGGGCAATACCGGCCGCGGCGCCGCAATCGGCGCAATCGCCGGCGGCATCGGCGGCGTCTTCGCCGGCGGCAATGACGGTCGCAACATCGCAGTTGGCGCCGCCATCGGTGCCCTCGCAGGTGGCGCTGTCGGCCGCTACATGGACGGGCAGGAAGAAGACATGCGTCGCGCGACGATGAACACAGGCATCGGCCTGCAGCGTAACGGCGACACGATCCAGCTCGTGATGCCCTCGGACGTTACATTCTCCAAAGGCTCAGCCGCGCTTGATGCGTCGTTCACCCCGGTCCTCGACCAGGTTGCGAAGTCGCTCAACCTCTATCCCAAGACGACGATCGACATCGTCGGCTTCGCGTCGACCGAAGGCGCCGAGCAGGCCAACCTCGACCTGTCCTATCGCCGCGCCCAATCCGTGAGCACCTACCTGCAAGGCAAGGGCGTTCTTGGTCAGCGTATTGCGACGGGCGGCATGGGCGAAGGCCAGCCACTCGTGTTCCCGGATGACACGGAAGCCAAGCGTGCGCAAAACCGCCGCGTGGTTGTCACGCTGCGCCCCGTCACGCAGTGATTCACGTCGAGACTTGAGTTCGGAAAGGGCGCTCTTCGGGGCGCCCTTTCTTTTTGGCTATCTGCCAGCCGACAGTCGCGCGACCTGCTCGACCAATACGCCGTCCACAGCCGCTGCGACCTTGTCGAGGCCGGACGCGCTTGAGCCGTTGACCTTGTAGTTGACCGTCAGCTTCGTCGTGCCCGCGTCCGGTCCATCCGCCAGCTGGAATGTCAGCGCCGCGCTGACGCCCATATCCTGGAGCGGCCCAAGCGCCGCGTTCACGCGCAGCAGGTCGCGCGGCATGACGGCGACCACGCGGCCATGCTCCACCTTGCCGCCATTCCACAACTCGCACCAGCACCCGCCCGCCTCAGCGTTGAGTCTCAGCGATTTTGCGTCGCCGGAGTAGGTATGCGCCCCGCTCCACCACGATGCGATGTCGACGAGGCGCGCCCACGCGCCATCGCGATCGAGTTTGACGACCGATACAATCTGGATCGCGAAGCCATCCGGCGCATTTGCCGTAACCTCCGCTTGCGCCGCGCACGTCGCCGCCAGTCCCAACGCCAGTGAACCCGCCAGTACCTTCAGCATTGCGATCACTCCGGCCGCATCTATCAGCAGGATCACGCCAAGCGTCGCGAAGCGTCAATCTGCGGAGGGGGCTTTTCACGCCTGCAAACTCGCCTAG